>JAZNSO010000071.1:0-70874 GCA_045591245.1 Bacteroidales bacterium
CGATAAGCTATCAATAGTAAGTTGGCATACTCTTTTTGAAAAAGTGTAAGGTCTTTTTTCAAAGCCGCAATCTCGTTCTTGTTCTTCTGGATGTCTCTATTCAAAGCATTGACCTGATTCTGATATGTCCTTATCAGACTCTCTCTCTGCTTTATTTGTGTCTGAAGCAGGCTGACCTGATTTATAGTCGTCTCCTTGTTTTTGGAAGTCTCTTTCAACAACTTCTCCGCAAGCTTGATGTCCTTCTGAATAGAATTGATCTTCTTCTCCAAAGCCTCAGCGCTCTGACTCCATGCCGCGATGTTTATCATCAGGAGAAATAATAGAACTAAGAACTTTGAACGTTGAACTTGTTGAGACGTGTCAATGTTTATTGATTTTATAGGTATCATTGACGCGTCTCTACATTTGAAATCAACGCTACGAAATTGTTCCAATAATAATTTTTTATTCTCGCCATTCCATCCTATAGCGTGATTTATCTGTGATGCAGGCACATTGATTATTATGTCTTTTTTCAGGTTTTCAGATTCTGAGATTTTCAGATTCTCAAATTTCTCTTTCCAAATATGAGAGAAAACCATCTCGGCGAAATTTCTATGATAAGGACCTGCAATATAACCTTCTTTATCCAACTCATCAGATTGATGCAAGCCTATTCTTAAGACTTTAACTTGATTTTCAATAAAATAAGAATATAATCTTGAGGAACGACTTACAGCTTCATTGATAGAAAGAGCTTTATAATCTCCATTACGATATAAAGCCTCTAACTCAGTGTCCTGCACGACGATACAAGGATAAATGCGAGTCTCTTTAGCTCCGAGATTCACTATATCTTTTGCTGTCTGAAAATCTTTCTCCTCCGAATCGTAAGGCAGACCTATCATCATCTGAAGTCCCAACGTAATTCCTTCAGAAAGAATAATCTGCGATGCTTCGACAATATCGTCGTAAGTATGACCACGTTTACAATGTTTTAGGACTTCGTCGTTTGTGCTTTGCGCTCCGAGTTCGATGTTACGCATACCGAGATGTTTAATTTCTTTAACACGTTGAAGCGATATATAATCGGGGCGCGTGCTGCAACGAATACCGTGAACGAGATTTTTATCAAGATAAGGCTGCACCACCTCAAGATAATCGTTTTGCATTATGACAGGAAGTCCAGTGAAATTACCTCCGAAGAAAGCCACTTCCACGAAACGATTTTCTTCTTTAAAAGAAGCTAAGTGACTGTCGATAATATTCTTAACATCTTCAGGTTTTACAATATCGTCATTTCCCGTAATGCTAAATTGATTACAATAAACGCAGCGATAAGGGCAAGCGAGTTCGGGTAAAAAAATCGGTATGTTGTAGTGTTTCATCATACTGCAAAAATCATAAAAAAAACATTTCAAAATATTTCTTTTTTTACTTCACAAGAAAATTATTGCAACATTCGTTAACTACATAAATTGTTAATAAAAAACCTCAAAAGAATTATTATTTTCTACCCAAATTTACTATATTTGCGAGACTAAATTTTAAAAATTAACACTATGAAATTACAAATCAAGAACTTATTTGTTATTGCTATGATGATTGTTGTAACTATTGGAGGAACAACAAGTTGCGGTAGTAAGAAGAAATTGGCGAAGCAGGAATACGAAGCCAAGATTGAGCAAGCTAAAAAGGATTTGAATGCTATTATTGAAGGTACCACCGAATGGACTTTGGAAGAAAGGATGGCGAGGGTAGATGAAATTGAGAAAGCAGAGTTTATGGATCCTGAGATAGATGAGTTGATGGTGACGGCAAAAGAGATTCTTATAAAAGAGAAAGCTGAGGCGGAGAGAGCTGCTGAGGAAGAACGACTTAGAAAACTGGAAGAGGAGAAGCAGAATATGCTGAAACCAGTGACTTCGTTGAATGACTATTTCGCGATTATTGCTGCCGCTCCAGATGCGGAGACCGCTAATGAAAAAATAGCTGAGGCATTGGATATGTTCGCATCTCCAGATGTTCCAGTCTTGATAATAATTTATCACGTCGGCGATATTATTGATTATGATGCTCCTACAACGATTGAGAAATATCTTAATTATATAAAAGACCAGAAAAAGGTAGGTGTTGAGATTAATGATATAAAATACGATAATAATAAGAAAATCACTGAGTTAGAACTGATTAAAAAATAATTGATATGAAGAGAATATTGTTGTCATTGTTGTTCGGTATATTTTTTATCGGCAATACGCAGATAGTTGCACAAGAATTAAGTCCAGAGCGTAAACAAGCTGTTGATAGTCTTGCTCTTGAAAAAGTGCGTGACCTTAGCAAATATATAAAAATTGTGGGATCAAAGGATACTCCATGGAGCGAGGCGAACAGAGTCATCGAACGTGCGGAAGAACTTTTCGCTCCGGATTCTGAAATCGGTGTCTCTTCATTGACAAGCAACGAAGTCGTGTATTACAAAGTGCGTCAATATCTTGAAAGATTAATGCGCCTTAATTACGACCGTGTAGAAATAGATTGGTATAAGATAGAATACGTCAGCGACTTGCAACGTCAGCCTGATGGAACGTATGTCGGTGTTATTACGGTTTTCCAGACATTCAAAGGCTTTGACAAAGAAGGTCGTTTGATTTATCAAGATACGACGAAAAAAGATATTACGGTTTATGTGAAGCGTAAAGAAACTCAGATCGGCGGACGCCTCATTGGCTTCTGGGATGTTTTGTTGGGTGATATGAGGGTTAAAGAAACATCCTTGAATTAAAACTTTGACAAAATTCAGAACCAAGACTTTTGTTAATATAATTGCAGATGAATAGGATTTTGCGAATAGGTGTTTTGTTGGCACTGCTTTCGATCTTTAAGATTTCAAACGCTCAGGTTTATACAAACCTCGGTGATGTTCAAACCGATGAAAGGGCTTTATATACAATGACTAAACAAATGAGTCAGTTTATTAGCCGTTTCAATTACGAGGAAGATCAGTATGGAAAGAAAATTCATCCCGACTCTTCTGATTATCGTGACAGACAGAAAAGAAAAACAATTCTGCCGCTTCTCTTTGATTTGGAGAACCAAAGAACTAGCGGTTCGTTGCGCGATTTCTTCATTTCCGATTTGACTGAGACCGATTCTAATTATTTTGAATTCCTTGGCGGTGAGTGGTATTCTGAAGTCTCCGTAACTTTCAAATGGAATGGAGAGAGCGTGAATATCAGTATGATATTTGCAGTAGAGAAGGAAAATCTGGGTTCAAAATGGGTGTTGACAAACGTCTATTTCTCAGAATTTAGCAAGTTGTTCCCTAAAGGAGATATCGCAGAACAGCAGAAACATTTTCTTCATCCGATGAGCCACGAACTTGATTTTATGAATATTCATAAGGTCTTTAAAACACCGGAATGTGTTGAATATTACGCATCTGAAGACTATGTGACAGATTATCTCTCTATCTTTTTTTATGAAGTTAAACAGGGAAATCTCGTATTTGAAAAAGTTAACAAAGTGAAATTCCATGTGCTTCAAATAGATGATTGGTATTTTGAAGTGTCTTGGTATAACAGAGAAGGTATGAATACAGGTTGGTTAATATCTAATCTTGTTTTCTTGAAAGATAATGAAAAAGAGGAACTTCTGAAATTTTATCAACCAAATCTCAATAAATGAAAATGAAAATAAAATCAATATTTTTGTTATTATTACTTCTGTCATCGATATTTGTAAATGCTCAGATCTCGTTGTCTGATAAAGATATTGCTGACTATGAAGAACAAGTGAACCAAATGGTTCGTTATCTTCAGGAAACACTGAACTTCATCGGTGATCCGAAAGTGTCGGCACATGAGAAGGATATTATTTTTAAAGAAAGCTACTCAAAAGTTTTTAGAGATGAATATGTGCAGGTTGAAGATGACTTGGATGAAAATAGAGTGACATCAATCAATAAAGATATACAGGCATATCTTAAAGATATTGACTTTTTCTTTGATAATGTGAGATTTACCTTTAATGTGCAGAGCGTTTTGCCACAGATAAATGAATATGGAGATACATTTTTTAAAGTGGCTATGCTCAGAAATCTTGCCGGACGTACAATAACTGGCGATACCATTAATGATACAAGAAACCGTTTCTTAGAAATCAATTTGGATCCTTATAAAAAAGAACTCAAAATAGTGAGTTTCTATACCACAAAACCTAATGTAAAAGAGGAACTTTACACCTGGTGGAATTCGATGGATGAATCGTGGAAGCGATATCTGGGTAAAGGTTTTAAAGTCTTTGATACCATTGAAATGAGCAACGTAAATCTCATTCTTGACGACTCGTTTACTGTCATGGCGAAACGTAAATTTATTTTAAGAGACACATTTATGATTGTTGAAAATGATACCATGACTATGGATCGTATCGCTGAATTGCATGGGCATCAACCGGATACAATTGTTTATATAGATGATGTCGTCTCTCGTTGGGTAAATGATACAATAAAATCATCGATAAAGCCCTTCTTTGAAACACTACGACAAATTGTTAAAATTACAGAAGTTGACGTCGCTGGAGATAGCTCCATAACGAATTTGAATCCTTTGGCAGAACTTTCTGATCTTCGCTATTTAAATTGTTCAGGAACAGAAGTCTCTGATATAAATCCTATTCGTAACTTGAATAAAATCAAGGAAATGGATATTAGTAATACCAATATTACGGATGTTTCAAATCTTAAATATGCCAATGTGGTGCAAAGTTTTAAAGCTGATAACGTAAAGATTGATGATATTTCCATCGTAGCTTTTTATAAGGACTTGAATAACTTGTCGATTTCTAATACAAATGTTTCTGATATTAATCCTTTAGCACGTTGTAATAATCTGAGTACCTTGGATTTATCCGGAACTCAAGTGAATGATTTGTCTATACTTCGAAATCTTCTTAAATTACACGATATAGACATTAGCAATACTTTTGTCGATGACTTGTCTTCTTTACAAGGACTTGTAAATCTCCATTTCTTGAATCTTGAAGGTTCTCAAGTGACTGATTTGTCGCCACTTGCTAATCTTGATGAGCTTACGGAGATTAATTTCTCTAACACTAAAGTCGCTAATATTGATGTCTTGAATAATATGCCTCACTTGAGAAAGGTTTATTGCGATAATTCTTTGGTGAGCAAGGAAGATATAAATAAGTTTAAGTCTCAGAATCCCAATGTTCTTGTCATAAACGAAAGTAGCGCGCTTGCAGCTTGGTGGAATGAATTGCCGTCATTTTGGAAATCACTTTTGATAGAACAAACAAATACGAATATAATTCCAAGCAAAGAGGAATTACACGCAATTATCAATGTCAAGAGTTTGAAAGTCAATCATTTTATTCAGGATGCAGAACCTATCAGCCGTTTGACTAATCTTGAAAATCTCGATATTTCTGATTCAAAAATTGACGATTTGTCACCACTTTTTGGAATGCATAATCTTAAATATTTAAATGCAAGCAATACTAAAGTGTCTGATTTGACGCCACTTTCAAATTGTAAGAATCTCAGAGAACTTAATATTGAGAACACAAAGGTTAAGTCATTGCAGCCATTGTATGGGTTGGGAAGTATTGTGAAAATTTATGCTGATGGAACTTCTGTTACTTCGCAGGATGTTATTGAACTGAAGAAAATTCATAGACAAATAACGGTTATTTATCAGACTGAACTTCTGCGTCAATGGTGGGGAAATCTTGATGATACATGGCGTGATATTTTCAATTCTCATTTGTTATGTAATTCTAATCCTACGCCAGAACAATTGCAGAATATCATTGATATTGAATCTATTGTGATAGAACCAACAAGTTCTGTATATACATTGGAACCATTGTCACAGATGTTCTTCTTAAAGAAATTAATAGTAAACAATAACTTGATTGCTGATTTATCGCCATTGCATGACAAATATTTCTTGGAGGTCTTGTCTTTTGTAGGAAATCCTGTGGACAATATTTTGCCGCTCTCAAATCTGAACTCTTTGATTAACTTGAACATGGAAAATACGCCTGTTTCTGATTTGAATCCTTTAGCAACATTGAATAATATCCAAGTGCTTAATATTGGCGGTACTTTTGTGCGTAATTTGAAGCCTCTTGCCGAATTCGATAAATTGGAGGATTTATCGATTATCAATACGGGAATAAAGAGTGTTATAGTATTGGAGAACTTGCCTTCATTGAAATACTTAAAAGCTTATAGGACAAAGATTAAGTCGAAAAGCATTGAACTTCTGAAGATGAAGAATCCAGATTTGAATGTTGTTTATTATTAATCAGAAATCCATTCTCCTACAATCTGATTTGCTAAATTTTGAATCGTTTTGATGGAGAATGTGCTGTCATAATAACCTAAAGAATGCCGTTTCTCTAACGTTTCGGTATATTCTGACAATCTATATGTTTGATGCAAACTTGTTCCGTTAACCCATTCATAATGAGTAATGGTTGGAACGATTCCTGCTCTGTCGATGAAGACTGAGTCATTGGATTTTCTTATCACGACCTTTGCCATTCCGCCCAAGACTCTTGGTGTCGCTTTTTGCCCTGATGTGTAATTGCCTATAGAATAATAACATAAGGCTCTGTTGCCGTTTTCGCTTTCAATCCATTCTATTGGTTGCAATACGTGAGGATGTGTGCCGATGATTAAATCCGCTCCGTTTTGTGTCATCACTTCTGCTAATTTTTCCTGTGACTTGTTAGGAGAATAAACATATTCAACACCCCAGTGAGGGAATACTATCGTGAAGTCCGCGAGTAATTCAGCCTTTCGTAAATCTTTGATTATCGCTGCGGTATCGATTAAATTCACCAAATATGCTTTGTCTTCTGGAAGTTCTCTACCGTTAAGTCCGTAAGTGTAATTCAGAAGCGCGAATTTAATCCCCTTTCTTTCGATTATTTTTATCGTATTTCTTTCCTTTTCATTTCTGTTAATGCCGAGGTAAGTGATGCCTTTTTGTTTTCTCCAATAATCAATACAGTTGTGAACTCCTTGAACTCCAACGTCTAAAGTGTGATTTGAAGCTTGGAGTACAACATCAAAACCTGCCTTGACAATGGCATCTCCCAATTCGAAAGGTGAGTTGAAATCCGGATAACCGTCGTACGGTCTGAATTCGCCTCCTAAAATGGTTTCTTGGTTCGTAATTGCAATATCGGCTTTCTGAAAATCATTTCTCATAATATCAAAAAGCCGATCAAAATTATATGTACTGTCATTAATTTTACCTGAATTTAATACTGAATTATGAATCAAATTGTCGCCGACAGCAATTATTTCGACTTCACAACTTTTGTCCTTAGCTCTGTTATTGAATGTGTTATTATAAAATAATAAAGTCAATCCTAAGATTAAGAACGATAATTTTGTCATATTAAATCAGGTTTAGATTGTCAATCGTCGTATGAAATAAGTTTTCCTTTGCTGTTGAATTCTATTTCTAAACTGTCGTTAAGTTCGATGGTGATACGATTGAATTCTCTCTCAACATCGGTGATACACATTCCGTTATGATTCATTTCAACATAGTCAGTTATTTCTTTTAGGATAAATCCCGTTGGAATACATTTTTGTTCGCTTCCGACTTCTGTCCATTCGCCTTTTGCATTAAATTTTACTTCGGTACCATCTTCAAAACGAACTTTGTAATCTTTGTCAGCAAACTCTTTGTCGTTGAATACATAAGTAATTATATAGTCACTGAAATAAGTTTTTACGAACTGCTGAGCGTTAGCTGGAAGTTGTTCTAATTTGTTCATTCCATCTTGTGCGAAAGCAGAAATGCTCATTAACAAGATTGTTGCTAGTGTTAGGATGTTTTTTTTCATTTTCTTAATTTTAGTTAATATTAGTTTGTTTATCTGCTTTTATAACGAATTTAAATTCACATTGTTGTGTGATTTATTTTATCCATGAAATTTTTTTTCCACGGCATTCCAAATATTGGTTCGTTTTTTCAATATCGTTGCTGAATCCAAGAAGGAAACCTCCGCCGCCTGCTCCGCATAATTTTACTTGAAAACCATCTTCCTTAACATTTGTTAAGAAGAACTCTTTTGTCGCATTAGGTATTGTATGTGACAGTAAATCAGTCTGTAATAGCGATAATTCATATAAATCTGTGAAGAACACATCGTCATTTTTCTCAATCAACGAATTGATGCATTTACTGACAAGTGGAACGTATTCATTTTCAAATTTATTGAGATAAATTTTGTCGTTTCTTAAATCCTTAAAATGCTGTACCAAAGGTGCGGTATGACTTTTTATCTTCGTGTCAATCAAAAAGATATGTATATTGTCGGAAATGAAATTGGAATCAAGTGTAGTGAAAGAAATTTGTTTTCTGTCGTTTGTTGCCTGTTGTCTTAGAACAAAAGGTTTTCCGATGTAACATTGAAGCGGGTCGATTCCAGAACTGTTGCTGTGAAAACAGTTTTCCATCGCGGCAAAAAACTCCTTTAACCTCGTTACGTCTTCAATATCAATTAATTTGTAGCGTTCGTATGTCGCTGCCACCAATGCGCCAGAGCTTCCGACACCGTAACCTAAAGGAATGTTGGAATCGAAGAAAAGCCCTGCGTTTAGTTCCATCTCGAATCTTTTTAAATCTAAGATTCTAAATCTATCGTTTTCAATGAGATAATTATAAAATTTAGCAAGACTTCTGTTAGATTCGAAAGCTCGTTCTGAAGGTCTGTTGATGACCGAACTCCATTCTCCGAAAACTGTTTCATACGGAATAAGCAATGCTTCAGAACCGAATATCATTGAATATTCGCCAAATAAGATTACCTTTCCGTGATATTTTCTGTTTTCCATTTCTTATCAAATATTAACATTAAGAGACTTTATCGTCTATATATTTATTATTGAAACAGTAATTCTTTAACACTTCATCAATAAAATAGTGTACTTTTTCAGAACAAGAATCTGGATATAACAGATGTACGTTAGGACCTGCGTCTAACGTGTAACATATTGGTAATAAAGTTTCTTTTCTAAATTTTAGAATCTCGTCAATAATCTTTATTGTGTTGGGTTCTTTTAAGGTGTATGAAGGAGTTGAGCTTGCCATTAAGTTGTGAAGTTGGTTTGCTTCAGATTCTGCTATATTTATAAATCCTTCTAAATCACCTTGTTTTAAAATTGTTAATAAATCTTGGGTATTTTTTCTTGCTGTGGCGTAACGAGCTTCTGCCATCGGATGATTGTTCATCAGCGAATGTCCGGCGCGACTTGAAACGCTTTTTTCTTTAGAACTGACAATCAAAATAGTGTCGTGATATGTTTTGAAAATCGGGTGAATCATATTGCCTATTGGAACTGCAAACTCGTCAGAACTATTTGATAGAGAAGGTATTTTTCCCCATAATGCCATGGTTGGATAAACCGAACGCGCTGCGCTGCCAGATGCGAGTCTCGAAAGGAACGAGGCTTCTTGTAGATCGATGTCGTTGCCTTTGTATTTTATTTCTAAGAGACACATAACCAGCGCACTCATTGAAGACGCACTGGAGGCGATTCCTGAAGAATGAGGAAAAGAATTATAACTTTCTATCTTGAGATGCAATCCTTTTAAGAATGAAAAATATTGTAAATTTTCATTGAGATATTTTTCAATCTTTGTCTTAAAAGCATGATTTTCCTTTCCTTCAAAATAAAAGTCGATAGAGATAGGTACTGCACCTTTATCAATTTGTGTTTTTGTGTTATATCTTACTTTAGTTTCTGTAAAACAATTACTTAGAGTAAAACTTATTGAAGGGTTGTTTGGCAGTTGTTTGTCGTGCTTTCCCCAATATTTGACGATAGCGATATTGGAAGGGCTGCGTTTTATTATTTGATTGTCGTCCATTTTAGTTCAATTACAAAACAATATCTTTGTACTTAAATATCACATTAAGTCCTTTATTTTCAAAATAATCTTTAACTTTTCTGTCGTTCCATTCTGTTGCAGCGATGAAAAAGTCGCCGCCCCAAGCTCCTAATGACTTCATTTCGCCTTCGAAGTCGGAGAAATATTTTCTTAATCGTTTGCGTTCTAGGCATGTCGCCATTATTTCTTCGTGAATCTTGATGAAATAGCAGAAATCTCTCAGTGTTTGTATCTGCGGCATTATTTTGCTTATCTCGCTGATTGACAGAACTTCGTTAGTATAATCTTTATTTTTATCAAGAAAAGCCTTCACCTCATTCGCAGAACTCTGCTTGTGACCTTGATAAACGAAATAAAGATTGTCTTTAAATTCTGGATTGAAATTAGCTATTTCGATAATTCGACCGTTGTCTGTTGACTGTTGACTGTTGACTGTATAAAAAATTGGTGTGTTGGATTTTGCACAGGCGATGTCGTAGCCAGAGCCTTTGAAAGTATAATCCAGAAGTTTGTAAGGATTAATTTCTGCCCATTCTGATACATTATTGATTAATGTAGAACTGCTGCCGAGTCCCCATTGCGGGTCGAAATCTAATAATGTGTTGAACTTGTAGTCGTGGGAATCGTTGAAAATGTTTTCATTCAGCGACTTTACTTTTGACAAAATATTCGACAGACGTTCTGCTTTATCTTTATCGTCGGTCTTTATTATGCCGAAATCATTCTTATCAAGAATTACCGAAAACCAAGACTGTGGGTCGTGAACTATATCTGTTGTCTGTTGACCGTTGTCTGTTGACTTTTTATATGCGTTCCAATAAATACGATTTTCATTTTCTTCTAAAGCCTCTACATCAAGGCTTTGACCTAATTTCAGAGGAAGAGCCAATGCAGTAGCTCCTTTCAAGACGAGATATTCGCCAGTCAATAGTAATTTTCCATTAGATTTATAATGACTCATATTTTCATAGACTTCTGTTTAGATAATCCGAATAATCTTCGGGAGTTGACTTGTATTCTGTTCCGAAAAGCTGTGAGTTTATCAGGAAATCAGCGGAAGCGTGGTTGCAGGCTGTCGGTACATCGTAAAGTACGCTTAATCTTAACAAAGCTTTCACATCCACGTCGTGAGGCTGACTTGTCATAGGATCCCAGAAGAAGATTAGATAATCTATCTTACCTTCTGAGATAAGAGCACCGAGTTGTTGGTCGCCACCCAAAGGACCTGATTTCAACTTATTAATATTAGGTAATACGGAAGACAAAATCTTACCTGTAGTACCTGTAGCGTAAAATTCGTTGCCGATAAGTTTCTCGGCATGTTTCGTGACCCAACGCAAGAGGCCGTCTTTTTTTGCATCGTGAGCGACGAGAGCAATGGTTTTCATAGAAGTATATAGATTCTATTTATATTCGTAATGATAAGTACCGGAAGTCAGCACTCCGACTCCTATCGGTAATCCTTCATTTATTTCTTCAGAAACTCTTTTTATAGGAAGATCTTTCTCATATTCGTATGTATAAGTCTGTTCTCCGATAGGTAATTCATTGCTTCCTTCAATCAATTTTGTGGAGCATCTTGTCACGTTGTTTTCATTGGAGAATTTTTTATAAACACTTGCAGCGAAACTATCATACAAATTGCTGTAAGGATTTGTCTTATCGTCGTATTGATATGTCTCAATATATGTTGCATCAGTATCGCTGCCATGATAATAATCAGATGTCCATCTCGAGATGTTATCGCCATCCCATTCGAAAGTCATGGTCGTTGTTCTGAGAGTATCGTTTCTTGAAGGAGAATGTTTCGCATTATATTTCATGACTTCCTTCATGCTTCGCCATGTGTTTTCGGACAAGATAAATCTTAATGGATTGCATGAACTTATTGATTTATCAGCGACGTCTTCCCAGAACTTATATTCCGTCGCCTTAATTTCAGTGAATCTATTGTCGGCATTATATGAGAAGTCGAATCTTGCGCCAAGTACATTATATAATACGGAGTCTGTATATCCGACAAGGTTTTGAATATAAATCTCGTCATAATATAATTCTATATAATCTAACAATTCATCTTTGTAATAATATTTGGAATACGTACCAAAGCCGCTACCATATACCATTGAGATACGTCCGTCGCCATCGTAATAATAAGTCTCCACATTGGAAATATTGCCTTCGTCATTATATACATCGATACTCTTAAGTTGTTTCTTATCCCAATTCCACGACTCGAAGAGATGCTTGTTCCCGGCGGAATCTTCCCTATAAATCTTACTAATCTTATCTTTAGGATTATAATAACCGTCAACTTCTTCCTTATCGCAAGATGTGAAAGCGATGAATGTAAGCGTCGCTAAAAATAAATAGATTTTTTTCATGACATTAGATATTTCGTTAATGATATATTGATATGCGAATACTATAAAAACTCTACACCTAACTCCTAATCTTCGATATAAACCTCTCCGCTTCGGAAAAAGAAACGGTCTTATCTTTAAAATATTGTTCTGCTTTTATCTTTTCCTCTTCCGTTGCGCCGAGCTGATTCATGATATTGGCGAGGTGCATTTTCATGTGCCCCTGCTGTATTCCTTTTGTCGTCAGCGATTTTACTGCCGCATAGTTATTGGCAAGTCCCATTGTCGCCGCTATCATCATGAGTTCTTTGGCTGACGGGTTGCCGAGAAGTTCCAACGATTTTTTCGCCAAAGGATGTAACGATGTCAATCCGCCGACAGTTCCGAGGGCGAGAGGAACGTCTAAGGTGAAACGGAAGATGTCGTCTTTTATCTCTACATACGAGAGACTTGCATAATGTCCGTTTCTTGCCGCGTAGGAATGACCTGCTGCTTCAGTGGCTCTGAAGTCGTTGCCTGTTGCGATCACCACAGCGTCGATGCCGTTGTATATTCCTTTGTTGTGAGTCGCCGCACGATAAGGATCTATGATAGCGATGTCGACAGCTTTCTTGAATTTCTCAGCAAAAGCTTTTCCATCGAGACGTTCATCGATGCCGTTCAATTCTGATGTAGGACATTCGACCCAGACTTTGACGCGGCATTCGGGAGTGTAGTTCGATAAGATACACATCACTATCTCTACGATTCTGCTTTCTTCATCGAGACTATCTTGCTTCGAGAAAAAGTCCTGTAAGGTATGACCGAAGCTTTCCAATATCGAGTTGATGAAATTTGCGCCCATCGAGTCGCAGGTGTTGAAAGTGACGAGGAACTGATAATAGTCGGGTATTTTATCTGTGAAGTCGATGAGTTCGATGTCTAAGATACCGCCGCCGCGTTTCTTCATTTTCTCAGTTATGCTGTCGGTATTTTTAATGAACTCGTTTTTTATTTCGGGGAGGAGATTGATGAGTGTCTGTTTCTCACCTTTCCAACAGAAATGCACCTGACCTACTTTTTTTACATCTACAATCTCTGCATGAAATCCGCCTCTGTCGCCCCAAAATTTCGCTGCTGCCGACGCTGCTGCCACAACAGAACTCTCCTCGATAACCATAGGGACGACATACGACTTACCGTTGATAATAACATTTGGAGATACGCCGTAAGGAACGTGATAGTTCGAGATTGTGTTCTCGCTGAACTCATCAAACTGTTTCTGTTTTTCAAAATCCTGATACCAAAAACTTTTTAAAAGAGCAATAAACTCTCCCGGATTCTCAATATATTCCGCCACTGCCTTCAACTTCTCCTCCTTCAGCAGCTTCGAGAATCCTCTTATTATCTTGTCTCTTTTTCTCAAAGGTTTGTTTTCTTCCATAATCTTGCAAAAACATTTTTCATGCAAAAGTAATAAAAATAATTTATGATGACACAAGTCTAAATACATATACACCAAAAGAAAAAATAAATATCGTATACCATACTATAAAAATATTTCTTACTTTTGCGACCAGAATTGAAAACGATCTGACGATTGCCTTAAAGAGGTCCAGACATTCGCCATCAGGATAATCTAATTGGACTTCACTTTTATTTTTATTTAACTTTATGAAAAGAGTTTTTACATTTTTAATTGTAATCCTGTCAACACTGTTTGTATCTGGTCAGGACTTGAATTTTGTGTTCTCCTACGATTTTGCTACTGTCAATGAAGTAGATGAATGGACGATTATTGACAACAACAATGACGGTGTCCAATGGTCGTTAATGGACGGTATGAAGGGAATTGTCTATGACGGCAACACCACAGAAATCGCTGCCGACGACTGGTTAATATCTCCTTACTTCGCAGTGGAAAACGGACAACATTACATAGTAGAGTATACCGTAGCTCAGAGAGGCGCGTTCGACACCGACATCATCAACGTCCATTACGGTTCAAATGTCAGCACTTCTTCTTCAACATTATTGGTAGAGGAAAGTTTCGATCATCACGCCGGAATGGTGACTCGTCGTTGTCATATCACAGCTCAGGAAAGCGGAAATATGCAATTAGGCTTTAACATAACATCCGCTGCATCTAATGGTGTCGTCACCTTGAAATCTGTGTCGGTAAAAGAAAGCGAGAACCAACGACCATCCAAGGTGCCGGCAATGACCGTAAGCTCCGACTTCACAGCGAAGACCGTTACAATTAAATGGATTAATTCGCCTCGTGATGTCAACGACATAATAATCACTCAGCCGATGACCGCCAAGATTTATGCTAACGGAACCTTAGTGGCTACTCTTCCAAATATGCAGGCCGGCGTACAAGAAGAATATACATATAGCCCGGAAAATTTCTCCGGAATGGTGACATACGGCGTCACGTTATCTATCGAGAATCTTGAGTCGGAAGCTGCCGAACAGGAAATAAATCTCGACGATTTCCAAGGTGGCGTAATTCCAATCATAAGTCTACCTATTAACAGCGCATCTGATTTCGCGACGTGGGTGGTAGAAAACATCGATGGAGGCAACACATGGGAGTATTACAATAAAGGTGCTTCCATAAGCGGCTGGAGCAACGTCAACGACTGGCTGTTCTCTCCTGCAATAGAACTTGAGGCAGACAAACGTTATGTCCTTTCTTACAAGATTAAGACTTCCATGACATTATATGCCGATATGGAGATGACAATAGGTACAGGCACTTCTTCGTCTTCACATTCTCAAGTCGTTGACAGCTATACTCATTTATATCAGAATGGTTTTGCCGACTTTACATCACCTCAGTTTACGGTGGCTGAAGCAGGAACTTATCACATAGGCATCCACGCCACATTTGTTGAGAATTTCATAGATATTAAAGATATAACAGTTGGATATATCGAACAAGGAGAAGGTGGCGACGAAACCGGCGATCTCGAGATGGAAGAATATGTGGAGACAGTGCTTCCTGATAATGATAACGGCGACTTGTCTTACACCGCTGACTATTTCACACCTCTCACTATGGAAGGCGTAGATTTATTCGGCGCATTCACCTACGCACAAATCGACGCCTACACATTAGCACCTAACGGAATCTTCGCAATGCCATTTGAGACAGCCTTCACCCCTGATTTAGAATCACCTCTGTTGCAAGAAAATGTAGCGGGAGGTGTCGCTTATAACGATGGTAAAATATATTGCAACATATACGACAGCAACAGCAACATACAGGCGGAAACACCGGTATGGAAGATATACGATGCCAATACTTTTGAACTGCTGTCGGAAAACACCCTTAACGATAATTGTGAGAATACTACGATTTGCATGTCGTATGATGCATCAACCGACAATATCTATGGATTAGTAAAAGATTATGTCGATACATGGTTGGTACAGATAGATCCTCAGACAGGAGAGATGACAAGAATCGCCGACCGCCTTGACTACACCAAACGTTTCCTCACCTTGGGTTGTAGTGCTAAAGGAGAGCTCTATTGTGTTTATATGACTGAAGATAATGTGACCGGCGACCAGACACACTATCTCGGAAGAATCAACAAAGCTGACGGTTCTATCGTAGAAGTGGGTATGATGCAGGCTGCTAATTTCATGAATGACGACTTCCTTTATAATATGAAATTCCGTCAGGCATTATTCTTCGACAACTCGTCCGACAGAATGTATTGGATGTTCTGCAGCTCGAGCTTAGCCTTAGGTTCGCAGTATGCTGCAATAGCAGAAGTAAACAGATATAATGCTGTGGCGACCTTACGCGCTTTTCAACTCGATGTCTTTACTATGCCGGGTGCTTATTTCAATGAGCCTTCCATGTCGGCTCCTTCCATAGTTACCGACTTCGAGTTTGTTAAAGCATCAGACGGAGCTAACAGCGGAACAATCAAATTCAACCTTCCTACCACATCTTATAACGGCGACAATCTCTCCGGAACACTCAATTATGAAGTTTATGCAGAAGATGTATTCGATTTCACAGGTAGCGGAACTCCAGGACAACAGATCTCTATTCCTGTACAAGCATATAACGACATCATTACTGTCAATCTCGTCGCCTCCAATACTTATGGTTATGGTCCTACTATAGAACGTAACATATTAGTAGGCTACGACATTCCGGAAGCACCTAAGAACATAGTCTTGACTAAAGATAAGTTAGAAACGACACTCACATGGGACGCCCCTGAAATTGGTGTCAACGGTGAAGAATTTGACGTGGAAAATCTTAACTACACAATAGTCAGATTCCCTGATGAAGTGGAAGTGGCAAGCGGTCTTACCGAAAGGATATTCGTAGAGAACCATGGCAGCGAGATGACACGTTATGTTTATGAGGTTTACTCATGCATAGGCGATGAACGTTACGAAAGCGCATATTCAAACAACCTGATTGTAGGTGACCCACTCAGCACTCCATACGGAGGCGTATTTAATTCCGTTTATGACATGTATAACTACTATACGATAGTCGACGTGAACAACGACGGATACCCATGGTTTTATGACGAATTAAACAACGCCGCCGTCTATCATTATAATTGGCAGATAGAAGCCAACGACTGGATGATCTCACCTGCCATCAACTTCAGAAAAGACGCCGTCTACACCTTGACATTCGGTGCCTTCTCTTCTCAGGAAGATTATTTGGAATCGCTGTTAGTCACATTCGGAAACAGCTACACTCCGGAATCTCAGAATGAAATACTTCTCGACATACCAGAAGTGCCAGCCATAGATGACGGCAACTACTCTGTGTATAACATCGAAATAACAGTTCCGGAAGACGGCGTATATCACTACGGATTCAAAGCATACTCTAAACCATACCAGGATTGCTTATATCTGTACGACATAAGATTAGTATCTGACAAAGATGGCGAAAACGTAAATGATATTATAATTCGCGACAGCAAAGTCATTGCCACCTCCAACAATAACATACTAAAGGTATATAATCCAGAAAATGAAAACATCTCGATATATAACACATTAGGTGTATTGTTGTATAAGTCGAACGATAGTTATATTGAGAAACATTTGACATCAGGATTATATATTGTCAAATACGATAACGGAAGCAGAAAAGTAATTGTTAAATGATATAATTAAACTGTCATGAAAAATTTTGTTAAAAAACTGTCATTACTTATTTTAAGCATTTTGTTCTGCACTGAGATAATAGTTGCAGGAGAGCCGGAATCATTTGAGATCTTCGAGAATTTTGATGATGATTCACATTTTACTGCGGGTTCCATTGTTCCAGACGGATGGATTTCTATCGGTTCATCGCCGGCAACCCGAATGGAAGCTGGTGAGTATATGATCGGATATAACTCCTACAGCGGAACATACGTATTGCATTCAAACGACATTATGGGAACAGTGCGCGACGAAGTCATATTCACTCCTATGATGGAACTCGCCGGTGGTAAGGATGCCGTCCTATCATTCTATCTTTACGCTCCAGGAGGAAATCCTTCAGCATTCTATTCTTACGTCGATGTCAAGGCTGGCACCGGTCAAACAATGGAGGAGCAGACAATATCGTTAGGTTCAACAAACTCCGCCTTATCTTCATGGACTCAGGTTTCATTCTTGTTCAATCCTGCAACAGACGGCGAATATTGTTTCTCCATCTCTCTCAAACAATCGACAGAACTCGTGCGCGACCACGGAGCTATCGGTATCGATGACGTGACGATAAGCGGTTTCAAACCTGCGGAGAATGAACCCGAAGACGTGGAGATAACAGTAACACAATCGGATTCAGAAATACCGACAATCACAATAGGCGAGACTTATACTACAACAGTCAACGTGAAGGCTGTAAATCTCGTCGGTGACATCGCTATACAAAACATCTCTACTGAAGAAATCACTACAGAAGTATCTAGCATTCCTATGGAAGAAGCGATGAGCGAAAACGGTTTCGACATCACAGTGAATATCACGCCTGCATCAGAAAACAGCACCGGCGGATCCTTTGAACTGACGACAGATAATCTCGAGACCGCAGTGGAAGTAAACCTCGTATGGACAACGATAGACGGAATGGACATTCTCATACCTAACCCTAACAATTACGTGACAGCTAAGGAAGTGCCTTATTCCAACACTTTCGATAACTACGACAACGACTATGACGGAACTACGTTATTACCTAACGGATGGACTTCTACAGGTTTGGATCCTTTCATCACCGCTAATATCGAAGGCGTGAATGCCGTAACCGGAACTTATTATACAGTCGCTATCGAATCGGTTGTCGACAATCGTGAAGACCGTCTCTTCACTCCGTTCTTCCGCCTGAGTACAGAATATGAATATGTCATATCTTACTACTTATATATGCCTGGAAATTCCG
Organism: Bacteroidales bacterium; assembly: GCA_045591245.1. Lineage (GTDB taxonomy): Bacteria > Bacteroidota > Bacteroidia > Bacteroidales > F082 > Limimorpha. The sequence goes on from JAZNSO010000071.1 coordinate 18,690, forward strand.
CTGGCGGCGTGTTGAGAGATACCGACCTCACTGTTACAGTAGGCAGCGAACAAGATATCGAATATCACCCTGTTGTGAGACAAAGCATCAAAGACCAATCTATAAGCGAATGGACTTATCAAGAGTTTACGTTCAAGCCTATCATCAGCGGAGCCTACTGCTTTGCCTTTTCCTTGAGTACAGATGTCAATTTCTCGGGTATGGTCGCCATAGAAGACTTTAACATAACAGCACCGGGAATTGAAGTGCTGCCTACCGCCGACTTCGCTGTAGGAGGTAACTTCAACGTCATCGACAGCAGAATGATAGTGTTCAAAGACCAGCTAATCAAAATTACCAACCTATCTAAGAACGGAGAGGAATTCTCTTGGAAAGTAAGTTGTCCTGACGGTTCAGTTCTAAATTCAACGGAAGAGAGCCCTTCTTTCTTGTTCAACAAATCTGGTGACTTCGATATTGAACTTACCGTCTCTAACAGCAGCGGTACACGTACAAACACCCGCACCGTATCTGTTGAATATATCGACTATGAATCACAAGACTACACTATCATGACATGGAATCCAGCACAGGATGAATTGTTGGAACGTGGTTCAATACCTGCGTTCTCAGCCAATGGCATCGAAGATTATGATTACGATTTCGTGACAGGCTACAACCGCTATTACAAAAAATACGCTGAGCGTTTTGAGATACCTGATGATACAAAACTGAAATTATATGTACTCGACACTTGGTTGGCTCATTATCGTAACCGTGCATACACTTCAGGCTCCGACAGTGATAAGCCATTCGAGATGGTGGTATATGGCGAGACCGACGGCAAACTCGACGAAGAGAAAGTATTCGCCCGTATCACCACGACATTGAAAGACGCATTCGGTTCTACTGGCATCGGATCCGGTGCTGGCGAAGGTCGCTCAATTAACATCGTTGATATTTATGGCGAACCTATCGAGGTTCAAGGAACATTCTACGTCGCATTCGAATTTGACGACAACATGACAATAACCACCGACGACCCCAATATCGGTCGCTCATATATCGCTTTTAATACAATAATACATTCTACTGAAAAAGCCACGCTCTACGTCAAGCCTACAGCGGTGCCAGATAATTCTGCCGTAGAAGCCGATGGTAATTGGTATCCTGTCGACTTGTTGGATAACACAATGAAAGGCGTAGGCGTTTATTTCATACTCTGGGTCAGCAATGAATTTGAGGAGATAGCTATCAATAATCTCGGAGAAGTCGTTTTCGCATTATATGTAAATGGCGATAACCTAATCATCAGCGGAACTGAAGATAATGATGAAGTGTTGATTTATGACATCAACGGTCGTCTTGTGGCATCTGAGACAGGACAGCATAACAGCACATCTGTAAATATCAGCAATCTGAATAAAGGCGTTTATATCGTCAAGACAAATTCCGGAACAGCGAAATTTGTCAAGTAATCATTAATGTTATCATAGAAGACGCATCGGCATTGAAAAGTGCTTGATGCGTTTTTTTATCTGAAATATTTTCGTCTCTCATACGAAGATTGGATATAATAAATTATCTTTGCAAACGAATTATTTACAAAATAAAATCAGATGAAAAAGCTTTTAACACTTATCTTTACATTGATGTTGAGCCTTGGTATTAAAGCTCAATGTCCTCTTACAGAAGCCATAGACTTTACCGCGACAGACTGCTATGGAGAAGAAACCATTAACCTTTTTGAAATATTAGACAGAGGACAGCATGTTCTTATCGACTTCTATTTCTACAGCTGTTCTCCATGTCAGCAGGCTGTTCCTCATGTCATTGAAGCATACGAGGCTTTCGGATGTAACCAGCACGACGTTTTCTTCATGGAGATAACACCTTTCGACAGCGACGAACTCGCTCAATGGTGGGCTGAACACTACGGAGTACCTTATCCGACTATCAGCCGTGACGGCGGCGGATTCGAAATTGACGAGATGTACCAAGTGCCTCAATATCCTACCTTGGTGCTCATCGCTCCAAACAGAGAGATACTTCTCGGCGACATCTATCCTGTAGAGTCAGCTCAGACAATCATCGACGCTCTTAAAACTTTCGGCATAGAAGAACATAGCTGCGACGAGACTCCAGAAGCAAATCCTTCAGTGGAAATAACTTTGGGTGAAGTCACGACAACAACGATAGAAGCTACCTTCACTCCAAACGACGACTGCGCTTCATATCATCTCTTGGCAGACGTTCATTCCAATATGGAGATGTGGTCGGGCATGATGGGAATATCTATTGAAGATTTAGTGGTACAGTGGGGCCTCGAGAAAACATCAGAATATACTCATACATGGGAAGATTTCGCACCTAACACTGAGTACACTGTTTACGCCTTGCCTAAGGATGCCGACGGCAATGTAGGCGAACTCGTCACTACAACAGTTACAACAGAATCGATGGGCGGAACAGGCGTCTCTGTGATAGACCTCGAAGTGATCGTCGTCAACGACTCTACCGTGAGAACCATAGCGACACCTAATGAAGAGACAGCATCCTATCATTATGGCTTGATGGAGAAGACCTACTTCGACTCAATAGGTGAGACTGCCGCAGTACAATATTTCCGTGAAGACCTATACGTATTTTATGAAGTTGACGACTGGACATGGAGCCCGCTTACAACTAATACAGAGTTCGTGGCAATAGCTACAGGTCAGAACGCGAACGGCGAATGGGGCGAGACTACGATAGTTTACTTTAAAACTCCAGGCGGAGTCGGATGCGCAGAGTTAATGATAAATAATCTTAAGATTTATCCGAACCCAGCATCTTCGTTCATTAGCATAACATCCGATAATAATGAAGAAGCAGAAATAAAAATCTTCGACATGATGGGTCGTTGCGTGAAAAATGTTTTTACCGATGACCTTAGAAGCAAAACTGTAAACATTGAAGACTTAGATAAGGGAATTTACGTAATTAGCATAAGAGGCAATATCAGAAAATTGGTTGTCGAATAAATATCATAAGACTTATGACAAGAGGCTAAAGTCCCCTTTAGCCTCCTTTGTTTTTATAAAAAAAAAACTTGATACTTTGGTGTTTGGCTTTATTACTTTTTACTAAATTTGCACCGCAGAAAATCACATTTAACAATTTATAAATTTAAAAAAATGAAAAAAGTTTTTACGTTAGTAATCGCTCTTGTAATGAGCATTGGTGTTTACGCACAAACACCTTTAACAGAAGCTGTTGACTTCACAACAACAGATCACGAAGGCAATGAGATTCATTTGTTCGACATCCTCGATGGCGGTCAGTATGTCCTCATCGATTTCTTCTACACTTCATGTGGTCCGTGCCAAAACGCTGTTCCAAAAGTAGTTGATGCTTACTACGCATTAGGTTGCAACCAACACGATGTTTTCTTTATGGAAATATCTCCTACAGACCACAACAATGAACCTTATTTCTTCGTTGATAACTGGATCAATACTTATGGTATCGAATATCCAACTATCCATGCAACTGGTACTCCTAATAATGGTGCATCTATCTGTGAGATGTATGAGATTCCAGCATATCCGACAATGGTTCTTATAGCTCCTAACCGTCAAATCGTTATTCAAGATATTTGGCCTGTAAGTTCAGCACAAACCATCATCGACGCTCTCGCTCCATTCGGAATCGAAGAACACGAATGCGATGGCGAAGTTCAAGAACCTACAATAGTATTTGAAATTGAGAGAGAAGCTTCATACGAGATAGATGCTAATTATACTCCAAATGCAGCAACAACTTCATACTATGTTTTGGCTAGCACAAACGCAGAACTTGACGCAGAAACAGTTAAAGCTGAAGGTCAAGAATTGACAGAAGCAGGAACTCATACATTCACAGGTTTGACAGCAAGCACAGAGTATTATATCTACGGTCTTCCTGTAAATGCTGAAGGTAATTTCGGCGAACTCAGAAGCGAATACGCAAAGACAAAATGCGAGGCAACAGCAGGTGAGGCCGCCTTGGTACTTAATGTTGCCGTCGTCCCTGGCTTCGTTATCGCCGATGCTATGCCAAACAGTGCAACCTCTGAATATCATTACGCTTTCGTTAAAGTTTCCAAATTCGAAGAATGGGGTGAAGAACTCGCTATCTTCAACTTATTGCGCGACAACGCTCCTATCTGCGGCGACGACTTCTGGCAATTAGACATCGCTTATTTCGAAGAAGGTGTAGATTACTATTGCTACGGAATCGGTTATAACGCTGACGCAGAATTAGGCGAACCTACTTACGTCAGATTCAACCTCGAAGACGGTGTCGTTGATGATAATGAAGCTAAGGTTGATATTGAAGTAAATGTTCTTAGTGAAACATCTGTACAAACTACAGTTACACCAAACGCAAACGCTGTAGAATATCATTATAACTTATTCACAGTTGCAGAATATGAAGAACTGGGTGAAGAGGCAATAACAGCATTGCTCCTCGAAGATGATACCCCATTGTACGAAGTTAATGAATGGACTTGGGAAGACCTCACTCCTAAAACTGATTACTATGCTATAGGCGTGGCTATTAACGTAGATGGTGAAGTCGGTAGCCTTAAGAAAGTTTCTTTCAGAACTGAGGTAGAATCAATATCAGAGATGACAACAAGCTCATTTACAATTAATCCAAATCCAGCCTCTTCATACGTCAACATTAAATCAAATATCGTTGAAGATACAGAAGTCAATATCTTCGATATGACAGGTCGCTGCGTGAAGAATACTGTCATCAACGGCACTAACACTACAATCAGTGTTGAAGATTTGAACAAGGGCGTTTACTTCATCAACATCAACGGTAAAGTAGAGAAATTAGTTGTTGAATAATTAAGATGCAAAATATACATTAATAAGCATTAAAGTGCGTAGATTGGCGAATACCATCTGCGCACTTTGCATAATAAACAAAAATACTTGTCATGAAAAAAGCTGTATTGATTATTTTGGCTTTAATGTTAGGTTTCAATATTAAAGCTCAAACGTCTTTGACGGAGGCTGTAGATTTTTATTCTATAGACGATTATGGCAGAGAAGTTCATTTGTTTGACATCTTGGATAATGGACAATTTGTGTTTATGTATTTCTTCTTTACCGATGCATCAACATCGGAGGTCTTCGACCCTTGTATTGCCGAAGCATATCATCATTTCAGCGACAATCAGAATGATGTCTACTTTGTCGGAGTCGCGCCATCTGACGACAGCCTCGCCGTTGACGGCTGGAGAGAGACATACGGGGTCGACTTCCCTGTGATACATTGGTTTACTGAAGGCTCAACAGCTCAGATGATATGCGAGGATTATGGTGTTAATATGTTTTCTACAGCTGTCTTAATCGCACCTAATCACGAAATACTTATAGATAATATCTGGCCTATCACTTCAGGTCAAAATCTTATTGACGAATTAGAAAATGCAATGGCAACAATAGGAGTCGCAGAATCTAATGAAAATATTTTTAACATTTACCCGAATCCAGCTTCAGATTATGTTAAAATCAATTCAGATGTAAATTTTGATAAGGAAGTCAATATCTACGACATGACAGGTCGCTGCGTAAAGAGCACTATCATCAACGATGCTAACACTACAATTAATATTGAAGATTTGAACCAAGGCTTTTACTTCATCAACGTCAACGGCAAAGTCGAGAAATTAGTTGTTGAATAATCGGTTTAGGATTTAAGGCTTAAGGTTTATGGTTTAAGGAGCGGTGATCTTTAAACTTTAAACCTTAAACTATTTTTATTATCTTTGCGAGACAAAAATTTACATACCATGAAGAAATATTTTTTAGTTATAATCGTACTTCTAACAGCAAAATTAAGTTTTGCACAAACACCAGAAATCACTTTCCATTCATGTACTCCAGAAACTATCACAGCAAATGAGGAAACGGAAATCGTTGTCACATTAATGAATAATGGCGATGCCGCCACAGAAAGCAACACTTTCGTCACTCTCAGCAGCGACGACCAATATGTAACCGTCGTCGGTAATCATGCCATCTATGGCCCGATGGCAGCAGGAGCAACACAAGACAGAAACTTTACCGTATTTGTAAATTCAATGATTCCTGATAACCACAGCATCTCATTAAACATAAAAGCCGTCCTCCAAGGTAGCAGCGTCATCTCAAGCGTCTCGTTCGACTTCGAGACCGGAGCACAGGGATGGACAATAATCGATGCCGACGGCGACGGATTCAACTGGATTAAGTCGGGCGACAAATTAGGATCAGGCTACGGTCACGAAAGCAATTATTGTATGTTTTCACAATCATACGACAACACTTTCGACATACTTTATCCAGACAACTATCTCGTCTCCCCGGAAAAATACCTCATCGGCGAAGACGCGCAGATAAAGTTCTGGGCTTGCGCTCAAGACATGAACTATCCTGAAGAACACTTCGGTCTCGCAATATCTTCAAACGGCAACAGCTCAGACAGCGACTTCACTACAATAGCTGAATGGACAATGACAGCGAAAAATCAGAAAGACCAAGGAACATGGTATGAATACAGCGTCGACCTCAGCGAATATGAGGGTCAGGAGTTATGGCTCGCCTTCCGTCACTTCGACTGCTTCGACCAATATTTCCTTGCCTTAGACGATGTCGAAATATCCAATATCTATCAACCAATGTCTTGGACAGAAAAAATCAATCTGTCTGTTGTAAATCCATCCCCGAATATCGTCTTCGATTCTTATATGCCAAATGTGATACAGCCTGGACAAGACCTGAACATTGACATCGCATTTATCAACAACGGAACAAAAGCGAACCTGTCTTCATCAGATCTCACCCTCACCACTGACGACCAATATCTGAGCATAATAGAAGGAGACCTTACATTATTCCCAATGGAACCTAATGAGATACAGATGGGAACATTCCCTATCTCAGTAAAAGAATCGGCACCTAACGGACACGAAGCAATTATCAACATGAACGTGAAACCTCAAAACGTCGCAGGCGACGAGATCAGCTTCACATATAAATTTGAAAAAGACCTGAACGGATGGACTACCATCGATGGTAATAATGACGGACATTTCTGGTATCATACTTCAGAAACAGATCCTCACGATGCCATTATGATTCCTTCATATTCTGGAACAGGACACTTGATGAGCGAGTCGTATTGCAACGCCACAATGCTCCCCGTCTCACCTGACGATTATATCATCGCTCCTAACCTCATCGGCGTGACAGAAAACACAACGATAAGTTTCTGGGCTTGCGCTCAAGACGAAGATTATGCAGGAGAACATTTCGGAGTAGCTGTGTCAACAACGGGAAACACATCCGCCGACGATTTCACTGTTGTAGAAGAATGGACATTGACAGCTAAGAACACTCGCGCCGGCAATTGGTACGAATTTACCGCCGACCTCAGCGAATATGCAGGACAATTCGTGTGGGTGGCGCTACGTCACTTCGGCAGTTCCAACCTTTTCATATTATGTGTCGACGACATCTCCATCAACAACTTTGTGAAATATCAAGAATGGAACAGCACTTTCAAAATCACCATCGGCACCGTTTCGTTAGCGGAAAATGAAGCCGGTTCCGCAATATATCCTAATCCTGTTAAAGATCAACTTCACATTAATATGGAAGAAGAAATTAATGAAGTTGAAATCTATAATGTACTCGGAGTCAGACTTCACAACGAGACATCAGAAGGAAGTACAGAAAAAACAATAGACATGAGCAGATTCGAAAACGGAACTTATTTCGTGAGAATCATCACTGAAAAAGAAGTAAATACAATAAAGATAAATAAGATATAAAAACACGTAAACGCATTAATGATATTGATTTATCGTCATTAATGCGTTTCTTGCAGATTTTTATTTAAAGTACATTTGTTATTTAGAAATTTCTCCTTGATATACCAAAGATAAATAACGACCTCCACGATCTTTGAACGCCTCGCCAGAAAGGGTGATAGTATAGACACCGTCTGTAGTTTCGCTTATTGCCAAAGTACCTGTCGCATCGTAGTCTTTGTCAGAACTATAGAAATCTATTTCGCCAGTGTATCTGCCTTCACGGGTGAGTTCGTAAACACCAACAGCGAGTTCTTTCTCGCCTTTAAGTTCAATGGATAGTGACAAGTCGTTGCAATAGAATGTCAAATCAACTTCACTCTCTGGATTATCAACAGTGCATAATGCAGAAGTGATATTATACAAATCATCTCCAAGTACGATTGAGTTACCTTCATTTTCTGTTGTTTGATCTTTGTTGCAGCTTGTCAGTGTCATAGTGAGGGAGAGAAATAGTAATCCCATCAAATAAAATGTTTTTTTCATATAATAATTGTTGTTTAGATTCGCAATGAATAACGTGGAGTTCTTAATTTTATTATAATTTTTTTTATACAAAACAAAAAACCTCCACGAGATTTCGCAGAGGTTTTTTTGTATCGGTCTGTTGACCGTTGACTGTTGTCTGTTGACATTATTTGCATGCTGCCAAAAGCAAGTCTAACATCTTGATAGCTGAGTCGCTGATGACGGAGCCTGGTCCGAAGATGGCTGCTGCGCCAGCATCGTACAAGAATTGATAGTCTTGTGGAGGGATAACACCACCTACAACGACCATAATATCTGGACGACCTAACTTCTCAAGTTCTTCAATAACCTGTGGCACGAGTGTCTTATGACCTGCTGCCAAACTCGAGACGCCGAGGATATGAACGTCGTTTTCTACTGCCTGACGTGCTGCCTCTGCTGGTGTCTGGAACAATGGTCCCATATCGACGTCGAAGCCTATGTCGGCATAACCTGTAGCAACAACTTTAGCTCCACGGTCGTGACCGTCTTGTCCCATCTTAGCAATCATGATACGAGGACGACGTCCTTCGACTTTTGCAAATTCGTCAGCCTTAGCAACAGCTTCTGCAAATTTGGCATCACCTTTTGTTTCCATAGAATAAACTCCTGATATTGTACGAATAACTGCTTTATAACGTCCTGCTACTTTTTCGCAAGCCATTGAGATTTCGCCTAATGTAGCGCGGCATTTTGCTGCCTCGACTGCCAACTCTAACAAGTTGCCTTCGCCTGTCTCAGCTGCCTTGGTGATAGCTGCCAAACAACGATCGACATCAGCTTGGTTACGTTTGGCGCGTAAGTCGTTGAGACGTCTGATCTGTGATTCACGAACTGCTGTGTTATCGACTTCGAGTGTCTCGATAGCGTCTTCATGGTCGAGACGGAATTTGTTGATACCAACAATGATTTCGCTGCCAGCATCGATACGAGCTTGCTTGCGTGCTGCTGCTTCTTCGATACGCATCTTTGGAAGACCTGTCTCGATAGCTTTTGCCATACCGCCCATAGCCTCGATTTCCATGATGTGTTCCCATGCTCTGTCGGCGATTTCTTTTGTCAATGACTCAATGTAGTATGAACCTGCCCATGGGTCAACGACTTTACAAACGTTGGTTTCTTCTTGGATATAGATTTGTGTGTTACGTGCGATACGTGCCGAGAAGTCGGTAGGAAGAGCGATAGCTTCGTCTAATGCGTTGGTGTGCAACGATTGTGTGTGACCGAGTGCTGCGCCCATAGCTTCGATACAAGTACGTGCTACGTTGTTGAATGGATCTTGTTCTGTCAATGACCAACCTGATGTCTGGGTGTGAGTACGTAATGCCAAAGATTTTTCGCTCTTAGGATTGAAAGTCTTGACGATCTTAGCCCATAACATACGAGCTGCTCTCATCTTAGCTATTTCCATGAAGTGGTTCATGCCAGAGCACCAGAAGAATGAAAGACGTGGTGCGAAAGCGTCGATGTCTAAGCCTGATTTAACACCTGTGCGTAAGTAATCCCAGCCGTCAGCGAGAGTGTAAGCCAACTCGATGTCGCAGGTAGCACCAGCTTCTTGCATGTGATAACCGGAGATAGAGATTGAGTTGAACTTAGGCATCTTCTTAGATGTGAACTCGAAGATGTCGGCGATGATACGCATCGAGAACTCAGGTGGATAGATATATGTGTTACGAACCATGAACTCTTTCAAGATGTCGTTTTGGATTGTACCTTGAAGTTCTTCGTAGGTAGCGCCTTGTTCCAAAGCAGCGACGATGTAGAATGCCAATACAGGCAACACTGCGCCGTTCATTGTCATAGACACTGACATCTTGTTGAGAGGAATCTGGTCGAATAAGACCTTCATGTCTTCTACTGAACAGATACTTACACCAGCTTTACCAACGTCGCCCATAACACGTTCGTGGTCGGCATCATAGCCGCGGTGTGTTGCAAGGTCGAATGCTACTGACAGACCTTTTTGTCCGGCAGCGATATTACGACGATAGAAAGCATTTGATTCTTCAGCTGTTGAGAAACCTGCATATTGACGTATTGTCCATGGACGCATCACATACATTGTTGAATAAGGTCCGCGGAGATAAGGAGCGATACCAGCTGCGTAGTTGAGATGCTCCATGCCTTCAAGCTGTGCTGAGGTGTAAGCTGGACGGACGTTGATATGTTCAACGGTTTCCCATTCTGGTTTTATACCGTTCTTGTTTTCCCATTCTTTTGGGTCTTCTGTCTGAGGTATAACGTTGATGTTTATATCTTTAAAATTGGGTTTCATCGTTTTCTCCTTTCTTTATTTTGTTATACCTAATTTCTTTTGAAAATCTTGTAATGTCTCTAAGACGTTGCTCTTGACGTGGATGAAATATTCCATGCCAGCAGCTTTGAGTACGTCGGCTGTGCCTTCTGGATTACCAGCCAAGACCACGATAGCTTGATCTTTAAGAGCTTCGTAAATCTTGAGAGCGTTGCCTTCACCATATTCTTCGTCTGATGAGCAGATGACTACAATCTCAGGTTTCACTTCTTTAGCGGCAGCGATACCGTCTTCAACAGTCTTGAAGCCAGCGTTGTCAACGACTTCAAATCCAGCGCAAGCGAAGAAGTTAGAAGCGAAGTTAGCTCTTGCCTTCAACATCGCTAAGTTACCGTAAGTCAACATCCATGCTACAGGGCGTTTGTTGTTTTGGCTGTAAACATCTGTCGCATAACGTAACTGCTCGAATTGTTGAGCCACGCGGTAAGTTTCGATAGTGTCGATTTCTGCGTTTTCATCGCGACGGCTGTTAGCTTCAAATACCCAAGCTTCTGGATTCGACTTCATTGTCTCTGTGAAGTTAGGGAATTGGTTTGTACCGAGGATTATCTCGCGGCGTGTTGCTACGTTGTTGAGGCGTTTTGCTGCGTTTTCTTTAACCATCTTTTGGATAGTTCCCTTACGCAATGCTGCTAAGTAACCGCCTTCTTCTTGAATTTGTAAGAACAAATCCCAAGCTGCTTTCACCAATGAGTCGGTGAGGTTTTCGATATAATATGAACCTGCTGCTGGGTCAGCCACTTTGTCGAAGTGTGATTCTTCTTTCAAGATGAGCTGTTGGTTACGAGCGATACGTTCTGCAAATTCTGTCGATGGTTCATAAACCATGTCGAATGGAGTCACGCTGAATGAGTGGACACCACCGAGGATAGCCGACATCGAACCTGTTGTGGTACGTAACATATTGACGTATGAGTCGTATAAACTCATATTGATTTGTGCGTTGAAAGCATGGATGAGCATCTTGGCGTTTTCTTCTTTTGCACCGTAAGCCTTAGCGATGTTTGCCCATAAAACTCTGTAAGCACGCATCTTAGCCATCTCCATGAAGTAGTTCTGACCTACTGCCACGTTGAAACGCATCTTAGGAAGAATCTCGTCGATTGTCAAATCTGTATCTGTGAGTTTATCCAAATATTCTGCTCCGATCGACAAAGCGAAAGCCATCTCTTGAACGATAGTAGCGCCGGCGTTAGTGAAGACGTGGCTGTTGATACCGATGGTCTGGAATCCTGGCATCTCGGCTTTTGTCAAGATGTAAGCGAGTTCCATATCTGTTGTTTCTGAGATGAACCATGTGCCGCGACGGATGTAGCGTGTCAATGGGTCGTAATTCAAAGAACCGCGTAAATCTGGGATTCTTGAAAGTTGCTCCAAAAGTGGGAGATGATATTTGTTATTGTAGAAACTCAATTCAACTTCTTTAGCGTTGATGCCGTTGAGCAATGCTGAGAGTTCTAAGTCGGTGTAGAGTTTATCATATTCTAAACGGAATGTGATTGCGTTGGCACCTCTTGAGATAGCGTCCAATGCTTTTTCGTTAGCGGCATTGCAATCTTTGACGTTGATGTCTTGGCAGATAAGCCATTCGTTGCCTTTGGTTTTGTTGCCGCGGACGTATGGAAACTGATTAGGTTCCACATTGTTCCATGTGATTGAATTGAGGTCTTCAGCACGGTAATAAGGTCTTACCGAGAAACCTTCAGCCGTTTTCCAAACTAATTTCTTGTTATAATCGGCTCCTTTAAGGTCTTTTTGAATAACTGCTTCCCATTGTTCTGTAGAAACACCTGGAAATTCCTCAAAAAGTTTTTTGTTGTTACTCATATCTTTTATGTTAAAAATTATTGATTATCTTAATTAGCTACTCTATTCAGTTTCTTGAAAATACCTTTTTCTATCATAAATCCATCCCAACGTGTTCCATTGGCTTCTGCAGGGATGTCAAGGTAGAACTCTAAACGGTTGTCGTTGTAGACTGATATCCTGGCTTTAGATTTTGAAAGTTTTCTTGAATCTGGATTGTTACGATTACTATAATCGTGAACGTAACATTTATATGAAGCGTTGTCGTCAATGTCTGTAACTGTAATTGTCTCAGGACCATTGCCATCTAAATCATCTCTGTCTAATTTGGCTGTTCTGTCATTAGATACTCTCATGTGTTGATATGAAATATGGTAACTGCCGGTTTTTTCAAGATGAAGGTCAAGATCATTAGGTGAATTGCCCCAGTCAAGGACAATGCGAACGTGACCTAATTCCATTATTTGAGAGACTGAAAAACGATTGAAATATATCATTCCTGCTACTACTTCAAAAGATAAATCTGCTGGAATATATCCGCTTTTTTCAAAAGAAAAATAGTATTTACCGTCTTCCTGTGTAGGAAATTTCACTAAGCCGTCTGCATTTGTAGTGTATGTTCCGATGCCTTTAATGCTGATTGTTGCGTCGCTTACAGGTTTATCATTTTCTGCATCTGCAAAACGAAGTGAAAATACGTTTTCTTCTATTATTGCCATCTCATCTTCAAAAACTTGAAGCATATTATTAAAATCATCATCAATGTTTCTTTCTATTTGTGAAAAAACCATTATTGGAAAAGATACAATTAAAAATAGTAATAATTTTTTCATAACCATAAGTATTTAATTTCTCTACAAAAATAGTCAAAATTCTTTATGCTAAACAAAAATACCTAATAAATAATGAAGGAAGTTTTTATTGCCGAAAAATGATTATTTTTGTAAAGTCTAAAAAGGAATTTAAAAAGATTTATTATGAAGAATATTTTACTGTTTTTACTTTTGTTATTGCCTTTCATTTCAAGGAGTCAAACTTATGAAGTATCAGGAAATCAGGATGGAATATGGGATTGTGATACAATTTTAGTTGTTGGCGACGTCGTTGTCGCTGAAGAAAACTCCCTTTCTATCACCGCCGGAACTAATGTCATCTTCAAGGATCATTACAACATCTTGGTAAAAGGCGGTTTTGAAGCTATCGGTAACGAAAATGAACCTATCGTTTTCACTTCCATCGACACTACTGGTTTTTATAAATGGGATTCTGGCGATGGCGGATGGAATGCCATTACTTTTCAAGATGTTACGACTCCCGTGAAGATTGAATATTGTGACTTCTCATACGGAAAGACTGTTAATGAGATGCGTCGAGGAGGTGCGTTGCGTTTCTTTAACGTTGATGACGTAACTATTGATAATTGTAGATTTACAAATAATTTTACGAGTGCGAAAGGTGCTGGCTTGTATGCCGAAAATTCTTCTCTCAAAATCACTAACTGCGAGGTTGGCGACAATTACGGATATAACCTCGATGGAGAATATATGCATGGTTGTGGTTTTCAATTTCTTAAGTGTACGGTAAATATGGAAAATATGTATTTCCATGATAACATCTGTACCGTCGCATACGGTGGTGGTGCTAATTTCGATAGTTGCGCAGTGAATGTTAACAGAGCAATATTCGAAGATAATTTAACAACCAATGCTGCCGGAATGGGAATCCAACGCTCCAACGATTATGAAACTAAAATTTCTAATGTCTTGTTCCATAATAATATAGCAAATCATTACGGCGGCGCAATGGCAATGGCGACCTCTTCTCCTCTGATTCAGAATGTTACTATGGTGAACAATTATACCATCAGTGCTGGCGGCGGTGCGATGCAGTTTTTTAGCGAAGCTGATCCCGTCTTTAAAAATTGTATCATCTGGGGCAACGACTGGTACAACGAACAAGATACTTTCGATGACGCTACGCAGATTTTTGTCTGGGGTGCTGATAACTCTCCTGAATTCTATAACTCAATATTAGAAGGCGGACTTAAACAAATTCATGGAAATGAATATGTTGCTGTTTATGACTTCGAAACGATGATCGAGACAGACCCTATGTTTGTCGATACTGTCACACGTAATTTCCACCTTCTACCTGAGAGCCCTGCAATAAACAGCGGAACAATCGATACAACAGGAATGATGATTCCTCCTACCGACTTGGACGGAAATCCTCGAATCGTCGGAGATAGAATCGATATGGGTTGTTACGAATCTGACGTTACTTTCATTAAAGAAATGAAATCACATAAAAATATTAACATATATCCTAATCCGTTAAATGAAAATTCTATTTGTGAATTTAATTTAAGTAATACATCTAATGTCGTCTTAAAGGTTTATAATCAAACAGGAAAATTAATTTTCGTTAAGGATTATGGCATGATGTCTTCTGGAAACAACGTGATTTCTCTCGAAGACTTGACGAAAGTTTTGTTAAATAATTTTAACATCTATTTCTTAAGTATCGAAACTGATTACGAAACAATAAATTCTAAACTCGTTTATTAAAATTTATTATGAAAGATATTTTCAAAAACAAACAATTTCTTGGGATATTATTCGCGATAATTGCTTTCGCTGCAATCACCTTGATTTACTTCTCCCCTATTCTCGAAGGTAAAAGAATAAAACAACACGATATTGAGATGTATAAAGGTATGTCTCAAGAAATCAATCAATTCAGAGAAGAAACTGGCGAACAATCTTTATGGACAAACTCTATGTTCGGTGGTATGCCTGCCTGGAATATCGGTGTTCAGCAGAATAGCAACCTTATGACTTACGTACAGAAAATCATAGGGTTAGGTTTCCCAAGTCCGATTATGTCTGTCTTTATCAGCATGCTCGGATTTTTTATTTTACTTCTCGTTTTAGATTGTAAAATATGGATTAGTTTCATCGGTGCTCTGGCTTACGGATTTACGTCTTATCTCTTCATAGTGATGGGTGCAGGTCATAATTCGAAAGCCGTCGCTATGGCATATATGGCTCCCGTAATTGCTGGTATCATAATGACTTACAAAGGAAAATATCTCTGGGGCGCGGTGCTCACCGCAATAGCTCTCGCCTTGGAAATAAGAGCAGGTCATATCCAAATCACTTACTATCTTTTCATAATAGTGTTGATTTTTGTTATAGCGGAATTTATCGATGCAATACGCAATAAGCAATTTCCGGAATTCTTCAAGGCAAGCAGCATTCTTGTTGTAGTAGCAATTCTTGCGATTCTTACAAGTACAACTACGCTTTACGCTAATTATGAATTCGGAAAAGAGACGATGCGTGGTAAGCCTGTTCTTACAGAAAACACTGGTAATCAGACTCGTGGATTGGACAGAGATTACGTCACTCAATGGAGTTACGGCATCGGTGAAACCTGGAGTTTGATGATTCCTAATGTAAAAGGCGGAGCATCAGCTTATATTGGCAACGACAATCCTGCTTTGGGAAATGCCGATCCTCGTTTTCGCTCGATGATTGCTCAAAACAACGCCTATTGGGGTGACCAACCTGGAACAAGCGGTCCCGTTTATGTCGGCGCAATAGTTTGCTTCCTGTTTGTACTCGGTCTTTTCATCGTAAAAGGAAAAATAAAATGGGTGTTGCTCGCAGCTACAATCCTCTCAATATTACTCAGTTGGGGTAAAAACTTCATGGGATTCACCGACTTCTTCCTCGATTATTTCCCGATGTATAACAAGTTCAGAGCTGTCTCAATGACGCTAGTAATCGCTGAAGTATGTATGCCGATATTGGCGTTCCTCGCTCTCGCGGAAGTGATCAGAAATCCAGAATGCTTAAAGAAAAATAAGATTTATCTGTACATCTCATTTGGATTGACAGCTGGTTTATGCCTTTTATTCTACATCATTCCAGATGTTTTCTTTAATTTCTTAAGTCAAGGCGAAGCTGCACAATTCGCACAGTTAGGTGCTGGCAAGGATGGCGCTATCTATCAGACATTTGCAAACGAATTGGAGAAAGTTCGTATGGCAATTTTCAAAAGCGATGCGATAAGAAGCTTCTTGTTTATTACAGTAGCTGCTATCATTTTGTTAATAAATGTTAACGGCAAGTTAAAAAACAATGCAATGTTTGTAATGCTCGCAGCTCTCGTTGTCCTTGATATGTTCCCGATTAACAAACGTTATCTTAATAACGACAATTTCATCGATAGTCGCCGTTTCGAGAAACCATTCGTCATGTCCGAAATAGATAAACAGATACTTCAAGATAACAGTTTGAATTACAGAGTTATGGATTTAACGAAAAATACTTTTAACGATGCAAGTACATCATATTTCCATAAATCTATAGGCGGTTATCATGGTGCGAAACTTCGTCGTTATCAGGATATTATAAATCATTATCTCGGTGGAAATAATGTAGGCAGCGACGGTTTCTGGAATGTTATCAATATGTTAAATACCAAATATCTGATCACTCCGCAAAATAACAAACCAATAGCGATGGCAAATCCTGATGCTTTCGGAAACGCTTGGATTGTGTCTGATATTAAATGGGTTACAACGCCAAATGAAGAGATTGCAGCTATAGAAAATACTGATGTTAAAACAACTGCGATTGTCAATGACGAATTTAGAAATGTTATTGGCGATTTTAATCCTTCATCAGTATCTGGAACAATAAAATTAGATTCATATAAACCTAATGAATTGATTTACAGTTTTAATTCTTCAAAAGACGAATTAGTTGTCTTCTCAGAAATCTGGACAAATAAAGGCTGGACATTATGGATAGACGGAAAAGAATCTCCTTTGATTAGAGCTGATTATATCTTGAGAGCCGCTGTCATTCCAGCTGGTAATCACGAGATTATGATGCGCTACGAACCTAAAATCTGGAAAGTAGGCAACACGATACAATTCATCTCATCATTGATATTAATCTTAGGTTTAATAGCAGCGATTGTCGTAACATATAGAAAATCAAATTGTACAAAGTCTGTTGACTGTTGACCGTTGTCTGTTGACTTTATAGAAATGAAAAGAGCCTTAATCATAACATATTACTGGCCTCCATCGGGCGGATCCGGCGTTCAACGTTGGTTGAAGATGTCGAAGTATTTTCCTGAAAATGGCTGGCAACCTGTTATTTACACCGCCGAAGATGCTGAATATCCTGTTGAAGATTTGTCGTTGGAAAAAGATGTCGCTCCTGAAGCCGAGATATTAAGACGTAAAATAGTTGAGCCTTATTCTTTTTATAAGAAGTTTCTCGGAATCAAGAAGGATGAGAAGATAAAGGCTGGATTTATCAATGAAGGAAAGAAAAAATCTTCATGGAAAGAAAATCTAAGTGTTTGGTTAAGAGGAAATTTATTTATTCCTGACGCTCGTTGTTGGTGGATTAAGCCTTCAATTAATTTTCTTAAAAAATATTTAGAAAAGAATCCTGTCGATGCGATTATCTCAACGGGACCTCCTCATTCAATGCATCTTATCGCTAAAGAATTACATAAAAAATTTAACATTCCTTGGATCGCCGACTTCCGTGATCCTTGGACCGACATAGATTTCTTTAGTGAGTTAAAATTGACAAAAAGAAGTTTAAAGAGACATTATGACCTTCAATATCAGGTTCTTACTGAAGCTGATAAGGTCGTGACAGTAGGTTGGGATTGGGCTAAAGGTCTCGAAGGTCACGGCGCAAAAAATGTAGAAGTTATTACTAACGGATACGATTTTAATATTGAAGAAAAATTAACAAATGTTAAATTATCTTCAGATTTCACGATGTCGCATGTAGGAATAGTAGGCGCGGCGAGAAATGCAGTTCGTTTTTGGGAAGCTCTTGGTGAAATAATAAAGGAAGATAATATCAAAGATTTCTCTAAACTACTAAAAATTAGATTGATAGGTCAAGTCGATAATTCTGTCATTGAATCTATAAAGAAAAATAGTTTGGAGAATAATGTAGAGATAATTCCTTATATTCCTCATGAAAAGGTGATTGCGGAACAGAGTTCATCTCAGGTTTTGTTATTATTTATTAACAATTCGCCTAACGCTAAAGGTATCATGACTGGAAAAATCTTCGAATATATGGCATCAGGACGACCGATTTTCGCTATTGGTCCAACTGACGGTGACACAGCAATTATCCTCGACAAAACGAAATCTGGTTTTATCGTCGACTTTGATGATAAAGATGGAATGAAAAACGCAATTATTGATTTATTTAATAAATATAAAGAAAATCAACTTATTACAAAGAAAAACGAAGTCGTTGAGAATTATTCACGACGTGCTTTGGCAAAAGAATATGTTAATCTTATTGAGAATATTGTAGAGATGCGTCAATAACTCAACAATTAAATAATATGTTATTGACACGTCTCAAATTGAAATTGAAGAAATTTTAAATAATGAACGAAATTAAAATCATAATACAAGCCCGAACCGGCTCGACTCGACTTCCTCAAAAGATGATACTTCCTTTCTATGAGAATGAAGGTATCTTCTCGTTGATTCTTAAAAGATTAACATCAATTATTAATAAAAATGATATTATTCTTGCGACATCGACAAATGAAAATAACGATGTTTTAACAGATATTGCAAAAGAATATGGCGTAAATTATTTCCGAGGTTCGGAAAATGATGTGCTTCAGCGTTTTATTGATGCAGCAAATGAATTTAACGCGAAGAAGATTATAAGAGTTTGCGCCGATAATCCTTTCTTGGATTTGGAATTTCTTAATTTCCTTTTAGATAATTTTGAAAAGTCAGATTATGATTATATGTCGTTCATGACTTCAAATGGAACTCCGACAATTAAAACGCATTATGGCTTCTGGGCTGAGGCTGTGACTCTCAATGCTTTGAAAAAAGTAAAATCAATGACAGACGAAAATCTCTATCACGAGCATGTTACAAACTTCATCTATGCAAATCCTAATGATTTTAACATAAAATTTTTTAACATTCCTGAAGTAATTGACGAACATGACGATATAAGGTTGACAATTGATACCCAAATTGATTTTGACATTCAAAAAGAAATATTTAATAAGATATACAAGGTAAAACCTGATTTCAATGCTTTTGATGTTCTTACATTTCTTAATGAAAATAAAGAATATCATGCAATTATGAAAAATGAGATTTTAAAAAACCAGAAATGATATGAATAAAGGAACATATATAATAGGTGAGATCGGACAGAATCATAATGGTTCTGTTGATATTGCGAAACTTATAGTTGAACTTGTTTCACGTCCTGTGAGAGAAGAATATTTCGGCATCGAGCTTCAACCAATGAATGCTGTTAAGATGACGAAACGCGATTTAGCTCACGAACTGTCTGATTCTCAGATGTCGAGAATTTACGACTCACCTAATTCATTTGGAAGAACTTACGGTGAACATCGAGCTTACTTAGAACTTTCTGATGAGCAGCATTATGAGGTTTATAAATATGCAAAGGAAAGAGGTTTAGATTTTGTTGAGACATTGTGCGCTCCTTCCTGCCTTAGCATAATGAAACTTTTTTCTCCTGATTATCTGAAAGTTGCGAGTCGCGATTTGATAAATATTCCATTACTTGAAGTACTTGCCGAGACAAAAATCCCGATGATTCTTTCGACAGGAATGGCGGGGAAAAAAGAATTAGATGAAGCTCTTGAAGTAATTACAAAATATCACAACAATATTTCAATTCTTCATTGCGTGTCTCAATATCCAACTCATCCTAACAATTTGAACCTTAATACAATAACATATTTAAAGAAGAATTATCCTCAATATAAAATCGGTTTCTCCGATCATACGATAGGAATTTCTGCACCAGTCGCTGCTATTGCGATGGGAGCGGAAATCATTGAGAAACACGTTACTATCGACAGAAGAATGAAAGGTACCGATCAAGCTGGTTCTTTAGGTCCTGACGGCGTGAACCGAATGATTCGCGACATCAGAATCACTGAGATGTCGATGGGAAAAGAAGAAATCTTCATCGAGCCTGAGGTTAAAAATAGCAAAATTAAACTCGAACGCTCTATTGCCACAAACAGAAATCTAAAAGTCGGTGAGGTGATTTCTGAAAACGACATTCATCTTTTAAGTCCTGGCGATGGTTTTAAATGGTCAGAAAGACAATCTGTTATAGGTAAAAAAGTTAAGATTGAAATACCAAGAAACGAAATTATATATCCTCAAAATTTAGAATAGATGAAGAAACCTAAATTAATTTTAACAGATATTGACGGCGTTTGGACTGACGGCGGAATGTATTACGACCAAACGGGAAACGAATGGAAGAAATTTCACACTTACGATAGTGCGGGCGTTTTGTTTGCGCATCAGAACGAGATTCCAGTCGGAATTATCACTGGAGAAGATACTGAAATTGTTGCGAGAAGAGCTGCAAAACTTAAAATTGATTATCTCTTCCAAGGTGTTAAAAATAAACTTGAAGTAGCAGAAAATCTTTGCAAAGAATTGAATATCAGTTTAGACGAAGTCGCTTATATTGGCGATGACCTCGGTGATATTGAATTGTTAAAAAATGTTGGCATCTCAGCAACGCCAAATTCTGCCCCAGAATATGTTAAAAAATATTCACAAATGGTAATGACAAAAAACGGTGGCGAAGGCGTCTTCCGTGAATTCGTAGAAAAGATCTTGGGAATATGTTAAAAAAAATTATCATAGGAATATTCAAACCTAAATTTTTATTTAGATGGATAGTGAAATCCAAGGCAAAATCATGCAAAGGAAAACTGTCTGTCAATGGTTTCAGTACTGTTAATCAAAATACACATCTTGGATATAATGTGAATTTTAACGGCATGAAAATCACGGGAAAAGGAAAATGCGTCATCGGCGACAACTTTCATTCTGGAACTTCATGCCAAATTATGACCGATTATCATAACTATGATTGCGGAACCAAAATTCCATACGATAACACTGTGATTGTCAAAGATGTAATTATTGAAGATAATGTATGGTTTGGAAATAACGTAATTGTCTTGCCAGGAGTCAGTATTGGAGAAGGCGCTGTTATTCAAGCGGGTAGCGTTGTTGTGAAAGATATTCCTGCGATGTCGGTCGCTGGCGGTCATCCTGCCAAAGTGTTTAAAATGAGAGATATAGAACATTATAATAAACTCAAAGAACAAAAGTTATTCTTCTGATGAAATATAGTAATCTTAACGTTATAGAAATCAATGAAATATCACGGATTGTGAAGGAAAAGCAACCTTCATTATTCAAGCAGATATGTATTTTCATCGGACAGCTTTTTTATTATACCTTTATCGTACATTTTAAATATAAGTCGTTGCCTGTCAATTATAAAGGATTGTTGTTCTTTGGCGTTTCTCTCAACAACAGACGCTCTCTCGAACCGATAATTGATAAGGTGGAAAAAGACACTTACTTATATCTTAACAATCACGTTACCGATGTGCATAAAAGACGCGCTTGGTGGCATAGCATACCTTATCTTTCTACCTTAATAAAATTTTACAAAAAATCTAATAAAGAAGATAAAGCGCTGATTCTTAAATATTTCACACGTCTTTTGACGACATACGGACTTTATGAGATTGCAGGTGAGATGCTAGATAAATATAAGGTAAAGGTTTTAGTTCTTGCAAATGATCATAACGACATTAACAGATGCCTGATTTTTAATGCTTTAGAAAGAGGAATTAAGACAGTTTATGTGCAGCACGCTTCTGTGAAGAAAGGATTTCCAAGATTAGATTTCGCATATTCTTTTTTAGATGGAAAAGAGTCGTTGGAGAAATATTTTTATGCAGGCAGACCTAAAGGCGAGGTTTATCTCTCTGGCGGAGTCCGTTTCGATTTTCTTTACGATAAAATTGTTAAAAGAAATTATGACGTAAAGAAAATTGGCGTGGCAATCAATATGTTAGATGATTTTGAGAAAGTTAAAAAACTTTGTCTTTTCTTAAAAAATAATAACTATAATGATTTGATTCTCCGTCCGCATCCTCGTTATCAGCATCTTAATACAGAATGGTTAATAAAAAATAACATTGCGATTTCCAATCCGAAAGAAGAAACTTCATTTGATTTCATATCTAAAATTGATTTCATGATTTCAAATGAGTCGGCAATTCACCTTGATGCTTCTATAATGTATTGTCCTACTGTGCTTTTT
Source organism: Bacteroidales bacterium (assembly GCA_045591245.1). GTDB lineage: Bacteria > Bacteroidota > Bacteroidia > Bacteroidales > F082 > Limimorpha. Next base: position 41,404 of record JAZNSO010000071.1, read on the forward strand.
AATATATCTAACAACATCATTCTTGATGATTATAATTTTGTTAAAAATAATTTGGTTAAATTAGCAAATACTGAAGATGAATTGTTAAAATTCATTAAGAATCCAAGAGAAGTGATGCCGACAAAAGAAACCTTACAATATTATAATGCATCTTCCAACACACATTTAGAAGGCAAGTTAGGAAGTACAATAGCGAGATTTTTAGAATTACTATGTCAAGGCAAAGAAAAACAATTCGATAAGGAATCAGGCTTTGTCAAGAACTCAGTTCTTTTTCATGAAATTGACGATTCTTTTGCAAAATAAGGTGATTTAAAATATTAACAGATGTGCAATTTTAGTGGCGGAGCCTATGGCTCCGCATTATTACTTATAATATTTTATAAATTAACTATTTCTTTGGATAGTTATTATTCAAATAATTAAGAATCATACTTGCTTCATCATAAGAAACAGAAACATTTTTTGTCATCCCGCAACGATCGTCTCCATTATGGAACGAATGCCAACCATCTTTATTATAATTAAAATAACGTTCAGAATCTTTGTAACTTATAAATGAACCAGCATATATGTCACATAAAGGTTCTGGGTATATTTCCCATTTAAAACAATTGAAATCTGTTTTGATATTAGCGCATCTTTCAACACCCATTTTTTCTTTACTATTATTCTTTGTAAACCTCATATTTCCTGTAAACACATCGACTGGTAATAAATAAATCTCTTCTACAGGATAGTTTGCTGCTTCGGGTTTTAGACCGGCATTTTTTAGCCTATCATATTCTTTTTTATTTTCAGGATGCTTATATTGAATAATTATAGCATCACCTAAACGTTTTCCTGTATTATAATCACATACATCTTTTACGTGACAAACTAATACTTTATCTGTCTTTTTTAAGTTAGTTTGTCCACCTTTAGTTACACCAAACATCATACTATAAAGTTTGTCATAATCCTTTTTATCCTCTGGGGATATGGTTTCCTTAGTTTGTTGTAGAGACTTAGTATTTGAAACAACTTCTGTTGTTACTGTTAAATTATTTTCATTGGGCTTGCAAGTAGCATCAGTAGCCAAAGTTCCTGTATTCAATGCCATTAGTACTGCCAAAGGGACGGCTTTTAATGTACTTGTGTGACGAGAAGGTGGGGTTGCAGCTTTTTTATCATTGTTTTTCATTTTTCTAAAATTAAGATTTATATTGGCTACTTTCATTATTGTTTTTCCTAATTTTGACAAACTTTTCATAAAATTTATTAAATATCCTTTTCGATTATTACTTCAGTACCAACGTTTACATACTTTATTAAATCAGAAATATCATCATTATTCAATCGAATACATCCTCCAGAGCATCTCGTGCCAATAGACTCAGGAAAGCAAGTCCCATGTATTCCTATTCCACTCCATTTAGGAGTGCTTAAACGGATAAAACAGGGTCCATATGCATTTGGTCTTGTTCCGTTTCCATCATTAAAGTTATAAGCCCAAAGCTTACTATCTTCAATAGAACTAATAAAGAACTTGCCTTCTGGAGTTCTTTTATCACCTTCATATTGCTTGTCTCCAAGATTAACTCCTACTGCACAGTCATAACAACATAAAGTATCTGATTTTGAACTAAGCACTATGACTTTAAAATCCTTTTTTGATACAATGACACTATTTTGTGCATATAATGCAGATATATGCAGAAAAATCAATACACAAATAATTACTTTTTTCATAAGAAAATCTTCTAGAATGCAAATTGAATCTACTTAGGTTAATGATTGTTCCATTCGCTTACAAAGAAAAGCATTTATCGTAAATCAACATTTCCAAACCATTGCCTCTATCGGGCATTGCGCCTATTGTGGGCGCAATGCCTTATTTGGGCAGGTTTTTCAATCCTTGGGAATAATATTGGAAAAGGTCGGTTTTCAGTATGTATGAGATGTGGAAAAGTTGCTCGGTGTCTATTATGTCTTTGAGGAAAATCTTGTTCACAGTACGGATATTGACGCAGAGCTGTTCGGCAAACCAGCGGTTGGTTTTTCTTTGCTTTCGCAGCTCTTCTTTGATAATCAATCCTATGTGAATGTCAGACCTCATTCTTGTTTCTCAAATATTATAATGACATACAATAAAAAAACATGGACGATTCAAATCCATGCTCCAAGGTCCTGAGATTACCTAACATTACGAAACGAACCGCCCACGCTATAAGTGTAGGTGTCCTTACTTATTCGTCGTAATGTTTTGCTTGTAAAATTTCTCAGGTTTTAGGAGCAAATGCCGAACAAATAGTAAACACTATTTTAAAAATTATATGTCATTCAACGTTTTACATAATACAATTGTTTCAAAATCAAATGCAAAGATAATGAAAATATGGAATGCTCCAATATTATATGGAGTATAAAACCGATTGATAAATATCAATATCAATCGGACTTGTTTAAAATTTGATAATTATTTTGCAAGCTGAGCCGTCGCTGAAATTATTGTACAATAAAAATTAAGTTAATTTTCTTTGTATATTTGTGAACCTAATTTATACTTATGAAAGCATTAAGACAAATTTCAATCGCAGTTATTATGATGACTATGTTAGTAAATTGTTCAAATTCACAAAACGAGAAGCCTGTCGTTTATATGACGACTGATATTTCTCCTGAAGGTCTCGTTAAAGTATATGAGGCTCTTGGTGTTAAACCGGAAGGCAAGGTCGCTGTTAAGATTTCTACTGGCGAACCTGGCGGTAAGAATTTCTTGAAACCAGAACTTATCAAAGACCTTGTGCAAAAAGTCAATGGAACAATTGTAGAATGTAACACAGCTTACGCTGGCAAACGTAATACTAACGAAGCTCACTGGCAAACGTTTAAAGATCATGGCTTTATGGCAATCGCTCCTTGCGACCTTATGGATGAGTTCGGTGAGAAGAAGATTCCTGTAAAAGACACAACACACATTAAATATAACCTCGTTGGTGACCATATCGACAATTATGATTTCATGATTAACCTCGCTCACTTCAAAGGTCACGCAATGGGAGGTTTTGGCGGAGTCCTTAAAAATCAATCTATTGGAGTTGCTTCAGCTAATGGCAAAGCATATATTCATACAGCAGGTAAATGCGCAGATAAGAATCTTATCTGGAAGATGAACAGAGATGTGCCTCAAGATCATTTCATCGAGGCAATGGCTGCATCGGCTCAGTCGGTTCACGATTATTTCGATGGTAAGATTTTATATATCAATGTTATGAATAATCTTTCTGTTGATTGCGACTGCGATAATCATCCAGCAGCTCCTGAGATGAATGATGTCGGAATCTTAGCTTCAACAGACCCCGTTGCTCTTGACCAAGCTTGCGTTGATTTGATTTTCAATTATCCATCACAAGAAGGCGATGATGCTAAAGCATTGATTGAGAGAATTAATTCACGTCACGGAGTTCATATCATCGAGCATGCTGCTGCCATCGGTCTCGGCTCAAGAGAATATGAACTCGTGAAAATTGATAATTGAAAGTTGAAAATTGAAAATTAATGTAGAGACGTATCAATGGTAGCGATAAAATTAACAAACATTGATGCGTCTCTTAAATTGAGAATAGAGAATTGATAAAGATTAGTTGTAAATATATTGTATTAGCAACGTTATTTCTTATTTTGACTAAGACTACAGACTGTTGCCCGTCGTCTGTTGATAAGATAAAGGTAGCCGTTGAGCGACAGTTGCGTGATTATCCAAAATCGACATTGCAGGATTTGTATAAAAGTTTCTTTCAGGACAGATTCGGTCCGGGACATTTGGTGAGTGATACTTCCGCTGCAGGAAATTATCTTCGTTATGAACTTAACAATTCGGAAAATTTCCATGAAAGATATTATGAACCAACGGGATATGAGAATAATTACTACCGAGTGAATCTTTCAGTCTTAAAAGAAAATAAGATTTCATATCAGAAATACTTCGATGCTTTTTTAAGAAGTGTGGAGAAAATAGATTTAGACGCAATTTCGGAATGGAAAGAGGAATGGTCTGAAATAGAATCTGTTATAGTTTCCATGAATCTTGATTTGGAAAATTTTGAAGAAGATTTGGAGATGATACATTCTGTTTTGGAACAAGGAAAATATGCGGTTCATCATAGCGAGATTTATAATTCTGAATATCACCCACATTACAGAATTATTGAGAAGAAAATCTTTGAAGAGGAGATTTTACCGTTAATAGAGGATTAAAAAGTTAAAAAATCTTTAGACTTTAGACTTTCGTCTTTCCCCTTTTTCCTATCTTTGTACAAAATTATGATTATGAACAATTATCCTATCATAAAACTTCGCAAAGGTAAGGACGAAGCCGTAAGACGTTATCATCCATGGATTTTCTCTGGCGCGATAGAAACAGCAGCTCCTAATCTCCAAGCTGGCGATTTAGTTACGGTCGTCGATTATAAGAATGAAATATTAGGAACTGGTTTCGCGGAAGCGGGAAATATAGCTGTTAAGATATTAGTTTTCGAAAACAGAAAAATAGACCTTACATTTTGGAAAGAACGACTTGAAAAAGCCTTTGAACTTCGTAAGATGATGGGACTTGTTGATAATCAACATACTAATTGTTATCGTCTTGTTCATTCTGAAGGAGATAATCTTCCAGGTTTGATAATCGACATTTATGGCAAGACAGCTGTTGTTCAAGCTCAGACAGAAGGTATGGCGTTGAATATTAAGTCAATATCAGATGCACTTCTCAATATTGATGGACTGGATATTAATTCTGTCTATAACAAAAGTTCTGAAGCGATGCAACGAATGGGCAAAGACGCAGTGGAAGATGGTTATCTCGTTAAAGGTGAAGATGATGAGAATTTTGTTTTGGAGAATGGCTCTAAATTCATAGTCGATTGGGAAGAAGGTCAGAAGACTGGATTCTTCTTAGATCAGCGTAATAATCGTGATTTGGTCAGGAAATTATCGAAAGGCAAGAACGTACTTAACACTTTCTGTTACACAGGAGGTTTCTCTGTCACGGCGCTTCAAGGCGGCGCAAATAAAGTCGTTTCCGTCGATTGTTCAAAAAAAGCGATTCTTGCAAGCGAGCAGAATCTGATACTAAATGGTTTCAGCGCAGAAGAGAATCCTTGTGTTGCAGAAGACGCGAAACTTTTCCTTCAGAATATGGAAAAAGGCAAATTCGATCTGATAATCCTCGACCCTCCAGCTTTCGCTAAGAATCACAGATCGTTACATAAAGGACTTCAGGGTTATAAATTCATCAACCGCGAGGCTATAACTAAAATTAAAGAGGGCGGACTTTTATTCACTTTCAGCTGTTCTCAGGCAGTTGATAAGGCTCAATTCCAGAGTATTGTAATGGCTGCCGCTATAGAGACAGGTCGTAAGGCGCAGATAATATATCAGTTAGATCAACCGGAAGATCATCCTGTGAATATCTATCATCCCGAAGGTGCTTATCTGAAAGGATTGGTATTGAAGATTGATTGATAATGGCGAATCAGATTCGTTCAAGAATACTTGTCGTTGAAAATCCATCAACTAATTCTATCGTTTCAACTTTTCCGCCTTTTGCAGTTACGATGTCGTAGCCGACAATGTCCTCTACCTTATAATCTTTTCCTTTTACAAGTACGTCAGGCTGAATGCGTCTGATTAGATTATAAGGTGTATCTTCATCGAAAAAAACTACGGCATCGACAAATTCCAATGCCGACAATAATATAGCGCGTGCTTTCTCGTCATTGACAGGTCGTGACGGACCTTTTAGTCTTTTTACAGAATCGTCTGTATTTAAACCTATTATGAGTTTATCGCCTAAATCAGCGGCTTTAGAAAGATATTCAACATGACCTCGATGTAAGATGTCGAAGCAGCCGTTAGAGAAAACTATCGTTTTTCCTTCTCTGCGCCAGAGATTCAATCTTTCTTCAAGAGATTTGTCGTCTAATATCTTATCGTAAATTTTTTCTAAATGTTTCATGTTAATTTATTTTTTTACTTTGAACTATGACAATGACTATGAACTATTATTAAGATTGTTAATTGTACATTGTTCACTGTTAATTTAAAGGAGAACGTCTGTCAATAAAGAACATAACAACGTAAGCTATTACACCTGTCACCAAATAAAATATCATCTGACTTGTGTGGTTTATCGTCACGAACGATACTGCCGCGGATTCCGAGATTCCGTAGAAGCCGTTGAGCAGCAATATTCCTATGAAATGATATACGCCCATTCCGCCAGGAACTGGTGCCACGACACCTAATGTCGCGAGTCCTAATAATGTCACTGCTTCTGTCAATCCGAGATGTGATGTTTCTGGAAGCATATAGAATGGCAACCAAGTCATCACGACATAAAATCCCCAGATTAATAATGTATAAATTATAAACAGACCTTTTTTCTTCATTGTGAAGATGGATTTTATTCCGTCGACGAAGCCGTTCCACATAGAAGCAATTTTCTGATATAATCTGTTTTGTGACAGAAGATGTTTTTTCTTCTTGAAGATGAATATGATAGCTGCAAATAATGCAATAGCTGCAACAATTATCAGTGTTCCTAATACAGCATTATTTACAATCTTTTCTATCAAAGGATTGAGCCAAGAAGTTATGAGACTACCGAGCAGATTCCATTGGAAGAGAATGACTAACAACGCCATAGCGAAGAGCACGACTAAGTCGAGGACACGCTCTGATATTACTGTTCCTAAAGATTTGTCGAATGGGATGTTTTCTTTTTTAGTGAGAGTTCCGCAGCGTGTCACTTCGCCGAGACGAGGAAATACTGTGTTCGCGAAATATGCTATCAAAACAGACTCGTAAGTCGTTGATACTCTTGTTTTATAACCGAGAGATTCTATCAAGATATTCCAACGTAAGGCTCTAAAAAACAAAGATATTGCCAAGCAAACGAGGCTCAGCAACATCCAAGAATATTTTGCCGTTTTGACGTAAATGATGACTTGTGAAAACTCTATCTTTCTGAAGCAAAGCCAAAGCAAAAGAATCCCCAAAGAGAGGAAAATGATGTATGTTATTGCGTTGGAGACCTTCTTATTCAATGCTTTATATTTTATTGTTTTTATCAGGGAAAACGATAGAAGGCTTATGTTTTTTAGCTTCTTCGAAATCCATTGAGCAATAAGAGACGATTATCACGAGGTCACCTACATTCACTTTATGAGCTGCCGCACCGTTGATTCCGATGACGCCAGAGCCGCGTTCACCTTTGATGGCGTAAGTGCAGAGACGTTCTCCGTTAGTGATGTTATAAATGTCGACGCGTTCGTTTTCAATGATATTGGCTGCGTCTAATAAGTCTTCGTCAATAGTAATGCTGCCGATGTAATTAAGATCGGCTTGAGTCACGGTAGCGCGATGGATTTTAGATTTAAGAACTTCAATATTCATATTAATAAATTCTAACGTTATCGATTAAGCGAACTGGACCGAGTTGAAGAGCCACGAAGATACGAGCGTGATCGCATTCGTTCCAGTTTTCTAATGATTTAAGGTTTGTTTCATCAGTGATTTCAACATATTCAACGTCAAACTCCTTGATTTCTGCATACTTGGCAAGAGTGTATTCTTTCATCTCGGCAGGAATCATCGAAACTTTTTTAGAGATGGCATCGTTTAAAGTAGCGAAGATTTTAGGAGCGATGGCGCGTTCTGTCTCGTTGAGACGGACGTTACGTGAACTCATGGCGAGACCGTCGTTCTCTCTGATTATTGGGCATGGCACTATTTCTAAATTCATATTAAGATTTTGTACCATTTTTTTGATGATTGCCAGTTGTTGAAAATCTTTCTCGCCGAAGTAAGCTCTGTTAGGAGTGACGATTTCGAAGAGCTTGCGGACCACTATCGCGACACCGTTGAAATGACCTGGACGACAGGCGCCTTCCATGACGCGTTCCAAATCACCGAAGTCGTAATGATCTTCTACTTTGTTAGGATACATCTCTTCTGCAGTAGGCATAAAGACAGCATCGCAGCCAGCTTGTTCAAGTTTCTCGATGTCGCGTTCTGGAGTACGCGGATATTTCTCCAAATCTGTCTGATTGTTGAATTGAATTGGGTTTACAAAGACGCTACAAACCACGATGTCGTTATCTTTTTTAGCACGATTTATCAAAGAAATATGACCTTCGTGAAGCGCTCCCATAGTCGGGACGAAACCAACTTTAAGACCTAAGTTATGTTTCTCTTCTACAAAACGTTGTATATCAACGATGAAATTATAAACGTTCATTTCTAAAATAGTTTATGATGTTTTTCCAAAAAAACGCCACAAAGGTAATTATTTTGGTAAAATAATAAATGTAAAATGAAAAATAAATTATCGAAAAAAAATATTATTTTTGCAGACGATAATTGTTGAGACAACAGACTATTGTGTTTGTGAGTTTAAGGCTTAAAGTTTAAGGTTTAATGTCAGTGACAATAGTCAATGTAAATTGTTAATTGTTAATTTTCAATTTTCAATTAGGAAAGCCCCTATAGTTCAACGGATAGAACGAAAGTTTCCTAAACTTTAAATCTGGGTTCGATTCCCGGTGGGGGTACTGCCTTAAAAGTCTATAAGTCAACGAGGCTACGTGTCAATAAGTTGATGAGTTGGAAATAGTTATGCGCTTCATCACAACTCCTTATATATTAAGAATGTTCTATCCTTCGCTGCTTTGGGAGATGCCTAAGGGCGAAAAGAAAGTCTATATCACTTTCGATGATGGCCCGCATCCGACAATAACACCGCGAGTATTAGAAATATTAAAGAAATTTAACGCCAAAGCGACTTTTTTCTGTGTCGGTAATAATGTTAAAAAATATAAAGCGACTTTCGATATGATTGTCGAGGATGGTCATTCGGTCGGCGGTCATACTTATAACCATGAGAAAGGTTGGAATACAAAAACCAAAAGTTATGTCGATTCTGTCAATGAAACTCAGGAACTTATAAAATCGTCTTTGTTTCGTCCCCCTCATGGAAGAATAAAGTCATCGCAGATTAGAATGTTAAAAAATCATTACAAACTTGTAGCTTGGACGGTTATCACTTACGATTGGGATAAGTCGTTGAGCCCTGAAGATTGTTTTAACAATGTAATAAAAAACGCTGGCGATGGCAGTATCGTCGTCTTCCATGATAGCGAAAAAGCTGTAAAAAATATGATTCCTGCCCTGACAAAAGTCCTTGAATATTATTCTGATAAAGGGTTTACTTTTGAGAAACTGAAAATATGAAAAACTGAAAAAAATAATGAGACGCATAAATTACATGGTACTGATGTGGCAAGCCGCGTCACTAAATGGTGACTTAAAAAAATCTTTAGACCTTAGACTTTAGACCTTAGACTTTTTTTATCTTTGCATTATGAAGAAATCGTTATCATATTTATTTCACAGTCTTGCATTGGTTTTAATGTTAAGCTTCATGCGATGCGCTAATGTTGTGTCGCCATCAGGTGGTCCTAAAGATACAATACCTCCAATTGTTTTACAATCAAACCCTGAAAATCAATCAACTAACTTCTCGGAAAAGGAGATTCACATTACTTTTGATGAATATGTAACACTTAATAATCCTAATAACAATATTTTGATTTCTCCTCCTCTTGAGAATAATCCTGATTATAAACTGAGTGGTAAGTCATTGATAATTAAATTTAAAGATCCTCTTAAACCAGAAACTACTTATTCCATTAATTTCGGGGAAGCAATAAAAGATCTTCACGAAGGAAATATCTTCAAAGATTATTCTTTCGTTTTTTCTACAGGTGAAAATATTGATACTTTATCGTTGGATGGTAAAGTGTTACAAGCTGATAATCACAAACCTTCGGCAGATTTCTTCGTGATGCTTTACTCGGATGACAACGATACAATTGGCATTGACTCGCTGCCTTTTTTTGTAAAACCTTACTATCTGACGAAAAGCGATAAAGATGGAAATTTCAAGTTTTCAGGATTGAAAAAAGATGATTATCTTATCTTTGCGTTGAAAGACGAGAATTTAAATCTCAGATTCGACTTGCCAAACGAAAGCATCGCTTTTTTGGATAGCCTTGTCACACCTTCGACAATTGACAATTTGCAATTAGTAATTAACAATGATTCTATTTCGAATGATACTGTAAAACAAGCTGTTAAGAAAGATATGTCTTATACTTTATACTCTTTTTTGGAGGCTGATACGGTTCAGAAACTGTTGAAGAAAGAGGTGCCTGAAGAAGGTCTGCTGCGTTTTGTGTTCAGCAAACCTGCTCAAGATGTTAGAATCGAAGTGCTGGAGTCTTTGCCTGATTCTTTTGCGATTTGTCAAACATATTCAGCAAATTACGATTCCATTCTTTGGTACTTCACTCCAAACAAGGACAGTCTGTTTTTCGCTATAAATTACGATACATTAATAAATGACACTTCCGTGATGAGTCTTAAACCTCGTAATAATCAAGGAAAAAGAAAGAAAGAAACTGCCGTTAAGTCGTTGGCAGTCTCGACAAATGTCATCGGAAGTAAGTTAAAACCTAAGCAGGATTTGTTAATATCTTTTAAGGAACCTGTCACAAAAATTATGATGCGAGATACTTCTTGGTATATAGTTGATAAAGATACTATTATCAATGATTTACATTTTGTAAAGATTGATTCATTTGGATTGAAATATAGGTTAAACAGGACTTTCGAAACAGAGAAATCTTATAAAATCATCATTCCAGATTCGGTTTTTTATAGTTTTAAAGGAACAACAAACGACACTACGGAATTTTCTTTTAGAGTGGCATCGCCATCGGAATATGGAAATATATTTGTGACTGTTGAAGTGCCTGAGAATGTTCCTCAGATTATAGTTGAACTTTTGGATGAGAATGAAAAATTTATTGATAAACAAGTAATTACTTCTAGTTCAAAAGTTGGATTTGAATATTTGTCGCCAAAGAAATATAAACTCAGAGCTACTTTAGACCAAAATGCTGATGGATGTTGGTCGCCAGGTGTTTTTGGAAAGAAGCAACTTCCTGAGTCAGTTTATTATCACAAAGATGTCTTTGATGTAAAGGCAAATTGGGATATTGACTTAGAGGAAATATGGAGATTCTAAAAAACAAAGTCTAATGCCAAACTTAGTTAGCAAAACAATGATGTTAGCTGGAATTTTTCTCCGTCGAAGAGTCCTTTGTCGCTGAGTTTCAATGCAGGAATCACGAGTAAAGCCATAAATTCCATAGTCATAAAAGGGTCGCTTAGATTAGAACCGAGATTTTTTGCCAAATTCTTGATTTTCAAATAGTCGTCGGCAGTTTTATATGCATCTTCATTGGTCATAATACCCGCAACTGGCAAAGGTAAACTCATCTTGATGTTTTCATCATATACTGCAAAACCACCTTTGGTTTCTATTATCATATTGGCAGCCAATGCCATAGATTCGTCATTGCATCCAATTACGATGATGTTGTGACTATCGTGTGCCACGCTTGATGCAAGCGCGCCTCTCTTCAAACCAAAGTTTTTGATGAAACCTACAGCAGGATTGCATTTTCTATAACGATTGATGACGGCGATTTTTAAAATGTCGTTATCGACATCGCTGACAAGCACATTGTCGCCAGTATCTTCGTTTTTTTCGGACTTGGGTCTTCCTATGATTCTTTCGGTGAGAAGTTCTCCGTTGATGACACCGATTATCTTTACATCTTTATCATTATCAATGACTTCAAAGTCTTTTGCTGCTACTTTCTCTGCAACGAAATTGTTTATTATGTCAACTGGTAAATTCGGTAGCAATGACTTACCATTTTCAGCTACCAAATTTCCATCTATATAAGTCTTTAAGATATTGAAATTGTTAAAGTTATCAATTATAATAAAATCGGCTGGGTCGTTTTTCTGAAGTAATCCGACTTCTAGATTGTAATGTCTGGTTGGATTTAGCGTTGCGGCTTTTAAAACATCTATGATATTGTATCCAATCTCAATAGATTTCTTTACTAATTTATTGATGTGAGAATGTATAAGTTCGTGAGGATGAGCGTCGTCTGTGCAGAATGTTACTTTTTCGGGATGTTCGTTGATGAGTGGAATAAGAGCGTTGAAGTTATTTGCAGCGCTGCCTTCACGGATTAATATTGTCATTCCTAAAGCGGCTTTTTCACGAGCTTCGTTAAGGTTTGAGCATTCATGGTCGGTGCTGATACCAGCTGCGCAGTATTTTTTGAGGTCGTCGCCGCTGAGCAATGGGGCGTGACCATCGATGGGCTTGTTATGACGTTTTGCCGACTCTAATTTCTTAAATACTTCAGAATCATTGAATAATACGCCAGGATAATTCATCATCTCGCCAAGATATTTAACATCATCCGAAGAAAGGAGTTCGTCAATATCATCAGAATTAACTGTCGCTCCAGATGTCTCAAAAGGAGTCGCTGGAACACAACTCGGTGCTCCGAAATAAAATTTAAAAGGCGATTTTTTCCCTATTTCAATCATATATCTCACACCTTCAACGCCTAAGACATTGGCTATTTCGTGAGGATCGCTGACAGAAGCAACGCAGCCATGTGGAACAACCAAGCGGGCAAATTCCGTCGGCACAAGCAACGAACTTTCTACGTGTACGTGCGAATCTACAAAACCAGGCATGATAATTTGGTCGTTATCGTTGTTTTCTTCAACAATATCTTCAATCTTACCATTATTAATATGTATAGTTCCTCTGAAAATTCGAGAATTGACGACATCAACTATTTGTCCACTCACTTTAAATTTGGTGTTGTTCATATCTGTATCTATAGGTTATGCAAAAATAATAAATTATAATTGAACATTTCATTGCTTATTTTTTTATTCTTTAATAAACATTAAAATTAATATTATGACCACGATTTATGACTTTAAAGCTTTGACTTCAAATGGTAAAGAGTTGGATTTAAAGCAATTCAAGGGTAAAGTGCTTCTGATTGTTAACACTGCAAGCAAATGTGGATTTACGCCGCAGTTCGCAGGTTTGGAGGAACTTCATAAGAAATATAAAGATAAGGGACTTGTTATCTTGGGATTTCCGTGCAATCAATTCGCACAGCAAGATCCTGGTTCTGATGAGGAGATAAGCAATTTCTGTCAGGTGAATTATGGCGTTACATTTCAAATGATGAAGAAAATAGATGTCAACGGACCGAATGAGTCACCTATCTATAAGTTCCTGAAAGAGAAGACAAAAAATATTTTAGGCGAGGATATTAAATGGAATTTTACTAAGTTCTTGATTTCTTCTGACGGAAGCAGGATTAAACGCTACGCTCCGATAGTAAAACCTGAAAGAATGAAGAAAGACATCGAAGAATTGCTGATGGTAGAGACTGTTTAGAATTGTGATTTGCCATTTTCTGACAAAATTTGTGTAAGTGTGGACTTTAGGAAGTCGTCTTAAATTAAAAATTAACAAGATTTCGTTAAAAAATGAAATAATTTTGTTATCTTTGCACCCCGATTTGGGGAATTTTATGAAAGCTGGAAACGATTACATATTGCCAATAGCAGGATTATCAATTGGTTATCACGATTTTGAATACACAATTGATGATAAATTCTTCGAGAATTTTGAGTTCTCAGAAGTTAAGAAGTCTTGCGTAAAGGTTAATTTGAATGTCGAAAAACATGAAAGAGAGTTTATTTTGACATTTAATTTTTCTGGCGATGTGTACGTTCCTTGTGACAGATGCAACGATGAATATAAGCAGACTATAGAAAATGAAGTCGTTATTTATTTGAAATATGGTCATGCTTATGAAGAAGAGTCAGATGATGTTATAGTGATTCCATCAGAAGAAGGCGAGTTCGATATAGCATCACTGATTTACGAATACATAATTTTATCGTTGCCAATTCACAGAGTTCATGAAAATATCAGTGAATGCAATCAAGAGGTTATAAAGTACCTTCAAGGTGACGGCACTGTTCAAGATGACGATACCAATGAGATTGACCCACGTTGGAAATGTTTGGAAGAATTGAAAGATAGAAAAGATAATTAATTAACAACAAAAAATAGTGTAAAATGGCACATCCTAAGAGAAGACAGTCTCATACAAGAGGCGCTAAAAGAAGAACACATTACAAAGCAGAAGCTCCAACATTAGCAGTATGCAAAGAAACAGGTACAATCCATGTTTATCACAGAGCTTACTATGTTGATGGTGACTTATATTACAAAGGTAAATTAGTCATGGAAGGTGCTAAAAAATAATAGATTTAGCATTTCATTCAAACGTGTTTTTGTTACAAGAAAAAATTTGTTTCTTCGGAGAGAAATCCTTGAAGAGACAAATTTTTCTTTTTTAGGCATTTCACAAGAATTGTTGGTGAATTAATAGTAGCTTTATTAAAAAAATATTGTCAATTCATAACAAAAAACTTTACAAAAACTTCTGACATTTTGTCATAAAATGTTATCTTTGCACATTAAATCACGATTTTACAATGAAAGTATCTTATAATTGGCTTAAGCAGTACATCAACTGCGACTTATCAGCAGAAGAAATAGCAAAAAAATTAACAGGAACAGGTCTCGAAGTAGAAGACTTAACTCCTTATGAATCAATAAAAGGCGCACTGAAAGGTGTAGTGGTAGGTAAGGTTATCTATTGCGTTGACCATCCAAATTCAGATCACCTTCACATAACAAAAGTGGATGTAGGAGCAGAGGAACCTTTGAATATAGTATGTGGAGCTCCTAACGTAGCTGAAGGTCAGAAAGTTTTGGTCGCTACAATAGGTACTGAACTTTATAAAAACGGCGAGTCATTTACGATAAAGAAAGGCAAGATTCGCGGTGAAGTGTCGGAAGGCATGATTTGCGCTGAAGACGAACTTCAAATCGGCGAGTCGCACGATGGCATTATGGTGCTTCCTGAAGACTATGAGGTGGGAAAACCTGCATCGTTCTATTTCCCTGTAGAACAAGACACTACAATAGAAATAGGCCTTACTGCGAACCGCTCCGATGCGACATCTCATATCGGCGTAAACCGTGACTTGGTGGCAGCTCTCAATTATCAAGAAAAAACAGATAAATATCATCTCATCATACCTTCGGTCGATGACTTCAAAGTTGAAAATAACGACAATAATATTGAAATCGTCGTTGAAGATACAATGGCATGTCCTCGCTATTCTGGCGTGACAGTAAGCGGCGTTAAAGTCGGACCATCTCCTAAATGGTTGAAACATAGATTGGAAGCAGTCGGACTTCGTTCTATAAATAATATTGTTGACATTTCCAATTACATCTTGATGGAGACTGGTCAGCCTCTTCATACTTTCGATGCAGATAAGATTAAAGGCAAGAAAGTTGTCGTGAAATGCATGCCAGAAGGAACTCCTTTTGTTACTTTAGACGGAGTTGAACGTAAGTTGAGCAGCACCAACTTGATGATTTGCAATGCGGAAGAGCCAATGTGTATAGCAGGCGTTTTCGGCGGCGCAGAATCGGGCGTGACAGAAAACACGACAAATGTTTTCATCGAAAGTGCTTATTTCAATCCGACATCGATACGTAAGACTTCAAAATATCATGGATTACAGACAGATGCAAGTTTCCGCTTTGAACGTGGATGCGACCCTAACATTACATTGTTCGCATTGAAACGTGCTGCTTTGTTGATTAAGGGATTGGCAGGTGGAACAATTTCATCTGAAGTAAAAGATGTCATCAACGGCGACTTCACTCCTGTGCGCGTAGAACTTAAATTCGCTTATCTCAATAAAATCGCTGGCCAGGAAATAGAAAAAAATATTGCTGTAAATATTTTAAGGAACCTAGATTGCAAAGTAGTGGAATTGACAGACGAATCTGTAACTGTCGATGTCCCAACATGTAAAGTCGATGTCTATCGTCCTGCCGATTTAGTGGAAGAAATATTACGTATTTACGGTTACGATAATATCGCAATCCCAGAAAAAATAAATGCAACACTTAATGTGGTTGCAAAACCAGATCCTGAAAAGTTGAAGAGAAACGTTTCTATCATGTTAGCTTCCAATGGCTTCTACGAAATCATGAACAACTCACTGACAAAAGAGTCTTATACCAAAGACATGGATAGCTTCGATGAAAATAGAAATGTTAAGATTCTGAATCCTCTCAGTTCCGACTTGAACGTGCTTCGTCAGTCGTTACTTTTCGGAGGATTGAAGAGTATAGAAAACAATCATAATCATAAGGTTTTTGACGTTAAGTTCTTTGAATTCGGCAATACATATTTCTACGATGCCGATAAGAAACAGGAAAACGTTTCATTGTCTCCATATTCAGAAATTTATAATCTGGATTTGTTTATCACAGGAAAAGATAAGGAAGAGTTGTGGAGTAATAAACCTCAAAACGTTGATTTCTATGAACTTAAAAAATATGTTTTAGGCGTTTTGCATAAACTCAATATTGATATTGAAAAACTTGAGACAAGCGAAGGAAGCGTAAAACATTATGAATATTCATTGGTTTATAGTCTTAATGGCATGGAATTGTGCACTCTTGGCAAAATAAATCAAAAGACTTTGAAGTTATTTGATTTGAAGAGAGAAGTTTATCATGCAACGATGAATTGGGATAACTTGCTGAAAGCTAATAAGGAAGCTAAGAGCGTTCGTTACGAACCATTGCCTAAGTTCCCATCAGTACGTCGCGACTTGGCATTAATTCTTGATAAGAATGTGAACTTTGAGCAGGTTAAGAACGTTGCTTTTACAGCAGAAAACAAGATATTGAAATCTGTCAGTCTGTTTGACATTTATACAGGCGATAAGATTCCTGAAGGCAAAAAACAATATGCTTTGAGTTTTATCTTGCTTGATACACAAAAGACATTGACAGACAAGGTTATTGAAAAGACAATGGCTAAGATTCAGGCTGCAATAGAACAACAACTAAAAGCAACATTAAGATAAAATGGACATTCGTGACATCCAATCAATAAAACAACGATTTAAGATAATAGGTAACGACCCGCATCTCAATCGCGCGATTGAGATTGCGGTGCAGGTTGCCGGTACCGACCTCACCGTCCTCATTAATGGAGAAAGCGGAACAGGTAAAGATGTTATTCCGCAGATCATACATCAAAACAGTTCGAGAAAACATAAGAATTATTTTGCTATCAACTGTGGTGCTATTCCTGAAGGAACTATTGATTCTGAATTATTTGGACATGAAAAAGGCTCGTTTACAGGAGCGATTGACACTAGAAAAGGATATTTTGAAGTCGCTGACGGAGGTACAATCTTCCTGGATGAAGTCGGCGAGTTGCCTTTGGCGACTCAGGCAAGACTTTTGAGGGTTTTGGAAAACGGCGAATTCATCAAAGTGGGTTCCTCAAAAGTTCAGAAGACTGACGTCAGAATTGTCGCTGCGACTAACCTTAATATTCCAATGGCAATAGAAAAAGGTCGTTTCAGAGAAGATTTGTATTATCGTCTGAATACAGTTCCAATTCGCATTCCTGCATTGCGCGAACGTAAAGAAGATATTCGATTGTTATTCAGAAAGTTCGCTGCCGACTTCGCAGAAAAGTATCGTATGCCAGCAGTTCAGCTTACACCAGAGGCTGTCAAAATGATGGAAAATTATCGTTGGGATGGAAATATCAGGCAACTTAAAAATATTACAGAGCAGATTTCTATCATTGAGGAAGAAAGGATAATAACTCCAGAGATTCTAAAGAATTATCTTCCAAATAATAATATCACTTCATTACCAACGCTTTATAAAGGCGGTAAGGATGAAGATCCACTCTCGGAACGCGACATATTATATAAGGTGTTGTTTGATATGAAAAACGACATCCTTGAACTTCGCAGAACCGTCAAGGAATTGTCGGAACAAAGAAACAATGGTAAAATTCAACATATACCAGATACATCGGGAATCACTTCGATAAATGCAACAGTTATTTCTCCAGTGGAGGAGGAAGAAGACTCTTTCGTATATGTTCAAGATAATGAAGAAGATTACAAGACGGTTTCTTCAAATGCGTCAGTTCCACTATCGTCTAATGTTACCATGGAAAAAGAGTCTTTGTCATTAGAACAGACTGAAAAGGAATTGATTTGTAGAGCCTTAGAAAAACATAAGGGAAAGAGAAAAGATGCAGCCAAAGAATTGGGTATCAGCGAGAGAACATTATATAGAAAAATTAACGAATATAAAATCAACCTTTGATGGAAACGTTAAGGAAATATAATTTCATAATGATTCTGATGCTATGTGTTATACTTAGTAGCTGTGGAATTTATTCTTTTTCAGGAGCCTCTATTCCTCCTGAGGCAAAAACGGTTTCTGTTCAGTATTTCCCGAATAACGCGCAGCTCGTAAATCCTTTATTGAGCAATACTATCACTAATGCGTTGAACGATATGTTTGTAAATCAGACTACTTTGCAGTCTGTAGCGCAGAACGGAGACCTTGCGTTGGAGGGAGAAATAGTTGGATACAGCACTTCTCCAATCGCTATCACTGGTAATCAGACTGCTGCTATGAACAGACTTACAGTGACGGTAAACGTCAGATTTACAAATAAATATGACGAATCAAAAAATTTTGAGCAAAAATTCTCGCAATATCAAGATTATCCAAGTGGGCAAGATTTGAATTCCGTACAGGATGTTTTGGTCGAACAAATTGTAGAAGATTTATGTCAAGATATTTTTAACAAAGCCGTTGTGAATTGGTAATTATGGATAAGGATAGGTTTCAATATATAATGTCGAATCCGCAGTCGATTAACGCGACTGACGTGGAATTGTTGTCTTCTGTTACTGAGACATATCCATATTTTACTGTGGCACAAGTGCTTTTGTCTGTTGGCATGGAGTTATCAGAAGACAAGAAATCGGGCAGACAATTGAGGTTGGCGGCAGCAATGTCGCCAGACAGAAATTCTTTGCGTCATCTTTTGGCAGAATCTAAGGAGAAAGTTAGTAGAGTTGACTTGCCAGATGAATTTTGTGAAGATGAAGAAGCAACAGATTCTGTATCAAATAATCAACAGTCGGTAGAGTCTATAGTGGTACCGGAAATTGATTTGGATAAGTCGCGGGAGGAATTGTCGCGTGAAATGGCATTGTTGGAGGAAAAACGTAGGTCGTTAGATGAATTGAAGGCGCTTATCGAGCAGCGTATTGTTGAGTTGGAGCGTGAGAAAGAAGAGTCTAAGAAAGAGCAGAAATCTTTGTCGAAAAATGAAATTATCGATAAATTTATCGCAGAAAATCCCCAAATTTCTCGTCCCAAACAAGAATTTTATGACCCGATGCTTGTCGCTCAAGCGAGTGTTGTTGATAAAGAAAATATCATAAGTGAAACATTAGCAAGGATTTATCTTAATCAGGGATATGTTGAAAAAGCAATTTCGATGTATGAAAAATTAAGTTTGAAAAATCCAGAAAAAAGTGTTTATTTTGCAGAATTAATTGAGGAAGCAAAAAATAAGTTTAACAATTAAATAAAAATAAAAATGTACGTAGCAATTTCAGTATTCATCCTTATCGTCAGTGCTTTGATGGGATTGGTAGTTTTAGTTCAGAATTCAAAAGGTGGTGGTTTGGTATCTTCTATGTCATCATCGAATCAAATTTTAGGTGTTCGCAAGACTACGGACTTTTTGGAGAAATCAACATGGACATTAGCAGTTATTTTGGTGTTACTCTGCCTTGTCTCAAGCGTAACAATCCCTAAGAATGGTGTTGGTGCAGGCACTCAAGTAGATACAGAAATGCGTCAACAAATTGAAAGCACAATTGCACCATCTGAATATCAGTTGCCTGCTGAAACACAAGCTGAATAAGACAGTAATTGAAAAAAACTTAAAAATGTCAGAATGTCACTATTTCTGACATTTTTTTTTATATTTATTTTTGGCAAACAATTTGACAAAGCGAGGTCAAGAAAATAAATAATACACAAAATAAATAATTAAAAGTATGGCACAATTATCAATTAAACCATTGGCAGACAGAGTTGTTATAGAACCAGCTCTCGCAGAACAAAAGACAGCAAGCGGAATTATTATCCCTGACACAGCAAAAGAAAAACCACAAAAAGGCGTTGTTGTGGCAGTCGGTCCTGGTACAAAAGACAATCCTATGACATTGAAAGTTGGCGACGTAGTTATTTATGGCAAATACGCCGGCACAGAATTCCATTTAGAAGGAAAAGATTATATGATAATGAGAGAAAACGATGTTATTGCAATCATCTGATTTCTCATTTTTTTTATTAATATTTTTTAACACATAAAATAGTAAAACAATGGCAAAAGACATATTATTCAACTTAGACGCACGCGACGGTTTAAAAAAAGGCGTCGACGCTCTTTCAAATGCAGTAAAAGTTACACTCGGACCTAAAGGTCGTAATGTTATTATCGAAAAATCATACGGTGCTCCTCACATCACAAAGGACGGCGTTTCTGTAGCAAAAGAAATCGAACTACAAGACCCAGTTGAAAATATGGGTGCACAATTGGTTAAAGAAGTCGCTTCTAAAACCAATGACCTCGCAGGTGACGGTACAACAACAGCTACTGTCTTGGCACAAGCTATCGTGGCAGCAGGTTTGAAAAATGTTATCGCCGGCGCAAATCCAATGGACCTCAAGAGAGGTATCGACAAAGCTGTCGCAACAGTCGTTGAATCATTGAAATCCCAATCAGAACAAGTTGGTGAAAGTATCGAGAAGATTCAACAAGTTGCAAGTATCTCAGCAAATAACGATAACGCAATCGGTACTTTGATTGCAGAAGCAATGGCAAAAGTAAAGAAAGAAGGCGTTATCACTGTTGAAGATGCAAAAGGCATTGAAACACATGTTGATGTCGTTGAAGGTATGCAATTCGACCGCGGTTACATCTCTCCATATTTCGTAACCAATACAGAAAAAATGGAAGCTGTTTATGAAAATCCTTTCATTTTGATTTACGACAAGAAAATATCAGTAATGAAAGATTTGCTTCCAATTCTTGAAAAATCATTACAAACAGGTCGTCCTCTTTTGATTATTGCTGAAGACATCGACAGCGAAGCATTGGCAACATTGGTTGTGAACCGTTTACGTGGTTCTTTGAAAGTCGTTGCTGTTAAGGCTCCAGGTTTCGGAGACAGAAGAAAAGAAATGTTGGAAGACATCGCTATTTTGACAGGCGGTACTGTCATTACAGAAGAAAAAGGCTATCGTTTGGAAGACGCTACATTGGCAGAACTCGGTACAGCAGATAAGATTACTATTACAAAAGACAACACAACTATTGTAAACGGACAAGGAGCAAAAGAAAATATTGATGCACGCGCAGCACAAATCAAGGCTCAGATTGCTACAACAACATCAGATTATGACCGTGAAAAGTTACAAGAACGCTTGGCAAAAATCGCTGGTGGCGTAGCAGTTATCTACGTTGGCGCAGCAAGCGAAGTTGAAATGAAAGAAAAGAAAGACCGTGTTGAAGACGCTTTGAATGCAACAAGAGCAGCTATTGAAGAAGGTATTATTCCTGGTGGCGGTGTCGGCTTCATCCGTGCTATCAGCTCAATTGAAAAGATGAAAGGTGAAAACGACGATGAGACAACAGGTATCGCTATCATCAAACGCGCTTTGGAAGAACCATTACGTCAAATCGTTGAAAACGCAGGTTTGGAAGGTTCTGTCGTTGTTAACAAAGTTAGAGAAGGCGAAGGCGACTTCGGTTTCAACGCTCGTACAGAGACATACGAAAACTTGTTGAAGACAGGCGTCATTGACCCTGTTAAGGTTTCAAGAGTCGCTTTGGAAAACGCTGCTTCTATTGCAAGTATGCTTCTCACAACAGAATGCGTTATCTCAAATCATAAAGAAGAAAACCCAATGCCAGCTATGAACCCACAAATGGGCGGCATGCCAGGAATGATGTAATTCATGAATTATATAAGATATGGTAAAAAAAGAGTCCATTTGGACTCTTTTTTCTGTTTAATATTTCTCACCTTTTTCCAACTCTTCTTTTGTCAATGATTTCTTATCCATCTGACGCCAGAAGTAAGCAATATATGCTACAACGAAAGGAATTATCAGTGAGACTATCGCCATAGTCTTGAGAGTAAATTCGCTTGAGCAACTGTTGGATAATGTCAGTGAACATTGAAGATCAGCGGTTGATGGATAATATGCTGTTCCGTTATAAGCGGCAATCATAAACAAAGCCATAACTGCTAAGACTGTTCCAGGTGCAGCAATCCAAATTCCTCGGTTGAATTCTTTCTTTAGTAATGTCATAACGACACCTGTCACAAGTAAAACCGCTCCTAATAAGAACATTATCAATACTACAGGCATCTGAATAAGATTATGGAAATATTTGCCTTTTTCCATAAAAACATTACCTTCAGCATCAACGGCAAATCCTTCCATCGTAACTAATTGAATGAGAACTAATACTAGCATCAGTAAAAATCCCGCAAAACATATCAAAAGACTCTTACGTAATTGCATCGCTAGTTTCTCATCATCGATATTGTTAATCATATACAAAGCTCCGAGGCATATTGTCAGAAACATAACCATAAGTCCAAATTCGACGTTGAAAGGATTGGCGACTGCTTCGAGTCCGTGCCAATTGTTTGCCCAACGACTTATGACAGGCGCGCTTATATCTGCAACGGCACCTTTATTTACTGTAAATTGCGAACCAGTAAAAAATGTTCCGACAGCAGTACCTATTAACAGTGGAGCTAGACAACCGTTTATCGTCAAGAAAGCACGGAAGGTGTTTTTGCCTAATAAGTTACCTGCTTTATTTTGAAATTCGTATGAGACAGCTTGAAACACAAAGGTTATCAGAATTAAAATCCATACCCAATATGCACCGCCGAAGCTTGTGCTGTAGAATAAAGGAAACGATGCGAAGAATGCACCGCCGAAAGTGACTAATGTGGTGAATGTAAGTTCCCATTTACGACCTGTAGAATTAACGATAAGCTGACGTTCGTCTTCAGTCTTTCCTGCTAAGAAAATGAGAGCGTTGCCTCCTTGTACGAATAGTAGAAACACCAAAAGTCCGCCGAGAAGCGCGATCAAGAACCACCAATAATTCTGTAAAAATTCGTATGTAATCATGACTTATTCTCCTTTCTGTTCTTCAATTTGTGGACCTTGTTTAATTGCTTTTATCATTATTCTCATTTCTATCACTAAGAAGAGTGTGAATATCGCTACGAAGAGGAAGAATGTCGTTTGTACTGCGCTCACACTTACGCTTGAGACAGCGGCTTTCACTGGAAGCAAACCTTCTATTGTCCAAGGCTGACGACCTGCTTCTGCGACAATCCACCCAGCTTGACCGGCAAGATAAACCAAAGGAATAGAAAGTAATGAAACCCATTGCAGCCACTTCATATTGCTGAGTTTTTTCTTGTATTCTGCCCACAGCACTACTATCATAAGAAGTAGGAGGAATGTTCCGAATCCTACCATGACGCGGAATGCCCAATATACAAGTGTCACATTGGGAACCAATTCCTCACGACTGTCGATATAACCATAACCGAAGTAATCGACGTTTTTATCAAGTACCGCACGAGCTTCTGCTGCTGCAATAGGGTCGCTCTCTTTTAACATACGATATTTTGTAAAAGCGTCGATAGCTGTTTTGCCTCTTTGCATTTTCTCTTCGGCAGAAGGATGTCTCACGCCATCAGGAGTTGTGTACCCATCGAGTAAGTTATTTATTCCAGGGACATATCCGTTGATGTCGTGTGTCGCGAGAATCGACAACATTCCAGGGATTTCTACCCCCGGCACTATAGAGAATGGAGCGCGTGTTCCGCCATCTTCGAGACCTTCAGCGGCAGCGAGTTTCATCGGTTGATATTTTGCGAGATGAACGCCTGAACTGTCACCGCTGAACATCACAGCGAAAGTGCCGATGATACCGACAATAGCTGCGACTCTGATACTCGCAAGAGCAAAACGTGTCTCACGTTTCTTCAATAAGAACCAGCAGCTGATGCCGATAGCGAAGATTGCACCTGTCATCCATCCGCTGAAAACAGAGTGGAAGAACTTTGAGACTGCAACTGGATTAAGCACCAATGCCCAGAAATCAACCATTTCATGACGTACAGTGTCGGGGTTAAACTCCATGCCTATAGGATGTTGCATCCAGGCATTAGCGATGAGAATCCACATTGCCGAGATGGCTGAACCTAAAGCCACGAACCATGTAGAGGCGAGGTGTACTTTCTTGTTTATCTTCTCCCATCCGAAGAACATCACGGCGAAGAAAGTAGCTTCCATAAAGAAAGCGAAGATGCCTTCAATGGCGAGAGGCGCGCCGAAGATGTCGCCAACAAACCAAGAGTAGTTACTCCAGTTGGTGCCGAATTCAAATTCAAGGATGATTCCTGTGGCGATGCCGACAGCAAAGTTGATGGCGAAGATCTTCATCCAGAACTTAGCGGTGTTTTTCCAGAATTCGTCTTTTTTTACTACATAAATAGTTTCCATTACAGCCATTATCACGGCGAGTCCCAAAGTGAGCGGGACGAAAATCCAGTGATAGGCAGCGGTGAGAGCGAACTGCGCCCTCGACCAATCGACTAATGCACTTTCAATCATATCTTTATCTTTTTTAACTTAAAATCAAGGTTTAGCTGTTATTGGGGTTGATAGCTGTGATCCGACGTATTCGCTTTTTTGTTCATCGGTCTTTCCTGCCATCACAGGCTTGAAGAAGAACATCCGTAAGACGAGAAACAATATGATGACTTTAAGGAATATCAATAACCACAACGACCTTCCCCATGTCATGTTCTTAAAACCATCGCGGTAGAAGTTGTATATTGAGACGATAGTTTTCTTCATAAGAATCAATATTTATCTTCTTTTTGCGCTTAGTATTTTCCCGATATATACATGATGAATTCCAGCAGGGAAGTCCTCGTAACGCTTACGAGGCAACTCTTCAAAACCGGCGGCATCAAACTGATCTCGATAGATAATCTCGCATTCAAATACTTCTTTAGCTTCTTCGTAGTAAGGGGCGCCGTTTTCGGTATAAGCTACGTGTAAACCAAGAGCTTCTGCCTTGTCGCCGTCACGTCCGCTATGAGAGCCCATATAAGCCAAGATGTCTTTATCTTTCTCATCAAAGCTCATCACTGTAAAGTATTTATATTTTTCCATAAATTCCTTCGTATAACGAGATGGAGCCACATAAACTGTCATGGTATTGACGTCATGGTACCAGACATTTCCCATCGAGCCCCAGCCTATTGTCATGGCATTATGACTCTCCTTATCGCCTACACATAGGAGTGCGCCAGAACCTTTGAACCATGAGAAAGGACTGCCTTTAAATTCCGACTCATAGTCAAAATCAGATAATACAGTTTCGTGTTTTTCAACATTTTGTTTCACATCACCATTGTTGTATGTGTTATATGAAACCTTGTTTGGATCCCATTTGTCTTTAGGAATATTCTCGCCTGCAGGATAACCTATCACTATGATATTGAGAGGCAGCACGTTCTCTGACAGATGCAATGCTTTAGCGATGGCATCGCAGCGTTCTTTGATTGGATACGAGCCTGTCCACACTGCACCGAGTCCCATAGCGTTGGCGGCGAGCAGAATGTTTTGCGTTGCGGCAGAGCAATCCTGCACCCAGTATTCGCTGCCGATGCCTTCGATAGCTCTGTCGAGGTCGCCGCAGACCACTATCGCCAGAGGAGCTTCGGCAAGCATGCCAGCATACGGATTTGCCTCGGAAAGAGCAAGAAGCTGTTGTTTGTCAGTGACGACTACAAAATGCCAAGGTTGTTTATTCATTGCTGAAGGAGCAGCCATGCCAGCACGCAGCAGTTTTTCTATTGTAGCGTCGTCAACAGATTTGTCGAGATAAGTACGCACTGAGACGCGAGTAGCGATGTTTTCCAAAACGTTCTTTTCCATATTATCAGATTTTTGATTTGACGAACATGATGTCATCATAATAACTGAAAAAAATAATAATGCGATGTGATAGAATTTCATTGTATTTATTTTTTTACAAAGATAATATTTTATTATTATTCTTTAAATTAAAGTTTTAAGAACTACTAAAAAAATGTCCAGACACGAATCAACTAGAATTACGTGACTGGACATTACAGATACCTGTTGTTATTCAGGATTTTTCTCGTAATATTCGTTCCATTGTTTCAGCACTTCCTGCCAATCCTGGACCTCGCCGTTAGCTATTGCTTCGGCTTGTTTAAGAGATTCTTCATGTTGTTTCTTCTCTGCATAACGCAGCTTCATAGCTTCTATCGTCGCCTCGTCAAGAATATGAATTCTATTACGATGCACGCACTCGTCCAACTCCTTCGGACCGAAAGGCTGACCTTGAACGTTGAAGTCGGAGATATTGAAGTTAAACACCGTTCTCAAAGTATGACGTACCATCTTCTGTCCGCCACGATTACTTGCCACCTTACGATTCAAGAGTTTACGGATAATATCAATCTCACGCTGTGAAAATTTATTTCTGCCCATTTAGTTCAATTTATAGTTAGATGCAAAGATAGGGAAAAATGACGTATTTTTGTACATATGTTTTTAAACTAAAATGGACAAACTCACTCCAGAACAGCGGCATCGTTGCATGGCGGCGATAAAAGGAAAAAACACCAAACCTGAGTTGCTGGTGAGGAAATTCCTATTCGGTCGCGGTTTTCGTTACAGGTTGAACTCCCCGCGTTTACCAGGTCATCCCGACATCGTACTTCGTAAATATAGAACCGTCATTTTCATTAACGGATGTTTCTGGCACGGACATCAAGGATGCAGACATTACGTTCTGCCGAAAAGCAATACCGAATATTGGAAGACGAAAATAGAACGCAACAGAACAAGAGACGTTGAAGTCCAGACAAAATTAGCGTCTATGGGATGGCACTTCATCAACATCTGGGAGTGTCAGCTGAAACCTAAAGTACGTCAGGAAACATTAGAATCGTTAGTTAATACTTTGAAATATATTCATTTCACTGAGCAGAAACCAAAACAGTACGAGCTGTCGGAAGAGAGTTATATAATAGCAGCGGAGCCGATGGAAGAATATGGGGAATAGAAGATTAAAGTTATGAATCGCAGATTTCATAGTTCATCTGTCAATAGTCCATAGTTCACTCGGACTTGGTACGGAGCATGTACGGAGTTGATTTGAAAAAAATCATTCTGCCATCTGACGGATGTTAAATCTGTATGTAAGTAAGGGAGAAATATCTAATTATCCTTTTACTACTTCCCAATATCCGCCTTTATCACCGCCAATTCTTTTTATTTTATTGTCTGTTTTTAGCTGTGTCATAATGCGTTGCACTTGTCTTGATGACAATGATAGCTTTTCTGATAATGTCTTTGCAGTGATAAATTTATCGTTTTCTATGTATGATATTATTTTTTCTACGACATTTTCTACGACACTTTCTACGACATTTTCTACGACATCTGAATTTTCTTGCTCATAATTGTTGTTCAAAATCTCTGTGAAAAATGATTCGTATTGTGAATGGAATGTCGGTCTTTTATTGTCGGAGAATCCTGGGAGCTTAGCGGTTTCGTTGCATATCTTGCGTAAACCACTGCCTCTTTTTTCCATATATCCGAATTGGGTGAATACGTCGGCGAGAATTGGATTACGGCGTCTTGATGGTACTTTGTTCAGATTTCTGTTTTGAATCAGACTGCCATCGAACATGCCTCCTGGCGAATAAATAACTAGGCGGTCGTCGTAAATGTCGATATGTACTTCACTACCTAATACGGAATAGTCACGGTGTATTAGGGCGTTTACCAATGCTTCAAATATAGCACGATCAGAATAATCTGGTGTGTCTATTCGTTTGTTTGGTAATTTTATCCAACCTTTTTTGTTGTGCAATGTGGTGAATTGAACGCCTGCTTCTAATAGGGTTAGAAGATTCCCTTGGTATTCGCGAGAGTCGGATGCGTCATCTTTGTCCAATCCGTCCCAACGTGTGCAGTATAGACTTGAATGTCTATAAGGGCATTGGTCTGAGAACAAGACTCCTGCTTGGGTAAGGAAACCGTCATCGGTTACCATAGAAAATGATTGAAATAATTTTTGCTCGAATGGCAATCCTGTTTGTGCTTGATATGTTTTGATTAAGCCTTCAAATGTCATTTCTCCTAATCGGTATTCTGTTACCAAAGAGTCGTAAGTGCGGTTTCTGCCTTTTAGGACTAATGCGCTCAGCTGATGTGATGATGCTACAACGCTTTCATCTCCTATACGAATAAAGGCAGTGCGTGTACCGCTATTGACATAATAGTAAGGAGTCATGTCACCAGCAGTAACATGCACTTCTAATATAAAACGACCGTTATCAGCTGGTTTTGTTATCAAGTCAAACTCTGGTATTGGATCTATTAAAGCTTTGATACGGTCGCTTATAAATTCTGTGTCTGATTTGACATCATCTAAACCAACTATATCTCTATTGTCATTTACGCCGAACACCAAAGTACCACCCATTCCATTAGCAAACGCACTGATACTTTTAAGCCAACTCTTTGGTTGTTTGTGTTCTACGGATTCCTTGAAATCGCAGGCAGAATCTTCCCCGTACAGTTGTTTTATTTTCATAAATATTTGGTATTTAATTTAAAAAGTGATGCAAAACTAAACCCTTCTTTGTTATCTTCCAAATTTTTTTAGTTAATATTTATTTACTTTCAGAACAATTCTCATTTTTATGTAATTCTTTAAGTTTTTTTCTTAAAAAGGATTAACATATATGCTTTGTGTTATCGGAAATATGCCTACTTATGTCACGAACTTGCACATATGGAAGTACAAACAGACGCATTTGCTGGTGAGATTAATATTTTTGATATAGATGATCCGACAGGTAAACAAATGAAATACGCACGCTTCTTTGGAAGAATTGCTAAAACCTCTGATTCACAATTGACATATACAGGACTTCTCGTATATATTGCAAAAGCTGTATTTGACATTGCTCCAACAGATTTTATAAAGAAACTGTCAGACGAATTAAATGCAGTAATGGATTTGACCACAACACGAAGACCGAGATATATCAGTGATAATTATAGCATAGAAACAAATCTATCAGCAAAAGAGATTTTTAAAAGGATTCGCACAATTCTAAGTTGTTTTGGTTTAGAAGATGAACTTTATATATGTTTTCAGGAGGAAGACTATAGTGTAGAATAAAAATCAACAAAGAGAATTTAATAAAGCACCATCCATAATTTTGTGTAAATGAAAATTACAGGGTTGAAAAAGGACTCTGTAATTTTTTTATTAATAAATTTGCAACACACAAAAATTATGAAGAAAGAAAATCACAACGCAGTACCAGACTCTGTATTGACAAAAGAGTTTTTAAGT
>JAZNSO010000072.1:0-62708 GCA_045591245.1 Bacteroidales bacterium
GGCGTCATGGATTCGTCAGAAGAGACGCCATTATTCTACAGGAACAAAATACAAGCCTCAAACTAACAGGGCGTTGGGATTATTACTCGGCAGCCGTCTTCTATATTATCCTACATTAATCGCATTGTTTTTCATGCCGCATGCCTTCAGCATCTCATCAGGAGATATTTATTATTACATCCTAATAGGATTATTTGCCTTAATTCATTACATCACGATGTTTATAATATTCCATAAATCGGCGAAACAACTTGGCGAGAAACATCTCGGACTTATATTCACTCCGTTCTATGATTGTTTTTTTATGATTTTCACCACACTCTTAGGATTCTGGAGCACCTTGTTCAAACCCAAAGGATGGTGATTAGATAGAGTGTAGAGTGTAGAGTGTAGGGTGTAGTGTAGTTTTGAAGTTGAAAGTTTTAAGTTTATCAAATCCTTAAACAACCTTAAAAAAGCATACCGGAGGTCTGTTGTCCGTTGTCTGTTGACTGTTGTCTAAAAAAAACTTTGTCTTTTGTCTTTTGTCTTTTGCCTTTTTATTATATTTGCACATTATTAATTAGCACAAAAATAAAATCATCAATATATGAACGACTTTCAAAAAGAGATACTTGCAGGTATTCCTGACGAGTTGCCATGCGTAAAAGAGTATGACTTGACAGTCAACCACGCTCCAAAACGTAAAGATATTTTAACAAAAGAAGAGAAGAAATTAGCTTTAAGAAACGCTCTTCGTTATTTTCCTGCCAAACATCACGCTGTCTTAGCTCCTGAGTTTGCAGAAGAATTAGAGAAATACGGACGTATCTACATGTATCGTTTCCGTCCTTCTTACAAGATTTATGCGCGCCCAATAGAAGAGTATCCTGCTAAATCAAGACAAGCAGCTGCTATCATGCTGATGATTCAAAATAACTTGGATCATGCTGTTGCACAACATCCACACGAACTTATTACTTACGGCGGTAATGGAGCTGTCTTCCAAAACTGGGCTCAATATCGTCTCGTTATGCAATATCTTGCTAACATGACAGAAGAGCAAACCCTCGTAATGTATTCTGGTCACCCAATGGGATTGTTCCCATCACACAAAGACGCTCCTCGCGTTATCGTGACAAACGGTATGATGATTCCTAATTATTCAAAACCAGACGATTGGGAAAGATTCAACGCTATGGGTGTTACTCAATACGGACAGATGACTGCTGGTTCTTACATGTACATCGGACCACAAGGCATCGTTCACGGAACAACAATTACAGTATTGAACGCTTCAAGAAAACAAGGCGGCACACCAGCTGGAAAATTATTCATCACAGCCGGTCTCGGCGGCATGTCGGGTGCTCAGCCTAAAGCAGGCAACATCGCCGGCGTCGTTTCTATCACAGCTGAAATAAATCCAAGCGCAACCGACAAACGTCACAGCCAAGGCTGGGTCGATGAGGTATACAGCGACTTAGACGAATTGTTCGCTAAAGTTAATGAAGCACGCGCTAACAAGATTGCTCGTTCCTTCGCTTACCAAGGCAATGTAGTTGATCTTTGGGAATATGCAGCAGAACACGACATCCAAGTTGACCTTGGTTCTGACCAAACATCATTACATAATCCATTCGCTGGCGGTTACTATCCAGTAGGTTATTCATTCGAAGAGTCAAAACAAATGATGGCAGAAGCTCCAGAAAAATTCAAAGACGCTGTTTATGCTTCATTACGTCGTCATGTCGCTGCTGTCAACAAACTCACAGCAAAAGGCATGTACTTCTTCGACTACGGCAATGCTTTCTTGTTAGAGAGCAGCCGTGCTGGTGCCGACATCCTCAACGCTGACGGCAAATTCCGTTATCCTTCATACGTACAAGACATCATGGGTCCTATGTATTTTGACTACGGCTTCGGTCCTTTCCGTTGGGTATGTACCTCAGGCAAAGAAGAAGACCTCGCTGTCACTGACGAAATAGCATGCAACGTCCTCGAAGAAATAGCAAAGAACTCTCCTGCAGAAATTCAACAACAAATGCACGATAACATTCAATGGATTAAAGGCGCTCGTGCTAATAAATTAGTCGTTGGCTCACAAGCACGTATCTTATACGCCGACTGTGAAGGTCGTACCAAGATTGCTGCCGAATTCAACAAGGCTATCGCCGACGGTCGTCTCTCAGCACCTGTCGTTTTAGGCAGAGACCACCACGACGTTTCTGGTACAGACTCTCCATTCCGCGAGACATCTAACATCTACGACGGTTCTTCATTCACAGCTGACATGGCAATCCACAACGTCATCGGCGACGGATTTAGAGGCGCTACATGGGTAAGTATCCATAATGGCGGCGGCGTAGGCTGGGGCGAAGTAATCAACGGTGGCTTCGGTATGGTTCTCGACGGTAGCGACGATGCTGACAGAAGATTACACTGCATGTTACACTGGGACGTCAACAACGGTATCGCTCGTAGAAGCTGGGCAAGAAACGAACCTGCCATGTTCGCTATCAAACGCGCTATGGAAGTGGAACCACGTCTAAAAGTTACAATGCCTAACTTCGCAGATGACAGTTTGATTAACGACATTATAAAATAATCTGGTTTAAAGTTTAAGGCTTAATGTTTAAGGAAATGTCAAAATACTTTAAACTTTAAACCTTAAACTTTAAATCACAAAAAATAGCACGATATTTGTGTTTTTTTTAAGACATAAAACAAAGATTAATAAACAGATAAATTAAATAATTATTAACTTAAAAATTAGAAAACAATGAGAAAATTTTTACTTTCATTAGTACTTGTAGCAATGGCAGGTATAGCATCTGCACAGATTACATTTGAACGTATCATTAACCACCAACCAGCAGGTACAGTGGAACCTGGAAGATACGAAATTGTTGGTAATGTTGATGATATGCAAGAACTTTCGTTTGCCATGAATGTTATTAACAATGGTAGTGAATCTGTTAGCGTCACTTGTGAAAGAGAAGTGATTGCTATCACAGAAGGTGCAGGCAACAATTTCTGCTTCGGAGGTTGTTTCCCAGACGAGACATCTAGCACAGAGGCAACAATCGAACCAATCTCATCAATGGATCCTAGCAACCCTTATTATCCATACGAATTTAGCGCACACTTCAAACCATACGACCCAATGACATGGGAAATGCTTCCTAAAGGTGCAGAACTTACTGTTAAATATACATTTACAGAAAGAGGCGGCGAGCCAATGACATTTGAATTCTATTTCCAATATGATCCAGTTTCAGTTGAAGAAAATAACAACTTTGTCTTCAGCAACGTTTATCCAAACCCAGCTATCGATGTTGTTAACTTCGACCTTGATATGCAAAATGTTGCTTCAGCATCAGTTGCTATCTACAACATGATGGGACAAGAAGTCATCAGACAAAATGTCAATGTCGGTGAATCAAGACTCAGCATCAACGTAAGTGATTTGACAGACGGCGTTTATTTCTACAGCTTGATTGTTAATAACAAAACTGTCAAGACAAATAAACTCGTTATTTCTAAATAATAAATTGGTTTTAGTTATAAGAAAGGCTGCTGTTAAAAAACAGCAGCCTTTCTTATATGTTGTAAGTTAAGAAAATAATTACATCATATTTTCAAAGTATCAGATTTCTCGAACTTCAACTCTGCATATTTCAAGTCGATACAGAGTTCTTTTTGGTTTGACGACGGCATTTCATACATCGCGTCGTTTAATATTGCTTCGATAATAGCTCTTAAACCACGTGCTCCGAGTTTGAATTCAATGCTCTTGTCAACGATAAAATCAAGCACCTCGTCCTTGATTTCCAATTTGATTTCATCCATTTCGAACAATTTGGAAAATTGTTTTACCAAGGCGTTTTTAGGTTCTTTCAAGATACGTTTCAGAGTTTCTCTGTCGAGAGGATTGAGGAATGTCAAGATTGGGAAACGTCCGACTATCTCAGGAATGAGTCCAAATCTCTTGATGTCGGCAGGAGATATATATTGCAACAGATTATCTTTGTCTATTTGTTTTTTGTTGTCGTTGCCGTAACCTATTGCATTGCTTCCCACTCTGTTAGCGATTATCTTATCTATTCCGTCGAAGGCTCCGCCAGCGATGAACAATATGTTTTTGGTATTGACCTGAATCATTTTTTGTTCAGGGTGTTTTCTGCCGCCTTGAGGTGGGACGTTCACGACAGTTCCTTCGAGGAGTTTCAGCATGGCTTGTTGAACGCCTTCGCCGGAGACATCGCGTGTGATGCTTGGATTGTCGCTCTTACGTGCAATTTTGTCAATTTCATCGATGAAGACGATACCTTTTTCTGCTGCTGCAACATCATAATCTGCTGCTTGTAACAACTTAACTAAAATGTTTTCAACGTCTTCTCCAACATAACCTGCTTCTGTGAGTACAGTGGCGTCTGCTATGGCGAAAGGCACGTTGAGCATCTTTGCGATAGAGCGGGCGAGGAGCGTCTTGCCCGTACCGGTCTCTCCGACTAAGATGATATTTGATTTTTCAATCTCTACCTCGTCGTCGGTTTGCTCCTGATTGATTCTTTTGTAATGATTATAAACGGCTACGGCAAGAATTCGTTTTGCTTCGTCCTGACCTATTACGTATTGGTCTAGGAATGATTTTATCTCTATAGGTTTCAGTAACTTAAAGTCAGGTGTCTTAGACTTTTTAAGATGTTTTAATTCTTCTTGTACCACGATATGACCGCGTTCGATGCATTCGTCGCAGATAAAACCATACATTCCTGAGAGAAGCAGCGTCGCCTCTTTATCGCTTTTTCCGCAGAAAGAGCAGAAGTTTTCTTGTTTTTTAGCCATATTTATTAAAAAAAAGGACAGACAAAAGCCTGTCCTACAATTAAGATTAGTATTATTTTATATCTTTTTAATTAAAACCTCGTCAATCATGCCATAGTCTTTTGCTTCTTGAGAAGTCATCCAGTAGTCACGATCAGAGTCTGCCCATACTTTATCGAATGCTTGTCCCGAATGTGTGGCGATGATGTCGTAAAGTTCTTTTTTGAGTTTCAATATTTCACGTGCGGTGATTTCTATGTCTGATGCTTGTCCTTGCATTCCGCCCATTGGCTGGTGAATCATGATGCGTGAGTGTTTCAATGCAGAACGTTTGCCTTTTGCGCCTGCACACAACAAAACAGCTGCCATTGATGCTGCAATGCCTGTACATATTGTAGCGACATCAGGGCTGATGAACTGCATTGTGTCGTAGATGCCTAAACCTGCATAGACAGAACCGCCAGGTGAGTTGACGTAGATTTGAATGTCTCTCTTTGGATCTGAAGATTCGAGGAAAAGCAACTGAGCCTGGATGATGTTTGCTACGTAATCGTTGATTTCGTCGCCCAAGAAAATGATGCGGTCCATCATAAGACGTGAGAAAACATCCATCTGAGCCACGTTAAGCTGACGCTCTTCAATGATGGTAGGAGAGATGTAGTTTGTAACTGTTGAAGTATATTTCTCCAATGCTAAACTGTTGATACCACAATGTTTTGTGGCGTATTTATAAAATTCGTTGTTCATTGTTGTTTTGTCTTTTTATTATAAACTACTTATTTTATATTTTGTTTCAGATTAGAGTTTTTTTTCAACAATTATTCTGCTGTGTTTTCTGTAGTTTCTTCTTTGTTAGCAAGTTCTACTTGTGGAAGAACAGCTTTAACAAATCCGTCGTAATCTGTGTCAACAACTGTGATTGTCATGTTTTCTTTCAAGAAAGATGTCAATTTCTTGTCTGCCAATTGGTTGTTGATATTTTGACGTTGGTTTTCGTCTTTGATGATGGCGTCGACGATGTCATCTAAACGTTTCTTTGTTTCTTCGTCTAAAGTTTCAACATCCATGTGTCCGAAGTACATGCTTTTTACGAAATCGCGAACTTCTTCTTCTTTAATGACTAAGTCAGGATTTTGTTTTACGAGGACTTCTTCTATAAGTTGCCATCTGAGTGACTTTACGTATGAATTGTCGTAATTCTTTTCTACGTCTTCAGCTGAGATTTTACCTTCGCTGTTTTCAACAATCCAGCGTTTGAGGAAAGTATCTGGCAAGTTGAATTTTATTTCTTCAACCAATTGGTCAACTGCTCTGTTGTAGAACATTCTTTCTGCTTCGAGGACATATTGTTTTTCCATTTCGACAGCTACTTTGCTACGGAATGTTTCAACGTCTTTTACTTCTTGACCTGGGAAAATCTTCTCAAAAAGCTCTTCGTTGAGTTCTGCTTCTTTGTCTTCAACTTTGTTGTTATTTTGAATGCTCTTTATTGTTCTGTCGATTTCCTCTTCAGAAGCTTTGATGTTGAAATCGTTGATTGTATGGTCTTTAAGATTAACGTTGATTTCTGGTTTGAGAGCTGCTTCAAAATAGAAATTCAATTCTTCTTGGTTGTCAAGGTCGTTAGGTTGTGATTGTTCCATGTCTGGAAGAGGATAACCGATAACATCCAATTTGTTTTCTATGATATGGTTGTTGAGACCTTCAGATACTTTCTGGTTGATTTTTTCTAGAAGGACGGATTGACCGTACATTTTCTTTATCATGCCAAAAGGAACTTTGCCTTGACGGAAACCTGGCAATACAGCTTTACGTTGATAATCATTTAAAGCCTTTTTTACTTCTGCTTCATAATCAGCTTTAACCAAAGTAACTTGAATACCGGCGAGAAGTTCGCCTTTTGATGTTTGAATAGTGTTCATTTGATAATTTTATTATAATAAAAAGTGCGGATGAAGGGACTCGAACCCCCACGCCTCTCGGCATCAGATCCTAAGTCTGACGCGGCTACCAATTACGCCACATCCGCCTGAATCGTTAGGAGGTGCAAAAATACAATTTTTTTTGAATAGAAAGTATATTTTTCGTGAAATAATTAAATATTTTTTCTGCCGATTTTAATTAGTCGTGCCAACATTCTACTATGTCCAATTTTAAAATTTATGAATAATGAAAGAGTTTGATATTGCTCTTAAATTTTCAATTTTCAACTTTCAATTTTCAACTTTCAATTATGAACTGACTTTGGGCGTTCCGGCTACGCCGTCGGGCTTTCCGCTATATCTTTTTCCGCTACGCTCCAAAAGGATGCCGCTCCAATCCCTAACGCATCGGCTGCTATGTGCTAACTGTATCAATGATACCTTGAAATAAACAAATGTTGATATGTCTCTACAATAAACCATCACTTCTTTACGTCAAGAGCATCGCGTAATGCGTTGCCGAAAAGCATGAACGCCAATACTAAAAGCATTATGGCAATGCCTGGAAGTATTGCGAGGTAGGCGTCGTTCAAAATGATGTAAGCGTAGTTTTCCTTTATCATGCTTCCCCACGACGGCATCGGTGGCTGAACGCCGATGCCGAGGAAACTGAGTCCTGCCTCTAATAAAATGGCGGACGCAAAGTTGGCAGCAGAAATCACTATGATAGGATTGATGATGTTTGGAATGATATGACGTGATATTATTCTTAAATTGCTGAATCCTAGAGCCTTTCCTGCTTCAACGAAGGTCATCTCCCTGACTGACAAAATTTGTCCGCGTGTCACACGTGCAACTTCGACCCACATTGTCAAACCTACTGCGATGAAAACTTGCACGACACCTTTGCCTAAAACAAAAGTGATGGCAATGACTATCAATAATGTAGGAATCGACCATACTACGTTTATGAGCCATACAATTACATCATCGACCCAGCCGCGGAAAAAACCGCCAATACTTCCTAATACAACACCTATTAATATACTCATAAATACTGCAATGAAACCTACTGAGAAACTTATCCTTGTCCCTAACAGAAGACGGCTCAGGAAATCGCGCCCGAATTGATCGGTGCCGAGATGGAATTTTCTATGTCTCACGCAATTGCTGTGTATATAATGTGTTGCTTCTTCATCAGTGGCGAAACTCATCTCAGGACATAAGTCTTTGTTAGAAATAATTTCTTCGTTATGTGTAGAATTAGCGTCGGGATTGAATATGAACACCGTCGTTTTTTCTTTATCTGCTTTTATTGAATCGAAAGGAATTTGTCGATAAGGGGAAGGTTTTCCGTTCATCATTTGTGAGAAAAATCCTTTGTCATCGACTACATTTTGTTTCGGGACGAGAAGCATATCGACTTCGAATCCTGGTTTCTGGGTGCTTATTTCGAGAATCTGAGTGTTGGCGTAGGGCGTTTTATCTGGAATGATAAAATATGCAAACAATGCTATGAATCCACATAAGATGATAAAAATCAATGATATCATACCAGTGACGTTTTTTTTAAAACGTGCTATCGCGATTTGGTTGGGGGATAATATCTTGTTGTCTTTCATCTTGTTTTATATTGAAAAACAAAAATAAAAAAAAATCTTGTCGAACGTGATTTTCGAAAGAAAAAAGTTGTATCTTTGCACTCGAATTCAGACGGTGGATGTAGCTCAGTTGGTTAGAGTACCGGATTGTGGTTCCGTGGGTCGTGGGTTCGAGTCCCATCTTCCACCCATAAAAAAAGAGTCGAAACTTCGACTCTTTTTTTTTATTTCTCATACCGAGACGTTGAATTCTCTCAGAACATCGTTCAACGAGGTCTTCTTGTCTGTCGATTCTTTTCTCTTTCCGATGATTAAAGCGCAGCTCACTTGATAGTCGCCTGCCGGGAAATGTTTGGTGTATGATCCTGGTATCACGACGGAACGTGCGGGGACGACACCTTTATATTCTTTAGGTTCTGCTCCGCTGACGTCGATAATCTTTGTCGAGGATGTTATCACAGTGTTGGCTCCTAAGACTGCTTCTTCTTCAATTCTGACGCCTTCAACTATGATACATCTCGAACCGATGAAACAGTTGTCTTCTATGATGACTGGCGCAGCTTGCACTGGCTCCAAAACTCCGCCTATTCCAACGCCGCCGCTGAGATGTACGTTCTTGCCAATCTGTGCGCAGGAACCGACAGTAGCCCAAGTGTCGACCATCGTTCCGCTATCTACGAAAGCTCCGATGTTGACATAGGAAGGCATCAAGATTACACCTTTATTAATAAAGGCTCCGTAACGAGCTGTCGCTGGAGGAACGACGCGGACTCCAGCTTCTTCAAAACCGCGTTTCAACGGAATCTTGTCGTAGTATTCAAAGATGCCGCTTTCTTGAACTTCCATATTGTTAATCGGGAAATACATCAAGACGGCTTTCTTGAGCCACTCGTTGATAACCCATTCGCCTTCAATCTTCTCTGCAATACGAGCTTTACCTTTGTCTAATAATTCAATGACTTCTTTTATCGCTTCACGAACCTTGTTGTCTTCCAACAATGAACGCTCGTTCCATGCGTTTTCTATGATATTCTTTAGGTTTTCCATAACTGAATTTATATATCTGCAAATATAAGAAAAGTTTATGCGTAGTGCTTAAGTATAAATCGTTTTGCGATATTTTTCATGTTAGAAAAGTTAGTGTAACTTATAATTTGATGCGGATTGTTGAACTTTTTTTTGATATGATGACGTGTTAATTGTTTGTTTATTAGTGTTTTACCCCCCCCATTTTTAAAAAAAATATTTGAAATGTCTTGGAAATTTGAAATATAATTATGATATTTGCAAAGTACGATAATGAAATTAACAACTGCAAAAATGGGAAATGGTTTCCTCCCATTGTTGTAGATATTAAAAGTGGAACCGTATCTAAATCTCCACATTATGAAAAAATTACATTTACTAATTTTATTATTTTTTACATTGGGAGTGCAATCTCAGGAGAAATATGTAGCTGAAACATCATGGACTGATGTTGTAACTTCTCAACCTGAAGGTTTTGTCGTGAGTGATGACGGCAATGTTTCAATAACAAGCGGAGAAGGTCTCGCATGGCTCATCTCGGTTGTTAACGGACTTAACGGACAGGATGCTAATGATTTTAAAGATGTTACTGTTACTTTGGAAAACGATGTCAATATTGATGGTAATAATTGGATTGCAGTTGGTACTGCTGAAAATCCATTCAGAGGTGTTTTCGACGGCAAGGATTTCTATATTCATGGCATCAAGATGTATGATGTTTGGGAAGGCAGAAACTTCGGATTGTTCGGATACCTCGACAATGCTGTTGTTAGAAATGTGAAACTTGGCAAAGGCGAGATAGTCGGTTATGAAGAATGTGGAGGCATAGCATATATGGCTGATAACAATACGCTTATCGACAGATGTGTTGTAAAGACGGAAATGTCTTTCGCTAATTATAGCGGCGGTATCGTAGGTATTAATAAGGACTCTAAGATTTCCAATTGCGCCTTGATTTCAGAAAGATTAGAAGGAAGTATGGTATGTGTTGGCGGCATCGCAGGACAAAATATTTCGGCTAATGCAGATGCCATAATAGAGAATTGTTTCGTATCTACAGAATATGGATCCTCATATAGCACAGAGTATGCAGGAGGTATTGTGGGAAAAAATATGTCTGAGAATGAAAATTTTATGGCTATAATTAGAAATTGCTATGCAGCTCCGTTGAAAATGTACAGTCATAGTGGAGGAGTGGCAGCTTACAACTCAGAGAATTCTTTAATAGAAAATTCTTACTACACAATTGAATATGGCTCGCAGGATTATACTTTATATGAAGAAAATGATGGTGTTGTGATGAACAGCTCGTTGTTTGACGAGGATTTGCAACTTGAGGAGAATGTTGAGGTGAACGGAGAAAATGTAAGCGAACTTCTCGAAGCTCTCAACAAATGGGTTGAAAATTCACAAAGCGAACAGTATGTTTCATGGATGGTGATGGAAAATGTGAACTATGGCTATCCGATATTGGCGACTATGGGCGGAGATTTTGACACTTACGTTTACCAGTCATTCTTTGCCAACGACTCGACAAGCATTAATTCACATACGGTAATTATAGATAGTAACCATAACAGTACATTTACAATTTGCAATAAGGATACAATTACAATTAATGACAATTTGTATTATTTTGTTGAACCAAGAAATGTGGAATATGAGTATGGATACAAAACATTCTGGTATTCTGAAGAAATCATATATTTCAGAGAAGAACAAGAAAATGGCAGATTGTTTATGTATATAAAAAATAATGATTTAGAAGAAGAAATCTTATTATGCGATATGTCATTAAATGTAGGTGACACATTTACGCTTTATTACTATCCGTATGAGATTGAAGTAGAAAATGTGCGATACGAAGATGGAAGAAAGATTATTGAATTCGGACATTTTTATGGAGGAGAATTGTCAATTGATAATCTTATGTTTATTGAAGGAGTTTTCCCGATGGTATTGCCAGATTTTTATACAGAAACATTCTCGGAATTAATATGCCAACATAAAGATAATGAACTGGTTTATATTGTATCTTCAGACATAGAAGATTGCATTCTCCCAACTTATCTGTCAGTGGATAAAATTGATGACAAAGGTGAAGGAATCACTATCAATCCGACAGTTCTTTCATACGGCAATAACATTTCTGTTGAGTCCGTTTCTGAAATAAAAGGTGTGAAAATGATTGATATGCTTGGAAGAGAGATTAAGATTTCTGTAAATCAAATCAACTATTCTTCATGTCAGATTAGCTTAAGCCAAAAATGCTCTTCAGGTATTTATATGGTTATTGTTGAAACCTCAAATGATACTTGTTACGAAAAGGTAATTATTAAATAACGTTATGTTATTCATTTTTGATAAATTGTTTTATATCAAACTCACGTTATTTAATAAAACTGTTTTATTAAAAAAAGTTAAATTTGTGGACATGAAAGATATTACAAAAAATGAAGAGGATAATTGTAATTTTAATAATGTCTTTGTGTTATTCTTTGGGATTTGCACAAAATATAAATATACAGACAATAACAGAAAATGAATATCATTTATTGAAAGAGCAGCAAATAGATAACGCTTTGGATACATTGCTGTCGATAAAGGAGGAAAATGATTTCATTTATATTCCATTGGATAATGGTTTCTTGACATTAATGAATGATACGTTGGAGGAACATCTTGCTGATTTGATAGTACATAAGTGTTTAGGATTTTCGGATGCTTTCAATGTGTATGTTATGGATGTCACAAAATTTACGCATAATGAGACATGGTTTATAGACAAATCAAATGGAAATATTGTAAAAGCATTGCGATTTTATTGTTGCTCAGATAAGTATATTGTTTCGTATGATATACCGGAATGTGACAGATATGTTGGGATTAATATATACCGAAAAACGAAAAATGGGTTGGAGAAAATGTATTGCATTAAACCGGATTGGTTTATTGAAAACATGTTTTGCATAGGTGAAAATGTATTTGTTGCTGAAGCAAGAACGCATTCCATCACTGAAAATTTATTTTTCAAAATAGTTTTATAATCGCGATTATATTATCATCAAATCCTCACGAATGTAATACAACAAGTTTTTTAGGAAATATATTTGAAGAAAACCTGTTTTATAAAAAGAAAAAGTGAAGTTATATGGATATAAAAAAACAGTTGTATGGAATGTGTTGTTTGTTATCTTCGTGATATTTCAAAGCATAACGTTTGTCGCATCTGTTATTGGTGGTGATTGTGTGTTTATAATTAGCAGTCTGTTATTTGTCTATATTTTATTGTCGCTTCGTGCTGGCAAAATAAATTATGCTAATATAAATTCCTAATTAATGAACTTATAGTCTCGTTGTCTCGTCGTCTTTTTTTCTTATCTTTGCAAAAAAAAATTAAGATATGGCGAGAATAATGGCGATAGATTACGGAAGGAAACGCTGCGGCATTGCAGTGACTGACCCTTTGCAGATTATTGCTAATTCATTGACGACGGTAGCAACGAAAGATTTGCTGACCTTCATTTTAGATTATGTGAAGAAGGAAAATGTGGAGACCATCGTGATAGGAGAACCAAAAGATATGCAAAATAATCCTTCTGAATCAAGTCGTTACATTGAGCCGTTTATAGGACAGCTGAAGAAGGCGCTTCCTGAAATGACAATAAAACGTCATGACGAGCGTTTCACTTCAAAGATGGCGTTTCAGACTATGATAGATGCAGGGCTTGGTAAAAAACAACGTCAGAACAAGGCGCTCGTCGATACCATCAGCGCGACCATTATCCTGCAGTCGTATATGGAAGCAGAAGCGATAAGGAAGAACAGATTATAAATTTTAATATTTTTTAAGAAATGATTTTACCTGTAGTAGCATACGGACATCCCGTACTTAAGCATGTGGCGGAAGATATAGAACCAGATTATCCAAATTTACAACAACTTATAGCCGATATGTTCGAGACTATGTATCATTCAGAAGGTGTCGGTCTCGCGGCTCCTCAAATCAACAAGTCTATTCGTCTTTTCGTAATTGATGCAGATCCTTTCCATGAGACATATCCAGAAGCCAAAGGTTTTAAGAAGGTGTTTATCAATCCAGAGATAGTGGAAGTCTCCGAAGAGACATGGACGTTCCGCGAAGGATGCTTGAGTCTCCCGGATATGAATGAGGAAGTGGTACGCCCAAGTAAAATAACAATCAACTATTTAGATGAGAATTTCGTCGAACATGAAGAAGAGTTTGACGGAATAAAGGCACGCGTCATTCAACATGAATACGACCATCTCGAAGGAAAAGTCTATGTAGATAGAGTGGCTCCTATGCGTAAGATGATGCTTAAAAACAAACTGCGTAACATATCAGAAGGCAACGTCTACACCGAATATAAGATGATATTCCCGAATAAAAGAAGAAGATAGTTAACGGTTAACAATTGACAATTAACAATTAACAGTTTACAATGACTTGTATGAAAAGAATATTATTTGTGTTATTTCTTGCGATAGCGATGATGTCTTGTAATAATCAAGAAAAAGAGAGAACAAATATTTTGGAGTTGGAAAAGAATATGGTTGACGGAAATGGTGTGTTGAATGCGGCTTCCGCCGATAAACTTATCGAGGCGTATATGAATTATGCAAAGAAGTTCCCGAATGACGAGATGTCGCCTGACTTCTTGTTCAAAGCCGTCGACATTTCAGTTGCATATAACGCTCTCAACCCGCAAAAGACAATAGACATCACTAATGTGCTGATTGATAATTATCCCGACTTTGAGATGACTCCGATGGCGATGTTTATTAAAGGCTTCGTATATGAAAATCAGATGAATAACTACGAGAAAGCTCTTGATACATATCATCAGTTTTTAGACAAATATCCAAACAATCCTATGGCAGCCGACGTGCAGTCGACAATCAAAAATATCGGCATCCCTCTTGACGAATTGATAAAGACTTTTGAACAATAAAAATATTTGAACAATAATTTTTGTCTATTATACCATGATTAATAAAACAATAAGCGCGTCAGTTGTAAATGCAGTTGGCGCGCTTATTTTATCTCTATTTTTTCCTTAGAATTCGTAGTTGTATTTATTCAGACTGTCGATATAATTCAAGACATCATCTTTCCCGATTTCCTTTTCTGACGATGTGACGAAGATAGGAGGCAGCTCTTCCCATTCCTCTGAAAGTCTTTCCTTATAAATATTTACGTTACGATGAAGCTCGGATTCTTTTATCTTGTCTATTTTAGTGAAAATGATTCCGAACGGCATCTGCAATTCTCCGAGATGATTGATAAATTCAAGGTCGATTTTCTGAGGCTCGATGCGGCTGTCGACCAAGACGAACATGCTGATGAGGTTTTTTCTGTTTGTGATATAATTGTCGAGCATCACTTTCCATGCTTCGCGATCTTTCTTCGAACGCTGTGCGAAACCATAACCCGGCAAATCGACGAGATACCATTCTTCGTTGATGAGGAAATGGTTTATCGTTATCGTCTTTCCCGGAGTCGATGAAGTCTTCGCAAGCTGTTTTTTGTTAGTCAGCATATTTATCAATGATGACTTTCCTACATTAGAACGGCCAATGAAAGCATATTCCGGCTTGTTGGCATAAGGCAGCTTGTCAATCTTGGTGTTACTCTGCAAAAATTCAGCTTTTCTTACTATCATCGTTTTTAAGTTTTTAAGTTACTAAGTTGCTGAGATTC
Organism: Bacteroidales bacterium; assembly: GCA_045591245.1. Classification (GTDB taxonomy): domain Bacteria; phylum Bacteroidota; class Bacteroidia; order Bacteroidales; family F082; genus Limimorpha. The sequence goes on from JAZNSO010000072.1 coordinate 15,078, forward strand.
TTGAGACGTGTCAATTACAAATCGTTTGTTTTTTGTATGTGTAATTAACGCATCTCTACCCAATTGTCAATTTTCAGCTTTTAGCTTTCAATTACTTTGAGGTGTTCCGGCTTCTCGTTTTTGTCATATATAAGATGACGTTCTATCTTTTCTGGATATATGTCTTCTATGGTGATTAAGATTGCGGTTTCTTCCACGTTTCCGAAAGGTGCGTTTAGAGCTGTTCCGAACATCTTCATCGTGGCGGAAAGACTCATGTAAGCATTGAACAAAGGAGGGATATTAGAGCCGTTTTCTCTCACGAATTTGCTCAATGTACGGTAGCTGTTCTGATAGTTTTGACCGTCTAATCTCAATCGCATTATGGCTTTTCTAGCCTTGATATTGATGACTTTATCTGGGTAAGGATATATGAGATTGTCGTTATCTGGGAAAAACTTTCTCATAAAGAATAGGATCATGTCGCGCATTGCGGGATCGAATTGCGAATACATAGTCACCTTCCCGAAGAAATATTTTGCTGACGGGATGTTAGTCAGCAATGCGCCAAGACCGTCCCAGAGGTTGTCTAAAGTGAATATGCTTTTCCTGACGTTGCCGGTTGACTGGTATTTTGGCTGGATGAAAGAACGTCCAAGTTCGATGGTGTAGGGAAGATAATCCTTGATGAAATTGTCGGAGTAATAGAAAAGTTCTGATGTTGGAGTATCGACCTGACCGTTATTTTTAATAGGTAGTTTCTTGCAGTCAATGAAGCGGTAGCCTCCGAGGATTTCTTTTTCTCTTGGGTCCCAGACTATGAGTTGTTCAAAATAAGCATCGTCGCGTGTGTCGAACTCGTCGATGTCGATGCTTTTTCCTGTTCCGCCGCCTGATTCTCTGAACGCCCACTCGCGCAGACGTCCAATCTCGCGCATTGTGTTTGGTGCGTTGTGCGCGTTGACGATATAAATCTCGTTCTTGCCAAAATTGGTCTTCCTGACAAAACGTTCTTCTGTAAGTTCATTTATAATCAGTTCTGTAGGGACAGCTTCTATAATATTTTCCATAATTTGTGTCGTTGAATCAGTGTTGGATGTACTGGTCATCACTTTATATTGTATAATTTTTTTCAGGGTCGAAAGTCTGTTCGCAATTGCCTGGCAGGTTGTAGGAGAAGTTTCTCAGTTTCATCGCCCATTCGCTATCTGTATATCTGTTGTCGAAAGTCTGCCAAGGAATTGGTTTTCCGAAAGAAATGGTGAGTGTCTTGTTTTTTTGTTTGTAAAATTCATTGACTAAGAATGCCATCTCAATATTAGCTTTGATGCCCAATTTCTTGCGGATATTAGAAAGATTGTAGAAGAAATCGCTGTTTCTTCCCGAGATGTGAGTTGGAATGATGTCGCGGTGATAAGCCTTCGCTTTGGTTATGAATGTCTTTTTCCATTCCAAATCAATGATTTTGCCTTTATGTTTTCTAGAACATAATCCGAAAGGATAATAGCAAATTGTTCTGTCGCCGGCAAAAGTTTCGTTGAAAATCTTGATGTTGTCGGCATTGCTTCCTAGTTTGTTGACCGGAATGAAAAGTGGTCTTAGATTCGGGACAAAGAGGAGGAAGTCGTTGACTGGTGTAATGACATCTGGTCTTATTTTTCCTACAGTGTCGATGAGTGCGATGCCGTCGAGGCCTCCTATTGGGTGGTTAGCGGCAACGATGTATCGTCCTTCTTTTTTAATGTGATCTAGACCTTCTGTGACGATGCCTGTGTTGAATTCTTTCATTGTTTCTGTTACGAAAGGCAGTCCCGACAGACCATTGGTTCTTACAAGCAGGCTGTTAATGTCGTCTTGGTGAAGTAATTTCTTAAAATATCTAAAAATAAAGCGAGGAATCTTATTAGCGAATTTCGGTGCTTTCTGACTAATAATTTTCTCAATATCAATTTGTAATGCTTCTTTTCCGCTCATTTTCTTCAATATTGATTGTCGTTCTGCTTTAAACGACATTTTTGCACTTTGCAAAGATAAGATATTTAAATAAATATGCAAGGGAAAAAGTTCTGAATTGCTAGTTGTGACGGATTTTTTTTGAACATGATGTTTTTATATCATCGGATTTCCTTTGTTTTATTGGATGTTAAATTAATGTTGAAAACTTTTTTAAGAAAAAATGAATTTTTTTAGAAAAAGTGGTTGAAAGTGGGAAAAAATGCACTAATTTTACAACTTGAAAAATTGAATCGAAAATGGATTACCCAATTGGCGAATATTATTGTAAATTAGACAGTAAGGGAAGACTTCTTCTTCCTAGCAGTTTCAAGGAACAGCTTGGAGAAGTTGTCGATGAGGGCTTTGTGCTTCGCCCGAGTCTTTTCGGCGACTGTCTTGAGCTGTTTGGGATGAGAGATTGGCGTGCCATGCAGGAGAAATTGGGCAAGTTGAATCCTTTCAAAGCGGAGAATGTGATGCTTATTCGCCGTTTCAACGCTGGAGCTCGCATGGTGAAAGTCGATGCTAATGGTCGTCTTCAGATTCCTAAAGATTTGATGGAGAAAACGAAATTGGTTAAAGATGTCGTTATGACTTCTTTGATTGATAGAATGCAAATCTGGGATAAGTCTCTTAAAGAAATTGAAGATTCAAAGATTTCTGAAAAAGAATTTGCGGAAATCCTCACTGCTAAATTGGGCAGTTGCGATTTTATTGATTAATAACAAAAACTGAAAAGTATGTATCATATTCCTGTCTTGCTGAACGAGAGCATTGATGCTTTGAATATTAAACCTGATGGTGTTTACGTTGACGTTACTTTTGGAGGTGGCGGTCATTCTCGTCGTATTATGGAATGTCTTGGCGAGAATGGACGTCTGTATGCTTTTGATCAGGATGAGGATGCTGCTAAAAATGTTATTGACGATAATCGTTTTACGTTTATTCAACAGAATTTCCGTTATATGAAGAACTTCCTTCAGCTTTATTGCGGAGGAAAAGTGGATGGAATTCTCGCTGACTTGGGTGTTTCTTCATATCAGTTTGATACGCCAGAGAAAGGCTTCTCTATTCGTTATAATGGTCGTTTGGATATGAGAATGAATCAGAACGCTGCCGTCGATGCCGCAAGTGTGGTCAATACTTATGATGTGGCTTCTTTGGCATCTGTATTTTCTCGCTATGGCGAGTTGAGAAATGCTATGGCTATAGCGGATACTATTGTGATGGCTCGCGAAGTGAAATCAATAGAGACAACGGATGAGTTGAAGGAAGTCGTTGCGAGATTTCTTCCTAAAAGCTCTGAGAATAAGGTGCTTGCACAGATTTTTCAGGCTCTTAGAATAGAAGTTAACGAGGAAATGAAAGTGCTGGAACTCTTTTTGGGTCAGTGCGCAGATGTGCTGAATCCAGGCGGCAGACTTGTTGTACTTTCGTATCATTCTCTCGAAGATAGACTTGTCAAGAATTTTATGAAGACTGGCAATGCGGAAGGCAATCTTGAGAAAGATTTCTTCGGTAACCAGCTTACACCTTACAAATTAATATCAAGCAAACCAATATTGCCTTCTGGTGAAGAACTTCAGAATAACAACAGGGCAAGAAGCGCGAAGTTGAGAGTCGCAGAAAGGAAGGCAAAATGAAACCGAAAAACAGACGTAGAGAAGAACCTGAACTTGAAGAAAAAAATACAAGTGAGGGTGGAGCAGAAGTGAAAGAAACTCCAAAAGAGACTCAAAAAGAATCTCCGAAAGAATCTGGTATTACAGCCAATAAGGTTATCATGGACGTTATGGGAGGTAAGATGCTCTCGAGAGAAGGTTTTGTGAGATTGTTTCCGTTCGTGATATACGTCGTTGTTTTGTCAATGCTTTATATTACAAATATTTATATAGCAGAAGATATTAGTCGTGAGACAGCAAGACTGAAGTCTAAAGTCGAAAATCTCCATGTGGAATATGTGTATCTGCAATCTGAAATAACTCGTATCACGAAACAGTCTAACATGGTTGAAATGTTGAAAGACAAGGGGATAAAGGAGTCTGTAGATCCGTTGAGAAAAATAATCGTAGTAAAGGAAGGAGGCAGTGATGAAGGATCCGAAGAGTGAAATCATTAATAGAGCGATTATTTTTTATGTAGTGATGGCGATATGCGGCATTGTCGTGATTTGGAGTATTATCTCAATTCAAGTTTACCAAAAGGACGAGCTTCTCGAGAAGGCAAACAAACGAGAACTGAAGATTCGTGAGGAAGTGGCGCATCGCGGAAATGTGTATTCTAAAAACGGAACATTGCTCGCTACATCGGTTCCTAGATTCAATATTTATTTCGACCCTGTGTCTGTTAAAGAATCTTTGTTCGAGTCTGAAATATCGCAACTCTCTGACAGTCTTAGCCGTCTGTTTAAAGATAAGTCAAAGTCTAAATACGAGTCGTATTTGAGACAAGCCCGCAATTCTGGAAAAAGATATGTCAGAATTGCAACGAAAGTCTCGATGGGAGATTACAAAAGACTGCAAAAGTTCCCTATTTTCAGAGCGGGAAAAAACAAAGGCGGTTTGATTGCTGAACGAAATTACGTGAGAGAATTGCCTTACGGAAAACTTGCAGCCAGAACTATAGGTTACGTCAGAGAAAACGAAGGTATCTTTGTCGGACTTGAAGGCGCGTTCAACGAGAGCCTTATGGGTAGCAAAGGAAAACAATTGGTTCGATTGACAAACAATAATTTCTGGATGCCGATACCTTCTCCTGAAAACGTGGAACCAATAAACGGTGACGATATTTATACTTCTATAGATATTGAAATTCAAGATGTTGCAGAAAGTGCTCTTGAAAAATGCCTTATCGATAATGACGCACTTCAGGGTTGCGTCGTCTTGATGGACGTAAAGTCTGGTTTTGTGGAAGTTATGGCTTCTCTGAGTTATGATGAGAAAACATCAAGATATGAGGAAGCTTATAATTTCGCCTTGCGCCATAATGTAGAACCAGGATCTACTTTTAAGGCTATTACAATGTTGACTCTCTTGGAAGAAAATCCAAATATGAGCGTCGATGATAAACTTTATCTTGGAAATCATGACTATAAGGTCTTCTATAGAAGAACGATGAGGGATTCGCATCTTGTTCAGGATGAAACTGGTTATACCACAATACGTAACGCTTTCGAACAGTCTTCAAATATCGCTTTCGCGACTTTGGTAGATGAAACGTTCAAGGAAAAACCTGAAAAATATATTGAACATATATATAGCACAAAAATTAATGAACCTCTGAATCTTGATATTAAAGGCGAGGCTGTTCCGGATATTAAAAATACCGACGACAAAAGATGGTCGAAATTGTCTTTGCCTTGGATGTCAATAGGTTATGAAGTTATGATGACACCTATACAGATTCTTACTTACTATAATGCCATCGCTAATGATGGAACTATGGTGAAACCTCAGTTTGTAAAGGAAATCCGTCATGGAAATGAGGTGAAGCAAGTGTTTGATACTATTGTGATTAACGAGAAAATAGCTTCTGACAGGACTGTTGAGACTTTGCAGGAATTGTTGAAAGGCGTGGTTGAAAACGGTACTGCCAAAAATCTTAAAAAACTTGGTTTTTCTGTAGCTGGCAAAACTGGTACGGCTCAAATTTCTCAAGGTTCAGCTGGTTATAACAAGAAAAATTATACCGCTACCTTCGTGGGTTATTTTCCTGCCGATGATCCTAAATATTCTTGTATCATTGTGGTTAGCAATCCTCGTGGAAAGAGGTATTACGGTAGTTCGGTATCAGCTCCTGTATTTAAGGAAATCGCAGAGAAATTGTATGCGACACGTCTCGGCGTTCAAAATGAGGATGAAGAATTTGATGCTGACTGTGAATCTTTTACATCAGCTTCAATGGTTAATTTTGAAGATTTCTTGAATTATAGTAACTTGGAAAATATTGTATTCGAGGATAATGTAGATAATGATAAATGGGTTGAAATCAGTGAAGAAGACGATGTTATTTATGTGAATCCGGTTGCCTTAAACGATTCGTTGGTTCCTGATTTAAAGGGAATGAATATCACAGATGCTGTTCATGTCTTGGAAACAATGGGATGGAACACGTCGTTTGACGGAATGGGCAAAGTGAAGTCGCAGTCCGTAAAACCAGGAACAGCATTGAAAAAAGGAAGTGTTATTAAATTAGTATTGAGCGACAAATGAAAAAGATAAAGGATATATTGAAGCAATGTAATGTCGTCAGTGTGATTGGTGACGATGATAGACTTGTTGCAGGGTTGACTTTCGATTCGAGAAAATGTTCTTCCGATGTGGCGTTTTTCGCTATAAAAGGAACTCAAGTCGATGGACATGAATTTATTACAAAATCTATCGAGTCTGGAGTGAAGGTGATAATATGCGAGCGTCAACCTGATGATTTGTGCAGCGATGTTACATACTATATAGTTGATAATAGCGCGAAAGCTCTCGGTTATGCAGCGTCGGAATTTTATGACCGTCCTTCTGAAAAACTTCATCTCGTGGGAGTGACAGGAACTAATGGCAAGACGACAATCGCAACATTGTTGTATCGTCTTTTCTTTAACGCTGGATATCCTTGCGGCCTTCTGTCAACGATAGAAAATAGGATAAACAATACGGTCGTTCCATCGACACATACAACTGGCGACCAGTTGCAAATCAATGAGATGCTGAATCGTATGGTTGAAGCGGGATGCGAATATGCATTCATGGAAGTCAGTTCCCATGCCGTAGATCAAGACAGAATAGCCGGACTTCGTTTCGAAGGCGGAATATTCACGAACCTGACTCATGATCATCTTGACTATCATAAGACTTTGGCAGCATATCGCGACGCTAAGAAGAAGTTCTTTGATAATCTGACATCTGATGCGTTCGCGTTAACTAATTCCGACGACAAGAACGGTCTGGTGATGCTTCAGAATACAAAAGCGAGTAAGAAGACTTATTCCTTGAGAACAGATGCTGATTTCAAAGGCGTTGTCATGGAAAGTTATTTTGACGGAATGGAATTGAAAGTCAATGGCAGAAATCTGTCAACATTGTTGGTCGGCAGATTCAATGCGAGCAATCTTTTGGCGATTTATGGTGCGGCATCATTGCTTGGTATGAGCGAAGATTGCCTGTTGAAGGAAATCACAAAACTTCAGAGTGCATCGGGCAGATTTCAGATGGTTCATTCCGACTCAGGAATCGTTGGTATCGTGGATTATGCTCATACGCCAGATGCGTTGAAAAATGTACTTGATACAATAAATGACATAAGAACTCATAATGAGACGCTTATCACTGTGGCAGGTGCTGGAGGTAATAGAGATGCTGCCAAACGTCCTGAGATGGCGGAAGTTGCAGTGAAAAGAAGCGACAGACTGATAATAACGAGCGACAACCCTCGCTTCGAAGATCCGAATGAAATAATAAGTCAGATGCGCTCGGGTGTGGGCGGCGAATATTATAACAAGGTGCTGTGTATAACGGATAGGAGAGAGGCAATACGAACAGCATCCGCATTGGCAAATAAAGGCGACATAATTCTTGTGGCAGGAAAAGGACATGAAAACTATCAGGAAATTATGGGCGTGAAACATCATTTCGATGATGTGGAGGAATTAACGAAAGCGTTGAACGAAAAATAATTTTAACGATGTTGTACTATTTATTTGAATACTTAGATAAATGTTGCGATTTTCCTGGCGCAGGTATGTTCACCTACGTCACGTTTCGTGCTATCTTCGCAATCATTGCGTCATTGGTGATTTCAATCTGGTTCGGCAAATATTTCATCAAATTGTTGAAAAAACATCAAATATCTGAAACACAAAGAGATGAAACTGTCGACCCTTTCAATACTCAGAAAAAAGGCGTGCCTACAATGGGCGGATTGATAATCATAACAGCAATTCTTGTACCTTGTCTCTTCATAGGAAAAATCAAAAATGTCTATATGATATTGATGATGATAACTACGGTATTGCTCGGAATCGTAGGTTTTGCAGATGACTATATAAAGACTTTCAAGAAGAATAAAGAAGGTCTCAATGGATGGTATAAGGTTGCTGCTCAATTGCTTTTGGGTCTTATAGTGGGCTTGACATTACGTTTTAGTCCAGCCGTCGTGATGAATGAGAAAGTAGATGTCAAAATAGAAGATAATAAGGAAGTGCTTGTGAAGTCTCCTGATGTGAAATCGACAAGAACCACAATACCTTTCATTAAAGATAATAATTTGAATTATGCTGATTTCTTTAATTTCTTGGGCGAGCCATACAAATATTGGGCAGGTTGGGTGTTCTTCGTGTTAGTGACGATTTTCGTGGTGACAGCTGTTTCGAATGGTTCTAACCTTAACGATGGTATGGATGGCATGGCGGCTGGAAATTCGGCTATTATGGGAGTCGCTCTGGCAGTGTTGGCATACGTGTCGAGTCATGTGATGATGGCTGATTATCTTAATATTATGTTTATACCAGGAAGTGAAGAGGTCGTGGTTTTCTTGTGTGCATTCGTTGGCGCGTTGATAGGATTCTTATGGTATAACTCATATCCGGCGCAGATTTTTATGGGCGATACAGGCAGTCTTACAATCGGCGGAATAATAGCTGTGACGGCAGTGATAATACATAAAGAACTTCTGCTGCCATTAATATGCGGAGTGTTCTTATGGGAAAGTCTTTCTGTGATTTTGCAGAAATTCTATTATAAAATGGGCAAAAGAAAAGGCGTCCGCCAACGTCTTTGGAAGAGAACTCCAGTACACGACCATTACAGAACATCGTTAGCGTTGGTGGAGAAAAATGATCCTGGATGCAAAGTGATGTTTAAAGGCTCATCGCAGCTTTACCACGAATCGAAGATAACATTCCGTTTCTGGATTATTAGCATAATGCTCGCCGCAATTGCAATTTTAACATTGAAAATTAGATGATAGAAAATATAAAATTATAATTAAAATATTTTAACATTTATTGTTATGACACTCGAACAATTGGCAAGACAAGGCAGAAGAACAGCGTCGATGACGACAGCAGCAACAATTTCGTCAAAGATGAACGAGATAAGAAAGGAAAGTATCAAACAGGCTTTCTGCGACTTCGATAATATTAAATATAGATACGAATTTGTTGACACAATAGAAGGTGTTACTTATTACGATGATTCTGGTGCTTGTTCTAATGAAGCCGCATGGTTCTCATTCGATAACTTACGTCAGGAAGTGATTTGGATAACATACGCAGACAATATTGACTGCGATGAACTCGTTCCTCAAGTACGCAAATATGTGAAGTCTATAATATGTATCGGAAAAGAAACTAAAAGATTTCATCGTATATTTGATAATGTTGTTAACTCTGAAATTATTGATTGCGAGTCCGTTGGAGAAGCTGTGAAGATGTCGCGCAAGATTGCTGAAATGGGCGACAATGTCTTGTTTTCTCCAGCTGTTCCAGTAAGAAATGATTTTGAATCATATTCAAAAAGAGGTGATTATTTTAAGAAATGTGTTTCTGATTTGAAATAAAAGATGAAGGTATTTAACAAATTGTTTCAGGGAGATAAAGTGATATGGATGGTAGTGGCCTTGCTGGCACTGTCATCTCTGCTCGCTGTGTATAGCGCAACGGGAACGTTTGCCAATACTAGGTACAATGGCAATAATACGTACGTTCTGTTGCGTCATGCTGTAACCTTATTCATCGGTCTCGCCTGCGTGTATTTAGGACATCTGCCTAAATATACGTTCTATTCGAGGGTGCTTTGGCTGCTGTGTTTCGTATCAGTGCCGCTGCTCATATATACGATGATGTTTGGTGCAGACCTCAATGATGCAATGCGTACAATACGTGTCTTGGGAATTTCATTTCAGACGAGCGACTTGGCAAAGGTGGCTCTTATTGGTTATTTGTCGAGGGAACTTACTATAAGACAAGATAATATAAAAGATTTCAAGCAGGCTTTTCTCCCGCTGATGTTGCCAATTCTGATTGTGGTTGGACTTATTTTCCCTGAAAACTTCTCGACGGCAGCCATTTTGTTTATGAGCTGTATGGTGCTGCTTTTCGTAGGAAGAATAAATATGAAATATTTGATGATTTTCATAGTCGGTTCTTTGGCTGTGATGGCTATTTATATTATTTTCCTAATGAATTTTGCAGAAGATCAAAAACGTTCAGGAGCTTGGGTTCAGAGAGTGGAGAGTTTTGTGGGTAAATTTAAGAGCGACGAAGAAATAGATGAGAAAGAGTCTCTTCGAATGGAAAATGCCGAAGATTTTCAGGTGACACAATCCAAGATTGCAATAGCTGGTGGAGGAATTATTGGCAAAGGTCCAGGTAGAAGTACGCAGAGAAATTTCTTGCCTCATCCTTATTCGGATTTCGTTTATGCCCTGATAATTGAAGAATACGGACTTTTAGGTGGAGTGGTCGTCATGTTGCTGTATCTGATATTGCTGTTCCGGGCAGTTATGATTCTGGTGGCGATACCGCAGTCGTTTGGAGGTTTTCTAGCCTTCGGACTGGCATCGATGCTGGTGATGCAGGCAATGATAAATATGGGTGTCGCGACAAATGTGCTGCCTGTTACGGGTCAACCTCTCCCGTTCATAAGTATGGGCGGCAGTTCCTTGATGTTCACAGGATTCGCCATAGGAATAATAATAAGTGTATCTAAAGAAGTTAATAAGATAAAGGAGAAAAATGATGAAGAAGCAACCCAGGATAATAATTAGCGGAGGCGGAACGGGAGGTCATATCTTCCCAGCTATCGCTATCGCTGATGCCTTGAAGAGACGTTTTCCTCAGGCTGAGATTCTTTTCATAGGAGCTAAGAACCGTATGGAAATGGATAGGGTGCCTAAAGCAGGCTATCCTATTGAAGGATTGTGGATTAGCGGATTCAAGAGAGAACTGTCGATAGATAATCTCAGTTTTCCTTTCAAACTTCTGAGCAGCATGATAAATGCAAGAAAGATAATCAAAAGGTTTAAACCGGATTTGGTAATAGGAGTCGGCGGCTTCGCAAGCGGCCCTACAATGAAAACCGCTGCATCGATGCGAATTCCTGTCGTTATCCAAGAACAGAATTCGTTTCCAGGAATAACAAATAAAATAGTCGCTCCCAAAGCTGCCAAGATATGCGTGGCTTACGACAATATGGAAAAATGGTTTCCTAAAGAAAAAATAGTTCTTACAGGTAACCCGTTGAGAAATAATATAAAACCTCTCGATGATAAGAAAGAGGAAAGTCTGGAGTTCTTCGGACTTAATCCAAAGAAGAAAACTATTCTGCTCGTGGGCGGAAGTCAAGGTGCTCTTGGAATAAATAAAGGTATCTCTGCACAAATGGATTCTTTTAAAGATAATGATTATCAAATGATTTGGCAGACAGGAAAACCTTATTACGAGCAGGCTGTTGCCGAAGTCTCAAATAACGGACTTCAGGATAGAATAAAATGTGTTGTTTTCATCGACAGAATGGATATGGCTTATGCTGCTGCTGACGTGGTGATTTCTAGAGCAGGCGCGATGTCAATATCGGAATTGTCGTTGCTGAAAAAAGCTGTTGTCTTTGTTCCGCTGCCGACCGCTGCCGAAGATCATCAGACAAAAAATGCAATGCGTCTGGTGGATGCTGACGCTGCTATCATGGTGAGAAACAATGAGACAGGAGAAAAATTGCTGCCAACAGTGTTCGGACTTTTGGCTGATGTAAATAAGTTGGAAAAATTCAAAAACAACATCGCTGCTTTTGCAAAACCAAACGCTGCGGAAGATATCGTGGATCAGATTGAAATAGTACTCGGTAATAATTGAAAATAATATATAATGAATAAGATGGAAAAACGTAATATTTATTTTTTGGGAATTGGCGGCATAGGTATGAGTGCTCTCGCACGTTATTTTTATCAAAAAGGATGCATCGTGTCTGGATATGATAAAACTCCGTCGCCATTGACAAAAAAATTAGAAGAAGAAGGAATTCTTGTTCATTATGAAGATAATCCGGATTTGATTCCGGAAAATGTTGATTTGGTTATACTTACGCCAGCAATACCAACTGATTCTCTCGAACTTAATTATCTTCGTGATATAAAGGCAAACATAAAGAAAAGAGCAGAAGTGTTGGGCGAAATCTCACGTCGATGCGACAGTGTGGCTGTGGCTGGAAGTCATGGAAAGACTACCGTCACCGCTATGATTACGCATTTGCTGAATTTTGCAGGTAAGAAAATGTCAGCCTTTGTGGGCGGCATCGCAAAAAATATAAACAGCAATGTCGTTATAGGTGATGAAAATGATGAGATTGTGGTGATGGAAGCAGATGAATTCGACCGTTCGTTCTTGCAACTCACACCTTACATTAGCATCGTTACATCTATTGACGCTGACCATTTGGATATTTATGGTGACAAGGAACAGTTAGTTCAGGGCTTTGAGCAATTCGTTAACAAAACAAAGAGCGATGGTGTGGTTATTTGTAATCAAAGTCTTCAACTTGTCACCACCAGAAAAAAATTGACCTACGGCATTGAAAATGCCGATGTTATGGCACGCAATATTAGGATAGAAAATGAATTGACAAAGTTTTCTGTCGTGACAAAAGAAGGTCTCGAAATGGGAGACTATGAAATGCAGTTGTTTGGCATTCATAATGTTATGAATGCTTTGGCGGCGATAATGGCTTGTCTCCAACTTCGTGTGGATATGAAAGTCATTAAAGAAGGGCTGGCGGCATTCCAAGGTGTTCAACGTCGTTTCGATATTCGATTTAGGAATGAAAGTGTATGTTACATAGATGATTATGCTCATCATCCTGAGGAAATCAAAGCGACATTGAAGGCTGCCCGCGAAATATATCCAGAGAGAGAAATGACAGTGGTGTTTCAACCGCATCTTTTTACAAGGACGCGCGACTTTATGGATGAATTCGCAGAGGCTCTCTCGCTCGCCGATAAAGTCATCTTGATGGAAATCTATCCGGCTCGCGAAAAACCAATCCCTGGAATTACATCGTCAGCATTGCTCGAAAAAATCTCATGCAAGGAAAAACAAATATGCCAAAAAGATGAACTTTTAGCCACCTTGAAAAATGCTAATCCGTCTCTGCTGCTTACCATGGGCGCAGGTGATATAGATAGGTTTGTACAACAAATTGAAAATCAATTGAAAAAATGAGAAGATTTCTTAACATATTGCTGTTAGTGCTGACGTTGCTTGCTATGACTGCGATGGGCATCTACTTCGCTCATAGTCATTTTAACGATAGCCTCGATGATGTCAATATTACTATAACCAGAAATCATGAAAATGGTTTTCTTGATTATGAGGAAATTATAAATACTGTTATGAATATCTGCGACACTGTCAATAATAAGCAAATCAAGAATATAGATGTTGACTCTATTGTCGAGAATCTGAGGTCTAATAAATGGGTTACAAATGTCCATGCAAGTATAAATCTTAAATCGGTGCTAGAAATAGAAATTGAAGAATGCGAACCGATTTTGAGAATATACAACTCGGATAACAAATCTGTATATGTTGACAATCAGGGTAATTTGTATCCGTCTAAAAATGATTATGTCCCGCATGTCCTTATTTGCAGCGGTTATATTGATTTCCAGGAAACGGAATTGGGAAATGTTAATGACGAAATCTATGCTGAGTCTGAGTTGCAAAATACTTTTATTTTGGCAAAAGAAGTGTTGAAAGATAAGTATTCCAGTCAATGTGTTAAACAAATTTATGTAGATAAGAAGAAAAATTACAAGTTTTCTTTGACAAACACAAATATTATTGTTATCTTTGGCGATGTTAATAATATTGCGGAAAAATTATTCAATATGGAGCAATTCTTCAAGAGAATGCAAGGGAATCTGGAGTTGGATAATTATAAGGAAATCAATTTAAATTATAAGAATCAAGTAGTTTGTACCAAAAATAAAAATAAGAAGAAAGTATGAGTGAACCTGTTTATATAGTTGGTCTCGATATTGGCACGACAAAGATTGCGTGCATGGTCGGAGAAAAAATGCCAAACGGAAAAATAGAGATTAGAGGTTATGGCAAGGCAGATTCTACCGGAGTGAAGAGGGGAATGGTAATCAACATCGAAGAGACGGTAGATGCTATCAAGAAAGCTGTCGCGGAAGCGTCAGAACAATCTAAAGTTGACATTAAGAGCGTTAATGTAGGAATCGCAGGTCATCATATCAAGAGTCTTCAACATCGTGGCGTGCTCATCCGTGAAAATGCTGATATGGAAATATCTGATCAAGAATTAGATAAGTTAAGATTAGATATGTATAAGATCGGAACAGCACCTGGCGAGGCAATCGTGAATGTCATCCCTCAAGAATATTTTATTGATGGAGAATATATCGGTAATCTCCGTCCGAAAGGAATGCTAGGTAATAGATTGGAGGCTAATTTCCACATAATCATAGGTCAGACATCAGCTGTGAAGAATATAGAGAAATGTATCCATTACGCTGGTCTGGAAATGGAAAATATGATTCTTGAACCAATAGCATCAGCATCAGCGGTTTTATTTGAAGATGAAAAAGAGGCTGGTGTGGCAATCGTTGATATTGGTGGCGGAACAACCGATATAGCAGTATTCTATGACTCAATTATTTACCATACTGCTGTTATTCCTTTTGGAGGGAATGTAATCACAGAAGATATCCGTAAGGGATGCTCAATCATAAAGAAACACGCTGAAGAAATAAAGGTTAAGTTCGGTTCTGCAGTGGCAGTCGAAAATAGCGATGACGAAGTCGTTTCTATCCCAGGCATCCGCGGAAGAGAAGCAAAAGAAATATCTTTCAAGAATCTGGCAAGTATCATTCAGGCTCGATTGGAAGAGATATTCGATCTCGTTAACTTTGAAATTCAAAAGGTTAACTCAGAACATAAGTTGGGTGCAGGTATCGTCCTCACAGGTGGCGGTGCCATGATGAAACATATTTGTCAACTCGCGGAGTTTAAAACAGGAATGGAAGTACGACTCGGTACACCAAACGGATATCTCTCAAACGAAACATCCGACGATCTCGTAACACCAATGTTCTCAACAGGTATCGGTCTCGTGATTGAAGGTATGGCAAAATACGAAGCCGAAAGATTGAGAGGTCATAAGAATGATGACATGAAAAATGAAAAGAGAGAAGAGGAGAGAATCGAGGAAAAAGAGGAAAGATTGTCACCATTGAAAAGAATAATAACAGGTTTCACTGGCTTGTTTAAAGAAAATTTGGATAAAAATATTACAGACTAAATTATATTAACATGACAGACTTGATTAAATTCGAACCAATTGAGGAAATGCCTAATATTATAAAGGTGATAGGAGTAGGCGGCGGTGGAAGCAATGCTGTCACTCACATGTTTACGGAAGGCATCCAAGGTGTCGATTTTATACTATGTAATACTGACCATCAAGCTCTTGAGAAAAGTCCTGTCGCAACAAAGATTCATCTTGGCAAAAGGGCTCTTGGTGCAGGTAACGTGCCTGCTGTCGGACGTGACGCCGCGATGGAAACAATGGATGAATTGCGCGATATATTGAGCAAAGATACCAAAATGCTCTTCATTACCGCAGGTATGGGCGGCGGAACAGGTACTGGAGCAGCTCCAGTGGTCGCTTCAATCGCTCGTGAACTCGATATCCTTACTGTTGGCATTGTGACACTGCCTTTCAGCTGCGAGGGAAAACGCCGTCAACAACAGGCTTACGAAGGTATCGTTGAGTTGAAAAAACACGTTGACGCTCTTCTCGTTATCAGTAATGATAAACTGCGCGATGTCTATGGCGATATGAAGTTGACTCACGCTTTTAAGAAAGCTGACGACGTGCTTAAAACCGCTGCTAAAGGTATAGCAGAAATTATTACTGTTACAGGTTATGTTAATGTTGACTTCCAAGATGTTAATACTGTAATGAAGAACAGCGGCAAGGCTATCATGGGTTCGGGTTATGCTGAAGGCGATGAAAGAGCTTTGAAAGCCGTTGAAGAAGCAGTACACTCACCGCTCCTCGATGATTCTGACATCAAAGGTGCAAAAAATATTCTCGTTTACATAACTTCAGGAACAGACGAGGTATCTCTCGATGAAGTTATGACGATAACCGATTATGTCCAAGAAACGACTGGTAACTGCGCCGACGTGATCTGGGGTAACGGTGAAGACCAATCGATGGGTAATGGAATTAATGTCACTATCATCGCTACAGGTTTCGAAGAAAACGATGCTCGCGAAAAGAAAATTTATGAGGTAGATAAGTTGTCTTGCCTAAAAAATGTTAAAAGACAAGATCCTGAACATGAACACTCTCCATCAACTTTAGAACAAGAACATAAACAGACTCCTGAGAACAATGACTCTGGAATTCAAGTCATAAATAAGAAGAAGGAAGAAGAGGAAAAATCTGCTCAAGCTCCAGAGAAAGAACCTGGTAAGAAAAATATTCATTTTATAGATGACTATTATCAAGATGACAGCGCGAACGATGCACTTCCTAGAAACGGCGGAACTTCCTCAGAACGAACAGTTACTGTGGAATCTCCGACAACGAGAGTCTATAACAATCCTTTTGCTAATGACGACGAAGACGAGGATTTGCAGATAAGAACATATTCGACAAAGGATGCCGCTGAAACTCAGACCATGGTAAAGCATGAGACTAAAAAAGATACATCGGACATGAGTCAGCAAGAAATGTTGCGCAGAAAACGCCTTGCCTCTCTTAATATGAATTTTAGGACAATGTCTAATATCGAACAACTTGAGAATCAGCCAGCCTACAAGAGAATGGGTGTTGACATTAACACAAATACCGATAATCAAGAGTTATCAAGTTATTCTTCAAATATAGAAAAAGGCTTGCGTGAAAATAATTCATATCTACACGATAACGTAGATTAATATTAAGACCTTGGGACTTGTAATTCTTAGTGTAGAATCAAAAGTTCTAAGGTTTTTTGTTTTTATATCATTGATATTCAGTTTGCTATTTGCTTTGTTGTATCAAAAGATTAAAGAAGTTTCTATAGATTTTACGTTAAAAATAACTTTGTAACTATAAAACTTTATTGTCATTTTGTTGTTTAAATGTTAAAAAACAACGTTATGGCAACAAACATTTTATCCATTTATCCAAAAATATATTCTACAAAGATAGCAGTCAGCAATGATTTCGATATTATATATGAATCGGAGATCTTTCATTCTGAAGATGAATTGTTTTTGTATGAAAATTTGATGGAGCAGATGCCGTTCCGTCGTGATGCCATAATGTCTCAACTTAGAAAAGATGCTGTGGATTTTAAGTCAATACAATATGTGGTGGCAGAAGGTGGCTTGTTAAAACCTTGTAAATCAGGTGTTTATAATATAAATAAATCTATGGTCGGCGATTTGATAGATGGTGTCGTTGGTGATGATGTCATCAATCTAGGAGGATTGCTTTCGTATACAATCGCAAACAGTCTTGGAATAAAGTCGCTTGTTGTTGATCCCGCTTCTGTTGACGAGAGATCCGATTTGGCTGCGTTTTCTTCGCATCCTTCGTTAAGAAAAAAATCGCTCTTTCACGCAATGTTGAATAAATATCTGTCAAAGAAATATGCTTCGGATGTTAATAAAAGTTATGATAGTCTTAATTTAATATTTTGTCATGTAAATGATAGGTCAGTATCGGTCGCTGCTCATAAAAAAGGAAAGATAGTTGATGTAAATCAAGCATATATGGGATTTGGACCGATGGGATTTTGTGAAATAGGAACATTGCCTTCTTCGGATATTACTGATATGATTTTCAGAAAATGTTATTCGAAAGACGAAATGCTAAAACTTATTAACAATAAAGGAACCTCATTTTCATATCTGGGAACCAATTCCTTTGATAAGATTATGAGTCTGTTTGAGAATAATGATAAAAAAGCAAAACTGATGCTCGAGGCAATGGCGTATCAGATTAGCAAAGAAATAGCATCTCATTACGTAAGTTTGGATTCGCAGATAGATGCGATAATTTTATCGGGAGAAATATTTTCATTCAAACGTTTTTTTAAGTATATTTCCAAACGAATTGAAAATCTGGCTCCAATCGTGTCGTATCCTAAGGATTTTACTTTTGAAGCCATGATTTACAATGTCTTGCAAGTTGAAAATAAAGAGTTGGAAATAAGGAGTTACGCATAGAAAACAAAGAATGACGTCCTTTTTGTCGCAGAATATCTGATTATTTCCACCTGTTTTTCTTGTAAGATAAAATGTGTTTGAGAAAAATTAAGGAGTAAAACTATGAAAAGATTATCGGTTTTTGTATCAGGTGGTGGAACCAATTTGCAGAGAATTGCAGAATATTTTGCAGAAAATCCAGAAGTTGAAATCACAAACGTGATTTGTAATAATCCGAATGCATACGCTATTGAAAGAGCGAAAAACTTAAATATTCCATGTAAAATTATCAATAGGGCAGAGTTTAAAAGTGAGGAATTCGCAAAAGAACTTCAAGAAATGAATATCGACTTGATAGTCCTTGCTGGATTCTTGTGGCTTGTACCTCAATGTCTTATCGATGCATTTCCTAATAAGATTATTAATATCCATCCGGCGTTATTGCCTAAGTACGGCGGCAAAGGTTTCTATGGAGAACACGTCCATGAGGCTGTAGTGGCAGCGAAGGAAGAATATTCAGGAATTACAATCCATTATGTGAACGAGCATTACGACAGTGGAGACATTATTTTCCAGGCTAAAGTAGCGTTGGAAGAAGGAGAGACACCAGACAGTCTCGCCGCTAAGATTCACACTTTGGAATATAAACATTATCCAGAAGTGATTGAAAAATTAACAGTTAACAATTAACAATTAAGTATTATGGACAATGGCTGTTGACTGTAGCCTGTTGTCCGTTGTCGTAAAAAAATGAAAAAGCACCTTTTTATATTAGTATTTTTTTTCAGTTCGATGGTTGCGTCTGCTCAGGTTGAGAAAATTTTGGGCGAATGGCGTACTGTCGATGACGTGACTGGTGAAACCAAAGGAATAGTGGAGTTTTATAAAGGTGATAACGGCCTTTATTATGGTAAGATATTGAGAGTCTTCTGGAAAGGACAGGAGTTGAAAGATACAGGTTTTGAAAATATGGTCGTCATTAAAGACATGGAAGAACATGACGGAATACTCAAAAACGGTATAATCTACGAACCAGAAGGAAAGAAAAACTATTACGGAAAAATCATATATAACGCAGCAGACAACACTATAACCTTACGCGGCTCGTTAGATAAACGAGGCTGGATAGGAAGGTCTCAGACCTGGGTGAAATGAAAATCTAAACGTTTTTCTGATTTTATTTCGAGTCCAATTCGCGCTCAATTCGCGGACAAAACGTGAAATATCTCTGGCGTTCTGATTCCTGGTTTCAACTTGATGCAGATATAAAACAATCCCTTTCATAATGCATTCGGTGCTCTTAGAAGAGAATTATACTTAAGCTTCAATCTTTGCGCAAATAAAGAGCATCTAGATGTGGAATTGGCTTTTCAGGACGTCAACAAGCCGATAGGCGTTGCTGAATTTCAATATCTTTTGCCAACAAACAAATTGGAGGATTTGATTACTAACGAAATCAAGAAGAGAGATGAAGCGATTTGATTGATAGTAGCCGGAACGCCCAAGTCAATTAACAATTAACAATGAAAATTGACAATTTTTAATTGCTCACAGTTCATAGCTATCATTAAACCTTATACTAAAATTTCCAAATTCCCTTTGGTCTTTTAGTCATTCATCTTTAGACTTTTACTATCTTTGCAAAAAATATATTTAAGACGTGATTTATCCTAAAGATTTTGAAAATAAAATTGGTTTCAAGTCAGTGAAAGACAGGCTTATGAGTTTGTGCATCAGTGAGATGGGAAAAGAATTTGTGGAAAAGATGCGGTTCAGTATGGACATCGAAAGAATAAAGACGCGTCTTTCTCAAATCGAGGATTTTCTCTCCTTGCTGCAAAACGGAGTGCCTTTTCCAATCCGCGACTACAATGACTTGCGCGATGACTTCCGTCATCTCAGCATCGAAGGCACCGTCATCAGCGTGGAAAGTCTTTTCAACCTTAAACCAAGTCTCAGCGCATTATCATATATATTAGCGTTTTTTAAGTCAGAATCGTCAGAGAAAGTGAAGTCGTTAAAAGCTCTCGCTGAAGGCATTGCCATTGACAAACATTTGTTTTCTGAGACAGAACGACTTATAGACGACAAGGGCGAGATTCCAGACAGCGCATCGCCGGAACTTCATGAGATAAGAAGAGAAATAAGGAAGAAACAAAGTTCCATCGACCGCCGTATGCGTAAGATTCTCACCGATGCCAAAGCAGCAGGCTGGACCGACAGCAGCGCGGAACTGACGATTCGAGACGGTCGTCCTGTTATTCCGGTGAAGGCTGCCGACAAGAGAGCGCTGCGTGGTTTTATACACGACGAATCTGCAACAGGCCAGACGGTATATATTGAACCTGCTGAAATTTTTGATACCAACAACGAAATCAGGGAGTTAGAATACGCTGAGAGAAGAGAAATAAACAAGATTCTTCTCGCTTATACAAGACTGTTGCGTCCTGAAATTCCAGATTTGATAAAGGCATGGAATCTCCTAGGACTCTTGGATTTCATCCGTGCGAAATCGCTGCTATCCAACGAATATAAATGTGTGATACCAGAACTTACAGATGAACCGATTTTTATCTGGCGTCAAGCGCGGCATCCTCTTCTGGAACAGAAACTTAAATTGCAGGACAAACAAATCACGCCTCTGGATTTAAGTCTCGACAAAGACAACAGAATCCTCGTGATTTCTGGTCCTAACGCTGGCGGCAAGTCAGTTTGTCTCAAGACGATAGGTCTCGTTCAATATATGTTGCAATGCGGTCTCGCTGTCCCGATGGAGATAGATTCCAAATGCGGCATCTTCCACGATATGTTCATCGACATCGGCGACTCTCAATCTCTTGAAAACGACTTGAGTACATATAGCTCGCATCTTCTCAACATGAAAGAGCTGATTCGTCATGGCAACAGTCGCACCCTATTTTTAATAGATGAGTTCGGTACAGGTACGGAACCTCAACTCGGTGGCGCGATAGCGGAAGCTATTTTGCTGAAGATGAATGAGAAGAAGTCGTTTGGTGTAGTCACGACGCACTATGCGAATCTTAAACTTCTCGCCGACAAGTATCATGGTATCGTCAATGGAGCGATGCTGTTCGACACTCGTTATTTGCAGCCTCTTTATGTGATGATGATTGGCAAACCTGGAAGTTCATTTGCTTTCGAGATTGCCAGAAAGATTGGTTTCCCGGAAGAGATTCTCAACGACGCTGCCGAGATTGGCGGCAAAGGTCAGCTTAACTTCGACCAACAGTTGCAACAGCTTGAAATAGAAAAGAAAGAAGTTCGTAAGAAAGAATACGAATTAAAAGTAGCGGATAATCTTCTTAATGAAGTCGTTACAAAATATAAGAATCTTCTCAGCGATTTGGAGAAGAAGAAAAACACTCTCTTGAAGGAAGCAAACAAAGAAGCTCAATCTTTAATTGACAAAGCAAACGCCAAGATTGAGAGGACGATACGTGAGATTAAAGAAGCTCAGGCTGAGAAAGAACGTACCAAAGAACTGCGTCAGGATTTGAAAGAGATGAAACAACATCTTGAAGAAGACGCCAAGGTCATTTCTAAAAATCTTAAGATTGAGGAGAAAGAGAAGAAAGAAGAACAAGACCTACAAGTCGGCAATATGGTTCGCATCAACGAAATGGAGATCGTCGGAGAAGTCATTGCGGTAAGCGACACCGACATCACCATCGAGTTCGGTAGCGTAAAACTCAGGACTACAGCAGATAAAGTCGTTAAGATAAGTAAGAAAGAAGCGAAGAAATCCGCTAACAACCCGACATATCTCCGTAAGGCAATCATGGAAGACCTCAACGAGAAATCAGCTAATTTCAACCTCACTTTAGACGTGAGAGGAATGCGTGGCGAAGAAGCTATAGAAGCGGTAGCTAAATACATCGACGACGCTTCATTGTTATGTATCAAGAATGTCAGCATCTTACACGGTAAAGGCAACGGAATCTTACGACAGATGATACGTCAATATCTCAGCAGGCAGTCGTGCGTGCGACAGATGCAAGACGCGAGCTTGGAGACAGGCGGACACGGCATCACAAGAGTGGAACTGAAGTGAATTGAAAGTTGAAATTTGAAAGTTGAAATTTGAAAGTTGAAAATTATGGTAGAGATGTGACACATTACACCATTGAAAAATAAACACGGTGTAATTGCTGCGTCTTACAAATTAAAATTGAAAATACAATAATGTAATTAACGCTTCGTTAAATGCTTGTTAAAGTTATTATTTTAGTTTATTAATTTTCTAAATCAAAATGAAATGATGAAAAGAATTATCTTGTGCATGGTGATAAGTATGTCATTATGCACGACGCTCATCGGGCAAAATGAGCAGAAACCCACTCAAAACTACCCTCGTCAGGAAGTATCAATCAGTTACGGTGACGTGCTGTTAGCCATCAGTCCAATTTATAATACCCAGGGTACATCGAGTTATCCTAATCATAATTGGTTTGCTCCCAATACATACAAAGGTGATGAGGTATCGCCAGGCGCATTTTCTTTATCATATATGTATGGAATAAAGAAATGGTTATGGTTAGGTGTATCTGCAACATACACCTCGTTTTATCAGAACGTGTATGACTTTTCTCACCAAAAGGTTGCGACCAATTCAGGACATAAGATGGCAATCGTACCTACGATACGTTTCATGTATGTCTACAAGGAAAATTTCAACCTTTACTCAGCTTTTGGAATCGCTGCCTCTTTTGGATTATATAATGACAAAGAGATGGATATACATAATTTCAACATGCATCCTGTGATTCAATTTACAGGAATAGGCGTTTCCGTTGGCAAGGACTTGCGTGGTTTCGCTGAGTTTGGTTGCGGACCACGTGGCGTATTCAACTGTGGCGTTCAATATCGTTTCGGAAAATAATCTAATAATCTTAAAATCCATATAATTATGAAAAAGCTAATATTTTATATCTCAGTTATATTTTTCTCAGCTTCGTTATTCACTTCCTGCACAACAGATGAAGGCGACAATCCAGACCGTCTTACATCACGAGGCTTGACCATGGCAGACGAATGGAGCAGTGTCACTGATGCCGTTCTCAGAAGATACGCTGACATTACATTTAAGTTAAATTATTACATAAAAACAGGACAATATAATCTTGGAGTGTACGAAACTTTCATGCAATCTGTAGATGAAAACATTTGGGAAGTTTACCAATACGGAGAAGAAGGCATTGCTTATATGATAAATACTAACGGACAAGCTTTAGACAGTGTCGGTTCAATATGGGAGTTAACATCTTTCACAGACTATTATAACAATCTCGGACTACGTCAAGATGACGGCACCGTTAACTGTATCATAACATGCATAGATACAAATAGTTGGAATATATACTCTATAAATAATGATTTGCCAGAATACTTCTTCGATGTAAACATATCGTATAAAAGCACTCCGAGTACCTTGTACGTCTATCCTTATACATTTGCAGGAAAAGGTAATTTATGTAGAAATGATAATAATTATAATTATTATTATGAGTCCGGAAAATCAGATTATTCCGACAATAGACATCCTGGGCCAGATTATTATACATATAATGAAATCGTCAATCTCAGTTTTGAAACAGAATCCGATCTTCAAAAAACGCCTGAATATTGGAGCAAAGGGATTGTTAATATAGCAGTTCATAACATGGAAGATGAAACATCCTCAACAAGAGCCGAATTCCTTCGTAAAAGCACAGAATACGTTGTCAAAATAACATACGGAGGCGTAACTGAAGAGTGGCATCCTTTTAATTATTGGTATTATTAAACTGATTTTTAATACAACAAATAATGAGTCTATAGATTATATGATGTAATTTATAGACTCATTTGTTTTTATGATAAAGACTAACTACGGAATTGACTTCGAATAAACATCTCGATTTATAATTGCATAAAACCCTATGCAAATATAAAATAAATAAACCTCAGAAATTTTCTGAGGTTCCATAATTTTCAATTGTCAACTTTCAATTCGATGTAGACGCACCAATTACATCGTATTTATTTTTCAATGGTGTAATGTGTCACGTCTCTACATTAATTTTCAATTGTCAACTTTCAATTTTCAATTTATTCTTAATCTCTTCCACTGCGTCTAATTTTTCCCAAGCGAAGAACTCGACGTTTTTATAAATCTTGCCGTCTTCTTTGAAAGTGTCTTTATCTTCGTAGAACACTTCTACTTTCTCAACTCTCGGATCGCGACCGAAGTGACCGTAAGATGCTGTTGCTTCGAAGATTGGATTCTTCAAGCCGAAACGTTTTACTATAGCGTAAGGACGTAAGTCGAAGATGTCTTTAAGTTTCTCCGCTATCACAACATCACTCATTTTCTTACCGTTAGCGTCTTTAACATGAGAAGTTCCGTTTGTATTTACGTAGAAACCTACAGGTTCTGCCACGCCTATTGCGTAAGCTATTTGAACCAAAGCCTCGTCGCACGCGCCGGAAGCCACTAAGTTCTTGGCTATATGACGTGCTGCGTAAGCTGCTGAACGGTCTACTTTTGAAGAGTCTTTTCCTGAGAAAGCGCCGCCGCCATGAGCACCACGACCGCCGTATGTATCAACGATGATCTTTCTTCCTGTGAGACCTGTGTCGCCATGAGGACCGCCGATAACGAACTTGCCTGTAGGATTGACAAAGAGTTTCATATCAGGTTTGAAGAGAAGCTTCACGCGTTGTGGCAAAAGCTTCTTGACTCTTGGAATGAGGATAGTTCTCACGTCATGTTCGATAGCTTTAATCATAGCTTCGTCGTCATCAAGAAATTCGTCGTGTTGTGTTGAGATGACGATAGTGTCGATGCGGAGAGGTTTCCAGTTGGGACCATATTCTACCGTAACTTGTGACTTAGCGTCAGGACGAAGATATTTCATTTTCTTGCCTTCGCGACGGATCTGCGAAAGTTCGTGTAATAAGATATGTGACAACTCAGCAGTGAGAGGCATATAGTCGTCAGTTTCCTTACAAGCGAAACCGAACATCATACCTTGGTCGCCGGCACCTTGGTCTTCATCTTTCTTACGTTCAACGCCGCGGTTGATGTCTTGTGATTGGTCATGAATAGCAGAAATGATGCCGCATGACTTGCCGTCGAACTGATATTCTGCTTTGTTATAGCCTATGCGTTCGATGACGCGGCGAGCTGTCTTTTGAATATCGACATAACCGGAAGACTTTACTTCTCCTGCGATTACAGCGAGACCTGTTGTGACTAATGTCTCGCAAGCAACTTTAGATTCAGGATCTTGACGAAGCATTTCGTCTAAGACAGCGTCGGAAATTTGGTCAGCCACTTTATCTGGATGGCCTTCTGAAACTGATTCAGATGTGAAATAGTAACCCATACAAATTAATTTAATTTTGTTTTAAATAAATAAATTTGCGGAGAGTTTGAGATTGTATAATGTTAGGAAAAAAACATTGTTTTAGCATTTTTTTCTTGTGGTTGCAATCAATCAAATCTTTCCACGTTTATGAGTGCAAAGATACAACACTTTTTTCAAATAGAGTTCTTTTTTTCGGATAAAAATATTATTTTTGCAAAACAAAAAATTAAGTATGTCGATAATAGTTCAAAACGTTACAAAACAATACGATACGCAATTAGCTCTTAATGATGTTTCGTTAGAGATTGGCAAGGGAGAGATTGTTGGATTATTAGGTCCAAACGGAGCCGGGAAATCTACCTTGATGAAGATAATCACATGTTTCATTCCGCCGACCAAGGGGACTGTCAGCGTTGAAGGTTTTGACATTTGGGAACAATCGA
This sequence comes from Bacteroidales bacterium, assembly GCA_045591245.1. Lineage (GTDB taxonomy): Bacteria > Bacteroidota > Bacteroidia > Bacteroidales > F082 > Limimorpha. The sequence continues at coordinate 41,078 of JAZNSO010000072.1, forward strand.
TGGAAGTAAGGAAACGCGTCGGCTATCTTCCTGAACACAATCCTTTATATTTGGATATGTATGTTAAAGAATATTTAGGATTTGTAGGCGGAATACATCATCTTAAAGGACAAGAATTGAACAAGCGCATCGACGAGATGATAGAGATGACAGGTTTGGGTGTTGAGATGCACAAGAAAATCGGGGCTTTGTCGAAAGGTTACAGACAAAGAGTAGGCTTGGCTCAAGCCATGATTCACAATCCATCAGTATTGATTCTCGACGAGCCGACATCAGGACTTGACCCTAATCAATTGATTGACATCAGGGGATTAATTAGAGATTTAGGAAACGAGAAGACCGTTTTGTTATCGACACACATTATGCAAGAAGTAGAAGCGCTCTGCGACAAAGTCATTATTATTAATAAAGGTATAGTCGTTGCTAACGACAATCTCGAGAATCTTACTAAAGAATCTGACAATGTTTTGGTCGTTGAATTTGACGGTAAAGTAACGATTGAAATGTTGAATGATATTATTGGATTGAAGCAAGCGAAATCTATAGATGAAAGTCATTGGATTTTGGAATCGAAAGCCGACTTGGATATCAGACAAGATTTGATGCGTTGGGCAATTAATAATAATGTGATAATAAAGAGTATGCAGAGAGAGGAGACAAGCATTGAAGAGTGTTTCCAGAGACTTACTAAAGTCTAAAGATGAAAGACTAAAGTCTAAAGGTACAAACGTTTTTCTCTTTAGACTTTAGACATTAGACTTTCAAACTCCAAACTTTTTTTTCGTAGGGTGTTGTTTTATAAGAAAAAAAGTTTTAATTTTGCACCCGTTTTATATAGGTAGAAAACAAATGTTGAATAAACAGCATAATTTATTATTAATCAAATGGATACATTAAGTTACAAAACAGTTAGCGTCAACAAGGAACATGCCAATAAGAAGTGGTATATCGTTGATGCTGAGGGCCAAACTTTAGGTAGATTAGCTTCTGAAGTAGCACAGGTCCTTAGAGGTAAGAGGAAGACATGCTTTACTCCCCACAGTGATTGTGGCGACAATGTCATAATTATCAATGCCGAGAAAGTCGTCCTCACCGGCAAAAAATTAACAGAGAAGACTTACGTTCACCACACAGGTTATCCTGGCGGTCAAAGATTCAGAACAGTCGAAGAGCAATTGAAGAGAAAGCCTATCGCAGTTCTTGAACATGCTATCAAAGGAATGCTTCCAAAAACAGTTCTTGGAAATGCAATATTCCGTAATTTGTACGTTTATGCAGGTCCTGACCACAAACATCAGGCACAACAACCTATCGAACTTAAAATCAACACCAAATAATTATCATGGAAGTAATCAACGCTTTAGGTAGAAGAAAGACTGCTGTTGCACGTATTTATGTAAAAGCAGGTAACGGAAACATTACGATTAACAAGCGCGACTATAAGGAATATTTCCCAACAAGCATCCTTCATTACGTTGTTGAACAACCTTTAATGTTAACTGAAACACTCGGTCAATTCGACATTAAAGTCAACTTAGACGGTGGTGGTATCAACGGCCAAGCTGAAGCATTACGTTTAGCTATCAGCCGTGCATTGTGCGAAATCAATCCTGAATATCGTCCTATCCTCAAGGCTAAAGGTTTAATGCGTCGTGACCCACGTATGGTCGAACGTAAGAAGCCAGGTCAGCCAAAAGCTCGTAAGAAATTCCAATTCAGCAAACGTTAGTCTATCAAAAGGCAAGCATTTGTGTTTAGCATCCAAATCGTTGAGATCTGTTAAGCTACTCAGCGATTGCATCAGTGAAAGTAAACATTTAAAAAAATTAACTCATGACACAAGTAACATTCGAACAATTATTAGATGCAGGTTGTCACTTTGGACACTTAAGAAGAAAGTGGAATCCAAACATGGCTCCTTACATCTTCATGGAACGTAATGGTATCCATATTATAGACTTGTATAAAACACAAGCCAAGATTGACGAAGCAGCTAACGCAGTACGTCAATTAGCAAGATCAGGAAAGAAGATCCTCTTCGTTGCTACAAAAAAACAAGCTAAAGACATCGTTGCTGAACTCGTAAAGAAGGTTAACATGCCTTACGTAACAGAACGTTGGCCAGGTGGTATGCTCACCAACTTCTCTACAATCCGTAAAGCTGTCCGCAAGATGGTTAGCATCGACAAGATGATGGCAAGCAGCACATTCAACAACCTTTCAAAACGCGAAAGATTACAAATCGAACGCGAACGCGAAAAGTTGAACAAGAACTTAGGTAGTATCGCTGACCTCAGCCGCCTCCCAAGTGCTGTTTTCGTCGTTGACGTTATAAAAGAACATATCGCTATAGCTGAAGCTAGAAAACTTAACATCCCTACTTTCGCTATCGTCGATACAAACTCTAACCCTAATATCATCGACTTCCCAATCCCAGCTAACGATGACGCTTCAAAATCAATCGAACTCATTATCGGCAAGATGGTTGAAGCTATCGAAGAAGGTTTGACAGAACGTAAAAATTCTCGCGACAAAGAAGACATCATTGAAGATGAAATGATCGACGAAGAAAACGTAATGGAAAACAAAGGCGAGGAAGAAGAAAAAGAAGAAAGACGTCCTAGAAGACCTCGTAAAGCCGTTAACAAAAAATAAATAAATCTTAAACACAATTTATTATGAACATTACAGCTGCTCAAGTTAACGAACTCAGACAAATGACAGGCGCCGGCATGATGGACTGCAAAAAAGCCCTCGTAGAATGCAACGGCGACAAACAAGCCGCTATCGACTATCTTCGCAAAAAAGGTCAAAAAATCGCTTTGAAAAGAGCTGACCGCGAAGCTACAGAAGGTTGCGTAATCTCTAAAGCTACTGAAGATCACAAATTCGCTGCTGTTATCATGTTGAACTGTGAAACAGACTTCGTTGGTGCTAACGCTGACTTCGTTGGTACAACAAGAATGCTCTTAGACTTCGCAGTAGAAAACAGAGTTAAAGATATGGAAGCTCTCAATGCTGCTACAATCAACGGCATGACACTTGAAGCTATCGTAACAGACCTCACAGCAAAAACAGGCGAAAAAGTTCAAGTTGGTAAATATTTCTCTGTAGAAGCTGAATACGTTACTAACTACAACCACCAAGGTAACCGCCTCGCTACTATCGTAGGTTTCAACAAATCCTTCAACGGCATCGAAGAAATCGCTCACGAAGTAGCTCTTCAAATCGCTGCTATGGACCCAGTCGCTATCGATGAAAACGACGTCCCTCAAGCAACTAAGGATAACGAATACAATGTCGCTATCGAAAAGACAAAGCAAGAACAAATTCAAAAAGCTATCGAAGTCGCTTTGAAAAAAGCAGGTATCAACCCAGCTCACGTTGACACTGATGACCACATCAACTCAAACATGGCTAAAGGTTGGATTACAGAAGAAGACGCTGCTAAAGCTCGCGAAATTAAAGAACAAGTCGCAGCTGAAAAAGCTGGTAGCCTCAATATGACAATGATTGAAAATATCGCTAAAGGCCGCCTCGCAAAATTCTTCAAAGAAAACTGCTTACTCGACCAAGTATCTCTCATCGCTGACCCTAAAACAGTCCGCGAATATATCCAAGCTGGTGACAAAGAAGCTACAGTTACAGCTTTCAACCGCGTGAAATTAGGATAAGACATTGTTAAGACGCCACTGCTGTGACGTCTCTACATGAGATAAGAAAATCCCGATTCAGAAATGAGTCGGGATTTTTTTTGCTATAAATATAAATGAAAAATCCATTAAATCATCGTAGAAAAAAAATCTATAAATCCCAATTTTTGCAATAAATTTATTCTAACGAAAATCCTTGATTTTACTACTATTGAAAATCACTTAATTACCTTATTTTATGCATAAAAATGCATAGATTAATTTCTTCTTTTTTACAATAAAGAAACATATTTTTGCCGCCGTAAAAGACAATACTTACAAGTGTTGTAAAAATAACTTATATTTGTATTATGAAAAAAATGTTTATGTTTCTTGTCTGCATTCTGTTGTTATTGTCATGTAACAAAGATAGCGACAATAATATCATCTCTGCTTATTTTGAAGAAACTAGAAATCTTATGATGGTCAATCCGAGAGAGGCGTTAGACTTTCTCTTGAATATTAATGACAGCATAGAATCCTTACAACAGAATCCATATCTGAAAAATGAATTCAATATTCTTCTCGCCGAAGCGCATTTCAAAAACGGATACAAGCAACCTAATAAGAATAGGGTAGAGGAGTCGACGTGTTTTTACGATAGTCTTTTTAATATTTACGAAAAGAATATTAACGTCTCATATCAGACGGCTAGAGCTCATTATTATAAAGCTGTCGGTGAAATGGAAGATGATAATGTCGTGGAGAGTTGCGAGGACTACTTGACATCTCTCAAAATAATGAAGAATAAATTCAAGAAAAAAGAACTCGATTACGAGAAAAACAGATTCATCGCTCTGATTTATACGCGTCTCGGAACATTGTATTCCGACGAATATTACTTCGACATCGCCCTCGATTATTATCACAATTCTTACATTTTTTTCAAATATATCAACGACACGACTTCATACCTCTATTCTTCGGCTAGAATAGGTAAGTCGTACCAGTCTATCAACGAATATGAAAACGCGAGGTTCTGGTATAAAAACACCATTACCGAAGCTTCGGAAAAAAACCACGTCTATTCCGACTACGCCAAAAGAGGTCTCGCTCAGATCTACTTCAAAGACGGAGAAACCGACACTTCCATCAATATCATTAAAGAAATGATTAGCATGTCGGATAATGACGACAAATATGCCTACGAATATACGATGGCTGAGATGTATCTTGAGTTAAATAATTATGATTCAGCGTTATATTATGCAAAAGCGTCATTTATGCACGGGAATAAATCGACGAAACTGATTTCAGCCAATATGATATACGAGATTTATAAGTCGCTGGCAGAAGCCGATATGGATGAATCGGATTTTATGAATAACAAAAAACATCCTGAGAGCCGAGATAATACTGACATTAAGATACAGATTGCGTCTTTATATGATGCATATAAGTCGGAAACTTCAAGAAATGCCCGATATTTGGTGGCAATTGTATCAATCATCGTAGTGCTTTTCGTAATAACATTTACATTTCTCAGAATCATCAAAAAGACAAATGAATTTCATCTGGAAAGCATCGAGAAAAAAGATGTGATAATCAAGAATAACGAACTGCTTATTTCTCTTAAAGAGGAAATTATCAAGAAACAAGAAGACGAGATAGCCGACATTAAAAATCAGATTAATAATGAAAATACATCGGATTTGGAGAAATATTACAATTCTGATATCTGTATCGAAATAACGAAAAGAGTTCAAGAACTTAACACCAAGAATCTCAAGGCTTCGGAACTGACACCGCTGAGCAGGAATGAATTGATTCTGCTCCTTCAATCTGCGAACATTCATCTCAACAATTACATAAATAGAGTTTCGACGAAATATCCAGAACTGAAAAAAGACGACTTCTATTGTATCTGCCTTTTGCTTCTCAATGTCGATAAGTCGTATCTGCAATATTTCTTAGATAAAAACCAAAGCAGCATCTGGAGAAGATTAGATAAGATACGCAAAATTATGAATATCAATATGAACGAGAGTTTTACTATTTCGTTTATTAAGGAGATTTGATGTTCCTCACCATTTCGGCGTTATTCCGACAAATATCTCAAAGTTGATGCCAGGCATAGGTCGCGACAATACCGAAAGATATTCTTCGTTAAAAAGATTGTTGACTGCTCCTTTGAGCGACACATCAGCCCATTTGAATGAGATTTATTTTTCTAAAGCGACATCGCTCATAAAAATGTAAAATTATGTGCATCTGATGGAAATTTCTAATTAAAAAAATAATCGAGACGTATCTATTAGAGATTCCATCTAACAAACACATCTCGATATTTATTCGGGGAAATTATATTTTAAAAATATTAATCTTCAAGGATGTAAACACCCATTTCATCTTTAGCTTTAATATCAATTACTTTTGCATTCTTATCCTCTTTCGCCAATTTAAACGTAATATAAATATCACCCCAACCTGATGTAATAAATAGTATTGCCCAAACTAAAAGTACAACGCTGCCTATACACAAAGAAACGATAGCTGGAATTATCCCTAAGATTATCACAGGCATAGAAGTTGACATCATAAAATGTCTGACGTTTAATGGTTCTTTGCAACGACAATATGGTGTCAGCAACTTCTTAAAACCAAACTCTACACTCTTCCAACCATTTTCAGCATAACAAGCCAATGTTATAGCACTAATTAACACATACAAACCCCCGCCTATAAAAAATATACCAAGGAATAAGACTTCAAATACTAGAAATATTATGATAGCTCCTAAGAAAATACTTGCAGATGATGTCATTTCACCAAGATAACCATCTACGACATCTATGATACGATCAAAGAAAACATCTATACTACAAACCAAGTCATTATGCCATATCAAGAAAAAGGGGACAACAAGAATAAGTGCAACTATTAATAAAATAAATATAGCTAACAAATTAGCGTTTGTTACATCTAACGATATTTTACGACCTTTAATTTCGTCTATTTTTTCCATAATTACAATTTTTATATTAAACGATTCTATTTGTTTCTTATCACTTTGATTTTCAGTACATCTTTCTAAGTTCCGACAGGTGAGCCACGAATTAGTATACGCACTATATCCATACAGTTTTGTATTTATAAGCGACTATTCATTTGGCAAAACGGGATTTCATCACGACCAAAAAAAAACGCGGACTTAGACATTATCCGCATTCTGAGGCCGTGAGAATTGCCCGATTCTTCAGATAAGCCAAAGCCCACGCTAAAGCGTAGACATTCGCCGACTTATTCTTCGAAGATTCATTTACTAAAATTTCTCACGTTTCAGAATGACACCGAATAAACAGCAAACGCTATGATTAATAAATATTTTACTCTATTTACTTTACTACTTTACTTACTTTATTTACTCCAATCTAATTCAAAAACAGTTTATTCTATTAACATTTATGTTATTTACACTCAAAAAGACGCATCAACTACATATTGTTTATTTTCAATTATGTAACTGGCGCGTCTCCATATTATTCATTGTAAATTATTAATTATTTCTTGCTCCACGTTGTTCCTTCTTTGCCGTCTTTCAAGACGATGTCTAAAGCAGCGAGTTTGTCGCGGATGATGTCGCTGGTCGTCCAGTCTTTCTTAGCTCTCGCTTCTTTTCTGATGTCGATGATAGTCTCCATCAAGCCGTCAACCAAGCCGTCGTCACCACCTGTTTCTGTATCTAAAAGTCCTAAGATGTCGAAGACGAATGATTGGAACAAAGTCTTCATCAATTCAAGTTCTTTGGCGTTAATCTTAGCGTTGCCGTCTTTCACAGTATTGACCATTCTCACAGCCTCGAAAAGATTCGCTATCACGATAGGACTGTTGAAGTCATCGTTCATAGCTTCGTAGCAAGCGTCCATAATCTTTTGTACGCCGAGGTCTTCCGCACCTTCTGTAGCAGTCAATGTGTTAGCAATTTTAACAGCTTCCATGAGACGTTTGTAACCTTTCTCAGCAGCTTGAAGAGCCTCGTTAGAGAAATCGAGAGTGCTGCGATATTGAGCTTGAAGCACGAAGAAACGTATTGTCATTGGCGGATAAGGGCGTTCCAACAAGGCGTGGTTGCCAGCGAAGAAGTCTTCGAGCGACATCGCGTTGCCGAGCGACTTACCCATCTTCTGTCCGTTCAAGGTAATCATATTGTTGTGCATCCAATATCTGACAGGTTGCTTGCCGCCGTTAAATGCCATCGACTGAGCAATCTCCGATTCATGGTGAGGGAAGATAAGGTCCATGCCGCCTCCGTGAATGTCGAATTGTTCGCCGAGATATTTGCAGCTCATAGCAGAGCATTCGGCGTGCCATCCTGGGAAGCCCTCGCCCCATGGTGAGTTCCAGCGCATGATATGTTTAGGTTCAGCTTTCTTCCATAAAGCGAAGTCGGCACCGTTTCTTTTCTCTAACTGACCTGCCAATTCGCGGGTGTTGTTGAGCATCTCTTCGACATTACGTCCCGAAAGGATACCATAACGGAAGTCCTTATTATATTTTTCGATGTCGAAATAGACAGATCCGTTTGATTCGTAGGCATAACCTGCGTCGAGAATTTTCTGTATCATCTCAATCTGCTCGATGATATGACCAGAAGCGTGAGGTTCGATAGAAGGACGCAAGACGTTAAGTTTATCCATACTCGCATGATAGCGGTCTTTATAATATTGAGCCACTTCCATAGGTTCGAGGTTCTCAAGGCGAGCCTTCTTTGCGATTTTATCTTCGCCTTCGTCGGCATCATGTTCGAGGTGACCTACGTCGGTGATGTTACGGACGTAACGTACTTTATATCCTAAATGTTTGAGGTAACGAAACACCAAGTCGAATGTGATTGCAGGACGGGCGTGACCTAAGTGAGCGTCGCCATAGACGGTAGGACCGCAGACATACATTCCCACATGAGGTGCGTTGAGAGGCTTGAACAACTCTTTGTTACGAGTCAAGCTGTTGTATATAAAAAGGTTGTTTTCCATGATTTATTATTTTTTCAATAGTTGCAAAGTTACAATTATTTTTTATTGATAAGATATAAAAGGAAGTTATTTTTTGACGTATGTATATTTGTTTTTTCCTATTTTTGTAAAAAAATAATGAACAAATGAAAAAGCTTTTATTCTTCGTCATATTGTTAGTTTCTGTAGTAAGGTTAGATGCACAGAATATTGGAGACCAAATCACCATAGATTCTTTAATATATAAAGTCACGAGTATTTCACCTGCGGAATGTGAAGTCTATAGATATGCCGACTCAATCACTGATATAACAATTCCTTCAACAATCACCATTTCAGAGACTGAGTTCAGTGTCACTAAAATTGGAGAATCTGCCTTCTATCGTTGTTCAAGCCTGAGAACAATAGTGATTCCAAACAGCATTATTTCCATTGGGGAAGATGCTTTTAGCTTTTGTTCAAATATGACAAGTATTACATTTGAAGAAAATTCTCAACTTGCTTCTATTGGCGATTGGGCTTTTCTTTATGCAAAAAATCTAACAAGTATAGAAATTCCTGACAAAATCACTGAGATTGGGAAAGCGGTTTTTCATTATTGTTTAAGTCTTACAAGCGTAATTATACCAAATAGTGTTACCAAAATTGGAAAATTAGCTTTTTATGGTTGTTCAAGTCTTACAAGTGCAGTAATTCCAAACAGTGTCACTTCCATCGGATCAGGAGCTTTTAATTATTGTTATAGTCTTTCGAACATAGCTATTCCCAGCAGTGTCACCAATATTGGATTGAGTGCTTTCGACAATTGTCACAATATTACAAATATAACAGTTGAAGAAGGGAATGTTGTATATGACAGCAGAGACAATTGCAATGCAATAATAGAAACATCGACAAACACACTGATAACAGCATGTAAATCCACAATTATTCCCAATAGCGTCATTGGAATTGGAAGCGAAGCCTTTTCTGGATGTTCAAATCTAACAACAATAACAATTCCCAATAGCATCACTTATATTGGTATAGGTGCTTTTTCAGGTTGTTCAAGTCTGAAAAGTGTTGTTTTTGAAGAAAATTCTCAACTTGATTCTATTTGTGGCAATGCTTTTAGTCATAGTTCTATTACATCCATAGAAATTCCAAACAGCACCACTTATATTGGAAGTATGGCTTTCTGCGGTTGTTTAAATTTGACATCCATAGAAATTCCAGACAATGTAACTCGTATTGAATCGTGTACTTTCCTTGACTGTTCAAATCTTACAAGTGTGGAAATCCCAAGCAGTGTAGCTTCTATTGGCGATTGGGCTTTCTATCGTTGTTCAAGCCTGAGGACAATAAAATGCCATGCAGAAAATATTCCTGAAACAGAAAAAGATGCTTTTGAAGAATGTCCTTCTGATATGACAATATATGTTCCCGAATCATCTGTTGAATCATACAAAGTCGCAACACCATGGAACTATTATGAAATTATAGGATTCTCTCCTACATTTGTTTCAGAAGTTCATAATGAAGACTTAAACATCTATCCGAATCCTGTTAACGACAGGCTTTATATTGAAACTGAAGGCGTAATTAAGGAAATTGTTGTTTATGATATTTACGGAAGACGACAGACAATAGGCAACGGAGAACAGTCATTGGATATAGATGTTTCTTGTTTAAACAACGGAATCTATTTCGTGAAAATAAAAACGAACAACGGAACAATCACAAAACGATTTGTGAAGCAATAAGGCTTTATACAACGATATATATTGGTTCTTCAACAGAATAATTATTTTTCCTATAACAACGATTTTTTCTTAAAAATTTACTCGCTTTTTAAATTAAATTCTTTACATTTGCGTTTTGATAAGACTTTGTTAGTAATCATTTAACAATTTGTGTTATGTATAATAAATTTCAACAATATCTACAAAAGGAATTAGCTCAGATTGAAGCTGATGGCCTTTACAAAAACGAACGTATAATTGAAAGTCCACAAGGTGCAGAAATCATGGTGAAAGGCAAGAAATGCTTAAACTTCTGCGCTAATAACTATCTTGGTTTAGCCGACAATCCAGAGCTTATCGAAGCAGCAAAGAAAGGCTTAGACTCACGCGGTTTCGGTATGGCTTCAGTTCGCTTCATCTGCGGATGCCAAGACTTACACAAACAATTAGAACAAAAAATCGCTGAGTTCTTCGGCACAGAAGACACTATTTTATATGCAGCATGTTTCGACGCTAACGGCGGTGTTTTCGAACCATTGTTAGGACCAGAAGATGCTATCATTTCTGATGCTTTGAACCATGCTTCTATCATCGACGGCGTGCGTCTCTGTAAAGCACAACGTTTCCGTTACGCTAACGCTGACATGGCTGACTTAGAAGCTCAACTTCAAGCAGCTAAAGACTGCCGTTTCAAACTCATCGTCACTGACGGCGTTTTCTCAATGGACGGCAACGTCTGCCCTTTGGATAAGATTTACGAACTCGCACAGAAATATGACGCTATGGTCATGGTTGACGAAAGCCACTCAGCAGGTGTCGTCGGCACAACAGGTCGTGGCGTGACAGAACGTTTCAACCTCAGAGGCGAAATAGAAATCTTGACAGGTACTCTCGGCAAGGCATTTGGCGGCGCAATGGGCGGTTTCACAACAGGTAAGAAAGAAATCATCGATATGTTACGTCAACGTTCTCGTCCTTATCTCTTCTCTAACTCAATGGCTCCAGGTCTCGTAGCAGCTGGCATCCGTATGTTCGAGATGATGAGCGAGACAAACGAACTCCAAGACAAATTACACGCAAACACCGACTACTTCATCAAGGAAATGGTGGCAAAAGGATTCGACTGCAAACCATCAGAATCAGCGATCTGCGCCGTGATGTTATACGACGCTCCTCTCTCACAGAAGTTCGCTGCTCGTATGCAAGACGAAGGCATCTTCGTAACAGGTTTCTACTATCCTGTAGTTCCTAAAGGACAAGCTCGTATCAGAGTACAAATCTCAGCAGCTCACGAGAAAGAACATCTTGACAAATGTATCAACGCATTCGTTAAAATCGGTCAAGAATTAGGAGTTATAAAATAAATAATTAACTAGGGTAGGAGTTTTTAATTCCTGCCTTTTATTTTGTTTAATTATGAAAAAGATATTAATAGTAGGTTCCGGCGGTCAGATCGGAACAGAGTTGGTCAAGAAACTTCGTGGTATCTATGGTAACGAAAACGTAGTAGCCAGCGACTTACGTCAGCTCACAGGTGAAATCGTCGAGAATGGTCCTTTTGAAAGAATCGACTCGACAAACATGATGCAAATCATAGAGGTTGTGAAGAAATATAACATCGACACTATCTATAACCTCGCCGCCATTCTTTCTGCAACAGCAGAATTGAATCCGATGTTGGGATGGAATGTCGGTATCGGCAGCTTGGTCAACTGCTTAGAAATAGCACGCGTTTTCGGTTGTGCGGTCTTCACACCTTCTTCTATAGGAGCCTTCGGTCCTAACACACCGAAAGACATGACACCACAGGATACAATCCAACGTCCTAACACTATCTACGGCGTCACTAAAGTCACAGGCGAGTTGTTGAGCGACTACTACTTCACACGTTTCGGCGTCGACACACGTTCTGTACGTTTCCCAGGCTTGATTTCGAACCTTACACTTCCAGGCGGCGGTACCACAGACTACGCAGTGGAGATATACTATGCTGCTGTCAAAGGCGAGAAATTCATCTGTCCTTTAGAAAAAGGAACTTTCATGGATATGATGTATATGCCTGACGCATTAGACGCTATGGTTGACATCATGGAAGCTGACCCAAGCAAGCTCATTCACCGCAACTCATTCAACGTGACAGCGATGAGTTTTGACCCAGAAATTCTTTATAACACAATCAAGAAATATATTCCTACTTTCGAGATGGAATACAAGCCAGAGCCTATCAAGCAAGCCATCGCCAACTCATGGCCTAACAGCTTAGACGACAGCTGCGCACGCAACGAATGGGGCTGGAATCCAAAATACGACCTCGACAAGATGTCAGTCGATATGATTGAGACATTGAGAGCTAAATTAGGAAAATAAGGACATCGGGAATACTGATACAAAAGCAGCCAAACACATTAATTGAGCAAAAAGTTTGGCTGCTTTTAAATTTCTTTCTATTGATAGTAAAAGTAATATAAAGTACCAGTCAATCCCAACCGTATTCTTCTGATATTTAGGTTTGTACTTTCCATTAAGTTCTTACATCTTCTATGGTACAGTTACCAATGTTTCATTAAAGAAAGTTGAGAGCATCGCTATAGTTCTTAATGTGAAATTATGTTGTCCACTGAGCCATTTTGTAACCTCGCTCGGACGCTTCCCTATCGCCTCCGCGAACTCCTTCTTCGACAAGCCCTTCTCTTTAATCAAAGCATCGAGACGAGTCGCTATAGCAAATGACAAATCCACTTCCGTTTTTATTTCAGAAGGAATATTTGCCACCATTTCGTCAAAAGACATGTTAAGGGGACTTCTATAAATTCCCCGTTTAAATTAATTTTGACGATTATGATAAAAACTTTTTCGAGATTTATGTTTCTCTTTGGAATCTTTTCGTCTTTCTTTCAATCTCATAGCTCGCTATGCTCTTTCAAGAAAAACAAAAATCTTCTCAAATATAAATTCATAAATCTTTCGAAAAGCAATTTATAGAAGCCCCCTAAAAAAATATTCTTCCTGACTTCCCTATTCTCCATTGAATTAATTATCTTTGCAAAAGAAAGAACAAAGATGAAAAACAAAAATCAGGACATATCATATTTTATCTCATTTTGTATTGAGCAATACAAGAATGCCAAAGGATTAGACGGCGCGACTGTCATGGAAACCTTTGCGAGATATGGAGTCCTTGATTATCTCAACGAACATTTTGAAGTTCTGCATACTCAGAGTTACCAATGGATCTTAGAAGACATTGATGAATTTATTAATATAAGGAAATAGGAGGTGATATTATGATTGACGTTAATCAAGATAATCTTTATCTGCTATTACCTTCGAAAATAAGTTGGTTAGCCGATATGCTCGTTGAAAACAAAGGACTTAGCATCGTAGAAGCGATAAAGAAAATATATTCCTCGGAGCTCTACGACAAGCTACAAGACGAAAAAACAAAAATGTGGCATTTAGGTCCAGTTGCACTGTATAAAGAATTAGAAGAAGAGTTATAACACAACTAAAAAATATCATCATCAACCTTTAAAAACTTTAAACTAAGAAACAGAAAAAGAAAAAAAATGTCGCAGAGACGCAAGGTCGCAAAGTCATAAAGGATGAAAGGGGTTAAGGATTAAAGGAGAAATATCATCTTCTATGGTACAGTTACCAATGTTTCATTAAAGAAAGTTGAGAGCATCGCTATAGTTCTTAGTGTGAAATTATGTTGTCCACTGAGCCATTTTGTAACCTCGCTAGGGCGTTTGCCAATTGCTTCTGCAAATTCCTTTTTTGACAATCCTTTCTCTTTAATCAAGCGATCGAGTCGAGATGCTATAGCAAACGATAAATCCATTTCAGCGCTTATCTCTGCCGGAACTTCGGCAAGCATTTCCTTAAATACATTATCCATCATTCTCATATATCAAAAGTTTTATCAGATATTATTATATCATTACTTCCAAATAGACAAATCTCTCCAATCCTTCGGGAAACCCATATCTTTTAAATCCAAGAGACTTCCACTATCATCCATTATTGACAAAAGATTCTTTTTCATGTCATTCCCCGGACTAATAACATCAACAAGATATTTTGTACAACACAGCACTGCAAAAAACTTATTTGAGCGAATATGCTTTATTATTGATTTATCAACAAATGAATATTTTGTGTTATAAGGCAGCATCACATTCGTAACAAATCTTCTGTTCCAAATTCTTCCATGATGAGCACAACAGTTCCTCAATATTGCTATGGAATGAAGCCAGTTGACAAGAATCACATCATTAGGTAATCCGAAATCATGGGCGATCTTGCTTTTCTCTTTTGACTTTTTCAAAAGATCATACATCCTGCTAAGAGTGCCCAAAGACAACACTTCAAGAGTCATCCATGCAGGCGGCATTTTAGGATTATCATACTTCAACAAATAATGTTTTATAAAATCCTCATTACTCCTTTTTATTTCAGATGCAATATCTCTCATCAGATATTCATAAGCTTCAACCTCCATTCCGTCTTTACCCTTAACCATCTTATCCTTATACAATTCTTGATTAAGAAACCAGTGACTATCGTTCGTTGATTCGCTATAAACCTGCACTATCTTAGCCCTTACAGCAATTTCAATCTTTTCAATCGCATTAAACATTATATTCCTCAACCTTCTATCAAAACAATAAAGATCAATAATATCCATAAAATGAATATCACGGCGCACAAACACGTGATCTGCCAATTCATCAATATTATTTTGAAATGGATAGGTATAAGCTCTTAATCTATAATAGCTGATATTCGACAAATAGTTATATGCCATTCCAACATCCTCAACTATCAGTCCTCGACGTTGCAGTTTATCAATTTGTTCCAAAATTGACAAAGGTTTCTTTTGGTAATTCATATCTCATAAAAACTCTAAGACCTCTCCAGGTGCGCTGATCCTACGAGAAGCGTGAGAGGTCATATTGATTGCAAAGATACACTATTTTTCAAAAACGAAATACAAAACACTCAAAAAAAATTCTTTTATCTCTCCCCACCACCATTTACCATTTTTATTATCTTTACAGATGCTTACAAAACAAAAACACCCATATTTCAAACATCCTAAGCATAACCAAATAAACAAAAACAAGAAAATGTCAAACGTCACCAGAAACGTCACTAAAAACGTCACCAGAAACGTCACAGAAAATATTTGACTTAATCGCTAACAATCCACATATTACAAGAAGAGAATTGGCAGATATTATAGGTATCAATCAATCTGCTATCCAGAAACATATCAATGTGTTAATTAAAGATGGTTTTCTGGAAAGAAAAGGACAAACCAATGGTAGTTATTACATCATCTTAAAGAAATACAAATAGTGGTCAAATGGTGGTCAAATAGTGGTCAAATAATCATGCTAATGATTGTGAAAAATAATTATCTTTGCAAAACAAACAAAATAAATAAATATTAACGATAAACAAATCTAATTCAAGAAACAGAAAATAAATAACAAGCTATCAGCATTTAGCGGTCAGCCTTCAGCTAATGACCGATTACAAAACACTGACTGCTAATCGCTGACAGCTGATAGCTAAAAAAATATAACCATAGCGTTTGCTATTTGTTCGGTAACGTCCTTGAAACCTGAGAAATTTCAAAAATGAAGCATTAACTCGAACAAGTCGTGAATGCCTGCGCTTATAGCGTGGGCGTGACTTGTTTGTTAATGCGGGCAATTCTCAGGGCCTCAGGACGTGGACAAGTTTTCGCCCACGTTTTTTTTGTGTCCTGCAGAAAGCCCGTTTTGCCAAATAAGTAGCCGCGCATAAAACATAAGCGCATGAGTACAAAGTTCTTCAACAACGTACTCGGCAACACGCTATTCGACAAACTCAAAGGCATAGCTGCCTCGATGACTTCATTCGAGAGCTTCCTCGCCGTAGCCGGATTCTTCCGCTCGTCGGGTTACTACAAGCTACGCAGAGAGTTAGGCGACATTGCCGAGATCAAGATACTCGTCGGCATCAACATCGACGACATCTTCCGACATCACAACAAAGCACTGCTGATGCTCAGCGACGAGCAGAAAGCAAAAGAAATCTATAACGACGATTTCAAAAACGACATCCTCAACGCACACTATTCCCCCGAAGTGGAAGAAGGCATCATGCAGATGTGCAACGACCTCGCCTGCGGACGCCTTCAGATGCGCATACACGCCACCAAGAACCTTCACGCCAAGTTCTACCTCTGCCTGCCGAAAAACCACAACGAAAACAGCGACGGCTGGGTCATCATGGGATCATCCAACATCTCCGACGCAGGATTAGGCATCAAGCAACCTCCTCAATACGAACTCAACGTAGCCATGAAAGACTACGACGATGTCAAGTTCTGCTCCGACGAGTTCTGGCGTCTCTGGAACGAAGCCATAACAATAACAGCCGACGACCTCAACAAATTCAGAAACGGCACTTACCTCGGCGACGACAGTCTCCAACTCACACCCTACGAACTATATATCAAAGTCCTCATCGACACCTTCGGCGACCAGGTAGAAGACGACTTCTCCTTACAGCTCCCCGATGGCGTCATCGACTTGAAATACCAGAAAGACGCCGTCATACAAGGCTATCAGATGCTTATGCAACACAACGGACTCTTTCTCGCCGATGTGGTAGGTCTCGGCAAGACCATGATAGCAACCATGATAGCAAAACGCTTCGTCGAAGCCAACGGTAAAAACACCAACATACTCGTCGTCTATCCGCCAGCGCTCGACGACAACTGGAAAAACACATTCAAACTATTCGGCATAAAAAACAAAACACAGTTCATCACCAACGGAAGTCTCTACAAGATACTCGAAGGACGCGACCAATACAAAAGCAAAGAAGAATTCGACCTCATCATCGTCGATGAAGCACACGGATTCCGTAGCGACAGCTCAGGAAAATACGACGAGCTGCAGAAAATATGCAAATCCCAACGCCGTAAAGACTCAACATCATGCGGCACAGCAAAGAAAGTCATGCTGTTATCGGCAACGCCTCTCAACAACCGTCCCGACGATCTTCTCAATCTGTTGCTGCTCTTCCAGAACAGCCAGAGCTGCACCATCGACGGCATACCCAATCTCAAGGCGTTCTTCTCTCCCATCATTCAGGAATACAACAAGCTGATGCGCGAAAGAGACAAGACCGACATAACAGCTAAAGTCGATAAGATATACGACAAAATACGTAACAAAGTCATAGACAAGGTGACAGTACGACGCACGAGAAACAACATCGAAAACGACCCCGACTATCTCGCCGACATCAACATGCAAGGCATCAGCTTCCCTAAGATACTGCCACCTAACGAACTCACTTATATCATGGACGCCGACACGAGCCGACGTTTCTATGAGACGCTGAAACAACTCACCGAGAAGATACACTTCGCACGTTATCGTGCCATAGAATTTCTCAAACCGCAGTTCCGGAGCAAATACAAAAACGCCGAGCATATCGGTCAGAGTCTCGCCGGAATCTATCGCGTCCACACCGTCAAACGATTAGAAAGCAGCTTCTACGCCTTCAAGAAATCGCTCGCCACCTTGCTGCGTATCACCAACGACATGATCAAGATGTTCGAAGAAGACAAAGTCATCATAGCGCCCGACCTTAAAGTCAAGGAACTGCAAGCCAAAGGCATGGAGTTAGACGAAATCATCGAACACGCCATCACCAAAGGATACCTCAAAGAAGACATACTATATCCCGCCGACGCCTTTGAACCCATCTTCCTTACCATGTTACAACACGACAAGAAAATACTCGAACACCTCAACGACGAATGGGCTCAAGAACACGACGACCCTAAATACGACCTCTTCAGCAAGAAACTCAACGAAGAATTCTTCAACACCAACATCAACCATTCCGGCAAGTTAGTGCTCTTCTCAGAAAGCGTCGATACGCTCAACTACCTCTACGACCGACTCACCAACGAGATGCAACGCTCCGATGTCCTGATGGTCAGTGCCACCAACCGCAGCAAGCTAACACCCGACATAAGAGAAAACTTCGATGCCAACGAAGCCACCGACCAGAAGAGATACAATATCATCATCACCACCGATGTCCTTGCCGAAGGCGTCAACCTGCACCGTTCCAATGTCATCATCAACTACGACTCCCCATGGAACGCCACCCGCCTCATGCAACGCATCGGACGTGTCAACCGTATCGGCTCCAAAGCCAAACACATCTACAACTATATGTTCTACCCCTCACGTCAGGGCGACAACGAGATACAACTCTACAAAAACGCCCTCCTCAAACTGCAAGGCTTCCACTCAGCCTTCGGCGAAGATGCGCAGATATACTCCAAAGAAGAAATCGTCAGACAATTCAAGATGTACGACAACACCGTCAAAGACAACATCGACAAGAAGATAGCCCTCCTCCGCGAAGTACGCGAACTCTACAACACCAACCGCAAACTATACCACAAAATAAAAAACCTCCCCATGAAAACCCGCCTCTGTAGAGACGCGTCGACAACACCTCTAAAACATAAACAAGAGGTTGTTGACACGTCTCAACAAACACAAGCATCGACAACACCTATGAAATATAAACAAGAAGTTATTGATACGTCTCAAACTCAAACAATTCCATACCCAAAGTCTGTTGACTGTTGTCCGTTGTCTGTTGACCCAAAAACAATAGTCTTTATCTCCTCCGATGTCAAGACCGAGTTCTACCTCGCCGACGACAAAGGCGTCCAAGCCATCGACTTCTTAGAAGCCGTCAGCTACCTCAAAGCCACGCCACAAGAAAAAGCGATACACTTCGACAAAAACACCTCACATTACAATCACGTCAACAAAGCCTTAGAACTCTACACCAAAGAATACGTCGAAGCCGCCGACACCACATCAGCAAACCGCAACGACTTAGACAAAAGCTCTTTGGAAGCCAACAAATTCCTTCGCACCATAATGCAGACAACCACCGACGACGAACTACGCAAGCACTGCACCACGCTCATCACCTACATCAACGAAGGAATATACTCACAACTCCCGCGTCACCTCAAGACACTCGCACGCGAATACAAAAACGACCGTCTCAAAATAAAACAAGACGAATACACACTCCTCAGAAAAATAGAGACACTCATCAAAGAATACCACACATACAACAAGCAGCAACAAACAAACCACACAACCGACCCGCAAATAATAATATCAGAAACATTTGTCAGCCCTCGGTAATCGGTAGAAATCTCATCATCATTTAAATACCGATTATGAATTATGAATTATGAATTATGCATTATGAATTATGAATTATGAATTAAATTATTCCCCCATGACCTCCGAACAATTAAGAAATACTTTCCAATCACCTTTCGATATAAACCGATGGTATAATCTCCTGCACGACATCTTCAAGGCAAGCGAGTTGACAGTCACGCCCGAGAAGATCAACGACGACCCCGACGAAGAAGGCTACTATCTCGGCAACGTAGCCACCGCCGACTACTACCGCATCGGATTCTTCATCTTCAACATACGACAAGGCTCCGTCGCCAACCGCCGTGTAGGACTGCGACGCTTAGTAAGAAACTTCACCAACCCACGATGGGGAGAATTCGACGCCGCCCTCGTCATCTTCAACGAAAGCCCGTCCTCACTCCCAAATCCCGATCCCAACACTCGCTCCCCGCACCCGTCCCCGTCCCCAAATCCCGATCCCTCCCCATGGCGACTGTCATTCATCAGCGACATCAAAGGCAAAGCCACCGCGCCAAAACGCTACACCTACGTCTTCGGCTACCCCGACCTGCTCTACAAGACACCCATCGAACGCTTCGCCATACTTCAGAAAAAAGGCATCACCTTCGAGAACCTCATGACAGCCTTCTCCGTCGAGGCACTCTCCGACGAATTCTTCGACAAATACCGCGAGCAATACGCCGACTTCATCCAATACATCACAGGCAAACGATTCGTCAAGTCGGGAAGCAAGTGGGAAGAGAAGAAACTCGGCGAACCCAACGACAAGCTCATGCAAGCCTTCAACCACGACGAGAAGAAGATACGCGACTACATCAAGAAGATGATGGGACGCATCACCTTCCTACACTTCCTGCAACGCAAAGGCTGGATGTGCGGCGACCTCAACTATATGCAGAATATGTTTCAGAACTCAGCATACAAAAACGACTACTTAGACTCCGTCCTTGAGCCATTGTTCTTTGGCGTCCTCAACACCAAACCCGCCGAACGTGAAGCCCTGTTTACGGAATATGGCTGGGACAAAAACCTCCTTCACGAGTGGCGTGACATACCATATCTCAACGGAGGACTCTTCGAACGCGACGACACCGACGAACCCGAAAGCCGTTTCCCCGCCGAATATTTCCAACGACTCTTCCTGTTCTTCAGCGAATACAACTTCACCATCGACGAAAACGACCCCAACGATGCCGAAGTAGGAGTAGATCCCGAGATGCTCGGCAAGATATTCGAAAACCTCCTCGAAGACAACAAAGACAAAGGAGCCTTCTACACCCCGAAAGAGATAGTGCGCTACATGTGCCAGGAGTCGCTCATCGCCTACTTAGAAACTAACACCACCATAGCCAAAGACAAGATACGGCAGTTTGTCCTCACGCCCGAAGAAGGCGTCGCCCACATACCCGACAACAAGAAAGACAAGCTCCTCAACGCCCTCAAAAACGTTAAGATCTGCGACCCCGCCATCGGCTCCGGAGCCTTCCCCATGGGATTGTTGAACGAACTATTGAAATGCCGCGAAGCACTGTCAACTTTCAATTTTCAGTTTTCAACTTTCAATTCAACTCGTTCTCAATTAAAAAAGAGTATAATACAGAATAACATCTACGGCGTTGACATCGAAAAAGGAGCCGTCGATATAGCCCGACTGCGTTTCTGGCTCAGCATCGTCGTTGACGAAGAAAAAGCCTCGCCACTGCCCAACTTAGACTATAAGATCATGCAAGGCAACTCCCTCATCGAGAGCTACAAAGGCATGGACCTCAGCCGACTCACCTACGACAACAAAGACAAGTCGCACATCACCGAATACTCCATCTTCGACGACGACACCAACCAGATGCAGCGACGAGTCACGCAGCTCCTCACGCAATACTATTCCTGTTCCGACCACGAGCAGAAACACCGTCTGCAACGCGACATCAGCCACGCCATCAGCCAGCAGTTAGAACTCCAGAAGTTCGACCCCGCCATCCTCCACGAGCTGA
>JAZNSO010000073.1:0-14994 GCA_045591245.1 Bacteroidales bacterium
GATGTGCATATTGCCATAATCCTGACAGCTGGAAACTCGATGGCGGTAGAGATGTAGATGTGGAAGAACTGGTTCATCGTGCGAAAAGAGGAAGTGCATATTACGGTAAAGAAGGCGGCGTAACCTTCTCTGGCGGAGAATGCATGCTGTACCCGGATTTCATCGCGGAGCTTGCGTCGGTCTGCCGGAACAACGGCATATCTTGCGCCATTGACACGGCCGGGAACGTACCGTGGAGCAGTTTTGAGAAAATTCTACCGTATGCGGACTGCTTCCTCTACGACATCAAAGCACTGGATCCTGCGCTTCACAAAGCCGGAACGGGTGCGGACAACCGACTGATTCTCGAAAATCTTGACCGCCTCATCGCCGCGGGAAAGCGGATCATCATCCGTACACCCGTCATCCCCGGCTACAACGACGGCGAGGAATTGGAGAAGATCAAAGCATACTGCACCGAACGCAGTCTCCCGCACGAGCTGCTCGCCTACCACTCCATCGGCGAAAGCAAAAAAGCTGCGCTGGAAGCAATGCGGAATGCATAATGCATAATGAAGAATGCATAATGAAAAGCCTGTACGTCTGTAAATGGACATACGGGCTTTTCTCATTGTGCATTATGAATTATGCATTATGCATTAACCTCGGCGGAGCTCGCAATCCGATATTAGAGATTGCGAGAGTGTTTTTATAAATTAAGATTCGGTCAGGTCGTCGGAGGTCGATTCCTTCATCTTCAAAAATTAAATATGTTGTTAAAGAATCGAAAATAAGGTTAAAGTGAGAAACCAAGTTCTCCGAATCTAAAGAAATTTTTATCTCGTTATTGTCTTTCGGAGCGAAATAATCGTCAATAATGCAATGACTTTTATCATAGTCGTGATTGTGGTTGTCATGCTGGCCAAAGTCGCAGCAATGAGTGTGGTTGTGACAGTCGTTATGATTTAAGCTATTGATGCATATTGGTTTATCGGGGTGATGATGATGCGGTATTATTGCATGAAGTATAAGAATCATGCAAGCTAAAGAAAGTGATATCTGACTAATTTTCTTTAACATATCGCGAAATCAAGATGTTGCAAAGATAGGGAAAAAAGTCGAATGACAAAATACGATAGTCGAAAGTTTTTGTAACGATACTCTGCGAAAAGTTAAATTTGTTCAAATGTAAGAACTGTGCCAAAATTTTACGTTTCGACGCTTATTCATTAACCATTTTTTGTGTCAAAAACTGTAACACTTTTTAGGATGGCACAGTTCAAGGCTATATTATTTCTTTACGGCTTTTACTTTATAGCCATTGTCTTTCAGAAGTTTAAGCACTCCGCGTTCGCCAGGAAGGTGACCTGCTCCAACGACGAAGAGTGTTGATTTCTCGCTCATAATAGCAGGCATCTTATTAATCCAGTCTTCATTACGACCATAAAGCACAAGTTCCGTTTCTTTTTCAGTTTCTTCTTCGTTTCCGCAATCCATACTGTATTCTTGTTCCATCACGGTTTGCAAACCTTCTAAGTCTTGTGAGAAATAAGCATTAGTTAGTTCTTTTTGTAGTTCAGAATATGTTTCGTCATTGTCAATTAAACAGAAAAGAGCTTCTTTCTGACGGTCTATACTGCAGCTTTTATATAACACTTGAATTTGGAAATCAATGGTTTCAAATCCTATAGCAGGTTTACCTTTTTTAATGGCTTCTTTTTGGAAATAACTGTCAATTAATGCTGCAGGGTTGAATCCAGGTGTTTCTTTCATATGTGTCATTAGTTGTAAAGTAGTGCTGAGCGACATTGGTGTCATCTTGCCCATTTGTTCTGCAATCATAGGGTTTGTGAGGTCAACTCCGAGAATTTTTCTTAGATAAGCATTGAGTTTATCCATTTCTTCTGTTGTAAGAATGTCGGAAAGAGTCTGTCCGTCTGGCAGCATCATGGCTTCCATTGTTTTCTGGACATTTTCCATTGATTCCATTTCCTTCATATCAACTTCGCCGCAGACTTGTTCTACTGATGCGAGCACTCTTTCTGCTCCAGGGATTGATTCTGCGAACGATGCAGGTGCTAAATGAAATGTTCCGACGATGTAAGATGGTTCATCAAGACCTTTGCCTGAAATTTTGTAAAGTAATTGTGCATTTGCGCTGACGATAGTAAATAAAGCGCAAACCATTGAGAATAATGCTTTTTTCATAATTGTGTAGATTTGATTTATAATTAATTTAAGTACGTAATATATTTGTTTGGTTTATATAAAAAGAAAAGAACCTCAAGAGATTACGAGATTCTTTTCTTTTCTTTTCTTTAAATTTCACGAAACGACTTCGCAATGTAGTCCGTATTCGCGGAGCATATTCACGATAGTGTTAAGCTGATTCTTATCTTGGAGGTTCATTCTTATGGTGAGCATTGTCTTTCCGACCTCTACGTTGTTTGATGATCTTTCATGATTTATGTCGTAGATATTGACCTTAAGACCTTCGAATATCGCGAGTATTTTTTTCAATTCGCCAGATTGGTCGGGGACGATTACTCTTACTGTTGCGCGGAGACCTTCTTCCACCATTCCTTTTTCTATTATCTGTTCAAGAATCTGCATGTTGATATTGCCGCCGCTCACCACTGGAACTACATTCATTCCTTTGAGGTTTACCTTGTTGTATAATGCTGCTGCAACAGATGTGACGCCTGCTGGTTCTGCCAAAATCTTGGCTCTTTGTAACAATAAGTATGCTGTGTGAGCGATTTCGGTATCTGTCACGCTGACAATGTCATCAACGTATTTTTGTATGATGTCGAATGTGAGAGAACCTGGAGTTTTTACTGCAATGCCGTCGGCTATTGTAGATACGCTAGGCAAAGTGACGATTTCATTCGCTTCTCTTGAAGCGACCATAGAAGCTGCTCCTGCTGCATTAACGCCGATGACTTTGATTTTCGGATTCATCTCTTTTATTGCCATGGCGATACCTGCTACGAGACCGCCGCCGCCGATAGGAACGATGACAGCATCGACATCGTTTTGTTGTTCAAGGATTTCCAATCCTATAGTACCTTGACCAGCAATGATTAATGGGTCGTTGAAAGGATGTATGTATGTAGCGTTATGTTCTTTTATATACTCTTGAGATGCTATTGCTGCGTCGTCGAAAGAGTCGCCGGCTAGAACGACGTTTGCTCCGTAGCCTTTGGTTGCCAATACTTTCAACGGAGGCGTGAAGATAGGCATAAATATGGTGCTTTGCATACCGAGTTTTGTCGCCGAGAACGCCACGCCTTGAGCATGATTGCCTGCTGATGCAGCGACAACGCCTTTTGCTCTTTCTTCTGGTGACAAGTTCGCCAATTTATTATAAGCACCTCTAACTTTAAAAGCACCAGTCGTTTGCATATTTTCCAATTTCAAGAAAATATTAGCGTCAGACATTTGTGAGAATGATTTTGAGTGAATAATGGAAGTCTGTTTTGCAACACCTCTCAATGTGTTACGAGCAGCAACGATGTCTGAAAATTTTAATGATGAAGAATCCATTTTTGCCTTTTTCTTAATATTGTTAAAAAAACATAAAAAAAGTTAATGACTCGTAAAACTATTGTCTTTAGCCATTAACTTTTACTGAATGTGGAGCATATGAGAATCGAACTCATGACCTCTTGACTGCCAGTCAAACGCTCTAGCCAACTGAGCTAATGCCCCATCAAATGTGAGTGCAAAGATACATCTTTTTTCAATATGTCCACGAATCAGTATAAATTAATTTTTATTGATTCGTGGACATGATTCATTCAGTCAATCAAGCGTTTTCCATGAGGAATCTTTCGACTTCCATACCAGCCATTGCGCCTGTGCCGGCAGCGATGATAGCTTGACGATATAATCTGTCTTGACAGTCGCCAGCAGCGAAGATGCCAGGAACATTTGTTGCTGTTGATTTAGGTTTTGTGATGATGTAACCAGCTTCGTCCATATCGAGTTTATCTTTGAAGATAGCTGTGTTAGGAACGTTGCCGATTGCTTCAAAGAAACCATCTACTTTAATGGTGCGTTCTTCGCCTGTTTTGCTGTCGAAGAGAACTGCGCCTTGGAGAGTTGCCATGAAACCATCAACTTCACCGAACAATTCTTTTGTTTGTGTATTCCAAAGAACTTCGATGTTAGGAGTGTTCAATACTCTGTGTTGCATTGCTTTAGAAGCACGAAGCACGTCACGACGTACAATTAAATAAACTTTATTGCAGAGATGTGAGAGGTATGTTGCGTCTTCGCAAGCTGTATCGCCGCCACCGACAACAGCGACGTCTTTGCCTCTGAAGAAATAACCGTCGCAAGTTGCGCAAGCTGAAACGCCGCCGCCTTTGAATTGGTCTTCGCCTTGTACGCCTAACCAGCGAGCTGAAGCACCTGTTGCAACGACTATGGTGTCTGCTAATAATTCGTCACCCATGTCAGATTTCACTCTGAAAGGACGAGCTGTTGTATCAACTTCAACGATAGAACCCATGCGGAATTCAACACCGAAGCGTTCTGCTTGTTGACGGATGTCTTGCATCATCTGACCGCCATGAACTCCTTGAGGATAACCCGGGAAGTTCTCTATTTCTGTTGTCTGCATCAATTGACCGCCTGTGATAGGACCTTCATAAATGACAGTTTTGAGGTCGGCACGGCAAGTATAAATTGCTGTTGTATATCCCGCAGGACCTGAGCCGAGGATAAGACATTGTACGCGTTCTAAATTTTCACTCATTGCTTTATATTTTTAGTTAATGATATTCTTTTGCAAAAATAATGTTTTTAACGAAGTCTTAACAACGAAAATTAATAATTTTTTCCTTGACGATTTTTGTATTAAAACTTCTTGCTAATCACGCTTTGTTATTTAATCACAATGCTTTGACAAATTCATCGACCATATTATATGCGCCTTCGTAGATGTCTTTTAGAGTTGCTTCCAACATGAAACATGGTGTAGTGAAAATTTTATTGTCCAAATCGCATGCGACTTCGCCATTTTGTGTTGCGTGATGATGTGCGCCCATATTAATAATGTCTTTTGCTGGACCGCAATTTTCATTGCCCAAAGTGATTGTTATGCCGTTAAGAACATTTGCGAGCAGAACCGGAGCGATGCACATGGCTGCGATAGGTTTATTTTGTTTGTTCGTCTCAACGATGGCATTTCTAACTTCTGGAAGTACAGTCATTTGCATTCCGTCAATGAAGTAAGTGAAGATATTGTTGGCTATACCTGCTCCTCCTGGAATTGCCAATCCGTCAAAGTCGCTCGCGTTGAATTCGCTTAAAGGCAATATTTCGCCTCTCACGATGCGTGCCGATTCAACCAGCATATTGCGTTTTTCGTCAACAACTTCTCCTGTAACATGATTTATAACCTGATATTGGTTCATATCTGGCGCAAAACATTGATATTTAACATCATGCTGATCTAATGCGAGCAATAATGTGACTGTTTCATTTATCTCGGAACCGTCTTTTGTTCCGCATCCGCCTAAAATAACTGCTATCTTTTTCATATATAATTATTTGCTTAAACTTGTTTCTATTATATCTTCTGCTTTATCAAGACTTTTTTCTATAGATTCTTTGACGACATCGTGGTTTTTATATAAAACATTGGCGATTCTTTCTGTGTATGAATACAGGAAAGAACTGTTTCTTGTGTTTTTATCAATTAATTCGGTTACCCCAAATACATTCATTATTAATATAATAATGCTTACGAATAAGGCACCTTTAAATATACCGAAACATACACCTCCGATTTTGTCGATGAAACCAAGGTTGATGGCTTCGAACAAGAAACTTATCGCATTACCTAACAATCTGATTGCTATTATTATTAATATTAATGTGATGATGAATGCGATGATGGCAAGATATTCTTTTCCGATATTGGTGAAACCAGACATCCAGTTGGCGACAGCATCTGAAAAAAACATAGCTCCGTAAATTCCTATGACAAAAGAAGCAAGATAAAATACTTCAGTAATCAATCCTTTTCTTAAACCTGCTATGGCAAACAATATCAATATGATGCCGATGATTATGTCTAAAATATTCATAATGTTGTGACTTTAAATTGTTTTTATTCTTTTAGTTAATTCTGTCGAAAACAAGAATTCGTCTAATTCCTTATTGCCCGAATTCAATACTGATTTGTTGTCGCCTTTCCACCAGAGTTTTCCGTGATATAAGAAATTGATTCTCTGACCGATTTTTATTACCGAATTTATGTCGTGAGTGTTGATTATTGTCGTCATATTGTATTCTTCTGTAATTTCGTTGATGAGTTCATCGATGAGTTCGGATGTGAGCGGGTCGAGACCAGAATTTGGTTCGTCGCAGAAAAGATATTTCGGACTGTTTGAAATGGCACGAGCGATGGCGACGCGCTTCATCATGCCTCCGCTTAATTCGGAAGTTGATAACTTATTGATTCCTTTAAGGTTGACTCTGTTGAGACAGAAATTTACCCTTTCTATTTTTTCTTCGTACGACATATCGGTGAACATATTGAGAGGAAACATCACATTTTCTTCTACATTCATCGAGTCGAAGAGTGCTCCTCCTTGGAACAAAACGCCCATTTCTTTGCGGATGTTAATTCTGTTTTTCTCTTTGGTGTTGGAAAACTGACGGTTATCAAAAGTGATGAGTCCGCTGTCAGGTTCAAATAATCCTGTGCATATTTTCATTAACACAGTCTTGCCAGAACCGCTCTGCCCAATGATAAGATTGGTCTTCCCTCTTTCAAAATTTACCGAAATATCATCTAAGACAATATGTTCGCCAAATTTCTTCGATATGTTTTCAACTCTTATCATGTCAATAACATTTGTGTTAAAATTAAATCGAAAACTATGATTGAGATGCTGCTGATTACAACAGCTCGTGTACTTGCTTTGCCGACTTCAACCGAACCTCCTTTTACATTATATCCGATGAAGCTTGATATTGAAGTGATTAGAAAAGCGAAAACTACAGTTTTTATCATTGCGAAGGTGATGGAAAATGGTTCGAACCACGCTCTCAAACCTACGACATAGTTCATCGGAGTGATGACTTTCGTCAACACGCAGGCGAGCCATCCTCCTAAAATTCCAATCACGATGCTGAAAATTATTAGAACAGGGATGAAGAAAAGACATGAAATAATCTTCGGCAATATGAGATAGTTGGCAGGATTGATGCCCATAACTTTCAAAGCATCAATTTGTTGTGTGACTCGCATTGTTCCAAGTTCGGATGCAATCTGTGAGCCTAGTTTGCCGGCAAGGATAAGACTTATCATCGTTGGAGAAAACTCCAGGATAATCATCTGTCGGGCAGAAAATCCAATCAGTTTCTCAGGCAGAAGTGGGTTGTCGGTGTTGTACGCTACCAAAATTGTCGCGACAGCCCCGACGAAAACAGAAAGAATGAGGACAATCCAGATTGATGTGAAACCAAGATTATAGAATTCATTCAGCAACTGCTTCCTGAAAACCAGACCTTTGTCAGGTTTGCGAAATACCTGCGTCAGCAAAATAATGTAGTCGCCTAATTTTTTTAACATAATGCTTTTTTTGAATGTGTAAAATTACATTTTTTTTAATTATAATATCAAACTATAAAAACTTTTGCACTTCGCTTAACAAAAAATATCTATCTTTGCAAAGAAATAACGCACCGATGTATTCTGAAAATAATTCAACAAAAAGAAGATTTGCAAGTTCATATTTTATTTCGCTTATGAGCGTTGCGTTGGTGCTTTTTGTACTTGGAATCTACGGATTGTTCGTTATTTATACCGACCAACTGCTTGATTACGTTAAGGAAAACATAGGTTTCGAAGTCGTGATGAAAAGCAATGCTAAAGAGTCGTCAATCATCAAGTTAAAGGATGAAATCAGTAAAAAGAATTACGTGAAATCCGCTCAATATATTAGCAAAAAAGAAGCGACTCAAAGAATGAAAGAAGATCTTGGAGAAGATTTCCTCGACTGGTTAGGCGATGTCGAAAACCCGCTGCTTCCTTCAATAGACGTGAGATTCGTCGCTGATTATGCTAATAGCGACAGCATGGCGATGGCGGAAAAATGGATTTCTCAAAATACAATAGTGAAAGAAGTTATCTATCAGAAGTCGCTGACAAATACCATAAATGAGAACATAAAGAGATTTTCTGTTGTTCTGTTTGCAATAAGTATGATATTGTTTCTCATAGCAGTCGCTCTGATAAGTCATACAATCCGATTGTCAATTTATTCCAAACGATTTACGGTCAGAACTATGCAGCTCGTAGGAGCAACCGAAATCTTCGTGATGAAACCATTTATAAAGACATTCGTGAAACAAGGATTTTTATCTGCGGCTATAGCGTTGATTTTTATTTCGTTATCATTATGGACGATGAAAGATTTTATACCTGAAATAGCTCTTTCAAATAATATATCGAATATCGTTATCGTTTATGTGTCTGTCGTGATTCTGAGCGTTTTGTTGACGATGTTTTCCACAATAATCTCGGTAAAAAGATACATCAACGCCGATCTCGATAAATTTTATGTGTAAATTATAATACTAAGCATTATGGCAGAAAATAAAAACAATTTTAAGAACGAACATGAAGATGTACCGCAAATGCCTTTTGGACGCGACAATTATACTTGGGTCGTGATAGGATTGATTTTCCTTTTTGTGGGATTTCTTCTTATGATAGGTGGAGGATCCGATGACCCAGATGTGTTTAATGAAGCGATTTTCAGTTTCCGCAGACTGACTTTGGCACCGATACTTGTTCTCATCGGATTCGGAATACAGATTTATGCAATAATGAAAAAAAATAAAAAATCATGAGTTGGTTAGAGGCTTTATTACTAGGACTTCTTCAAGGACTTACAGAGTTCTTGCCAGTCAGCAGCAGCGGACATCTTACTATAGGGCAAGAACTGTTAAACCTTAATACTACAGCTGCCGACAATCTGTTGTTTACAGTTACGGTGCATGCTGCTACAGTGTTGAGTACCATTGTTATACTTTGGAAAGAAATAGAGAACTTATTTAAGGGAACTTTCCTTACGACAAAATGGAATGCCGAGAAAGAATATGTCGCCAAGATATTGCTTTCGTGTATCCCGGTTATGATTGTCGGCTTGTTTTTCAAGGAAAAAGTTGAGGCTATCTTCGGTAGCGGTTTGTTGGTGGTTGGATGTTGTCTCTTGCTTACCGCGACATTGCTTACATTTGCATATTACGCGAAACCTCGCAAAAAAGAAAATATTTCATTTCTCGACGCTTTCATCATAGGTTTGAGTCAGGCAATCGCTGTTTTGCCAGGACTTTCACGTTCTGGAACTACCATCGCGACAGGTCTTATTCTTGGAAACAAGAAAGAAAGCATTGCCCAATTTTCATTTCTTATGGTTTTGATACCTATCTTGGGCGAAACATTCCTGAATGTCATCGACATGATTAAAGATCCCGCACTTTTGGGAGGTATCGGTATGATGCCATTAGCAGTCGGTTTCTTGGCAGCGTTCTTGTCGGGATGTCTTGCTTGTAAGTTTATGATAGGCTTGGTTAAGAAAGGTAAGTTGATATATTTTGCAATCTATTGTGCGTTAGCAGGTATGGCAACAATAATCTTTGCTTTGTAAGAAGTTGGTATATGTTTCATTTTGAAGAAGGTGAGGTTTTTCTTATTGATAAGCCTTTAGATTGGACGTCGTTCGACGTTGTAAATCTTATCCGTGCGGTTATTAAACGTTACCACGGAATTAGAAAATTGAAAGTCGGTCATGCCGGAACTTTGGACCCTTTGGCGACGGGACTTCTCATTGTGTGTACTGGTCGGATGACCAAGCAGATTGACAACTTCCAGGCTCAAGAGAAGGTCTATACAGGAACGATGCTTTTAGGACAGACAACGCCCACATATGATCTTGAAAGTGAACCTGATGCTTTTTACCCTACAGATAAAATCACTGAGGAAATGATGGATGAAGCAAGAAAATCGTTCATGGGAGATGTTATGCAGCGACCACCAAAATTCTCGGCGATAAAAATACAAGGCAAGCGTGCTTTTGAATATGCGCGTTCCGACAAGGAAATCGCGTTGAAAGAGCGATTAGTTCATATAGAGGACTTTAGGTTAGATACGGAAAACTTTCCAGAAGTAAAGTTCGAAGTAAAATGTAGCAAAGGAACTTACATCAGGTCATTGATAAATGACTTTGGTAAGAAACTCAACAGCGGAGCTTGCCTGACATCCTTGAGAAGAACTAAAATAGGCGAATTTTCTGTTGACAATGCCCACGACTTGATGGAACTCAAGAAGGAAATAATAGAAACAGGAATCGTAGAAGATAATCAATTGCCTGAAAATCAGTCGTGAAATAATCTGTATAAATCGTAAAAAGATTGTTATGATAACGCCAAATTCATTGTCTGTCAGCAGCGCTAAAATTCCGAAGATTGCTTTGGTTGCACCGGCACGTAAAATAACACCTGATGAGATAATGTTTGCGGTCGAGTATATCAAGAACAAAGGATTTGAAGTCGTTTATGACGAGAGACTTTTCTTGTCGCATAATCAATTTGCGGGAACTGACGAAGAGAGAGCGTCTGTCGTGCAGCAATATCTCGACGATTCTGATATTGACGCAATAATGTGTGTTAGAGGCGGTTATGGAACGGTGCGCATTATCGATAAACTGAATTTCGATAAGTTTATGCTCAATCCTAAATGGATTGTGGGATATAGCGATGTGACTGTACTTCATGCTAAGATGCAAAGTCTTGGCGTTGAAAGTCTTCATGCGACGATGCCTATTAATTTTTCAGAAAACACACAGAAATCCCTTGATTCTCTCTTTGATGCTTTGGAAGGAAAATCTTTGACATACGACATACCAGACTCTCCATATAACGTGAAAGGGTGTGCGCAAGGTGAACTCGTCGGAGGAAATATTTCTGTGCTTTATAGTCTTCTTGACTCAGACATTTTCCCTGATACAAACGGTAAGATATTGTTTTTAGAAGACTTAGATGAATATCTTTATCATATTGACAGAATGATGATGGCTTTTGAACGAGCAGGAAAGTTTGATAATATCAATGGACTTATTGTTGGCGGATTGACTAAGATGCATGATAATAATGTTCCTTTCGGCATGACAGCTGAAGCGATAATATTGGAAAAGATTCAGCATAGAAACATTCCTGTACGCTTTAATTTCCCAGCAGGACATATTAGTGATAATCAAGCACTTATTATGGGAAGAAATTTTAAGTTATCGGTATAATTCAAAGCGTTTTTTTCTTGAAAAAATCCCAAAAAAAATTACATTTTGTGTGTTATTTTTTATTATCTTCGCGGGTGGAAAATATTAATAGAGGTCGTGTTCTGACGAAGCGTTTCCAAAATGAATTGCTTTCTGAGGGAAAAAGCCTCAAAAATATAGTAAAATAAAGGAAAAACAAATTTTAATTAACATTTTTATTAACTAAATCGTATTATTATGAAAAGATTATTTCTTTTTACGATGATGTGCTTATTCGGACTTTTCGGTTCGTTAAATGCACAGACGGTAGATTTGGTTATTGGAGAAGAAGGTACAACTTCTAATGCCAATATTCCATTTTATACCTACTACAACTACTCCATTTCACAGCAGATTTACACTGCTGACGAAATGTGGAATCTGTCGGAATCAACAATTTCGACAATCGGTTTCAAGCAATTCGATTCAAGCGTGAGAACACGTAACATCGCTATCTATTTGCTTAACACTGATAGAACAAGTTTCACTTACTACGGCAGCGACTGGGAACCTGTGACAGAAGCCGACTTGGTTTTCTCAGGTCAGGTAACAACTCCTGGCGTGGCAGGTGCTTGGATGGACATCGAGTTGCAAACTCCTTTCCACTACACAGGCGGTAATGTGTTGGTTTGTGTTTTAGATAACACAGGTTCATGGGTAAGTGCTTCATCATTCTACACCTACAATGCCGGTTACAGTGTAAGAAACATGTATGCTTTCAGAGATCCATCAGCTTATGATCCAGCAGCTCCTGGTGTAAGTGGTAATCACTCAATGGATTGGGGTTCTGGTAACTATCGTAACAACGTTATCAAATTCAACGCTACAGTTCCAGCAGACTTCGAATCATTGACAGTAACTCCGGAAGTCATCGATCTCGGTGCTCGTCCAAATGGTGCTTGGATGCGTCCTGCTAATGTTGTTATTGGCACAAAAGCTTTCAGCTTAAACATCAACTCAGTTGAACCAACAGACTCATATTTCCAAATTTCAGATGTTGAGTATCCAGCTCACGTAACAACAAGCGAATCTCTTCCATTGGAAATCGCTCACGGTGAGGCAGAAGGTACAGTCAACGCTCAACTCGCTATCTCTTACAACAACTCAAGAGCTATCGAACTCGTAGATATGACAGCTTTCGCATATAACCCAGCAGCTAATGACGTTTTCGAGACAGCAGAAGAAATCGCTTCATATCCTTTCAGCGCAACACCTGATATGGCAACAACATACGACAACTATCAGTTGCCAGGTTATGAACAAGACGGTAAAGATGTAGTTTACGCTATGGAATTCGACAATGACGTTGTTCTCTCAGCTAACGTAACAGGATACAACGGCAAGGTAGCTGTTTATACAGAAGACTTCGCTGGTGAAGAAGGTCCTATGGCTGACAACAACTATGAAGGTCCAGAAGTTGGTTATGCTCCAATACCAGCTCCAACGAAATTCAGCTACGATTTTGAATGGGCAAACACAGATGGTTGGGACATCATCGACGCTGACGAAGACGGCTACAAATGGCAATCATCATACTACACATTAGGTTATCCAGGTGGCTTCGGTCATAACAGCGAATTCTGTATGACATCATTATCATACGCATATATGCCGTTAGATCCAGATAACTACATGGTGACAGAAGAAAAATATTCTATCTTCCCAACATCAGAACTTTCATTCTGGGTTGCAACAGCAGCTATGTATCCATCAGAACACTACGGCGTAGCAGTTTCAACAGACGGTGAAAACTTCACAACAATCTATGAAGAAACATACGGCGAATGGAAAGGCGGCGAGCGTAACCGTGACCAAGCCAATGGTTTGTCAGACTGGAAACAAGTAGTAGTTTCTCTCGCTGACTATGCAGGTCAGGAAATATATGTAGCTATCCGTCACTTCAACAGTGCTGACAACTACGTCCTCTGCGTTGACGATGTTGAATTGTCAAAATATGGTGCTAAGAGAGGTAACACTATCAACGAAATGGTTCTTCCAGCAGGTAAATATTATGTAGCAGCATCTTCAACAGAAGCTTTCACACTTAATGTTAACGCTGAAACAATTCCAGTTCCTGAAAAAGCTTACAATCCATCTCCATCTAATGGCGCACAAGATCTTCAAGATCCTAACTTGTCATGGACATTTGGCAAATACACAGTAGAATACCAATTGTTATTCGGTACAACATTCCCTCCAAAAGAGGTTTATGTAGACTGGACAGACAATCTTGAAATCGGTCACGTCATCCGCGACCTTTATAACAATAAGAACTACTTCTGGCAAGTTAACGCTCGTAACAGCAGTGGTACAACATACGGCGACGTTTGGGGATTCACAACAACATTGAACGTTCCTCAAGACTTGGCTTTGACAACAGCTAACATCTATGAAGGTGAGACAACAACTCTTTCATGGAACGCTGTGGCAGACCGTTCTTACAGAGGTTACAACGTTTATGTAAACGGTGAAAAATATAACAACACATTAATTACAGAAACATCATACGAATTGGCAGGTCTCGGATATAATATGAACGGCCACCAAATCAGTGTTACAGCTGTTTATGACGAAGGCGAATCAGCATTAAGCAATCCAGTTTACGTTTACGTAACAGGCATGACAGAAATCGCTGGCCAGATCTTCGAACAAGATGGTACAACTCCAATCGCTGGCGGTACAATCTCAATTAACGGTACAGACGAAATCGGTAATTCAGCAACTTACACATTCCAAGCTGACGCAACAGGTGCTTACTCAGGTGAAATCCTCGCAGGTAACTATATCGCTACAGCAATCGTTGATTTATATCAAAACAAAGATGTCGAAATAGTTGCAGAATACGGTAAAGAAAATATCGTTAACTTCAACATGACAGAAGTTTTCAACCCTGTTAAATATGTTGATGTTACAATCATCAATTCTTCAAATCCAGATCCAGATCCAGAAGATCCAGAGGATCCAGAAGATCCTGAGCAACCTGAAACAGATTTATATCGTATCAAAACTTCTGCAGGACAATATCTCCACGTATTTAATAATACAGAACATCAATCAGGTCCATTTGGTGGTGTTGGTGTAGCAGATTATTCAGATAGCAACGCTCAACTCTTCGAAATCGAAGAAAATGGTAGCAACGTCTATCTCAAATCAGCTGACGGTTATTATGTAAAATGCTGGGCATGGAATGTTGACGCTTACAGCACAACAGACAAGACAGCATTGGTAATGGAAGATAACGGCAATGGAACATTCAGAATCAAGAATACCGACAACTATAAATACTTCAAGGTAGAATACGTTGCTGACGGTGGTCAAACATTCGTTTTCGGTGACTGCGACGGTAGTAACGGCACAATCGAAAACTGGACACTCGAGCCAGTACAAACAAGAGACGGCGACGCTGTTCAAGTTGTTTGGGGTATGCAGAAATATGGCGGTGGCAGCGAAGACTTCGAAACAGGTGACTTCTCAGCTAACGAATGGAACAACACAGTCAGTGAATATCCATGGGTTATCGTAGAAGGCGGCAACGAAAGCAACTACGCCATGAGATCAGACTGCGCAGGTATAGACTACGGTATCTCAGCAATTGAAATCACAGTAGAAGTTCCTTTCGACGGATTCATGAGCTTCGACTATAAGATCTCAAGTGAACAGGCATACGACCTCGGTA
>JAZNSO010000074.1:0-27136 GCA_045591245.1 Bacteroidales bacterium
AAGTTTTGGTGCGAGAGAGCAAGTTGGTAACAGTATTGAAGATATTGAGTCTCTGTGCAGACATGCGGCTCTCTTCGATGCGAAAGTATATGTCACGATGAATACTCTATTGTTCGACAATGAGTTAGAAGATGCTCGTAAGCTCGCTTACGTCTGCTGGAATGCTGGTGTCGATGCGCTCATAGTCCAGGATATGGCGCTGCTGAATATGGATATGCCTCCTATCGCACTTCACGCTTCGACTCAATGTCATAATATTGATGCGGAGAAGGTTAAGTTCTTGGAAGACGTAGGATTTTCTCAAGTTGTTTTGGCGAGAGAATTAAGTATCGAACAGATAAAAGACATTCGTTCTAAGACGACAATTCCGTTAGAATATTTCATTCACGGTGCCTTGTGCGTCTCGTATAGTGGACAATGTTATTTAAGTCACGTCATCGGTGGTCGCTCCGCCAACAGAGGAGCCTGCGCTCAGCCTTGTCGTCTCAGCTGGAATCTCGAAAATGCAGAAGGCAAACGATTGGTTTCCAACAGGCATCTTCTTTCATTGAGAGATTTGAATAACAGCAAAAACATAGAAGAACTCATCGATGCCGGAATCACTTCTTTCAAAATTGAAGGCAGACTGAAAGATATTGACTACGTGAAAAATGTCACTGCCTTTTACAGAAAGACAATCGACGAAATCATTGAACGTCGTGACGATATTTGCAGAAGCTCACGCGGCGAGAGTAATCCCGCTTTCTATCCAAATCCGGAGAAATCGTTTTCAAGAGGCTTCACCGACTATTTCATCCACGGCAGACAAAAATATATCGACGCTCCATATTCGCCTAAGTCGATGGGAGAATATCTCGGAACGATAGAAAAAGTCAAGAATAAGTCAGTGACTATCAGGACAGGAAAAACGCTTCATAATGGCGACGGACTTTGTTTCTTGGATAGAGAAAACAATCTTTTAGGATTTAATGTTAACGCCGTCAGTAGAGACGCGTCAATGTTACCTACAATAAAACACATTGACACGTCTAAAAATCGACAAATTCAACGTCAGACTGTTACGAGCAATTCTGACATCTCGATGGCAACGCGATTTAAGATTGAAGGCAGCAAGATTTTCAGAAACAGCGACCTTGTCTGGCAGAAGGAAGTTGAGAAATCGCAAGGCAACAGAAAGATGAAAATCGACTTGATATTTACTGACACAGAAGACGGATTTGCCTTATCAGCGAAATTGCATAATACAGATTCAGAATATATCACGACATATTTATCTACCGAGAAAGAAATCGCCAACAATGCGGAGAAGGCGTTAGAAAATATAAAAAGCAAACTTTCGCAATGGGGCGACACGGAATTTACTGTCGTAGGGACGCGGCTTGCCACGTCCGTACAGACAACGGCCTATTTCATCCGCGTATCGGTTCTCGGTGAGATGAAGAAAGATTTGGTCGAGAAGCTACGTGCATATCTCATTGAGAAACATCGCAATGAAAGAGAACATAGAAACATTACTTCTTCACAACAAAATGTAATTTATCCTAAGGAACATCTTTCATATCTCGGCAATGTCATCAACAAGAAAGCGAAAGAGTTTTACGAGCTTCATGGTGTGAAAGATATTGACGACGGTTTGGAGAAAATCAAATCTAATGACGAGCTTGTTGTAATGACGACGAAACATTGTATTCGTTATGCTAACAATATATGTAGCAAAGAAATCGGGAAACCGGCGACATCGTTATATTTGGTCAACGACAAAGGACGTTTCCGTCTCGACTTCGATTGCAGAAATTGTTGCATGAAAGTGATAAAAGAAAAATTTATTTAAAATTTTTTTATCTTTGCTGAATAAAAATGCGTATATACGCAAAAATATTCATTAGATTATGATAATAAAGCGTGATTTATATATAGACAAGCTTATAAGAAGCATGCACAATGGAATGATAAAGGTTATTACTGGTATCAGACGTTGTGGAAAATCATACCTATTGTTTAACTTGTTTGTAGAATATCTCAAGTCACAGGGCGTAACTGATAATCAAATAATCAAAATAGACTTAGAGGATAGACGTAACAACAAATTACGTAATCCGGATGCCTTGTTAGAGTATATAGACGCGCATATCTCAAAGGAGGGAATGTATTATGTAATGCTTGACGAGGTGCAGTTGGTAGATGAGTTTGAAGATGTTTTGAATAGTTATCTGAAAATACCAAATGTAGATGTATATGTAACTGGCAGTAATTCAAGATTCTTGTCTTCTGATGTTATTACCGAGTTTAGAGGTCGTGGATATGAGATCAAGATTGCTCCATTATCATTTTCAGAGTTCTTCTCTGTTTTCAATGGCTCTCGTGAAGAGGCTATGGAAGAATATCTTACTTACGGAGGTTTACCTATGATTGTAAGTTTGCATACTCCTGAAGAGAAAATGAAATATCTTGATGCACTTTTTAAGAAAACATACATTACCGACATATTGGATAGGTATAAGATTAGGAATGTTGCAGAATTGGAAGAACTTATTGATATTTTGGCGTCCTCAATAGGCGGACTTATTAATCCGAACAAATTGATGAATACATTCAAGTCAGTAAAGAATGTTTCCATCTCTTTAAATACAATTAGTTCTTTTCTTGAAATCTTGCAAGAAGTGTTTATGATAGAAAAATCTATACGATATGACATTAAGGGTAAGAAGTACATAGACACTCCAGCTAAATATTATTTTTCAGATTTAGGCTTACGTAACGCCCGTATTAATTTTCGTCAATATGAAATAACTCATTTGATGGAAAATCTTATATACAACGAGCTTGTTATCCGAGGTTTGTTAGTTGACGTTGGTGTAGTTGTTTTAAATACAAAAAATGAAGATGGTAAAAGTCAACGAAAACAATTAGAGGTAGATTTTGTATGTAATGAGGGTAGTAAACGTTGTTATATTCAATCTGCATTTCGACTGCCTACTGAAGAGAAGCGAAAACAAGAATTACGTTCATTGATACATATAAATGATAATTTTCAGAAATTTATAATAACAGATGAACCCATTAAACGTTATCAGAATGATGATGGAGTGATATTTATGAATGTCTATGAATTTTTGCTTGACAAAGACAGTCTGAAAGTGTAAAACATTCAGCGCCATCTATTCTAATTTATATAAATTGTTGCATGAAAGTAATTAGAGAAAAATAAAAATCATTATCTTTGTAAGTCAAATTTTGAAATAACAAAAACAGATATAATATGTACAGAACACATACTTGCGGTGAACTTCGTCTTGCCGATGCAGGTAAGGAAGTCGTTTTGAGCGGTTGGGTGCAACGCGTACGTGACAAAGGCACTCTTTTATGGATTGACATTCGCGACAGATACGGATTGACACAGTTGTTTTTACAAGAAGGCGTCACTTCGGCAGAAGTGATAGAGAAAGCTCGTACCTTAGGACGCGAGTTCGTTATCCAAGCTAAAGGTAAAGTCATTGAAAGAGAATCGAAAAACCCTAATATCCCAACAGGAGAAATCGAGTTACAGCTTACAGAACTCAATATCTTGAATGCAAGTAAGACTCCTCCTTTCACTATTGAAGATAAATCAGATGGCGGCGACGACCTTCGTATGAAATATCGTTACTTGGACTTACGTCGTAATCCTTTGAAGAACAATCTTATCTTACGTCATAACGTGGCTATCGAGACAAGAAGCTATCTCTCAGAACAAGGATTTATCGAGATTGAGACTCCATGTTTGATTAAATCGACACCTGAAGGAGCTCGCGACTTTGTCGTTCCATCACGTATGAATCCGGGCGAGTTCTACGCTCTTCCTCAATCACCTCAACAATTCAAGCAATTATTGATGGTCGCTGGTTTCGACAAATATTTCCAGATTGTTCGTTGTTTCCGAGACGAAGACCTTCGCGCCGACCGTCAACCAGAATTTACACAGATTGACTGCGAGATGTCGTTC
This sequence comes from Bacteroidales bacterium, assembly GCA_045591245.1. GTDB lineage: Bacteria > Bacteroidota > Bacteroidia > Bacteroidales > F082 > Limimorpha. The sequence goes on from JAZNSO010000074.1 coordinate 3,983, forward strand.
GTAGAACAAGAAGACGTATTGAACACTTTTGAGGGTCTGACAAAACATCTCTTCAAGAAGGTCAAAGGATTAGAGTTCGATAAGTTCCCACGTATGACATGGCACGACGCTATGAAATATTACGGCAGCGACAAGCCAGACATTCGCTTCGACATGAAATTCGTTGAGCTTACAGATTTGGCACAAGGTAAGGGATTCCCAGTATTCGACGACGCTGAGTTAGTGGTTGCTATCAGCGCAAAAGGCTGCGCATCATACACACGCAAGCAAATCGACGCCTTGACAGATTTCGTCAAGAGACCACAAGTAGGGGCTAAAGGTTTGGTTTACGTAAAATATAACGAAGACGGCAGCATCAAATCGTCGGTCGATAAATTCTATTCACCAGAAGATTTGAAGACATGGTTAGACCGTTGCGGCGCGGTAGCAGGCGATATGTTGTTGATATTATGCGGCAAGACGATGGATGCAAGAGTTCAGATGAACTCCTTACGTCTCGAGATGGGAAATCAGTTAGGACTTCGTAATCCCGACGATTACAAGCCATTATGGGTTATCGACTTCCCACTTTTGGAATGGGACGAAGAGACACAAAGATATTACGCAAAACACCATCCATTCACTGCGCCTAAGCCAGAAGACGAATATCTCTTAGACGAAGATCCAAGCAGATGGGCAGAGATCAGAGCTAACGCTTACGACATCGTCCTCAACGGCGTTGAAATCGGAGGCGGCTCAGTTCGTATCTTCAACCGCGACTTACAAAACAAGATGTTCCGCACATTAGGCTTCACCGACGAAAGCGCACAATCGCAGTTCGGCTTCTTGATGAACGCCTTCGAATACGGAGCACCACCACACGCAGGCTTGGCATTCGGATTTGACAGACTTTGTTCATTGTTCGGCGGACAAGAAAGCATCCGCGACTTCATCGCCTTCCCTAAGAACAATATGGGTCGCGACGTGATGACAGAATCGCCTTCTACAATAGCAGAAGCTCAATTAGAAGAATTACAGATAAAATTAGATTTAAAATAATACAGTAGAGACGTCATTTTATGGCGTCTTTTTAAATATCAAAACTATGAAACGAGTATTAGTATTAACAGGTGGCGGCGATTGTCCGGGTTTGAATGCCGTGATAAGAGCCATCGTGAAGAGAGCCTCGCAGGAGAAAGACTGGGAAGTCCTCGGCAGCATACAAGCCTTCAACGGAGTGTTGTGGGAGCCATCGGAGATAGTGCGACTCACTCCAGAAAGCGTAAGAGGAATACACTTCAGAGGCGGAACCATTTTAGAGACAACCAACAAAGGAGGCCCGTTCTCGTGGCCGGTGAAAAACAATGACGGCACATGGACAACGGTAGATCGTTCCGATGAGATGATCAAGAAGCTGCAATATATGGGCATCGACTGCGTCATCAATATCGGCGGTGACGGCTCGCAAAGAATATCAAAGAAGTTATTCGACAAAGGACTTAATATAATAGGTGTTCCAAAGACTATCGACAACGACTTATCTATGACCGACAGTACTTTCGGTTATCAGACTGCCGTCGAGATAGCTACTGAAGCAGTAGATAAGTTAGTCACGACGGCAGCAAGTCACAACCGCGTTTTCGTATTAGAGGTAATGGGTCGCGACGCTGGATGGATTGCTTTAAACGCAGCCGTTGCTGGCGGAGCGGAGGTATGTCTCCTTCCAGAATTTCCTTACGACATTGAGAAAGTGAAAGAGAAGTTAGAAAGCCGTTTCGTTCACGACAGAGGTTTTGCTGTTGTCGTTATCTCTGAAGGCGCTAAGCCTAAAGACGGACAGCAGGTGTTTGAAGTCAGCAAGGAAGTAGGTTATGAAAACGTGAAACTTGGTGGCATCGGACAGAAGTTCATCGAGCAGATGAAGGCAGCAGGATTCAAACACGATATGCGCGAGACGACATTAGGTCACTTGCAAAGAGGCGGCGTGCCAATAGCTTACGACAGAGTGTTAGCATCGCAGTTCGGTGTCAAGGCATTCGAGATGGTGTTGAATCAGGAATATGGAAAGATGGTAGCCTATCGTCATCCGAATATCATTTCCGTTCCTTTGAAAGATGCTGTAGCAAAAATGAATTTAGTGACAAAAGACCACGACTTAGTCAGGACAGCGAAAGGACTTGGAATCTCATTGGGAATATAAGCTAATTCATAATTCATAATGCTTAATTCATAATTATGCATTGTGCATTATGCATTATGAATTACAAAATATTCATTCTATTAGCGTCTTGTTTAAGGAAGACGAAGAACATAAGGCTGAACATCAATAGGCTTGATCCGCCGTAGCTGAGGAATGGCAATGGTATTCCGATGACAGGCATCAAGCCTATTGTCATTCCTATGTTTACTAAGAGATGGAAAAATATTATCGACGCTATCGCATAACCGTAAATTCTGCTAAACGGCGACCGCTGTCGTTCTGCGAGCCAAATAATTCTAATCAAAAAAGCAAGATACAGCGACAGCAAAACAAATGAACCGACAAAACCAAATTCCTCACCAATAGTGCAAAATATAAAATCTGTATGTTGCTCAGGAACAAAATTGTATTTTGTCATCGTGCCTTGCATATAACCTTTGCCAGAGAAACCTCCGGAACCGATAGCAATTTTAGACTGATGAAGATTATAACCGACACCGTAAATATCCTTTTCTATACCTAATATGATATTAATACGCGTCCTTTGATGTTGTTTCAACACGTTATAAAAAAAGAAATCGACAGATAAGACGAACATTATCGAGACAGTCAACGCTGCTATCAAATTCCAGATATTTTTCTTTGTTCTTTCAATTAAAAAGAATACACCTACGCACACAACCACAAGTCCAATAATGATATATAATTTTGGGAAATATAAAGTCAGTAGGAACAAAGTCACAGCTGCCATCCCTATTAGTAGGATATTACCCGACATTCCTTCACGGTAAAAAACAAGAATAAAGACCAGAAATACGAGCGAAGAACCAGCATCACCTTGACACAGAACCAACATCATCGGAAACAACACCATCCCGTACGCTATCATCTGCGTTTTTAATTTAGAAAAATCAGTATTAATATCGCCAAGATAATGAGCTACGGCTAATGCCGTTCCGAATTTCGCAAACTCTGACGGTTGAAAAGAAAAACCACCGACTTTAATCCATGACTTAGAACCAGCTATAGTATCACCATTCACAAGTACATATAAAAGCAAAAGTATTGACAATGCATAGATTACATACGCAAAAGTATTAAAAAACTTAGCATCTACAAGCATTATGATAACACCTAAGAAGAGACTTATGCCGAGAAAAAGCAGCTGTTTACCATAATGCTGCGACATATCAAAAATACTAGGATTATTTTCGTTAAATGCAGCAGCATAAATTGCAGAAACACCGATTACCGCCAATGCAAGGTACATAAGCAGCAACCACCAATCTATTTTTCCTACTATATTATCTCTTGTCGTCATTTTTTACTTTTGCCGGACAAAGGCAGCAGCCTTCGTCATAATGTTATTTTATTCAATAAATCTCTTTTCTTTATTAGTGTTTTTAACGTAGCCTCTCAAGTATTTCTCAATCATAAGACTTGCTATCGGGGCAGCCCATTGTGAACCGAAACCTGCATTTTCCACAATCACCGCGATGGCTATCTGCGGATTATCGACAGGAGCAAAACCCATGAACATTGAATGGTCGTCACCGTGTGGATTTTCAGCGGTTCCAGTTTTACCCGCCACTTGAATGCTGTCAATCTTAGAAAAACGTGCCGTTCCGCCCTCACCTTCAAAAACACGACACATTCCAATCTTTACATCCTTAAAATGCTGTTTCTTAATATTAACCAATCTCTTAGTTGTCATATTAGAATCTATTGGAGTGCCATCACTAAAAGATTTAATGAGATGCGGAGGGTAGAAATAACCTTCATTACCAATAACCGCTGCCATATTAGCAAGTTGTAACGGCGTTACAAGAATCTCTCCCTGACCAATACTTAAAGATCTAATTGTCATCGAGTTCCACACGCCTCTATACATCTTGTCATAAAATGAACTTTTAGGAATATTGCCCGATTTTTCTGACGGGACATCCGTCTTAAAAGTAGAACCCAAACCAAAACTAGTCACCAAATCATACCAATACTGATAAGCTTCTTTAGTGGAAGAAAAATTAGGAGATGCAAACATTTCTTTGAAAGTTTCCCAAAAATATGGATTGCAAGAGTTCTCTATCGCTTCGTAAAGAGCGACGGAATTACTATGATAGTGCGTACATCTTATGGGTTGAGATTCAGTGCCATAACACGGATAAGTATAATTCGGTTTTACGACACCGCTTTGCAAAGCAATCAATCCGTTAACCATTTTGAACGTAGAACCAGGAGGATAAATTCCACTTGTAGCACGATTGACGAGAGGTTTTAAAGAATCGTTTAGAAGTTTTGAATAATTCTCACCACGAACTCTACCCACGAGCTGATTCGGATCGTAAGCTGGACTTGTCACCAGCGCAAGCACCTGACCTGTAGATGGTTCTATCGCGACAATAGAGCCAGTTTTGTTTTTCAAGAGAGCTTCTCCATAAGCTTGTAACTCTGCATCGATGCCAAGATATATGTCTTTTCCTGGTACAGGAAGAGTATCATATTGACCATCCATAAAACTTTCCTTCTCACGATTATGAACATCTACCATTATGATTTTCAGACCTTTTTCACCACGTAGTTCTTTTTCATAAAATGATTCGATTCCCGACTTGCCGATATAATCACCACCTTTATAGTAAGAATCTATTTCCAAATCTTTCTTATTTACCTCACCAATATTTCCTAATGCGTGAGCAGCGATAGGATAAGGATAATTTCTTACTGAACGTGTCTGAAAATAAAATCCCGAATATTGGTGAAGATTCTCCGCAATCATTCCATATTCCTCCTTTGTGATTTGTGCCATAAAAACGGACGGACTAAAAGAAGAATAACGTCTTGCCTTAGACATCCTTTCGTTAAAATATTCACGCGAAATATTCATAGTCGAACAAAAAGCAAGAGTGTCAAGATTTCTCACCTGTCGAGGAATTACCATCAAGTCGTAAATAGCATCATTGTAAACCAATAACTTGCCATTTCTATCATATATTTCACCACGTGACGGATACAGGGTAATATAACGAAGCGTATTATTATCAGAGGATTTCTTATACGACTGATCGATAATCTGAATCATAAATAATTTGACCAACAAGACCAAAATCGCGACTGTAAAAATCGCAATAATAACATACTTCCTCGACGCATAATTGACCTTGTTTTTTATCATCTCACATTTTGATTAATTGGTAACAAAATTATAAAAAAAAACGCAATTATTCTTTTCCTATAAGAGAAAAAAGTATTATCTTCGCAGATTGAAATTTTTGTATAAATGCGTTACATTCTTAATACATCATTACTATTGTTTATTCTCTTGTCGTCTTGCGCAAAGAGACAAGATAATCTTATAATTTACAAGGAATTCACAAACAGCGAATGGCAGCGTTTTGAATATTTGGAAGGAGACATAGAAATCACTAAGACACCTGCCAAATATGATTTGGTAATGGAGATTGTTGTTTCTGACAAATATCCAAGTGATTATGTACACCAACAAAAAGATGGTTCTTTCTTATTCAACATGACCATTTACAATTCGGATGGCATCTACCGCTCTAAAGATTACAGATTTGCGCTAAAAGATAAAGATGGTTTTTGGAATGCAGAGAAGAAAGACGGATATTATACATTTCAACTTCCTGTCATAAATGAAATGACATTTACAGATAAGAGCAAATATAAATTCAAGATAGAAAATAAGTACCCTAAAGACCCTTTATATGGAATCAAAAGCCTGAAATTAAGATTTACTAACTGAAAAATTTAACTTTTATGAAAAGGATAGCATTAATATTATCTGCCATAGCTATTATGGCGATTACGATGTTCACATCGTGTGTACCACAGAAGAAGATTCTGTACCTGCAAAATGAAACCATGTTGAACGACAGCGTATTCATGTCAATTGAATACGAAAACGAACGTAATTTCAATTACAAAGTTCAACCAGGTGACAATCTCTACATCAGAATAGCAAGCCTTGACGAAAAATTTGCTGCTTACTTTAACTTTAGTCAGACTGGTACTCTATCATCTAATTCCCAATACACCAGCGGTAATCCAGCAATATATCTCAATGGATATGCTGTTGGTGATGATGGCAACATCAGTCTTCCTTTCGTCGGAGATGTCTTAGTAAAAGACTTGACCGTTGAAGAGATTCAAGTTAAAGTACAAAATATCATGAATGAATATCTTAGAGAGACTGTTGTATATGTGAAATTGGGAGTATTCAATTTGACAATTTTGGGAGAAGTCGCTAGACCAGGACAGTATCAAATATACCAATCTGACATTAACATATTCCAAGCTATTGCATTAGCAGGAAACGCAACAGATTTCGCAAATAAATCTAACATAAAAATCATCCACCAAACACCAAAAGGTTCTCAGATTGTAAGAGTTAATATCAATGATGCAGATATTCTTTCATCACCTGATTATTATCTCAAACCAAATGACATTATTTATGTTGAACCATTGAAGATGAAACAATTTGGTTTCACAACTATTCCATACGGCACTATCATCTCTGCTTTATCACTTCTGATAACATGCTTTACTTTTGTAGCAGTTTATTTAAAATAATATGAAATTTAAATTGATATGAACAATACAGAATTATCAAACAAGCCTCAATATCAAGAGGAAGAAGCGTTAGACCTTAAAGTCATCCTTATTAAGGTATTATCTTATTGGTATCTTTTCGCAATTGGCATTGTTGTTGCCTTAATCATAGGTTTTCTTTACAACAGATACACTCCAAGTGTTTATCAAACGTCGGCATCAGTCTTTATCAAAGAAGACAAGATGGGTATAGACCCAACATCAATGATGACAGGTTTGACCTTCAAAAGCAATATAAATTTAGACAACGAAATTGGAATCCTCAAGTCATTTACATTGAGAGAGAGAACCATTAAAGAATTGGAATTCTTCAATGTTTCATATTATCTCAAAGGCCGCGTTTCAACCAAAGAATTGTACAAAGGAACTCCTTTCAACGTTGAGTTAGATTACGACACGTTGCAAACTGTAGGTATCAATTACCAAATCGAATTTCTTGATAACAAACATTATCGTTTAATAGCAAAAGAAGGTCTAAGAACCGTATATGACTATAATACAGATAACAATTGCGGCATAATTGAATTGCCAGAATATGTTGGAGAGTTTCGCTATGGAGAATGGATTAACAATGGATTTAACAAATTCAGGGTTATACTAAATGGCAACTTCTCACCTGAACGCGAAAGTAACGCAAACAACAAATATAGTTTCACAATCAAAAGTAGATTGTCACTTATCGGCGAAATGAGCGGACTTTCAATTGTTCAAAGTACAAAAGAATCTTCAATATTGAATTTGACAATCAATGGATATAACAAACAAAAAATTACGGATTATCTCAACCAATTGTTGGAAGAGTACATGAAGCGAAACTTAGAGCAAAAGAACTTGGTTTCTGAGAATACTGTTATATTCATTGACCAACAATTGGTTGGTATTCAAGACTCTTTGTATAAAGCTGAAAGTGATTTACAAACTTTCCAAGAAGGTAATGATTATATGGATTTGGATGCACAATCGACTGCTATTTTCAATCGTCTTAAAGATATTGAAAGACGTAAATCTGAGATGGAAATTAGCATCAAATATTATCAAAATCTTCAACAATACATCAACAAACATATTGATGATTTAGACCAACTTGTTGTTCCTAGTGCAATGGGTATCCAAGATCCTACATTGAATAAACTCGTCACAGAATTGGTTGCACTTTCATCAAAGAAAGCTGAAAAGTTAGTTACTTCAACAGAAAAGAACCCGATGGTTCAAACTATCGACGAACAAATTATTCAAACAAAGAAACAATTAGCGGAAAATATCACCAACATGATTAACAACGCTAATCTAACTGTAGAGATTCTTTCTGACCAAATTAAGCAATATGAGCACCAAATCAAACAACTTCCAACAACTCAACGCGAATATTTAGGTTACGCACGTAAGTTTGCTTTAAATGATGAACTTTATAAGTTCTTGATGCAAAAACGTGCTGAAGCACAAATTGTTATGGCAAGTAACAGTCCAGACAACAGCATCATCGATGATGCTCGCGTATCAAGAGCAAAGAAAGTTGCGCCAAACTCTGCAATGATATATTTGGTATGTTTAGTATTAGGATGTGGGATCCCAGCTGCATTTATATTCCTTAAAGAGATCCTTAATACCAAGATACTCGAAAAGAGCGATATTGAGAAAATCACTTCTTTACCAATTATCGGACAAATTCCATACATAAGTCCTAAAGATAGTCATTCAAGTTCTACATTTGTCATAGATTCTCCTAAATCTCCAGTGTCTGAAGCATTTAGATCTATTAGAACTAATATCGAATATATAGTAAAAGGTAAAGAGAAATGTATATTCTCTGTAATTTCCGACTCACAAGGTATCGGTAAAACATACATCTCAATCAATATGGCTTCTATCTATGCAATGTATGGAAAGAAAACTTTATTGGTCGGCATGGACCTTCGTAAACCTCGTATCTACCAAGAATTCGGAATCTCTAACAAACTCGGTGTAAGTTCATATTTGTCAAATAAAGCTTCATTAAGTGAAATTATCCAACCTTCTGGCAAACTTCCAAGCCTCGATGTTATAACAGCTGGTCCTGTACCTCCGAATCCTGCTGAGTTAATAGCATCTGACAAATGTTCTGAATTCTTCGAAGAATTGAAGAAAATATATGACTACATTATCATAGATACTCCACCATTAATGTGGGTTACAGATGCTTTATTGTTAATGAAACATGTTGATACAGCCGTTTATGTTGTTCGTCAAAATGTTACTAATAAAAAGGCGTTCGAAGCTGTTATTACAGACTTAGAAAGCAGAAAATACAACGTCAGTTTGGTCGTTAACGGTATCAACTACCAAGGAGCATACGGTTATCGTTATAGCTATGGCTATGGCGGTTATGGTTACGGCTACGGTTATGGTTATGGTAGAAAGTATGGCTACGGTTATAGTTATAGCTATTACGATGAAGAGCACAGCAATAACAAAAAATCGAAAAGACGTAAATAATAAATAATGACCTCTTCAAAAGATGATAAGAAATGGTTCGCTATCTATGTAAAATCAAGGACTGAAAAAAAAGTTTTCAAATCGCTTGATGACATTGGTATCGAATCATTTCTACCATTGATAACAAGAATAAAACAATGGAGCGACCGCAAGAAAAAAGTGGACGAACCATTGTTTCGTTCTTATATATTCGTAAATATATCTCTCAAAGATTATTACACTGTTCTCAATGTCCCTGGAGTCGTTAAATTCATTACCTTCGAAAGACAACCTGTTCCTGTCCCAGAAAATCAAATTATCGCTATAAAAGAATATATTAATGACAACGACCTTCATGATGTAAATTATGAAGACTTCAAAGAAGGTGAACTTGTAAGGATAAAAACAGGTCAAATGAAAGGACTTACTGGCCGTTTCGTAGAAGTCAAAGGCAGACATCGAATAATAGTTCTGGTAGAAATCGAAACTGTAGGAAAATCTCTTCCTATCAACGTGGCTCGTTCTAACGTAGAAGCGTTCAAAACCACTTCAAATTAACTAGAAAGAGCAAAACAATACATCTTTTATCATAACAAAAGTCATTATTTGACACTATCTTAATCACGTATTTCCCCTATTTTATAATTTTTTTATGAGACTTTATCTTAATTTTCCTTTATAATTAGTTGATTTTTAATATAAAGAAAAAAAAATTATAAAAAAAGTGTAATTTACAATTTTTATTGTAGTAATTTTGTACGCAGAAACAACATCGTTTCTTCAGATAAAAATCGATAATAAACACATTAATATATATGGTAAAAAACTTGGTAATTGTTGAGTCTCCTGCAAAAGCTAAAACAATAGAAGGCTTTCTGGGAAAAGATTATGTAGTGAAATCAAGTTACGGGCATGTTCGAGATTTAACAAAATCTAATTTAAGTCTAGACATTGATGCTGGTTTCCAACCTTTGTATGAAATTCCTGCCGATAAAAAAGCGTTAGTAGCAGAACTTAAGAAAATAGCCGAGAACGCCGAAATGGTGTGGCTCGCTTCCGATGAGGACCGCGAAGGAGAATCAATTTCGTGGCATCTGTTCGAAACATTAGGTCTTAAAGAAGAAAAATATCGCCGTATCGTATTCCATGAAATCACAAAGACAGCCATTGGTCATGCTATCGACAATCCTCGTAAAATCGATATGGATTTGGTCGCTGCACAACAAGCACGCCGCGTTCTTGACAGAATAGTAGGTTACGAGTTATCACCTCTTCTCTGGAAAAAAGTCAAACCAGCACTTTCAGCAGGTCGCGTACAGTCTGTTGTTGTACGCCTTATAGTAGAATGTGAAGAAGAAATAAAGAACTTTAAACAGACAAGCGCATTCCGCGTTACGGCAATATTTACATTCACAATCGACAACCGCGAATATTCATTATCAGCAGAACTTCCATATCGTTTCGAAACTGAAGAAGATGCTCATGCATTCTTACAAAATTGCAAAGAAGCTTCATACAAGATTAAATCTGTTGATAAAAAACCTCTTTCAAAATTACCAGCTCCTCCTTTCACAACTTCAACATTGCAACAGGAAGCAGGTCGTAAACTCGGTTTCTCGGTAAGCAATACAATGCGAATAGCACAACAACTTTATGAGTCAGGAAAAATCACATATATGCGTACCGACTCCGTTAACTTGTCGCAATTCGCTTTGATGTCAGCTAAAAAAGAAATTGAAAATCTGTACGGACCTCAATACGTTAAAAACCGTCAGTTTTCAACAAAATCTAAAGGCGCACAAGAAGCTCACGAAGCTATCAGACCAACATACATCGACCAACAAACAATTAAAGGTACTGCTGACGAACGCAAACTTTATGAACTCATCTGGAAACGTACTATCGCGTCTCAAATGACAGAAGCTCAGATTGAAAAGACTAACGTAAGCATAGAAATATCCAATTCCGACAAGGAATTTACAGCAAGCGGCGAAGTGGTTTTGTTTGACGGATTCTTGAAAGTTTACACAGAAAGCACAAATGAGGAGCAATCAGAATCTTCAAATGGAATCTTGCCACCTCTCGCTGTAGGACAAGTTCTCGATTTAGAAAAGATGGAAGCTCAACAACGTTTCACTCGCCACACGCCTAGATATACAGAATCGAGTTTAGTCAAGAAAATGGAAGAACTCGGCATCGGTCGTCCTTCCACTTACGCACCAACAATTTCAACAATACAAAAAAGAGGTTACGTAGAAAAGAAAGACATTCAAGGCGAAGTTAGAAACTATAAAATCTTGACTCTCAAGAAAAATAGAATAACTGAAAAAATTGGAAAAGAGAATATCGGTAACGAAAAAGGAAAATTGGTTCCAACAGATATAGGAATTCTTGTCAACAGATTCTTACTCCAATACTTCGATACTATCATAGATTATAACTTCACAGCCAATGTCGAAAAAGAATTCGATAAAATCGCCGACGGCGAATGTAAGTGGAACGCAATGATTGACGATTTCTATAAAGATTTCCATAAACAAATAGAAAACACATCTGACAATTCCGGAAAATTCAGCGGCGAAAAATACCTTGGCATCGATCCTGCTTCAGGCAAGAATGTATTCGTGAAGATAGGCAGATTTGGTCCTGTTGCTCAAATTGGCGATACCGATTCTGAAGAAAAACCTAAATTCGCAGGTTTAAAGAAAGACCAAAGCATCGAGACAATTACCTTGGAAGAAGTTTTGGATTTGTTCGCATTCCCTCGCACTCTCGGAGAATATGAAGACGCTGAAATACAAGTCGCAATAGGTCGTTTCGGTCCTTATATCAAACACAATAATGCGTTCTATAGTCTCTCAAAATTAGATGATCCAGCATTAGTAACATTCCAAAGAGCAATAGAAATCATCGAATCGAAACGCAAAGCTGATTTAGATAATATCGTTTCAACTTATCCAGAAGACCCAGAGTTGAAGGTCCTTAAAGGTCGTTTCGGAATCTATATTACATTAAACAAACAGAACTATAAGATTCCAAAAACATACGACCCAACAAATTTAAGTTATCAAGATTGTTTGGATATAATCAACGATCCGAATAACGCATCAAAAAAAAGAGGTAAGAAGAGCTAAACTAAAGTTGAGAACTGAAAATGGATAGTTGAGGATTTTTGAAATAAAACTTTTACTTCTATATAATAAAAACTGCCTGATGTAAAATTAGGCAGTTTTTTGTATGTCAAATGCAAATTGTCAGTTGTAATTCTTAATGTGCTTCTAACCAATTATTTCCAGTATTCAAATTGACTTCAATCGGTATGCTAAGAGGAAGCGCGTTAATCATCTTGTCACGAACTATTTCCTTTAATTGTTCAAGTTCATCATAGCAGACATCAAAAACCAATTCATCGTGAACCTGCAATATCATCTTTGAACGCATATTTCGCAACACCAACTCCTCATCAATTTTTATCATGGCAATCTTTATCATATCTGCCGAACTGCCCTGTATTGGAGCATTAATCGCGTTACGTTCAGCAAAATTCCTCACCACACTATTTCCAGCGTTGATATCGCGCAGATAACGACGACGACCGAGCATTGTCTCAACATATCCATTTTCCTTTGCAAAATTGACCTGCTTATCAATATATTGTTGAATACCAACATATACCTTAAAGTAATCATTTATGATTTGTACCGCCTCTTTTCTAGATATTTCTAATCTCTCAGCTAAACCGAATGCCGACATTCCATAAATAATTCCAAAGTTGATAGCTTTCGCTTTACGTCGCATATCTGTCGTAACATCTTTAATATCAACTCCATATACGCGAGCAGCAGTATCGGCATGAATATCTAAACCTTGACGGAACGCTTCCTGCATAGCGTTATCACCACTAAGATGTGCGATGATTCTTAATTCAATCTGGGAATAATCTGCTGCTAACAAAACATGATTTTCGTCACGAGGGACAAATGCTTTCCTAATCTCCCGACCTTTTTCGGTACGAACAGGAATATTTTGCAGATTAGGATTATTAGAACTCAATCGTCCTGTTGCAGTAACCGCCTGATTGAAACTGGCATGAATCAAACCATCATTGCGATTTACTAAAGAAGGCAACGCATCGACGTATGTTGACTTTAATTTAGTTAAAGAACGATAGTCGAGAATCAACTGAACAATAGGACTTTCGCCAATTATCTTCATAAGAATCTCCTCGCCAGTCGGATATTGTCCAGTCTTGGTTTTCTTTGCAGGTGCCTTGATTTTCAATATGTCAAAAAGGATCTCACCCAACTGCTTCGGAGAACTAATGTTAAATGTGGTTCCTGCAATCTCATAAATTTGATTCTCAATATCTTTAATCTCTTTCGTCTGTTCTTCACTGATTTGCCGCAATCCGTCAATATCAATCTTCACACCGTTAGACTCCATCTTAGCCAAGACTTTAACTAACGGCATCTCAATATCATAGAATAGATTATCTAAATTATTTTCAGATAATAATTCTTTAAATTTTTCATATAATATCCAAATAATCTCAGCCTCAAGACGATTAGTCACATCGCTATTTGCATAAATATCAGCAATATACTCAAGACTATGATTCAATTCTGGCTCTATAAGATAATGGGCAATCATGCAGTCCCATAGTTTATTCTTAATTTCTATACCATATTTAGCGAGGAAAGAAATATCTGACTTTATGTTATAATCGATGATTGTCTTATCTTTATCTGAGAAAATATCAATAAATCTTTGCAAGAATTTAGAGTCTATTCTATAAATTTCATTGGAATTTGGCGAAAAGAGAAGATGATTATCAGTGACATTAAAAACGTATAAATCAAGATTTTTTAGTGTAGCTACAAGTTCACTAATCTGCTTCTCATCTTCTACAAAAACAGCCTCCGTCATTTTGACCTGAAATTCCTTTGGTTGAGTTTCATAATCACCGAAAAGGTCTAATTGACCGCTGTCTGGTACAGAATTCACTGCTGTTTGGCTAACGTTTCTATCGACTTTTGATAAAGTGTTTTCCTGTATAACATTTTGTTGCAGCAACTTAGTGCTTGTAACCGACGACTTTCCTTTATTAAATCGCGTCATAAAAGTCCTAAACTCAAGTTCCTCGAAGATTTCTGTAAGATACTCGTAATTAGGTTCTTCAACTTTCAGTTCATCCTCATCAAAATCAATTGGAACATTAACATCAATTGTAGCGAGTTTTTTCGACATCAAACCTTGTTGTGCATATTGCGTCACATTTTCGCGCATTTTTCCCTTGAGTTTATCAGCATTTGCGATAAGATTCTCGACGGTATCGAATTCCGCGACGAGTTTCGAAGCATTTTTCTCACCAATTCCAGGTATTCCAGGAATATTGTCGGAGGCATCGCCCCAAAGTCCCAAAATGTCAATCACTTGTTCTGGGCGAGCGATTCCGAATTTCTCGCAGACTTCCTTAACACCCAACACTTTTGCAGGTTCACCTCCTTTTGCAGGTTTATAAATCATAATATTCTCGCTGACGAGTTGTCCGAAATCCTTATCGGGCGTCATCATATAAACCTTAAATCCCTCTTTTTCAGCCTTTTTCGAAAGAGTTCCGATAACATCATCAGCCTCATATCCTTCACATTCATAGATAGGAATGTTAAAACCTTTTATAATTTCCTTGATATAAGGAACGGAAATCTTAATATCGGGAGGAGTTTCCTCACGATTTGCCTTATAATCAGAAAAACTGTCGGTTCTCAACGTAGGAGCTCCAAGGTCAAAAGCAACTCCTATATGAGTAGGTTTCTCATTTTTCAGGACTTCGTACAAAGTATTCAGGAAACCCATTATGGCAGAAGTATTTAAGCCTTTTGAGTTGACTCTCGGATTTTTGTTTAAAGCAAAATAAGCTCTATATATAAGTGCATAAGCATCTAGAAGAAATAACTTTTTCATTACATAAATTTTATGTAAAAGTATGAAAAAAAACTTTATGGAAAAGAGATGAAATCATTTTTAACATCGTACGAAAGATACTTAGAAAAAATAATGTAAAAAATTTACAATCTAATTTCTTGATAATCAAGAGTTGTATTTTATGTGATTAAAATAATCAAAAAAAAGTATCATTATTAGAAAAAATGGTTTAACTTTGCGAAAGTTTTTTCTTGAGCAGAAAATTTTTATTAACTAAAATTTAAAAATCATGGCAGACGTAAAAGAAAAAGTTGTGTCAATTATTGTTGACCATTTAGGTGTTAATCCTGAAGATGTTGTTGAAACAGCAAGTTTTACAAACGATTTAGGTGCAGATTCACTTGACACAGTTGAATTAATTATGGGATTTGAAGAAGAATTTGGTATTGAAATTCCAGATACAGACGCAGAAAAAATCGCTACAGTGGGTGATGCTTTGAGATATATTGAAGAAAATATTGAAAAATAAAGCATAATTTATGGAGTTGAAACGTGTCGTAATCACTGGATTAGGTGCCATTACACCAATAGGTAATACAGTTTCAGAATTCTGGAATTCATTATGTAAAGGCGTAAACGGTGCAGGTGAAATAACACGTTTTGATTCCTCTAAGTTCAAGACTCGCATTGCTTGCGAAGTCAAGAACTACGACCCACAACAATTCTTCGATCGCAAAGAAGCTAGAAAATTAGATTTATACACTCAGTTTGCAATCATTGCATCTGACGAGGCGATTCAAGATTCAAAAATCAGTAAAGACAATACAGACTTCGATGAGGTTTGTGTTGTCTTTAGTTCTGGTATAGGTGGCATAAATAGTTTCTATGAGGAGGTTGCGTCATATTCCACCGGTGACGGCACTCCACGTTACAACCCGTTCATCATTCCCAAATTATTGCCTGATTTAGCAGGCGGTCACGTCTCGATAAAGAATGGTTTTCGCGGGCCGAATTTTTCAACAATTTCAGCTTGTGCTTCATCGGCAAACGCCATCATAGAAGGTTACAATTACATCCATTATGGTCTGTTTCCTGTGGCGGTAGCAGGCGGTTCAGAAGCGGCAGTATCACCTCCGGCAATGGGCGGATTTGAATCGATGCGTGCGATGACAACTCGCAACGAAGATCCTATGACAGCATCGCGTCCTTTCGACAGAGACCGTGACGGTTTTATTATGGGCGAAGGTTGCGGATGTATCGTTTTAGAAGAATTGGAACACGCCTTGGAGCGCGGTGCCAAGATTTACGGTGAAGTTGTCGGATGCGGACTCTCAAGCGACGCTTACCACATCACAGCACCTCATCCAGAAGGAACTGGAGCAATGTTGTGTATGCAACGTGCAATTAAAGCTGCGGGACTGAAAACCACCGATATCGACCACATAAATACACACGGAACATCAACACCAGCAGGCGACACTTCTGAAGCTATGGCTATCAGCAAACTCTTCGGAGAACATGTTGCAAATATGCCTATCAACTCAATAAAATCAATGACAGGTCATCTGCTTGGCGGTTCAAGCGCGATAGAATCCATAGCAACGGTTTTATCGCTTCGCGATGGAATAATCCCTCCAACAATAAACCACTTCAACGACGACCCTGCAATTGACCCAAATCTTGACATCGTATATTGGGAAGCACGCAAAAAAGAAATGACATACGCCCTAAGCAACGCCTTCGGATTCGGCGGTCATAATGCAAGTATTATATTTAAAAAATACCTATAAAATCATCTGTTTTGTCTCTATTTACTCTGCTAAAATATCGTAATGGGTCCGATAGAGCATTGGCGCGTTCTATCCATAATATCTTCGGATTTTACCCGAAGAACATAGAGTTGTATAAACTCGCTTTCACCCACAAGTCGTTGTCATCAAAGACAATGTCGGGATATGCAATAAGCAACGAACGTCTTGAATATCTTGGCGATGCGGTGTTAAGTTCGGTCGTAGCACAGTTTTTATTCAAGAAATTCCCTACAAAACAGGAAGGTTTTCTAACAGAAATGCGCTCAAAGATTGTCAGCAGATCGTCGCTAAACAAATTATCGCTAAAATTCGGTTTAGAAGAACTTGTACACTATGCCAAACTGAACGAGCACTGCAAATATAAGTCATTAGGAGGCAATGCATTCGAAGCTTTTACAGGAGCACTATTCCTCGATTTCGGATACGATTTCGCGTATAATATTATCGTAAATCGTATCATCAAAGTTCATATAGATTTGGATGAACTGGAGAAAAACGAGAAAAATTACAAAAGCAGACTTCTAGAATGGGCTCAGAAAGAAAAACGTCAGGTCACATTCAAACAGATTGCTTCCAAAGGCAATGGTTATGACCGTCTTTACGTAATTCAAGTTGTAATAGATGACAAGGAATATGCTCAAGGTGCCGACCACTCGATAAAAGGTGCGGAACAACTTGCAGCTGAGAAAACCTGGCATTTGATGGAAGGAAACGCATCATAATTTTTTTGATATGGTAAAGAAAATCAGACTTGATATAAAACCTTTTGACGACATCAGGATAATAGGCATCAATACTGCAATGCCTGATTATCAACTTGCATCAAGTCTTAACAGAAACCTAAACTTCAGTTTCGTAAGACTTAAAAATATCTCCATAGACGAATATCTATATTCTTTCTATTTTTATGACAAGGGAGAAAATCTAAACGCTTTCAATCTGGTATCTTTATCCTCAAGCGAAGGTCACACATGCGTTACTTTCAAACCGAAAACCGACTATCTTTTAATTATCCGTAACGAAATCAGCGATAATGACTTTAACAACATCCTGAATAAAATTAAATCTATTCAAAATGTTTTTCATGCTTACGAGATTGATATTAATTTAAACAAAAAAATTGATGTCATATTGGAAGATATTGAATTACATGAAATTGAAATTTTGAAAGAGCAGGATGAACAGAATTCCAGGTGGAATTAAAACAAAAAAGACGAAAGTCAAAAACACATGATTTTCAACTCTCGTCTCCGTATTAAGAGTAAGATTTTCTTAATTACGCTTTTTCAAACTGCTGCAAGAATCTTACGTCGTTTTCAAAATACAATCTTAAATCGTTGACTTGATATTTGAGCATTGCGATGCGTTCTACGCCCATTCCGAATGCAAAACCAGTATAAATATCTGGGTCTATATTACAAGCTTTCAAGATATTAGGGTCACATATTCCGCATCCCAAGATTTCGAGCCATCCAGTATGTTTGCAAATGTTACAGCCTTTTCCGCCGCATATATTACATGATATATCCATCTCTGCAGATGTTTCAGTAAATGGGAAATAAGAAGGGCGGAAACGCACTTTAGTTTCTTCGCCGAAGTATTCTTTCACGAAGTGGAAAAGAGTTTGTTTCAAGTCAGCAAAAGAGACGTCCTTATCGATATAGAGTCCTTCAATTTGATGGAAGATGCAGTGAGCGCGGGCAGATATTGCCTCGTTGCGAAAAACTCTTCCAGGAGCGATGATACGGATTGGAGGTTCACCTTGTTCCATGGCGCGAACTTGCACGCTTGAGGTGTGAGTTCTGAGCAATACGTCAGGATCTTTGCTGATGAAAAACGTGTCCTGCATATCGCGAGCCGGATGGTCTGGAGGGAAGTTCAACGCTGTAAAACAGTGAAAATCGTCCTCAATTTCAGGACCTTCACTGATTACGAAACCTAAACGTTCAAATATATTGTTAATTTCTTCTCTAACTATTGACAAAGGATGACGTGCACCTTTCATGGCATCGACAGGAAGCGACAAATCTTGGTCATTAGAAGCAACATTTTGTGTTTCAAACTGCTGCATTTGCTCATCAAAGACTTCCTGAGCTCTATTCTTCAACTCATTAAGTTTAATTCCAAGTTCTTTGCGCATCTCTGGCTCTACTAGTTTAAAGTCGGCGAACAATGCTGGAATGACACCTTTTTTACTGATATATGCAAGTCTGAAATTCTCTAAAGCTTCCTTGTCCTCTGCTTTAAAAGAGTTGATTTCTGATAATATCTGAGCTATTTTTTCTTTCATCTTCATCTGAATTTAAGTCAACAGACAACGGAAATTGTCAACGGTCTGTTATAAATTGTTAATGTAAATTGTCAATTGTTAATTATTTCAATTGTCATTGTTACAGGTTCAACAGGAACGTCCATATAATCTGTTTTTACGCTTGCTATTTTATCGATTACATCGAGACCTTCAACTACTTCGCCGAATACTGTATATTCGCCATCGAGGTGAGGTGTACCGCCGATAGTTTTATAAGTTTCGATTTGTTCTTCTGTGAAAGACAATCCGTAACGTTGTTGAAACATTTGAATCTGAGCATCTGTCAAAACGTTACCTTGAACGATATAGAATTGGCATCCGCTTGATGCTTTTTTAGGATTTACTTGATCGCCTTGACGAGCTGCTGCAAGAGCTCCTTTTTTATGGAAATGATTTGCACGGAATTCAGCAGGAATCGTGTAACCTGGATCTATTCTACCATCTTGATTGTGACCGCCTTGAATCATGAAATTGTTGATAACACGGTGGAACGGAGAATTGTTGAACCAACCCTCATTGATAAGTTTAATAAAATTGTCTCTATGCAAAGGTGTATCGTTATACAATTTCACCGTAATGTCACCTTTTGTTGTCTTGATTAAGACCATTGTTTCTTTCTCTTGTGCTTGTGCTGTCATACCTAATAAGATACAAATGATTAAACAAATTTTTTTCATATAATTAATCGTCTATTTGTGAATAAATAATTTCCAATCTGATACGTTTGTCAACTTCAGGACTGTCAGGTCCATGGAATATCCAACGTTTTGCATTGAACGCGCCCGAATAAGTATAAATATACAATCCGAGATTTTCTGCGCCAGGACCTGCGATAATCAAATCTTGAACATATTCAGAAACTCTGAACCACACATCATCTGTTGATGGTTCATAATAACCTCCAAAATAGTTTGTTCCAACCAATTGGTCTGGAAGGATGCTGTAAGAACCATCTTCTTTAGCCTTAACGACGACCAACTGAACAGGCTGCGTGAACATAGAGGTGTCGTTATTTGCACCGTTTATCAATCCGTTTGCTCCAGAGAGAATGAGTTTTGCTTCATTAACTATTACATTGGTGTTCATAGTATCAGCCCATTCTGCAATGTTAGGGAATGTTATTTTCGACCTTACGCCAGCTGTCGATTGAACATACAAATAAGGATTATTTGTAGTGTCATTGAAAGTTATAGGCGCCTGAGCGGTACTATAATTATGTTCAAAATGATTGAAACGCACATATTTATCACTGACATTGAATTCATAGAAAGTAGTATCGTAATCGTTATGATAATACATTCTCATAAAAGTCTTCGTATTAAGAAGGTTGAAATAACATATTGAACCAGTTCCTGATACAGGTTCGCAAGAGATTCTCAATCCTTTGAAATAGTTCATAAATACATCATTAGATGTAAATCCGCTATTTTGTTCAGCAATAAATCTGTCACCTAAAGCACTGTTAATCGGAATCTTAATGACTGCCACTCCGATAGTGTCGTTTTCTGTTTTTATTTTTGTCTTAGGTCTTGGTGTAAAAGTATAGTTTGCCAACTCCTCTCCCACCTCAAAATCTCTGTTTGAGTAGTATGTCATAGAGTCGCCGCTCATGCTTTCTGTCACTTCATAAACCCTAAAAGTCAGCGGTGTCAAAGTATCGCCGTAATATCCTCCATACATTATTTGCAGCACTATAGAATCTGTTGTTGCGCCTTCTCCCCACTGCAAACTATTGCTTGTCAAGCCTATTTGAGTATAGAAACTGAGATTAGAATTGCCGAAATAAGGGTCGTTAAGGTCACCGACGAGAGAAAGAGCAGCAGATTTTGTGCTTAGGGAATCCACTCTTTCCACTTGAGATGTAATGTGATGTTCTCCAGAGAAAGCGACGCGGATAAAGCTGCTGTTTGGTTGCAATGATTCACCCACGTGCTGAGGCATTTTCTTGCATGATGCAAATGCCAACAACATCAACAATGTAGCCAATAAAAAATGTTTTGTTTTCAAGGTAATACTATTTTTCTTTTAACAAACTATCATAAAAATCGTTGTAAGCATCAACGTAATTTTCTGGAGAATGGTATTCGAGGAAAGGTTTTTCTGAAGATTTTACATATTCCTCGAGTTCTGGATTTATTTTTTCGCTTCCGAATATAACCGCGTCAGAGAAGTCGATTGCTACTTTCATCAGGTTAACATAGTCGGTTGTTTTAAGAATCTTAACATCTTTTGGAGCGATTCCAGGCATCTTCAGTTTCTTGTCGAATCCGTTGCGGAAAGTCTCAGCAAATCCATCGTCATAGATAGACATCACTATTTTAGAGTCGCTAAAAAGAGGGTTATCCTTAAAGACTTTTTTGATATAAATGGGAATCAGAGCTGAAATCCATCCGTTGCAATGGATAATATCTGGAGGCCAGTTAAGTTTGCGTATCGTTTCGATAACGCCGCGCGAAAAGAAAATAGTTCTGTCGTCGTTATCTTCAAAAAATACTCCGTTTTTATCAGCTATAGTAGATTTTCTTTTAGTAAAGAAATCATCGTTATCAATGAAATAGATTTGCATTCTGGCCTTTTGGATAGAAGCGACCTTGATGATAAGAGGATGGTCAGTGTCGTTGATGATTAAGTTCATACCAGAAAGGCGTATCACTTCATGCAACTGATTTCTACGCTCGTTAATATTTCCAAAACGAGGCATAAAAATTCTTATTTCCTTACCTTTCATCTGAATACCTTCAGGAAGGTTACGACCAACGAGAGAAATCGGAGTCTCTTCCAAATAAGGTGTTATCTCTTGATGAACAAAAAGTATTTTAGTTTTTTCCATAATTTGGCATATTTTTATATATGTCTTTTAAGAATACAAAATTAAGCAAAAATTTTTGATTTATGGAAGAAAAAAATCAGTTTTTTTCAAATAAAGGGAAAAAGCGCGAGTTCTGTAACCTCAATATCCACTTGCTTACAACGATATAATTAGCGTTTAAATGCTACGAAAACCCAGGTCAAATCTATCACCATATGTAAAAAATGTGGACAAAAACTAAAAACGAAAAACGCCAACCATTGATTTACAACGAATTGGCGTTCATTTCCGTACTCCCTCAGGGACTCGAACCCTGGACCCATTGATTAAGAGTCAATTGCTCTACCAACTGAGCTAAGGAAGCATATTTTCGGACTACAAAAGTACAACTTTTTTTTAATAAACAAGAATATTTTAAAAAATTTTTATTTTGGTAGATTCAACGAGCAAGTGCAAAATTAATAAAAATGATCAAAGAAAGCTTTCTTTGGAGAAGAGAAATTAAGTTTTAGTCGAGGTCTTTGATTTATTTTATACTGTACATATTTGATATAATCATCGGATACTGTATTGAAATCCATTCCTTTAGGCAAGTATTGGCGGATAAGCTTATTCGTGTTTTCAATAGCACCTTTTTGCCATGCAGCATAAGAATCCGTAAAATATATATCCGCACCTAATTTTCGGGCGATCTGTTCGTGTTTTGCGAATTCCGACCCGTTATCTGTAGTGATTGTCAACACATGTTTTTTGTATGGCAACAAAATGTCTATCACTTGTTTAGCCAACATATTAGAATCTTTAAGATAAGGTAATCTTTGCATGATAAGAAAATTAGTGGAGCGTTCGCATAGTGTAACGATGGCACTTTTCTGTTGTTTCCCAAGAATCAGATCCATTTCCCAGTCGCCGAACCTTTTCCCGTCAGCCTCCTTTGGCCGTTGGTGTATGCTTACTCGATTGAGTATGGCGGTAGGTTTGGTGATTCGTTTTTTCTTTTTATGCCGTCTGTATTTCATCTTATGACGGCAATGCT
>JAZNSO010000075.1:0-3540 GCA_045591245.1 Bacteroidales bacterium
AATTAAGAAGAAAAAATACATAAGACAATGAAACGCACATTTCAACCATCAAACAGAAAACGTAGAAACAAACACGGCTTCAGATCAAGAATGTCAACAGCCAATGGTCGTAAAGTTTTAAAAGCACGCCGTGCTAAAGGCAGAAAGAAACTTACAGTTTCTGACGAATATTAATTCTGTTACGCCGTACCTAATAAGATTTATTTAAGGTTTAAAAAAATCCGGTCTTTTTTAAGATCGGATTTTTTTATTACGGCAAATTTATAGAATCTGAAAATCTGAAAATCTGAGAATTTTTTGGATCTCTCGTAGAGGCACACGGACGTGTGTCTTGGAATTGAAATCTGAGAAGTTTTTTTATGACTAATGACTAAAGCAAAAGTCTAAAGGTTAAGAGATTATTAGAAAATTTTTCAGGTTCTCAGGTTTTAGAGTTCTCAGATTTTATACTATCTTTGCACCTATGAGACGAATCCTATCAACCATATTGTTATTAGTCTTCAGCTATCAGCTGTCAGCGAGAGATACATTATCCAATGGTCAACAGTTGACGACCAATACACATGACAATCTCTCCATCGCTAAACAATATTACGACAGCGCATTTCATTATCTGACGGACAATGTTTTTTTATCGGCTTTACCAATGTTTATTAAGACAGCTGAACTTGTTGAGGGACTTCCTGAAGACATGAGCGATGAGGAAATGCATCTCACTTCAAGGGCATATTACCAGATGGGTAATGTATTCAGAAACCTGTTTATGAACTCTTATGAGATTAAGGCGTTCCATAGAGCCGCTCAATATCAGGATATGAGACAAGATTCCACTTGGATGCTATATACAAAGGTAGCATTGGCGAATGCTCATCAGATAGTCTTTAACAACGATTCTGTAGATTATTATCTTGAGCAGATAATACCGCTTTCCGACTCAATAAATCATTTTCTTGAATATCACATGACCTTGCACCTTATAGCAAAAAATTTGTATGACAGAAAAGAATATGACACAGCGTTTTACCTAATGAAGGAAAGAATAAAACTCAAGAACAGGCATAACGAACCTACAATAGGCGATTCCATCTCATTAGGTATTCTCATGTATCACAGTCCATATATGTATCAATCGAAACCTTATCTGCTAAAGATGTTTGAGACACCACCTGGTTACAGAGGAAACCTCGGACTTCCAGCTGTGCTTTTGGCAGAATTATATGAGGAGGAAGGCAACAACGACAGTCTCGCCATATGCAACAAATATATGCCGGCTTTTGTCAGAGATTTAGCAGGAAATGAATCTGAAAAAATAGATGTGGAATTAATGTACGAAAATTTTAAGACAGAACGCGACAAACGTCTCTATGAATTAAGATTACAGAAAGAGAAAATCAAGAATTGTAATATCGCGATATACAGCGTAACCTTATTAATATTATCAGCCGTAATCATTGTGAAAATGACTAAGAAGAAAAATAAAGAGCTGTCCGATATGCAGATCACTGACGACACATGGAAGTTCTTCGAACAAAGCGAGTTGGTACAACGAATAAAGTCAAAGATAACAACAGATAACGGCGAGAAAATCAATCTTAAAAACATTGAGAAATATAGAGACAGAAATCTTAGCACTATGGAATTTATCGAGCTGAGAGCGTATACCGACAAAACTTTCAACGGATTCATAAGTCGTCTCGCCGAACAATATCCCGATTTAACTCAGAAAGATATATATTATTGTTGCTTGTCGATGATAGGTCTGACAAATTCAGAAATAGCCGTACTTTTCGGACTTACTTATAATGCCATAAGCATCCGTATCTCAAAAGTCAAAAAGACCTTCAATACCGACGAGAACATCCGTGATTTCTTGATCAAAAAAATAAAATGACAGCTGCCTTTGACGGACTCAGCCACTACCGGTACTGAGCCATTCTTCAGATTCTCATTTTCTCAGATTTTTTGATGAATTATTGTGAAATATGCAGAAATAGGGACGAAAGAAAGTAGTTTTAGTAATAATTGTGGAAAATATTCCTTTCATTTTAGTCCTAAACAGCATAATTTTGTGTTCGTTAATATTCATAAAATCATAATAATTCATAAAATCATGACAAGTAAAAATTTTTTAATCTTTACCGCATTTGTATTACTATGCGGAGTTAACAAACTCTTTTCCCAAGAATGGGAGTATTCGTTACAGTACACTTCAACGGATGATGAGCGATTATATTTTTATGATACAAGAGAAATGTCGAATGGCAATATAGGAGTCGCATCTTCGTTCCGTTACAGAAGCGGTTATGGCGATTTCTATTCTGCACATCCTGCTGTAGTATTACTGTCGTCAGATGGTGTTGAAATAGCGAGAAACAGTTTCTTTCGTCAGGGATATACTTCGATGTCGTATGCACCTTACCTTTTTGAAAACAACGGAGAGTTATATACACTCTCGACATATAGCCCTGAACACGATTATATGTGTCCTAATTATTTTTTAAATTATGACAATCCTCCCACAGATGCCAAATTGGTATTATCTAAATTAGATAATAAACTAAACTTGCTTGAGAGTTACGAACATAGTTTTCCGATAGATACTTTTGAAAAAAGAGGATGGCAGAATTATGAAATACATCCTAATGAATATTGTGGTAATATATTCATGTTTTCCGCCTTTGAAGATGATGGTAACATAATAGGTTTATATATGAAAAGCGTCAGTGCTGATTATGATAATCCTCGCGGTTTTGATTCATTATTCTTCTTCAGAATGAACTTTGAAGGGGAAATGTTGAATATAAAAGGGTATAAAAGAGAAACTTATGGTGGTTGGCATCAATCTGATTTCCGTAGAAACCAAATTGTTAAAACTGAATCTAATTATATTTTTTACGAGAAAGGTGATGTTCATCATGGACGGGCCTTATATTATGACAAGGATTTTAATCATGTTGCGACAAAATATATAGTTCATCCTGATTATGAACATTATGCTCAAATGGCAGATCCATTAAGAGATATTTCAGTTGTCAAAGTTAATGATAATACAACATATTTGTCGGTTACTGCAAGTAATATTCAAAATGTACAGTCTGATTATTATAATGATTGCAGACTTTATAAGTTAGATGATGACATAGAAATCTTGTCGGATTATTTGTCAACTGATAATTATATGATTAGAGGAAATTCCATTACATACGATAGACCTCCGACATTGCGAGCTATTGATGTTGCTCCCGATAGTTCTTTGTATTTTGCATGTAATTATGATTTGAATGGTAATTCATACTGCGTGATAGAGCATCTCAATGAAAATTTGGATACTATTTCAACACATTATTACGAGAGTTCTCTTTTGTCGATAAAATCCACTTCAGACGGGAGTCTGATATTGAATAATAGTATTACTATAGCAAAATTCCCTGCCACAGCTTTCGGCTTCGAGCCTGACAACATCGAAGAAGCTCACGCTAATAACCTGCATCTTGCTGTCGCCTATCCTAATCCGGGCGGAGATGTTTTGAATATAAGAAC
>JAZNSO010000076.1:0-5189 GCA_045591245.1 Bacteroidales bacterium
GTATTGCTTGTAACCGTCTGGCTCTTAATTACTCTGTGACTTTGCGACCCTGCGACTTTGCGACTTTCAGACGTGTCAATGTGTTTTATTGTAGGTAACATTGACGCGTCTCTACTGACGGCATTTACATTAAATCCTAAAAGATTATTCTCTCTATCTAAGAAACAAAGTCCGTCGCCATTATGAAGCGTTTTTCCTGTCTTGATAGTCACTGACTTATTCTTGACTTTTTCTATCGTTCCGAGATATTCGCCCATCGATTTTGGTGAATAAGGAGCGTCGATATATTTCTGGCGACCGTGAATAAAATAATCGGTGAAACCTCTTGAAAACGATTTCTCCGGATTCGGATTGAAAGATGGATTGCTTTCACCGCGAGAACTTCTGCATAAATCATCGCGACGTTCAATGATTTCGTCAATTGTCTTTCTGTAAAAAGCAGTGACATTTTTCACATAGTCAATATCTTTCAACCTGCCTTCAATCTTGAAAGAAGAGATACCTGCGTCGATAAGTTCTTCTATGTTTTTAGAATTATTCAGATCTCTTAAAGAAAGAAGATGTCTGTTGGTAGCCAAGCGTTTACCTTCAGCATTTTCGAGATTCCAGCTGAGACGGCAAGGCTGAGCGCAGGCTCCTCTGTTAGCCGAACGTCCGCCGATGACGTGACTCAAATAACATTGTCCGCTATACGAGACGCACAAAGCGCCGTGAACGAAATATTCTAACGGAACTGTCGTCTTAGAACAAATGTCTTTTATCTGTTCGATGCTTAATTCTCTTGCCAAAACGACTTGAGAAAATCCTACATCTTCCAAGAACTTAACCTTCTCCGCATTAATATTATGACATTGAGTCGAAGCGTGCAGTGCGATAGGAGGCATATCCATATTCAGCAACGCCATATCTTGAACTATGAGCGCATCGACGCCAGCATTCCAGCAGTCGTAAGCGATCTTGCGAGCATCTTCTAACTCATTGTCAAACAAGAGAGTATTCATCGTGACATATACTTTCGCATCGAAGAGAGCCGCATGTCTGCACAGAGTCTCAATATCTTCAATGCTGTTACCAACTTTCTCTCTCGCACCAAAACTTGGTCCGCCAATATACACAGCATCAGCGCCATGATTGATAGCCGCGATGCCTACTTCAAGATTCTTCGCCGGCGATAAAAGCTCAATTTTTTTCATAGGAATATTTTACGAATTTATTAATTCTTTAGCATTTTCAGTTAATCTATATGCTTGTTTCGAACTATTAGGTTTATCTTTGATTGTTGGTTCTATTAAACCAGCTTCAATAAGTGGATTCAAAATGTTTTGTCTGAAGCGGTTTTTATTCTTTTCTCCTGTCTTAAGCATAAGCGATGATATAGAAAGATCTTCGATAATAAGAGATGTTAATACTATTTTGGCAACATTCTCATTAGTGATTTTTGACTGAGGACAGACTGAGGACAGACTGAGGACAGACTGGGGACAGACTGTTCAAAAAATGTTTCTTTTAAATAAAATGTCATCGTTACTCTGTCGGGTTGAACTTTTTCTTCAATTGTAGGATGATTCCATTTGTTGTCATCACATCCTTTTATGATAAAGTCAGCTCCGCTTCCTGCTTTCTCTCCTATGCCGAGTTGCATGAAGAATTTTTGCAAAATAGGATTTCTGCACAAACTATGATTTCCAGTATAAAAATCATCCACTGGAATAAGCATACATCCTGGATTGCGGAATGTTATTTTATCTAGTTCTTTTATAATCACAATGTTGCCATGCACAGAATAGTTACAATGAACTAATGTGTTTGCTAATGCTTCTCTAATTGCCACATGAGCTGATGTTTCCTCATATCTCATTGCTCCATCGAGTTGAAATGGAATTGGTAATGATTGTGTAAGCTTGTTGTATACTTTATAGAAAAACTGATATAGGTTTGCTTCCCATGTCCCATCAGGATATATCCTGTCACTCCAACGTTGTTGCGGATTGTTACTCATTCTTTCTTGATAATCTACAAAATACCATGGAGCACAAACTTGATCTGTAATACTTTCCGTTTTACCAAACATTAATATTCCTGCTCTTGTGAAACCCTCATTACCATTTTCTCTGTCAATACGATATGCACCCAATTTGCAAAGGAAATCGAAGTCGTTCAATTCGTTCCAAGGATGATTTTCTTTTTTTAGAGAGAAACGCTGACGATATGCCTTTAATGTTGGAATATCTATATCTTCCATTGAGTAGTTGATGAGAATCTGATTATCGTATGGTAACGTTGTGTGATACGCATCAGCAAACATTTGTCTTATTTCAGTTTCTGTACAATGATAATCACCTTCATGGTTTCTTTTATATGTGTTTCCAAAAGGATTTTTATTTAAGTAAACAGGACGAATATCATAAGTTGCTCTGGGAATACGAAATATGAGAACTCTATTGCCGTCTACAAGAGCATCTATGACATCCCTTTCTGTTAACATGGTTGCGCTCACCTTTTCCTTGTTATGAGCACAATCCCAAAAACGTTTCTTGTAGGTGTTGATCAGTTCTTCGGTAAGATTATCTGGTATGTTTTTGTGATTCGTATGTTTTATACCTAATACAATAATTCCTCCATTGGTGTTTGCAAACGCAGAAAATGTCTGCCAAAAACTTTCTGGAAATCCTCCTTTTGCTGATTTGAATTCTAACTCATAATTCTCGGATCCATTGATTAGATTTCTGATTCTTTTTTCTATCATTTTCATAATTTTAATTCTTGGTTAAGATTATTTAAACTTAAAACATTGAATATATTAAACTCCTCATGATTCTACAAATAATGTATGTTGATTTTTTGATTGATCCTTGTGCAAAGATAATTATTTATTTCTGAAAAAAATGTTCGTTTGGCACAAATAAATTAAGATTTTTCTTGACTCGTACCTAAGGTCATGATATATCTTTGCACCGAAATCCAAAGCGCAGCGGATATGGTTAAAATAATTAAGTACAAAATCGGAGAGATAAGCAAACTCGCAAGGGTGACGGTGAGGACTCTCAGACACTATGAAGAAATCGGTTTGTTAGAACCAGATATTATCGACAGATGGACGGGATATCGTTATTATAGTACGGCAAATCTGCAGAAACTGATAGCGATACTGAAACTCAAAGATCTTGGTTTTAGCTTGACTGAGATTCGGGAATTGTATGACGACGAAAATCCTATTCCTGCTATTGAGGCAATTAAGATTAAGATTGATGAGTGCAAACAACAAATCGCATATCTGAAACAGCGTCAACTTCATCTGAAGAATTATCTTTCCGAGCAAAAGAAAATTAAAAAAATTAAAACTATGGAAAGCATTTTTTTCGATTCATTGCCTGAAATTATTGTGGCATACAACAGAACGACTCTTAAGAGTTATGACGAATTGGGAACACATCTTGTGAACATTGTCGGTCCTGAAATGGCGCGACTCGCTTGCAAATGTCCTGAACCTGGTTATTGCTTCACTACCGAACTATCCGGAGAATATAAGGAAACAGATTTTGAAATCGAGTATTGTGAAAGAGTGACCGAGATGGGATCTGATTCTGACATAGTGAAATTCAAGAAACTTCCTGAGGTACAGACCGCAATCTGTAAGAAAGTCTACGGACCTTATTCTTTACTTCGCGAAAGTTATTTGGAACTTTTTGAAGAAATTGCAAAACTCGGTTATGAGATTGCTGGAGAACCAAGAGCCAACTATATAGATGGTATCTGGAATCAAGACGATACGAGCAAATGGCTTACCATTATTCAAGTTCCTGTAACTAAACCGTAATTCGTTTTATAGATAAGTCTTTGGTCATTGATTAAAGACTTATCTTTAAGTTATAAACTTTAGTTAGAAAAAACACTTGATTTATAATATGTTACAAAGATATTTTTAAAATTGTAAGATACAAATCGCATTTTTTTTAAAAATTGTAAGATACAAGTCGCAAATTTTTAATTGTTAACTGTAAACTGTTAATTGTCAATTGAAAAAAACGCTTCCCACATCAATCAAATCTCCGTCGTATAACTCAATGAGATTGAAATTATTATCTTTTAAGATTTTATCTAATTCGGCTTTCTCTTTTAGATTTTTCGTGCTGCCACAAACGATAAGATTGTTTTTCCAAACGCCGCAACAGCCAGGGAAAAACCCGTTTTTCTGACCTTCTAATTTAATCTGTTTCGGATCGATATAAAGAACAGAATAATGTACGGACGTGGCAAGCCGCGTCCCTACGGCAACATCCGATGTGATAAACGCATTTTCATTCAAAGCCAGAAGATTACATCGCGTATATCCTTGATTAACATTTATGTGATTTTCGTAAGATGACAAAATCGTCTCGTCGGTATGTTTCAAATTATGTATCAACAAATTCCCAATTCCGACTGCGTTATAAGGAACCGTCTCCGGATATTTCTTCCCGACTTCTTTCTTGCCTTCGATGAGTTTTATCTTTCGCTTCTTCAATTCCTTGACTATTCTTTTAGGAGCATTGGGCGCATTAATCAAAGCATCGTCTTTTTGGAAAAAGAAAATATCTGGATGAGAAGATATTGAATTATAAGTCACAGAAGTAGGATTGATGAAAATGACGTTTCCTAATTTCTTCAGATTTTTCTTCGCTTCCTCTGGCATTCTCGAATCAGCGATAATTGTAGGAAGTTCGTCTTTTGTAGTGATGGTAAAATTAAACTCATTTGATTCTTCAGACGTGTCAATGTTTGTTGATTTTATAGGAGTCACTGACGCGAATTCATTTAGTTGTTGAGACGTGTCAATGTTTGTTAATTTTATAGGAGTCATTGACGCGTCTCTACTTGTTGTCTTGTTGACCTTAAAAAATACCTCATCAAACTTTTCCGACAACATCTTCTTATTCTCGCCTTTCCATCCAATGGCATGATTAATTTGCGATTCAGGAACGTTGATGATAATGTCCTTACTTCTCAGATTCTCAGGTTTTAAGGCTTTCAGATTATCTCTCCAGATGCGAGATAAAACCATCTCGGCAAAATTCTTGTGATAAGGACCGGCAACGTAACCGCCCGCATCCAATTCATCAGACTGATGTAATCCGATTCTTAAGACCTTAACTTGATTCTCGATAAAATAAGAATATAATTTTGCAGAACGACAAGTCGGATCGTAGCCA
>JAZNSO010000077.1:0-123272 GCA_045591245.1 Bacteroidales bacterium
TTGTCAATCAACATTGAAGGTTCTGGCGAAGTCACAGGTGCAGGCACTTTCACCGACGGCGAAACAGTGACGGTAACAGCAACACCTAACGAAGGTTACATCTTTGTCAACTGGACAGAAGACGGCGAGGAAGTCACGGCATAAACAGAATTCACCTTTGTTATAACGGAAGGCAGAAGTTTCGTTGCCAACTTCATCGCAATCTACGACCTTGTTTTGTCAGTCAACATTGAAGGTGCGGGCGAAGTTACAGGTGCAGGCACATTCACCGACGGCGAGACAGTGACTGTAACAGCAACAGCAAATGAAGGTTATGAATTTGTCAACTGGACAGAAGACGGCGAAGTTGTTTCAACGGAAGCAGAATATTCGTTTGAGATAACAGGAGACATGGAGTTGGTTGCCAACTTCGTTGAGGTAGAAGGCGTTGATGAGCAATATGCACAAACCTTGAGCTTATATCCAAATCCAACAAATGTAAATCATCCGATTAGTTTGGGAATGATATACGATAAAGTTGAGGTATATAATTCAATAGGTGTCAGAATTGCGGATTACAGCAATGTCGATAGCATCGACGGTATGGAGGCAGCAGGCATTTATATCATCAGAGTTGTAAATGATAAGGATGTTAAATTCAGCAGAATTGTTGTCAGGTAATTTCTGAAACTGAAAAGGGACTTGAGAAATTCTCAGGTCCCTTTTTTTTATTTGTTGCTAAAAATAGTGGTATAATAGACAAAAATAGTTGGTAAAATCATTATAACCTGTTAATACATAGATAAATATATATTACTGTCCGATAAAAATAAAAGCAATAAATCAAGATGTTTCAATACGCAGAATAGCATCACTACAAGATTCTGATACCCATCGAAGCACTTTACATACGCTTCGCTGCTTGGTGTCTTACGACTAATCTGCATGATATTTTCACGTTAATTTAAATGTATTTTACATAGCAAGTCTAAAACCTAAAGAGAAACTTGTCTCATAAGAATCTACGTAAAGACGGTATGTATTTCTAGATCTTTTTTCATCATCGCCCCAACTTCCACCGCGAAACACTCTTCCCTTGCCATACGAAGGACCTTTAGGATTAGTCTGTGACGATCCATTATAATTATCATACCAATCTTGACATAATTCTCTGACATTACCCGTCATATCATATATACCTAATTCGTTAGACATTTTGGTTTTAACAATAGTAGTCTCCAAGCGTGTGTTTTTCGAATACCAGGCGATGTCATCAATATTATCACTTCCGCTGTATTTATAGTCTTTTGATTCATCGCCGCCTTTCGCTGCATATTCCCACTCAGCCTCAGTTGGCAATCTAAAATTTTCACCAGTCATTTCATTTAACTTAGCTATAAATCTCTGGCAATCATTCCAGGAAACAGACTCAACAGGTCTTTTCTCTCCTTTAAAATGAGAAGGATTATCTCCCATCACTGCCATCCAAAGTTCTTGAGTCACTTCAGTTTCACCAATAAAATAATCTGAGACCGTCACTGCATGCATAGGCGTTTCTTGATATAAAGCTTTCTTATCCAACTCTTTCGTAGTACCCATATTGAATGTTCCGCCTTCTACTTCTATCATAGTAAAACTTACTCCTTTAACAGTTATTATTTTATTATTATTTGTTGGTGTAGGACTGTCTATTGCTATAGTTCTCAAACTTCCGCCAACTATGTTTTCTGTTCTCTTTGTTGTTATGTGATAGTCTTTTTTAGCTTCAAAGACGTGAATTCCTGTTGAAATCCTTCCACTCCAACTTCCTTTAGATTTATATTCTCCATCAATGTAAATGTCAGATCCGGAATCCGTTGTAACTGTTAACTCCACAAAGTCAGACTTCATATCAATGACAGCGTTTGTCGTTTCTCCATCATTAATCATAAACATTTGTTCTTTGGTCACATATAAGTCCTTCACGACTTTGACAGTGTGTGAACCGACATTAAGTTTGTTACTTTGAGCTGGAGACAGACCTATATACTCGTCATCGACATACACTTTTGCACCTGATTCAGGTGTTGTTTGTACATTGATATAACCAGCATAAGGTATCAACTTTTTATCTATAACGGTCTTAGCCTCTACCGTAACTACACCTATCTCTTTCTTAAACAAGTCACATTCGATTTTGTAAGTATGAGAAGACCCGATTGGGACATATTTAGAAGCTTCGCCTACGTTTAAAAGTTCACCATCAATATAAATCATAGCATTGGGTTGGTCTGATTTCACTATTAAATGGGTATTTTTATCATCTTGTTCCGAAGACGTCAACGAAACATATTGCAGAACGAGTTCATAAGTACAGAAGTCGCATAATCTTTCGGGGAATATAAATTTTGCAGTACCAAAATCAGGATGTCTGATTTCCAAGAAATCAGCGCCTTCTGCTGTCAAATAAATCCATACTTGATCTGATTTAAATTCCTTATCACCAATCTGAGTCACTCTGTTACCAAAGAATTTAAGTTTATGACGTTGTTCGTCATCGATATTCTCTGTTATGATTTTTATCAGAGCCATAGGTATATCATCGTCATCGCGATGGTCTTCCGTATCTTCTATGAATTCACCTTTTATCTTTCTAAAAGAATCTTCTTTAACTTTAAACGAATCGGACTGAGCCATCATATTTAATGACATCAATGTCAGAAAGAAAACAAATATTTTTTTCATCATATATTACATTATTGGTTATTAACTGGTATTACTTATTTTCAATTTTGAACTACCAATCGTAATCCGCAGTAGTCATTTTTATAGTCAACATAGGTTGCATTTCTATAAGACACTCTACAACTTCTCATCTTAAAATTCCAGCTGCCTCCACGTATCACTTTACCCTCGCCTTTTGCCGGACCTGTTGGATTTACCTGTGAAGCATTGTCATAATTTCCATACCAATCATAGCAATATTCAAACACATTACCCGTCATGTCATAAATTCCCAACTCATTAGGTTTCATCGACTTTACATTATATGATTGAGGTTTCTTTTTATTGAATATCGCTACATCTTTTGCATTATTGCTTCCGCTAAAAATGTAACCCTTTGATTTGTCACCGCCTCTTGCTGCATATTCCCATTCCGCTTCTGTTGGCAATCTAAAATCAAATCCTGTCAACTGACTAAGTTTTTTAATAAACTCTTGTGCATCTTCCCAGGAGACACATTCCACTGGTTTCTGGTCTCCTTTAAAATTACTTGGATTATCGAACATTACAGCTTTCCACAACTTTTGAGTAACCTCAGTCTCACCGATATAATAATCACCAAGTGTCACATCGTGAACAGGATATTCATCTGTCTGAGCGTCATTAGACTGTTCCGATGTAGCTCCCATTCTAAATGTACCACCCTTTACATATATCATAGTGAAAGTCACTCCGTTCACATCGATATTCAAATTATCTCCAAATGATATATTAACATCTTCATCACTCTCGTTTTGAGAAACATTCACTGTAACAGACTTTATTCTCCCATCACGATCAACCTTGACTATATGTGTACCATAAGCAAGATTTACTGTCATAGGACTTATTCCGACAAATTTCTCATCAACAAACAATTTATCACCTTCTCTGTCTGTCGTTATTTTTATATCCTTCCCAATCTGCAAGCGTTCATTAATTGTCAACGTCTCACCTTTATTAATATTTATTATCTTTTCTATTGGTTTGCATCCTTTCACGGATATTCTAAGTTCATGAACACCAGGTTCTACGTCAGCAATATACAAAGGTGTCTGTCCCTGATGGATGTCATTGAGGTATACGTCTGCACCTGACGGCGAGGAATTTACATCAATGCTGGAACCAACAGGTATATATTGAAGCACCATCTCGTAAGTACACCAATCACATAAAGACTCTGGGAAATAAAATTTCACTGTTCCAAATTCAGGATGTGATATCTCTAAGAAATCAGAATTCTCGGCTGTGATATACAACCACACCTGTCCTGTTTTATACGACTTGTCACTTATTTGCGTCAGCCTATTCCCCGAGAATGTCAGTTTTTTACGTTCTGTCTCATTTATATTATCTGTTATTATCTTTATCAAAGCCGTCGGGTTGTTATTCTTATCGCGATGATCTTCTTTATCATCCATATATGCAGCCTGAATATGCATAAATGAGCCTTCTTTTACCTTAAAAGCTCCTGTTTGCGCATTGATGTTCAATGATACGAACATTAATAATAAGAGAAAAAATTTCTTCATAAGTTTAATATTTTAATGCTTCAAAAATAATTAAATATTTATAAATAAAACATGATTTATGTGTAATCTATGGTTTAAAATATTACACTCTTACTTGAGCTTGGTGAGATGAAATTGAAAATTGAAAGGTCAAAGTTGAGAATTGAATTTTCAGATTCTCAGATTTCTAATATTCTTTAAGTTTGTCAATCTCTCTTCTTTCTTTCTTCGTCGGGCGTCCTGCGCCTCTGTCGCGGTATTCGACTTTATATGCGTGGATGAATTCTATTCTCTCGTATTCTTCTTTCGGCGTCAAGTCAGTATAAACATCTTCGACTTGTTTTGGCGAGACGCGACTCTTTGGAATGCTTTTTACTTCCACGACTTTATGCAGTTGTCCAAGTTGCACTTGGATTTGCTCGCCGATTTTCACATCGCGCGACGGCTTGATGGAAGTGTCGTTAATCTTCACCTTGCCGCCCTTACAAGCATCCGCAGCGAGTGTGCGCGTCTTGAACAAACGTGCGCACCATAACCATTTATCTATTCTTAATTCTTCCATTTTTTAGAATCTGAAAACTTGAAAATCTGAAAATCTGAAAAAAACTCTCAGGTTCTCAGATTCTCAGATTCTCAGTTTTTAAATTATTTTTCTCTGAAAAATAATTGTATCGGCACTCCGTTGAAGTTCCAGTTCTGGCGGATCTTGTTTTCCAAGAAACGGCAATAAGACTCTTTGACGTCTTTTGGCAAGTTGCAGAAGAAGATGAACTGCGGAGTAGGGCTTTTCAATTGTGTGATATATTTAATCTTGAGATAACGGTTTCTCGAAGCCACTTGCGGTGGTTGAGCCGAAATTATTTCTAACATAGTGTCATTGAGTTCGCGTACTGATATTCTGCGTTCTCTGTTTTCATAAACCTGATGTAAGGCTTCAAGCACGCGGAAGGTCCTCTGACGATTTATGGCTGAAGTGAAGATGATAGGATAATCTGTGAAAGGTGCTGTCTTCTCTCTTATCATCTTCTCGAACTGGAGGTGAGTGTTGGAGTCTTTGTCTATCAAGTCCCATTTGTTGACGATGAGCACGAGACCTTTCTTGTTTCTTTCGATGAGACGTAAGATATTCATATCCTGAGCTTCGAAGCCTTGTGTCGCGTCGATGATGAGAGCTGCGACGTCGCATTCTTCTATGGCGCGGATTGAACGCATCACGGAATAGAACTCGATGTTTTCCGACACCTTGCTTTTTTTACGAAGACCGGCGGTATCGACGAGTACGAAGTCCATGTTGAAGGCGTTGAAACGAGTGTTGTTGCTGTCGCGTGTCGTTCCTGCGATGTCTGTTACGATATGACGTTCATGACCTAAGAATGCGTTTATCATAGAAGACTTACCTACGTTAGGACGACCTACGAGTGCGAAACGTGGGAGACCGTCATAATTTTCTGTTGTATCGTTTGGAAGATGCTTGACGACTTCGTCTAAAAGTTCTCCTGTACCTGTTCCAGTCATAGCCGAGAAAGCGAAAATGTCGCCGAGACCTAAGGTGTAGAAGTCTGCTATATTACTTTCCTTATTAGGGATGTCGGTCTTGTTGACGGCGAGTAATACCTTTTTCTTGCTGCGACGTAACATCAGGGCTACATCTTCGTCAAGGACGTGGAGACCTTCTTTGCCATCGACGACGAATATTATGACATCGGCTTCCTCAATGGCGAGTTCAACCTGTTTCCTTATCTCTTCTTCAAAAATATCATCGGAACCGACGACATATCCTCCTGTATCAATCACCGTAAACGACTTTCCGTTCCAGTCGCTGTGACCATAATGACGGTCGCGCGTCACACCACTTGTCTCTTCTACGATAGCTTGACGTGTCTGTACCAAACGATTGAAAAATGTCGATTTACCTACATTAGGTCTTCCTACTATTGCAACAATATTACTCATTTCTATTAAATTTCTGTGATTTGCAAAGATAAGAAAAAAGGCAAAAGACTAAAGACAAACGGCGAAAGATTTTTTGCCTTTAGTCTTTGGACTTTAGCCTTTGGCCATTATATGCTAAAAATCATAACTGAAATTTCTCAACTCTTCTTCATTGTCGCGCCAGTCTTTGCTGACTTTGACGTTGAGGTCTAAGAATATCTTCTTTCCTGTAAATTCTTCGATGTCGCCTCTCGCCATGATGCCGAGTTTTTTGATGGCACTTCCCGCCTTACCTATTAATATAGCTTTTTGCGAGTCGCGTGAGGCATATATGGTGGCTCTGATGTTTATCATCTTTTTGCTTTCCTCGTATGCGTCGACGACGACTTCAACAGAATAAGGAATCTCTTGTTTGTAGATGAGCAAGATCTTCTCTCTTATTATCTCCGAGATGAAGAAACGCATCGATCTGTCGGTGAACTCGTCTTTCGGGAAATAAGGTGGACACTCCGGAAGTTTCTCCAAAATGCAGTCGAAGATGTGACTGATGTTGGCGTGATGAAGTGCCGAGATAGGGAAGATGGTGGCTGTAGGCAATGTCTTCTGCCAGAAATCTACGGCGGCGACAACACCGTTTTGATCCGACAAGTCGATCTTATTTAAAAGTACAAAAATCGGGATGTCGGTTATTTTCTGAAGACGTTCCACAGTCTTCTCGTCTATTTTTTTGTCGGTAATATCGACGACATAAAGTATCAGATCGGCATCGATGAAAGCGACATTTACGAACTGATTCATCACTTCGTGCATCTTATAAGCGGGATTTTTTATGATTCCAGGCGTGTCTGAGAACACAATTTGGAACTCATCGCCGTTCACAATGCCCAAAATACGATGTCTTGTGGTCTGTGCTTTTGATGTTACGATAGAAATTTTTTCACCTACGAATTCGTTCATAAGTGTTGATTTTCCGACATTTGGCTTTCCAATAATATTTACATAACCTGCTTTGTGACTCATGCTGAAAATTTTTTTAAAACTTAGATCGCAAAGTAACAAAATATCTGCTTGTCCTCGTAAGTTGTGAGAAAAAAATAAAGGATAGTTTTAGCATGCAATATTCACTTCTAATTTTACACTCCTTTTACTTTCTTTTTTTATCTTTGCACACAAAAATAATAAACATTTTAGCATGAAGAATTTTTTATTATTGTCATTTTTAATTATTTCCATAATATCACCTTCATTTGCACAAGTGGAGGTTCAGGACGATACAAAGAATAAGTTTTCCAAATGGTATATAGAGCCAGCTGTTCGTTACGGAACATATATTCCTTTCGTGGAACGTCACAACTATCTCGCCGAGAGTCATCAATATAACTTCGACCTGCATTTTGGTTATCAGACGACAGGAGAGAAAGAATGGGAACAACTTTTCAACTTTCCATCTTACGGTTTCTTCTTCCGCTACGAACATAACACCATCGACAGTGCGAAATATGAACATCGTGATGCTAACGGACTTCCAGTTACAGAATATGTCAACACCATAGGCGATTGCTATTCTGTAGGCGGCTTTTTCAACGGCAACTTCTACAGAGGACGCAATTGGTCGTTTGACTACGACATTCTCGCAGGTTTGTCGTTCTGGCCAAAATATGGTAACGAATTCATCGGTTCTTTAATTAATGTTCATTTGGGCATTGACGTTGGGCCAACTTTCAGAATAAGTAGAAACATGGACTTAGGATTGCGTTTCTGGTTTGCGCATTCTTCCAACGGGGCTATAGTATTACCTAATCACGGTGTTAACGTGTATGGTTATCAATTGAATTGTCGCTATAATATCAACGGAAGAGAAAGTTTTACCCGCAGCGAATGGGAACCATTTAAGAAAAAGACATACATTTTCCTCAGTGAGGCGCCGGGATTTTTACAGACCAATACCAAGCGTAACGGAGAGATCTCTGGCGAACCCGGATATTATTTCAGCAACACTTTCAGAGTCGGTGTCTCTCGTCATTTCCATCCTATGTTCAGATATGACGTCGGCTTAGACTTCTGCTATACCGGTGAGACAAAGGTGAAATATCTACAAGCTCAAGACGAATACGAAGCAGGTATCTTAAACATTCCTTTGTGCGAATATCGCCCTTTAAACTCAATGCACTTAGCAGCTTCTGCCATGTTTGAGATTTTGTATAACAGAGTCGCTTTCTGCGTCGGATTGTCATATTACTTATATCACGGCATTTACAACGGAACCGACGAAAAGAAATCGTGGGGTTTCTCTGGCACAACGCCTTTCGAAAGCCAATATCTCCCAAGTGCATATACCAACTATTACGAAAGACTTGGTTTCAAATATTATTTTGGAAAGAAAAGCAATCAATTTGTTGGTGCTTTCATGAAGGTTCATGAAGGTTCCATCGACTATATTGAATGGACTTACGGAATTAATTTAGATGTTTTCAGATAAATGAATTAAAAGTAGATTGATAATCTGATATTTAACTTCAAAGTTTATGATCTACTTTTTTTTTAAAAAAACTTGACTTGTAAAGAAAAATGATTTATCTTTGCAGTCTCAAACAAAAACATAAAATCATTGTTTAGTTTGTAGTTCATGATGCGGGGTAGAGCAGTCCGGTAGCTCGTCGGGCTCATAACCCGGAGGTCGCAGGTTCAAATCCTGTCCCCGCTACAAAAGAAAACGGATGACATCAAGTCGTCCGTTTTTTGTTTTCCCTTCACCTATTTTTAACAAACATTCTCTCTTTCATAGTGTTTTTTCAGCATTATTATTAAAACTAAAAAAACTATGAAAGACCTAAATTTCAGACATGGAGATGCGAAGAGCGACGTCTTCGGAACAGATGCAATGATTAATCCTTCGCCTGTAGATAAGATTCCTAACGGTCCGACAACACCGGAGATCGCTTATCAGATGGTTAAAGACGAAACCTTCCCTCAGACTCAGCCACGACTCAATCTCGCCACCTTCGTCACCACTTATATGGATGACTACGCAACGAAACTTATGAATGACGCCATTAGTATCAACTACATCGACGAGACAGAGTATCCTCGTATTGCCTTGATGGGACAGAAATGTATCAACATCATAGCAAACCTCTGGAACAGTCCGGAACAAAATCGATGGAAGACAGGCGCTGTTGGTATTGGCTCATCGGAGGCTTGTATGCTCGGTGGTGTTTCTGCATGGATGCGTTGGCGCAAAAGAAGAATGGCACAAGGCAAGCCATACGACAAACCTAACTTCGTGGTGTCAACAGGTTTCCAAGTCGTGTGGGAAAAATTCGCTCAATTGTGGCAGATAGAGATGCGTACCGTGCCGCTCAGTATCGACAACCCAACCCTCGACCCTAAGAAAGCTATCGAGATGTGCGACGAAAACACTATTTGCATTGTCCCTATCGCAGGCTGCACATGGACCGGTATGAACGACGACATTGAAGAGTTGGATAAGGAAGTGACCAAATTCAACAAGAGAACAGGCAACGAACTTTGCATTCACGTAGATGCCGCATCTGGCGGTTTTATCTTACCCTTCTTAAAGCCTCATGTAAGATGGGATTTTCGATTGGATAACGTCTTGTCGATAAGCACTTCTGGTCACAAATACGGACTTGTTTATCCAGGTTTGGGCTGGGTGATATGGAAAGACAAGAAATATCTGCCAGAAGAGATGTCGTTCAGTGTCAACTATCTTGGTGCCGACATCACACAAGTCGGTCTTAACTTCTCGCGTCCTGCTGCGCAGATCCTCGGTCAATATTATCAGTTTATCAGATTAGGATTCCAAGGTTACAAGGCAATACAGCAGAACTCCATGGAGATTGCAGAATATCTTCACGAAGAGATTGGCAAGATGCCTCAGTTCAAGAACTATAGCAACGAAGTGGTAAATCCTTTGTTTATCTGGTCGTTGAATCCTAAATACGACAAAGTCGCCAACTGGACATTGTACGACTTGCAATATAAGTTGCAACAAAACGGCTGGATGGTGCCGGCCTACACCATGCCGAAAGACTTGGAACAATGCGTCGTGATGAGAATAGTGTGCCGTCAAGGTTTCAGCCGCGACATGGCAGATATGCTCTTGACAGACATCAGAATGGCAGTCAGCGACTTGGAGAAACTAAGTTATCCAACACAGTCGCGTGTTGAAGTCAACAGAGACATTCATCCTAAGCACAGCTTCAACCACGGCGGAAGGCAGTGTAAGAAAAATTGACATTCGAAAACTGGAAGTTGAAAATTTTCGTAGGGACGTGGCATGCTGCGTCCCTTTGTTTTTACAAAATAGTAAAGTGATAAAAAATACTTTCAAGAAAATCAAAAATCTTCTCAGGTAAAAATTCATAAATCTAACGAATGTAGTTTATAGAAATACCCAAAATTATTATCCGTTGTCCGCTGACTTTTATTATCTTTGCGAGATAAAAAACTTTAATCTTAAAAACTTTTAACTTTAAAACTACTATAAACTCTAAACCATAAACTCTAAACTAAAAATATGATTAGCAGGATATATAAATTCGGCGGTGCTTCTGTAAAAGACGCCGATGCAGTAAGGAACTTAAAGAATATTATTGAAAAAGAAAACCGCGAAGATCTTATGCTTGTCATCTCTGCTATGGGAAAGACAACCAACGCAATAGAGAAAGCATTGTCGGATTTTAGAAAAAACAACGGTCATCTTGAAATAACCGCTCTCAGCGAGATAATCGGCTTCCATGAGAATATTATGATTGACCTCTTCGATGGAAACACTTCTCACCCTGTTTTCGAAGTGATGACAAATCTCTTTTTGGATTTGTACCTCAATCTTCAAGAGACGGGTTTCGACTATGATTATCAATATGACAATACTGTAAGTTTTGGCGAGATTCTCTCAACGACTTTAATATCAGCATATCTCAACGAATGCGGAATAAAAAATGAACTCATTGACGCTCGCGAATATGTCATCACAGATCATAACTTTCGCGCTGCTAATCCTGATTGGGACGACTGCCGTCTTCGTATCGACGAACTCAATAAAAAACACAACGGGACAATGTACATCACGCAAGGTTTCATCGGCGGAACAATTTCTCCAAAGACGACCACAACTTTGGGAAGAGAAGGCTCCGATTTTACAGCAGCGATTTTTGCCAATTGTCTTGAGACTCAAGAAGTTACAA
The DNA here is from genome assembly GCA_045591245.1 of Bacteroidales bacterium. Lineage (GTDB taxonomy): Bacteria > Bacteroidota > Bacteroidia > Bacteroidales > F082 > Limimorpha. The sequence goes on from JAZNSO010000077.1 coordinate 11,375, forward strand.
TCTGGAAGGACGTAGATGGCTTGCGTAACGCTGACCCGAAACGTTTTCCTGAGACAAAGAAAATCTCGCATCTTTCATATCTTGAAGCAATAGAACTAGCTTTCTATGGTGCGTCAATTATACATCCAAAGACTCTTAAACCTTTACAAAACAAGAATATACCACTTAAAATTAAATGTTTCCTCGATACGTCTTTGGAACCTTCTGTAATAGATAACACAAAAGGATATATTGAATATGTGCCGTCTTTCATCGTGAAAGAAAAACAAACGCTGATGAGTATCACAGCCCGCGATTATTCCTTCATGGATGAGCATAATCGCGCAGTGATTTTTAATATCATGGATGAGTTGAATCTTCACGCCAATATGACGCAAGTATCGGCACTCGTTCTTTCAATATGTTTTGATGAAAACGAGAAAAAACGTCTGCAACTTACTGAGACTCTTTCTCAATCGTTTAAGATAAAATATAATGACGGACTTCAGTTGTTCACGATACGTCATTATCAGGAAGGTCTTGAAAAGGATTTCGTCAAGGATAAAAGGATTTACGTTGAGCAGAGAAGCAGAAGTACTTATCAAATCGTCTTGGAGGAATAGTCCGCGAATCTACGCGAATCAGACGCGAAGTGTTAACATGTTTTAACCTAAAAAAGATTTAGCGAAACATTAGCGACGATTAGCGGTCTATTAGAAAAGTTCCAATTCGCCGTTTACGGCACCTTTTGTTCTGCCGAGATGTCGGTATGCAAATTCTGTCGCTTCTCTTCCTCGCGGCGTTCTCATAAGATAACCTTCTTGTATCAAGAATGGTTCGTAAACCTCTTCTATAGTTCCTGCTTCTTCTCCCACAGCGGTCGCAATAGTGTTAAGACCGACAGGACCACCTTTGAATTTGTCGATGATTGTTGACAGAATTCTGTTATCCATATCGTCGAGACCGTGTTGGTCAACGTTAAGAGCTTTGAGTCCGATACGTGCGATGTCGAGAGTTATTGTCCCGTTGCCTTGTATTTGTGCGAAGTCTCTGACGCGCCGCAGTAAAAGGTTTGCGATACGCGGAGTTCCACGGCTGCGGCGCGCTATCTCGAAAGCTGCTGCATCTTCGATAGGGACTTTTAGTATTGAAGCTGAGCGTTTTATGATTCCAGATAACGTGGTAGCATTGTAATATTCCAGTCTCATATTGATGCCGAAACGTGCGCGTAGCGGAGCTGTTAGCAAGCCTGAGCGAGTGGTGGCACCAACCAAGGTGAAAGGATTGAGAGCGATTTGTACTGAACGAGCGTTAGGTCCGCTTTCTATCATAATATCAATGCGGAAATCCTCCATTGCGGAATATAGATATTCTTCCACAATAGGGCTGAGACGATGAATCTCATCGATGAAAAGCACGTCGTTTTTCTCAAGACTCGTCAGAAGTCCTGCAAGATTGCCAGGTTTATCCAAGACGGGACCAGAAGTCATCTTCATCCCGACACCAAGTTCGTTGGCTATGATATGTGAAAGTGTTGTCTTGCCTAATCCTGGAGGCCCGTGAAGCAAAACGTGGTCTAACGACTCGCCTCTTTGCACAGCAGCACGAGTGAAAACGAGTAGATTTTCAACGACCTGTTCCTGTCCCGCGAAACTCTTGAAAGCCTCAGGACGCAAGGCGCGTTCTATCTCCAACTCCTGCTTGCTGAATGATTTACCAGATGCATCTAAATTCTCGTTCATAAAAAAATCGTATTCCACAAAATTACATAAAAAATGTGGTTCTTGTATTACTTTTTTGCTTATTTTAGCAGAAAATTATACTCCAAAATGAAATTATTTTTAACGGTATTGTTTGGCATTATGTCTTTTTGTTGTTTCTCACAAGACAAAGGTTTTGTCATTGCGACGCAAGACCAACGTATTGAACAACTTATACAACGTCAGAAAGACATTCACGAGAAGGATGGCACAATTGACGGTTACAGAATTCAGATTTTCATGGAATCTGGTAATGATGCCGTAGAATTGGCGAATCAGACGATGGAGGAATTCAAGACGAAATATCCTGATGTGCCTATATATTTGGTTTTCGGACAACCTTATTATAGACTTCGCGTCGGTGACTTCAGAACGCGTCTCGACGCCGAAAAGGCATTTAGAACATTGAGCAAAGATTACAAAAAAGCCTTCATCACTTCAGACAGAATCCAACTTCCATATAATATCTTTTGTGAATCGGATTTCAATGTAGAAGAATATGAACACTTTATAAATGATTCTGTTAATATGGACATCTTCTATTATGAAGAATAATGATTCAAAAAAAGTCATACATAATATTATCTGACATAATACGTTTTGTGATAAATAGGAATGATTTTTGATTTCACGAATCTAAAATTATAGATATGGAAAATGAAAATATAAAGAAACAAATGGAAGAACTTTTCAGGTTGTTTAAAAAGATGATGGAAAAATATCCTCCAGAATCGATGCCTGGAATAGATAAGGCTCAGGCTGAACAACTTAAAATGATGTTCTCGAATTATGACAGCATGGACATCAGCTTTTCTTCCGATATGTTCGGACTTTTTGATCAGGAAACAACACAAAAGATACTCTCCCGACTCATACAACAACTCCGCGACCAACTGGGTGAAGATGCATACGAAGAAGAAGTCAAACCTCAAATCTCATTGGTCGATAAGAAAGAACAGGAATTTGAACAACTGCCAACTGAAGATAGATACGTCGCCTTGTTGGATGTCATCGACTCAGAATTGAAAAAACCTGATTTGTCAATGGAAGAGATTGACAATCTTTTAGATAGAAGAAGAAGGCTCCAAGATAAGATTTCAAAGTCATTACATAGTTAATAAATTTATTATGAAAAAAACATCATTATTACTCGTTCTATTGTTTTTCTTTGCATCATTCTCACAGGCTCAGTCAATCTCTGAAAGAACTGACGGACTTGTCATAATAGGTGCTGATTTGTTTACTGATTTTAATACAGGCGAATCATACGATAATTTTAATCTTCGTGCTATAAATCAAGGTATTAGCGTCTATACAATGTTTAATTTCAAATTTGATAACACACCTCATTTTGCGTCAATCGGCGTCGGTTATACAGGTCATAACTTCTACATGAAAGATGCTTATCTTAGAAGACCTTATCACGATGTCACTGAATTTGTTACAGTTCCGCATGAATATCAGCGCAGTAAAATAAACACAAATTACATCGACATTCCTATTGAAGCTAGCTTCGTTTTTGCAGATAAATTCAAAGTCAGCGCAGGTTTTAAATTTGGTATTTTGCTAGGTGGAAAATCTAAATTTGTCGGTGAATTATATAATGATGACAAGACATACAGATTGAAAGCCAATAGAATCAATAACTTAGAAAAATACGTCTATTCATTGACATTACGCGGTGCTTATAAAGACGTTTATATGATGATTTCTTATCAATTCTCGAATACTTTCAAAAGCGGTTTCGGTCCAGAAATCAAACCTTTATCAATTGGTGTTGGCGTAAGACCGTTTTAAATTGAAAGTTTAAAATTGAAAATTAGTAGACACACGTCAGTGTGTAATTGTTAATTGTCAACTGTTAATTGTCAACTGATAAATCGCAAATACTACAATAAATCCTACAATGAATCCAGCATAAACTTGCGATTCGTTGTGGGATTTTAAGTATAATCTCGCGGAACCTACGATACCAGAAATGAAGATACTTGATATAAGGAATGGAAAATAAAGTAGTGACGATATTGACGATAATATGACTAATGTGGCGACAAATGCTCCCCAACCTATTCCATGCATACTGATTTTCCAAAAAAAGTTTATCCAAAATACAATTATGCATAATACCAGATTGCATATCAGATAGAAATTGTATATGGCTAATGAACTGATTCCTTTGAAGAAACGACTTGTCACATATAGAAAAATCACCATAATGAAAAGTGGTATGAATCTGTCTTCTCTTTTTTCCATCAGGAGACTTTCTATAACCTTAAATTTCTTTAAGACAAGAAGTGATATTATTGGAAAGACAAAGGTTGTCACGAAAACGATGGCAAGGCAGATGTCAGCTTTTACGAATGAAACTTTGCATATTCCAGAAAAGATGAATACCAAAAACATCCAAGTCGGCAATAAAACCGGATGAAATATTATTGATGCAAATTGAGCTAACTTATTCATTCTTACAGTTCTTTACGCAATCGCGCTACTGGAATATCTAATTGCTCGCGGTATTTGGCAATTGTCCGTCTTGCGATATTGTAGCCTTTTTCTTTAAGAATCTGAGCTAAGACATCGTCGGTCAATGGTTTTGTTTTGTCTTCTTGTTCAATACAATCCATAAGGATTTTTTTGATTTCCCTTGTCGAAACTTCTTCGCCTTCGTCGTTTGTGAGCGATTCGCTGAAGAAACTCTTCAAAGAGAATGTGCCGTATGCTGTTTGAACATATTTGCTGTTTGCGACGCGCGATATCGTAGAAATATCAAGTCCAACTTTTTCGGAAATATCTTTAAGAATCATTGGTTTAAGTTTTGTCTCATCACCAGTAAGGAAATATTCTTTCTGATATTCCATGATAGCTTCCATAGTTACGTAAAGAGTGTTATGTCTTTGTCTTATGGCTTCGATAAACCATTTTGCTGACTCAATTTTGTTCTTGACAAAATTGATTGCTTCTTTTTTACTTTTGTTGTCTTTTTGCTTCGAGAAGTCGTTCAGCATTTCGACATAATCTCTATTGACATGAAGATCAGGCGTGTTGCGGCTGTTGAGGGTGAGTTCCAACTTGCCACAGTTGTTATAAATGGCAAAATCTGGAACGATGTAGTTGGAACGTTGCGAACCGCCTATGGTGCCACCTGGTTTAGGATTCAGCTTGAGTATCTCTTTCATTGCAGCACGGAACTGTCGTTCGCTGATGCCGCTTTTCTTTACGATCTTGTCGTAATGTTTCTTTGTGAACTCATTGAAATACTGCCCGATAATTATGATAGGGAGCGTGTAGTCAATATCATCGCTGTTTTCTTCTTGAAGTCGGCGAAGTTGGATGAGCAGACATTCTTGAAGGTTTGTCGCGCCCACTCCAGCTGGTTCGAATTCCTGGATGACATGAAGGACTTCCATCACTTCTTCTTCGCTCACGTCGATATTCTGCGTGAAAAGCAAGTCATCCATAATACCGACAATAGGACGGCTCAAATAACCAGAATCGTCGAGATTACCAATGATATAAGTTCCAATCTTATATTTTTTCTCGTCTAAATTTCTATAGCCAAGTTGTTCAATAAGGATGTCTTGGAAACTCTCTTCATTGGAGATCGGAGCTTCATAATGTTCGTCGTCGGGACTATAGTTGTTGGTTCTTAGTTTATATGCGGCATCGTCGTCGTCGCCGTCTTGTAGATATTCGTCGAAGTCAGCGAGCGGATCATAATCTTCGGTGTCGTCGTATTCTTCTTTGTCGTCGAAGTTTTCATCCTCGTTGTTCGGCAAGTCGTCGTCGAAGTTCTCTGCCTCGCTTTCTTCTAAAGCAGGATTCTCTTCTATCTCCTCCTTGATACGTGTGCTCAGCTCCATAGTCGGGATCTGCAACAGTTTCATAAGGAGAATCTGCTGCGGCGACAGCTTCTGAAGCATCTTTTGCGTCTGTGTCAGTCGTTGTGAGGACATAGAAGAAAATCCTTAATATTTATTTAGAATTAATATTCACAGTTTTTAGGAGTACGTGGGAATGCGATGACGTCGCGGATGTTACCCATGCCGGTGATGAACAACATAAGACGTTCGAATCCTAATCCGTAGCCTGAGTGCGGCACTGAACCGAAACGGCGTGTGTCTAAATACCATTCCATCGACTCTTGTGGGATGCCGACTTCTTCCATACGTTTTAACAATTTGTTGAGGTCTGTCTCACGTTCTGAACCGCCGATAATCTCGCCGATGCCAGGGAATAAGACGTCCATAGCTCTAACAGTCTTGCCGTCTTCGTTTTGTTTCATATAGAAAGCCTTGATTTCCATTGGATAGTCGGTCAAGATGACAGGTCTCTTGAAATGTTTCTCAACGAGATAACGTTCATGTTCTGACTGTAAGTCGACGCCCCAGCCTGTGACAGGATATTGGAACTTGCCTTTCTTGTTGTAGTTGCTGTTCTTGAGAATGTCGATAGCTTCTGTATAAGTCAATCTTTGGAATGGGTTTTCCAAGATGAAATGTAACTTCTCTATCAACTCCATCGATTTCTCTTCAGCTTTCTTATTCTTCTCTTCTTCTTGGAGACGTTTGCTTAAGAATTGGAGGTCGTCCATGCAGTTATCCAAAGCATATTGAATCAAGAATTTAAGCATCTCTTCTGCCAAGTCCATATTATCGTTGATGTCGTAGAATGCCATTTCAGGTTCTATCATCCAGAACTCAGCGAGGTGACGTGATGTGTTTGAGTTCTCGGCACGGAAAGTAGGTCCGAAGGTATAAATCTTACCGAGAGCTGTCGCTGCGAGTTCACCTTCAAGCTGACCTGATACTGTGAGGTTTGTAGCCTTGCCGAAGAAATCTTGTGAGAAGTCGATCTTACCTTCTTCAGTCTTTGGTAAGTTGTTAAGGTCTAATGTAGTCACTTGGAACATCTCGCCAGCGCCTTCGCAGTCGGATGCTGTGATGAGAGGAGTGTGGATGTTATAGAAGCCTCTATCGTTAAAGAATTTATGGATTCCGAACACCATGGCGTGACGCAGACGCATGATGGCGCTGAAAGTGTTGGTACGGAAACGGAGGTGAGCTATCTCGCGTAAAAACTCTAATGAGTGTTTCTTAGGCTGTAAAGGATATTTATCTGGGTCGGCTGCACCGATGAGTTCGATGTTTGTCACGTTCATCTCTACGCTTTGTCCGCTACCTGCAGATTTCACCAAGTTACCTGTTGCCGAGACAGAAGCACCTGTGTGCATCAAGGCGAGACTTTCTTCCGGAATGACGTTGAGGTCAATCACTAATTGTAAGTTATTAATGGTAGAACCATCGTTTAAAGCTATGAAAGCTACGTTCTTACTTCCGCGTTTGTTACGCACCCAACCCTTGACATTTATCTCTTTGTCAAACTCTTGCATTTGTAATGCATCTTTAATTTCTGTACGTTTCACTATAATATGTTTTTAAAATTATTCTCGATTGATTTAATCCACAAAGATAGTAAAAAAGTCAACAGACGAGAGATTTTTTTTAAAATTCATAATGCATAATTCATAATGCATAATCGCGGGAATCTTAATAATTATGAATTAAAAATAGAACTTTGAGCTAAGGCTATTGAACCAAGGCTGTTGAACTTTATCTCATAGTTCAAAGCTCAAAGTTCAAAGCTCCTCTCAGATATCTTCTGTGCCAATCAGTGAAATCTGTGGCTTGTTTTTCTTTCCCACAAATTCCACTGATGTTCACTGATTTCTCAGTTCCTAAGATTCTAAAAAAAACGTTGTCTGTTGTCTGTTGACATTCAAATCAACTTTCAACTTTCAATTTTCAACTTTCAATTCTATTTCACCCACTTCCCCTCTTCAACTTTCAACTTTCCATTTTCAATTTTCAACTTCCAGATGTATGTTCCCGAGCTCCATTTAGAGGCATCGACGCTCGTAATGTCATCTGTAATTTCCTGCTCATGAATTTTTCTTCCTTGCATATCATAAACACATAATGTTGCATTACGTAAGGCGGTTCTTATATTCAAAACATCTCCGCCTGGATTAGGATAGGCGACAGCGAGTTTTAAGCCATGAGCGTGAGGTTCTTCGATACCGACGAACGCCTCAGGAGGAAATTTCTTTATGAAATTATTATATGTTTTATAGGTTTTACCGAAATCTTTGAAATGTCCGGCTATTATACAACCCCCGTCATTGGTGGCTTTAAGAGTTGATGTCAATAAAGCTGTTGTCACTCCTAAATCATAATAAACTTCTCCTATGGTATTCAAATTTTTATCTATCATTCTTATTACAAAATACTGATTAGAGTTATGCAATTGTGGTGAGTGATATGCATAAGGTGTTGTCCCAATAAAAATTTTGTTCTCATCTTTCCAATCCAATGAACACATAGATGGTACTGATGTACTGTACCCCGAAGCTGATTCTACCTTTGCAAACATCACACTATCTAACATCTTTGCTTCGTCATCCATAAGGACGCATGCAGCCACCGTATAATGTCCGTATGGTATATAATGATAATCAGCTCCCGACATCATTATTGTGGTATTTGAGCTTGTACGTTTGAAAGTAATCCCAGAAGTTACCACTCCGACACGATCTCTATAATAAATCGCAGGGTTAGAAAGGCCTTCAGTACGTGCCAAAAGATGGTCATCTATAAAATTAAAGTCAGAATCAAAACGATATAGGTATAATCCTCTTCTGAATCCATCACTCCAATTTCCACTTGCATAATATAGATATTCCTTATCTTCCTCATCATATAACAGATGATTCCTATGTCTTAAAAAATTACATTCGTCATGCTCAAGACTTCCGTATTTCAGTATATTCAAATTATAATCAGTCTTAAGAAAAAACGTACTGTCATATCCGTAGAAATGTGTGCCAGAACCATTATCTCCTACATGTTTTTCATAACAAATAACAAAGCCATCACCTTCATCAAGTATAGTCCCTATATTTATCCTTGGAGGATATCCCGCAAGAAGATGATTTGTGGTATCTATAGAGACTTGTATTTCTTTATGATAGACGTATTCAAAACTATCATCTAATTTCTCCATAATTATTTTTGAATCAACACAGCCTTGATAATTGACATGGTTTACATCTAATATCGGATTATAAGTTTTAAAGATATAAAAACCACCATTTTTATCCTTTAAGATATGATTTCCATCGTAGTTGTAAGAATTATATCCCGGTAAATAATTGTACCTCAGAACTTCTGATAGCAATTCACCCGATTCAGAAAAGCGACCGAGATAATCATGCGACGACTTCTTACCAAACACCACGAAATCGCCATTATCCATTTCAAGAATATCATAATAATCAATAATATCAGAATATGCGCAACCTGCTACATATTCAAATTCGTTTTGAGAAAACATCATGTTGCATGATACAAACATGAGAAGACTTAGCAATAATTTTTTCATAGTGCTAACATTTTTACTATTCATGACTTTATTTAATTACCGATATTTTTTCTGTGTAAACATTACCGTTACAATCTTGTATATTGAAAAGATATATTCCATTTTTGTAATTCGAAACATTAAGTTCCGCACTATCAGAATCTATCACAATTTCATCAATTAACATCCCGATACTGTTATAAATCTTAACCTTCGACATATATCCTTTGGCAGACGACAATCTGACAATGTCTTTCGCAGGATTAGGATAGATTTTGTAAATATCTTCTTTCGTGTCAGTAGTGTTTTCTCCAATTTCTAAAGTAAATATATGTGAAGCTTCAGCACCAAATTCGCCGTCGCCATCTATAGCGACATTGCCGTAACCGTCTATTATTCTGTAGTATCCATCTCCGTAGCTGCAACATATTCCATTTTTCATCATATCTGAAATAGTGAATCTAAGGCATTGGTTTTTAGGAAGACTCAGTGGAATCTCGTATAATTTTGTCGCCGTTGTGGGACCGAAGATGTTTTCGTAAGGTCCGCCTGAAGCTACTACGGTATTATCGTCGGTAACGATTTCCCATGTCACTTCATTGCCGAATTTATCTTGCATTAATTCGAGAACTACGTCGTCATTTTCATTCTCTACAAAAACTGTATTCTTCTTTTCACAAGTCGTTGTTATTGTCTTCAAAAAATCTAAAGGTTTTCCGTTTGCCTCCACTATTCTAAAGTCGATGTCGTGAGTCCCGATTGGAACATCCATATCGAATGTTATTTTTCCAATCTGATAAGATTCTATGCTGCCGTTCCATTCATATTCAAAGGTGTCGCCATTATCTATCTCCATCAGCATCTTTATTGATGTTAATTCATCTAAGCCTCTGTTCATCATATCTATAGTAAATGACTTGTTGTTTGAGCACATCGAGTTATCTTTATATGAGATGTCATCGATGCAGGGAAATACCTCTTCTTGAGTTCCTATCAAAAATGGCAGACGAGCAACATTCAAAATAGGGCGCGATTCTGCTCCAATCATCTCATTCGTCACGAAAGCGATAAATTTCAAATGATTAATATTGACATCTACGCCGCTTGGATCGCCTATGATTTCTGGAATTATATATGTATATGTCTTCGTGATCAGAGTGCCTTCGTTTGTGGGACTTATCGTATCTCCCCATGTAGATGTTATGATATCACGAAAAACATGCATGTGGCAGTAGTTGCCATCTACATATTGTTCCGGATTATTCATTCCATTATTTTGATAACCCCATATACTGTCTTGCAACATCTCTACTGTCAGATAATTGACGTCATTATCGCTATCATGAACATAATATATCTCGACTGTAATTGTAGCTGTACGACTCAGCTCATCAACGACAACTAAACCACCAATATTGCAAGGAGCTTCCTGCTTGATAAACAAATTGACATCATGCTCCGACACACCAAGGTCAGCAGAATCCTTACTTCTATTAATCTGTGAACTTGGATAGGCTGTTGCACCCAAAGCATGAGTTATTATATTACCTTCTTGAGTAACTAAATTGGGGTATGTCGGGGTATCGAAACCATATATATTGGATACAAACACACGTTTAGGATACTTTTTTATTATATTGTTGGCTAGCAAATGAGCCTGAGAACAACCTGGACAATTTCTGCCTGTAAATTCCTCAATAAGCACATTCTTCAACAAAGGTTCGGTTGTCACATATTGCTGCGCAAACACACTATTAACGTGATATAGTAAAGTTGCTGTAAACAATACAATTGACATTAGTATTTTTACAATTCTCATAGATGATTCATTTATAGGTTGTTGTTTATGATACGCTTAAGCTTAACAACGCAAAGTTTATAATTTTATTTCAGAAATCCAAACTTCTTTAAATATTTTTTAAAACAAATCGGGGTGGGGAGGTAAGTTGTTGATTATTAAGTGATTTAAGTTTTTGAACTAAGGCTATTGAACTTTAGTTCAAAGTTCAAAGTTCAAAGCTCAAAGTTCAAAGTTCAAAGTTCAAAGCTTTTTTCAGTTTCTAAAAAAGACGCATCAATTACATATTGTTTATTTTCAATGGTGTGATTGACGCGTCTCTACAATAATTGTCAATTGTTAATTGTCAATTAATATTTAAGTCTAATCAGGTGAGAAATCTAAGTATATTACAACAGGAGAAAGACTATGAAGAAAGAAGAAGTCAGTCGGAAAGAAGAGTAAATGCGAGAGACAACATAAAAAACATTTCTCGGAATCGTTTCTTAAGGGGACTTCTATAAATTGCTTTTCAAAAGATTTATGTATTTATCTTTGAGAAGATTTTTGTATTTCTTGAAAGAGCATAGCGAGCTATGTGATTGAAAGAAAGACGAAAAGATTCCAAAGAGAAACATAAATCTTGAAAAAGTTCAACATGTGTTAGACAAAATTATTCAAAACGGGGAATTTATAGATGTCCCCTTTAAAGAATGTTTCTTATTTTTGCAAAACTATGATGAAGGACAGTTTCGACATAAGAAGATGGATTGAGAATCCCGAAGAGTTGCTGCTCATTGCGGGACCATGCAGCGTTGAGAGCAAAGAACAGATTTTCGACACCGCAAAAAAACTGTATGAACTACATCGAGTTAATATTTTGCGTGGTGGCATCTGGAAGCCTCGCACACGTCCTAACGGTTTTGAAGGAATAGGCGAGGAAGGCTTGAAATGGATGAAGGAGATTTCCAACGACACCGGACTTCCTGTCATGACGGAGGTGGCTACTCCCGAACACGTTGAGCTTGCTTTGAAATATAATGTTGACGCTCTCTGGATTGGAGCACGTACGACGGCGAATCCGTTTTCGATGCAGCAGCTCGCCGACGCGCTTGAAGGTTGCGACGTGCCGGTCTTCGTGAAAAACCCTATTGCCCCCGACCTCAAACTCTGGATAGGAGCTTTCGAACGTCTCGCCTCTTCAGGACTTAGACATCTCGCGGCGATACATCGCGGCTTTCAGGATGTGAACTCTAATCCGTATCGCAACAACCCTCGCTGGGAGATTCCTATCGAGTTGCGTCGAAAAAACCCGGAAATACCAATCATAACAGATATTAGTCATATATGCGGATGCCGCAACTTGTTACACGACACCGCACAAAAGGCTCTCGACCTCGCCACGAACGGTCTTATGATAGAGTCGCATTGTAATCCGGATTGCGCACTGACCGACGCTGAACAACAGATCACACCGGATAATTTGAAAGCTATGCTCTCCGATCTGATAATCCACAAATCAAAATCAAATAACGCGGATTTTCTCCTTCAGGAATTGAGAACTCAGATCGATAACATCGACGATGAATTATTGCAGCTTTTAGCAAAAAGGTCAGAGATATCTTCAAAAATTGGTGTGATAAAGAAAGAAAACAATCTTACGGTGCTTCAATTAGACAGATGGAATTCGATACTTTCCAAGCATATAGAAAAAGGCAAGACACTCGGCTTGAAAGAAGAACTCGTCAAGGAAATCTTTGAATTGATACATAAGGATTCGATTGAAAGACAGCTTTGAGAAATTGAAAGTTGAAAGTTGAGAATTGAAAATTGATTTGAATGTCAACAGTCTTTTAGGATTTTGGAGAATTAACAGTTTGTCGTAAGATGAATCTCTCGTAGAGGCACACGGACGTGTGTCTTGAAAGTTGAAAATTGAAAGTTGAAAAATGAGAAATATTTACGTCTTATTATCTTTGTTTTTTTTAATAATTAGTTTTCAAAATTGTGCGGATGCCTTGAGTGCGTCTCATAATCCTCATGTCGTATCTGATTTTTTAGAACGTATAGGAGGTGATGGCGCGAGTGAAATGATATTGACATCGTTAGACGAAAGTCTGTCAGAAGATGGAAAAGATGTTTTTGTAATTACTTCAAAAGATGATAATCCTTATGTAAAAGGAAGTTCCATCTTAGCGATAACGACAGGAATAAACTGGTATCTTAATCATTACGCTCATATAAATCTCTCTTGGAATCAGCTCGTTATTGACGACATTGAAAATCATGACTTTCCTGTTCCGATTAAAGAAGAACGTCATGTTTGCGACGCCGACTATCGTTATTATCTCAACTATTGTACTTTCTCTTATTCGATGTCGGTCTGGACTTGGGAGCGTTGGGAAAAGGAAATCGACTGGATGGCATTGCACGGGATCAATATGCCGCTTCAGATTGTCGGCTTAGATGTGGTTTGGAAAAGATTGTTAACAGAATATTACAATTACACTTCCGACGAAGCTGATGAGTTTATTGCAGGACCATGTTTCCAAGCATGGTGGGGAATGAACAATCTCGAAGGCTGGGGCGGTCCGAATCCTGATTGGTGGTATGAACGTCAGGCGGTTTTGTCGAAGAAGATATGCGACAGGATGCGTGAACTTGGGATGCAGCCCGTGCTTCCAGGATTCAGCGGGATGGTGCCGAGCAATTTCACGGAAAAGACAGGAATATCGTCTAACAGTCAAGGCGAATGGTGCGGTTTCAAACGTCCTCATATCTTAGATCCTAATAGCGAAGCTTTTGAAACAATGGCTGCCAACTACTATAAGGTGTTAGAAGAAGTGATGGGAACATCGGCTTATTACAGCATGGATCCTTTTCATGAAGGAGCTAACACAGAAGGCATTGACGTAGCAGCTGCGTATAAGGCAATAGCCGACGCGATGTTTGCCGCCAACGATGATATAGATGAGAAATGGGTGATACAATATTGGCAATGGAACTCCGACCAATATAAAGTTCTCGACCAGGTTGAGAAAGGCAAACTCGTGATTTTGGATTTATTCTCGACGGCGCACACTCATTTCGAGGAATATAAAAGTCACGATGCAGTTTATTGCATGTTGCCCAACTTCGGCGGACGTTCCGGTTTCATGGGACGTTTCAACGGACTGATTGAAGGTTATTTTGAAAATAAGAAATTACATCATAACATAAAAGGCATCGGCGCAACACCAGAAGCCATCGGCTCAGTGCCTGTTTTGTATGACGTTTTGTTTGAGCTGCCTTGGCATGAAACGAAGCCTGATGCAAAAGAATGGATGAAGAATTATACTGTAAGTCGCTACGGTGAAGAAAACGCTCTTACTCAGCAAGCATGGGAGTTGTTGCGTAACTCCGCGCTCAACTGTACGACTCAACTGCAAGGCCCGCATGAAGCTGTGATATGCGCGCGACCTTCTTTGTCGGTCGACAGAGTTTCTTCTTGGGGCGGAACGGAGATTTTTTACAATTATGAAGATGTAAAGAAAGCTGCTCAACTTTTGTTAGAAGCCGACTTAGAAGGTGAGAATTACAACTACGACCTCATCGAGATTTCACGTCAGACTATGACAGATCACGCTTATTATTTGTTAAAAGAAATTAAGAAATCATACGAAGAGAATGATAATGAAAATTATGAAAGACTCCGCGATGAGTTTCTCTCTCTTATCTTAGATTTAGACGCTTTGCTTAACACTAACGAGAACTTCATGTTAGGAACTTGGACTGAGATGGCGCGTGCCGTTGCTGATGAGGTGGAAAACACGACGGAGTATGATAAGGGTTGGTTGGAACTCAACAACGCCCGTACTCTGATTACGACATGGGGCGACGAAGTTAACGCCAACATAGGCGGATTGCGCGATTATTCTTACAGAGCATGGGGCGGAATGTTAAAGGATTTTTACTATCCACGATGGAAATATTATTTCGACAATAATATGCAGGAACCTTCTGAAGGCTGGTTCGAGATGGAAAGAAAATGGGCTTTGGATGAATCCTTAAAATATTTTAATATTCCTCAAGACGATACGAAAGAAGTATTGATAAACATAAAAAAAGCGCACCACTTTTGATGCGCTGATATTTCTTGACAAATAAATGCTATTTGCTGATATGTTTACGTCTGTTCTTGTCGCCCCAGAGACCGTAGACTTCACTTACGTTACCTGCTGTAATGAAAGCGTTGATCTCATTTTCATTGACAAACTTCATCAAATCTGAAAATTCATCTGTACTCAAAAGAGCTTCAAGTTCAACCTTGTCTTCTCCGCTATAACCACCCTTAACGTTATATATTGTCAAACCGCGAGACAAATCGTTGATGATATATTGTCTGATTCTTTCGTATTCTGGAGAGATGATACAGACTCTTTTTCTCTTGTTCAAACTTGCTGTGAAGTAATCGACTACTAAACCGTTGATCCATGTACCGATTAAACCGATGATAACGAGACGAGCGTCGTTGATTAAAAACGCTGTGGCGCAGATACACCAGCCAGCTACCGACACTGAAGTACCAATATCGAAGTGTAAATATTTGTTAACGATTTTCGCCAAGATGTCGAGACCACCAGTAGATGCGTTAATCTTGAACAATACGGCTTGTGCCAAACTTAACAACAGAACGAAGCAGCAGAGATCAAGCCAAAGGTCGCCCATGATAGATGGAATTTCCGAAGTTGGATCAATGAATTTTTCGTATGGTAAATATTTCTCTAAGAGACTCATCAAAGGACCTAAGATGAGAGCCGTGTAAACAGTCTTTGTACCGAACTCCTTGTTAATTAAAAGATACGCTAAAATCAAAAGGATGGCATTGATTACAAAAATAACCGTCGACACATTAAGTGGGAAACCAAAAAACTTTTCGCATACTCCACTGATGACGATTGAGAGACCTGAAATTGTACCAATGATAAGTTTACTTGGTACGAGGAAATAGTAAACCGCACAAGCTGTGACTATCATACCTAAAGTCATGATAATCAACTCTACCCAGAACTTCTTTGTTCCTAAGTAACTAATAATTTCTTTAAAATTCATCTTACGTTTTTTTTATTGCGCAAAAGTACGATATTTTATGATTGAAAAATAATTTAACCAACATTTTTCTTAGATTTGCAAAAAATAGTTTGTTTATGAGAAAGATTTTGACATTAACAGTTTTATTTCTGACCTTACTTTCATGTTCGGAAAAAGTTATTTTCATCGAAGGAAACATAATCCCTGAGCCTAAGAAGTTGATAATTAAAGACAACAGATTACATCAAATCAAGGATGTGACAATCTTGAGTTCTTCCGAGAATCTCATCTATCCTCATAATAAAGACGAATATTATCTTAGCTCCAAGAATGGAAACGTCGTGATAGAAGGTAATGTCATCTGGGCGAAGCAGACTCTTAAGCAGCTCGCCGACGAAAACAACCGTATTCCTGATGTAGAGATTCACGACTGGTCGGCTTATCCTTTCAGAGGTTTCATGCACGACACAGGACGTAACTTCCAGACGATAGATATGCTGAAGGAAACGATAGATTTAATGTCGTTATACAAGATCAATTATTTCCATTGGCATCTGACCGACAATCCGGCATGGCGAATAGAATGTAAAGTTTATCCACAACTAAATGATCCTCAGCATCAACGTCCGGGCCGTGATTGCGGAAAGTTTTACACATACGATGAAATCAGAGAATTGATAGCTTACGCCAAAGAACGCGGCATCACCATAATGCCTGAGATCGATATGCCTGGACATTCGGCATATTTCAGAAACGCTTTCGGTTTTTCTATGGACTCTGAAGAAGGAATGAAGGTTCTTGAGAAATGTATTGATGAATTTTGTGAAGAGATACCAGCATCTTTATGTCCTTATCTTCATATCGGTTCTGATGAGGTTTATATCGCAGATCCTAAGGGTTTCATGAGATTCACCGAGAATCTCTGCAAGAAACATAACCGCATCGCCATGGCTTGGGATCCAGGTCTTCCTTCCGACTCCACTACCGTACGTCAGATATGGAACACCGCCGCTGGTTCTAATGCCGCACAGACTAAAAAAGGCGGTAAGTATGTGGATTCTTTTATGGGCTACCTTAATTATTATGATCCTATCTATTTCACAAATAAAGTCTTTCTTCATAAAGCATGTGCTCAAGACGTGCCTGACACCACTAACGCCCTCGGCGGAATCTTATGTCTATGGAACGACGTACGCGTCGATGATAAGACTCGCATCGCTCTTCATAACGGGATGATTAACGGCATGATGGTATATGCCGAACGTTTTTGGAACGGAGGCGAAGGCTCGTGGGATGAGCTCTCAGAGTTTGAATACAAAATGTCGTATCATAAAAGTCATATAGTGAAAAATCATGATGTCCGCTGGCATCCTAACGCGATGACTTCATGGAAGATTAAAATAGACGGCAACGACACCTTATACGCAAGAGGCGGTGCTGTAGATGTCAACGACTTATGTACAGAAAACTCTATAACTGTCGGCGACACTGTCTCAGCCTGGGCTTTCACTAACATAAATTCAGAATGCGACACTACGATAAAAGTGTGGGTCGGATTCGAGGCGGCGGCTCGTTCTAACAGAATCTCCGGAGGCATCGGACCTCAAGGCAAATGGGAAAATCAAGGACGCCTTTTCGTCAACGACGAAGAATATTTCCCGGCTCAGAAATGGAACGAACCTGAGAAATATGAGTTTCATTTTAACACATGGCACAAACCCGAAGAAGAATTACCTTATACCGATGAGCAGTTCTATTGGATGAGAGAGCCTATAAATATCAATCTGAAAAAAGGAAATAACGAGGTGAAACTTTATATACCAAAGACTTTTAAAGGTCAGAGGTGGAGTTTCGCTTTTGTTGAAGTACGATGATTTTTATTGTCGCGGCTTTTGCGTTAGGTGTTACTAATCAAAAAAAATCGCAACAATATAGCATAAAAAGTGTTATATTTGCAAATCATTTTATCTTTATGAAGAAGTATTTTTTTACGGTATTAACATTGGTGTTTTTTGTGATGATCTTCGTCGCAGATGCTGATGTTTATTTTTATGAAGATAATTTTGAGGAGGACAATTCATATATTTCGGATAGGCAAAAGTCTGACATAGAATCGATTTTCAATATTGCAAGTTCCAGCAAAACAGTGTTGCCGGAGTTACAGAATTATCTTCCGCTGCTGTCTTTCAGATTTGTCTCGTCGCACAAGAAAATTCAGCAGAATTCGGTAAACAACATAATCCTAAGACGCTTCTCGTCAGAAGTCCAACCAACCAAGGATTACAACGCAAAGTTTTCTTTTCCTTTGTCATCGAAGGAAGATTTAATTGTTATAGTAAGACATCTTATAATATAGGATTTACGTATCTTTATGATTCTCATAACTTGTTGGCACTGAAACGTTGTTTGACGTTGTATGGTGCTGACTTTACCTATATTTATTAACAATTAAATTTTAAAAAAAATGGCAAATAATATTAAAGATTTACAAATAGAATTAATTCAAAAGAAATTTAACGTAGCATCATTATTAATAGGAATAGTTTTAATCGGACTTGGAGTCGCTTTATTCGTGTTGTCGAGAGGCGTTGAAGGCAATATGTTGTCGTCGGCGATGATATTCTTGGGCATCTTATTTGTAGGTTTCGCTTTGTTTTTCCTTACCGCAAAATTGAATAGCGAAGTTTATTCTAAGACAAATTCTCCTATTGTAAAACGTCAACTTTATTACGATACCGCTGATTTTTATAATATTAAGAATGTTATCGATAATAATGATTATAAATCAATTGAGAAATTTAAGAGAGTCGATGAGGGTAATATCCAACTTTATGTGATTCATTCAAAAGACAAGAAATTCGCAGCTTTGCAACTTTTGAAATATGAACCATTCGATTTCATTCCTCAGACAGAAGTGAAAATGATGGAATTTTAATTAAGTTTAGATTTTTTAAATCCTAAACTATATCTCTAAAAACGTTATCTTTGCAAAAATTGATAACGTTTTTTTTATGGAAGATGTGATGACATTCCTTGACGGGGTTCTGCATAACAACAACAGACCTTGGTTTCAAGAACATAAAGACCTATATATCAAGGCACAGAATCATATTAATAAGATGACAGTCGAACTTATTGACGGAATCTCTAAATTTGATTCTTCAATAAGAAATCTCGATGTCAAAGATTGCACTTACCGTATTTATCGCGACATTCGTTTTTCACCTGACAAGCGTCCTTACAAAACGCATATGGGAATTTATGTCTGCACTCAGGGTAAGAAGTCGGGGCTTGCTGGTTATTACCTTCATTTTGAAGCGGAAGGTTCGGAATATTTAGGTCTTAATGGACTTTATGCTGGTTTGTATAATCCTGATAAAGAGTTGCTTAAAAATATAAGGGAAGATATTTGTTATGACGGTTCTGTCTTCGAGGCAGCGATTAAGAAAGCGAAAAACTTTAAATTGGATACGTCGTGCAGTCTTTCTAAGACACCTAAAGATTTCCCCAAAGACACTCCATACGATTATCTTCTTCGATTGAAACAATACAACTTGGTACAGCCGCTACCAGAAGGGATGTTATACAGTAATAAATTGATTGAATGGGCTTTGGAAGAGTTTAATACCGCTTACGACTTCAATAATCTACTTAATAGAGCCGCGTTATTCTCCAAGGAATACTAACCGCTAATCTACGCTAATGTTACGCTAAATATTTTTTAGGTTAAAACATATTAACATTTCGTGTCAGATTCGCCCCGATTCGCGGACCTATAACAAAACAAGGTCGCCATCAGGCAACCTTGTTTATTTTAAATCATTGTTCTATTTATTTTCCTTCACTCAACTTCTTGTAACCTTCGTAGCGAAGTTTTGCATATTGTTCTGTCTTGGCGAACAATTCTTTAGCTTCTTCTGGGAAGGTCTTGACTAATGAGTTGTAGCGTACTTCACCCATGATGAATTGTTGGAACTTGCTCCAGTCTGGTTCTTTGCTGTCTAAGTGGAAGCCGTTTTGTCCTGCTTCTTCTTCTAATGGGTTGAAGCGATAGAGATGCCAGTAGCCGCATTCCACTGCCAACTTCTCTTCTTGTTGTGTGCGACCCATGCCAGCCTTGATGCCGTGGTTGATACATGGTGCGTAGCAGATCACGAGTGATGGTCCTGGATATGCTTCAGCTTCTTTGATAGCCTTGAAATATTGTGCTTGGTTTGCGCCCATTGCCACTTGTGCGACATAGACGTAACCGTAGCTCTTTGCTATCATGCCGAGGTCTTTCTTACGTAATTTCTTACCTGATGCTGCGAACTTAGCTACTGCGCCTGCTGGTGTTGCCTTCGATGACTGACCGCCTGTGTTTGAATATACTTCGGTGTCGAGGACGAGTACGTTGACGTCTTCGCCTGATGCGAGTACGTGGTCTAAGCCGCCGAATCCGATGTCGTAAGCCCAACCGTCACCACCGATGATCCATTGTGACTTCTTGACCAAGTGGTCTTTCAACTCAACGATTTGCTTGCAGTATGTGCAATCGCATTTGCCTGCTTCTGCCAAAATCTGAGGAGCGAGTTTCTCTGTGACTTGTCCGTTCTCGCGGTTGTCGATCCATTGTTGGAAGAGAGCCTTAAGTTCTGCTGAGCAGCAGCTGCATTCTTCTATGGCTTCTCTCATGATGCGTTCCACGCGGTCGCGGAGTTTGTTAGTAGCTGTCTGCATACCGAGTCCGAATTCTGCGTTGTCTTCGAACAAGCTGTTAGCCCATGCCACGCCCTTGCCTGATTTGTAGTTCTTACAATAAGGTGTTGCAGGTGCTGAGCCGCCGTAGATTGAAGAACAACCTGTTGCGTTGGCGACTAACATTCTCTCGCCGAACAATTGTGTGATAGTCTTGATATATGGTGTCTCGCCGCAGCCTGCACATGCGCCAGAGAATTCGAACAATGGTTGTGCGAATTGGCTGTTCTTGATGTTGGCAAATTTGTCGATGAGTTCGTCTTTATAAGCTACTTTATGTTGGCTGTATTCCCAGTTTTCTGCTTCGCCGAGTTGGCTTTCGAAAGGTTTCATCACCAAGGCTTTCTCTTTAGCAGGACATACGTCGGCGCAGTTGCCGCAGCCTGTACAGTCCATCACAGAGACTTGCATACGGAATTTCATACCTGCAAATTCCTTTGGCACTTTGATGTCGATAGCCTTCATCGACTCAGGAGCGTTTGCCAATTCTTCTTCGTTCATCACTACAGGACGTATCGCTGCGTGAGGACATACCAAAGAACATTGGTTACACTGGATACAGTTTTCTGATTGCCATTCAGGGACGAAAGTGGCGATGCCGCGTTTTTCGTAAGCTGTAGTACCAGCTGGGAATGTACCGTCGATGATTTCTTCGAAGGTGCTGACAGGAAGGTCGTTGCCTAACTGAGCTGTCATAGGACGCATGATCTTGTTGATGAACTCTGGTGCGCCTTTCAATGGCTCGAGGACGAAGTCGGTCTTGCAGCTGAGATGTGCCCATTCTTCTGGTATTTCAACTTTTGTAATCTCAGCACCACGGTCAACAGCAGCGAAGTTCATCTTAACGATGTCCTCACCTTTCTTGCCATACGACTTGACGATGAATTTCTTCATTTGTTCAACGGCGAGGTCGTAAGGGATAACTTCGGAGATCTTGAAGAATGCAGATTGGAGGATCGTATTGGTACGGTTACCTAATCCTATTTCGTCAGCGATCTTTGTAGCGTCGATGATATACATATTAATATTATGTACTGCCAAATATTTCTTCACGAAGTCTGGAAGATGTTTCTTGGTTTCTTCTACATCCCATGGTGAGTTGTAGAGGAATGTTCCGTTATCTTTCAAACCGCGTAAGCAGTCGTATTTGCTTAAGTATGAAGGAACGTGGACTGCCACGAAGTCAGGTGTTCCTACGAGATATGGAGCCAAGATAGGACGGTCGCCGAAGCGGAGGTGTGAACATGTGTAGCCTCCTGATTTCTTTGAGTCATAGTCGAAGTAAGCTTGGCTGTATTTATTTGTGTTGTCACCGATAATCTTGATGGAGTTCTTGTTAGCACCTACAGTACCGTCGGCGCCGAGTCCGTAGAACTTAGCTTCGAAAGTGCCTTCTGGAAGGATCGAGAACTCAGGAAGCATTGGGAGAGAACCGAATGTCACATCGTCGTTGATACCGATGGTGAATCTGTTACGAGGTTGAGGTCTCTCTAAGTTTTTGAACACTGCTAAGATGTGAGCCGGTGTTGTGTCTTTTGATGAAAGACCATAACGACCGCCGATGATATGTGGTAAGTTAGCGCTGTTGTTGTTGCATAAGTCGTTGTAAGCTTCAACTATATCTAAGTAGAGAGGTTCTCCGTTTGAACCGGTGTCTTTTGTTCTGTCTAAAACACAGATACGATCTACAGTTTTAGGAACCACAGCGAGGAGATGTTTCACGCTGAAAGGACGGTAGAGGTGTACGCTTACCAAACCAACTTTCTTACCTTCTGCGTTGAGTTTGTCGACGACGGTCTTGATGACGTCGGTGATAGAACCCATGGCGATGAGTATGTTTGTAGCGTCTTTGGCACCATAGTATGTGAAAGGAGCGTATTCACGACCGGTGATTTTGCTCATCTCTTTCATATATTTAGCCACTATGTCAGGGAGAGCATAGTAGTATTTATTTTGTAATTCACGTGTTTGGAAGTAGATGTCAGGGTTTTGTGCTGTACCGCGTGTCACAGGATGTTCTGGATTCAAAGCGCGGTTGCGGTATTCTTTAAGAGCTTTCCAGTTGACGAGTTTAATAATCTCATCTTGGTCGGCTGCTTCTACTTTTTGTATTTCGTGTGATGTACGGAAACCGTCGAAGAAGTGCATGAAAGGAACGCGGCCTTCTATAGCGGCGAGGTGAGCCACTGGAGCTAAGTCCATGAT
Source organism: Bacteroidales bacterium (assembly GCA_045591245.1). Taxonomy (GTDB): domain Bacteria; phylum Bacteroidota; class Bacteroidia; order Bacteroidales; family F082; genus Limimorpha. The sequence continues at coordinate 34,319 of JAZNSO010000077.1, forward strand.
TTCTTGTACCGAGCCTGTCGCTAAGAGAGCGAAGCCTGTCTGACGAGCACTCATGACGTCGGCATGGTCGCCGAAGATTGACAATGCTTGAGCTGCCAATGCACGTGCTGAAACATGGAATACGCCAGGAAGCAACTCACCGGCGATCTTATACATGTTAGGTATCATCAACAAGAGGCCTTGTGATGCGGTATATGTGGTGGTGAGAGCTCCAGCTTGTAATGAGCCGTGAACAGCACCAGCAGCACCAGCTTCCGACTGCATCTCGACAACTTTAACATTCTCTCCAAAAATATTCTTTCTGCCTGCAGCACTCCATTCGTCAACATATTCTGCCATTGGTGATGATGGTGTAATAGGATAGATGGCTGCTACTTCACTGAACATATATGCTACGTGAGCAGCTGCGCAGTTACCATCACATGTCATAAATTTTTTTTCTGCCATAATGTTTATTTTTTAGATATGATTAGTTGAATAAAGCTTTAACTTTATCAAGTTTCACTTTTTTAACTCGCAAATTTACTTTTTTTTTATACACAAATAACAAAATTTGAAATTATTTATAAAAAAAAGCGGAATAAATCCGCCTTTTAAACCATTATAAATGATAATTGTTTTATCAAGATAAAAACATTAATTCACTTCTGATTAATGTTGGTGATTGCAACCTTCATGTTGGTGCTGATGATTGCATTCTGCTTTGTTTTCATGATTGTGGCCTTGGCATCCTTCAGCTTTTTTTTCGCAATTTGCGTGGTCGTGTTTTCCGTCGCATTTTTGTTCGCAGTTAGCGTGGTCTTGTTTTCCGTCACATTTTTTTTCGCAATTTGCGTGGTCGTGTTTTCCGTCACATTTTTGTTCACATTTTGCGTGGTCATGTTTGCCATCGCATTTTTGTTCACATTTTTGCTCTGCTTTTCCGTCACATTTTTGTGCGCCTTTTTGATTGTTATTGCAGCAACTTGCTAATAATACTACTGCTAATCCTAATACTAAAAATAATTTCTTCATTTTTCTTCTATTTAAAATTGTAACGACAAAGATACGGTTTTATTTTGAAAATTGCAAGTGCTTGTTGATAATAAGTTGTTATATTTTTATTTGATAATATTCCCCACCTTGTTGATTTCCAAAAAACTATTTCCTCCATCTTGGCCGAGATTGCCGCTTAGATACGCAACTTTATCATCAAGACTGACATAACCTCTCTGATAAAGAAGTTTTACGACATCGATGTAATGTTTATGTGACGATGATTCTTCGTCTTGAGAAAATGGAATAATGCCGTAACTCAAGGTTAAAAGTCTGTGAATCTTATCGTTGTTACATAGTGCGATAATTGGTTTAGAACCTCGGAATGCAGATAAGTTTCGTGATGTCTTTCCTGTGATTGTATCTGTTATGATACATTTTACGTTAAGATTTTCACATGATTCAATAGCGTTTTTTGAAAGAAATCCTGTAACATCATCAGAATCACATAGTGGAATGTCGATGTTGTCTTCTCGGATTTTATCTTTCTCCGCTTGTTCCGTAATCGCTACCATAGTTTTGACCGCTTCGACGGGATATTTGCCTGATGCCGTCTCTCCGCTGAGCATCAAGGCATCTGTCCGATAATAAATCGCGTTGGCGATGTCGGTCACTTCAGCGCGTGTCGGACGTGGATTGTGAATCATGGTGTGGAGCATCTGTGTCGCTACGATAACAGGTTTCTTTGCAATGACGCATTTACGAATAATCTTGCGTTGAATGCCTGGAATACGTTCAATCGGGATTTCAATTCCGAGGTCTCCGCGCGCAATCATAATTCCGTAAGAAACGTCAATTATTTCGTCAATGTTATCAATGCCTTCCTGATTTTCAATTTTAGAAATGATTTGAATATCACTGTGATATTCGTCAAGAATATCTTGAACGGCTTTCACATCTTCCTTGTTTCGCACAAAAGAATGAGCAATGAAATCAATGTCTTCTTCGATGGCGGTTTTGATGTTGAAAATGTCTTTTACGCTGAGTGCCGGGAGATTGATGTGTATGTTTGGAACATTGACGCTCTTGTGCGAACCTAAACGTCCGTCATTCAGAACAGTAGCGGTAATAAAATCTTTCGTCCTGTCGATGACCTTCATCGCAAGTTCGCCGTCATCGAAAAGTATGTCGCAGCCAATGTAAATATCCTTAACAAAATTAAGATATGAAACAAATATTGTTTCTCGTGACGTGGTCGCATACGGATTGCCGCAAATCTTTACCAAATCACCTGTCTTGAAATTGATTTTCTCTTCTACTTCTGTCGTCCTGATTTCTGGACCTTTGGTATCGATGAGAATGGCGATATGCGGCGATACCTTTCTTATATTGGCAATAATTTTTCTGATTCCATCGGATGTGGCATGCGCTGTGTTGATTCTCATTACGTTAACACCTGATTTATACAGTTCTTCTATAAAATCTGTGTCGCAGCGAAGGTCGCTAATCGATGCTACAATCTTGGTTTGTTTCATATTAGATTTTCTTTTATTCAACAAATGAAATGAAGAAATTATTCAAATAATTCTTACATTTGTAAAATAAAAATTGAGGTTGGTCCAATTGAAAATGAATCGTTAAATATATAAATTATGGATAAGAAAGAATTAAGATTACATATCAAGAACTTGAAGAAGCAACATTCCAAGGAAGCTCTTAAAGAACAGTCTGAGTTGATTCTTAATAAGTTAGAAGAGAATAACCTGTTTATTGAATCAAAGACGGTTATGCTTTACAGTTCTCTTCCTGACGAAGTGCAGACACATGATTTTCTGGAAAAATGGCGTCACGAAAAGAAGATAATTCTTCCAACTGTCGTTGGCGACGATATTATTCCCGTCGAGCTTTCTGAAGAAACAGAATTTGCCGTTGGCGATTTCAATATTTTGGAACCTCAGAATAAACCGTATGATGGTGATTATGACTTGATTGTTGTTCCTGGCGTTGCTTTTGACAGAAACGGCAATAGGATAGGAAGAGGCAAAGGTTATTATGACAGGTTTTTATGTAAACATCTTAATGTTAAGAGGATAGGAATCTGTTTTGATTTTCAGCTTGTCGAGAATGTTCCTACTGAAGACAATGATATTAAGATGGATGAAATAATTTCGTTGATATAAAAAGAGAGACCCGAAGGTCTCTTTTTCATTTATTTGATTCTTTTAAGAATGCTTATCTCTGATGGTGTGAGGAATCTCCAGTGACCACGAGGGAGATTTTGTTTTGTGAGTCCAGCGAACATAACGCGGTCAAGTTTAACGACTTCGTAACCGAGGCTTTCGAAAATACGGCGTACGATGTGGTTACGTCCTGAGTGGATTTCAATTCCGATCTCACGTTTTGTTGGATCATCGACAACCCAGTCGATGCCGTCAACTTCTATAGGACCGTCTTCGAGGACGAGACCTTCCCTTATCTTAGCCAAGTCGTTTCTTGTGAGAGGTTTATCAAGAGTTGCATGATAAAGTTTTTTCACTTCATGGCTTGGGTGAGTAAGAGTTTTAGCGAGGTCGCCGTCGTTAGTGAGGAGAAGGAGACCTATTGTATTTCTATCAAGACGACCTACAGGGTAGATGCGTTCTTGGCAAGCATCTTCGACGAGTTCCATAACTGTGTGACGTTCATAAGGATCGTCGGAAGTTGTGATGACGCCTTTAGGCTTGTTAAGAAGGACGTAGCGAAGTTTTTCGCGGTTAAGAGTCTCGCCGCCATATACCACTTTGTCAGTTGTATTGACTTTTGTGCCGAGTTCAGTTACCACTTCGCCATTCACTGTCACTGCGCCGGCGAGGATAAGGTCGTCAGCTTCGCGGCGTGAACAAATGCCAGAGTCGGCGAGGTATTTGTTGAGGCGGATTTGTCCTGTTGCCTTTGGTCTGTCGTAGAGCGGATCTTTTTCTCTTCTTTTGAATCCACCGCCGCCACGACGTTCATTATCTCTACGTTCAGGTCTGTCGTCACGACGACCTTTGTTTTCGAAGCTGCGTTCGTTACGGGCAGCACCTCTAGCGTTACGGCGATTGCCGTATTGGTTGTTGTCGCGATCTTCGTCGAAATTTCTTTTAGGACGACGTTCATCGGAACCTTTGAAGTTACGATTCTCATCGCGTTCAAATCTTTTTTCTCTAACAGGTCTGTCGCCAAATTTTCTGCTTCTGTTGCCGAAGTTAGATTCGTTTCTGTCGTCGTCTCTTCTTGGTCTGAAGCTTTTTCTTGGTCTTTCATTATCGCCATCGCGGCGAGAAGCCTGTTCTCTTTCGAACTGCTCTAATCTTTCTTCACTGAATCTGCGCACACCGGCAGTCTTTCTTGTGGTAATACGTTGACGTTTACCTTTGTTTCCTTCGTTGTTCATGTCAATTATAATGTGAAAAATTGCATTTTTTTGAAGCAGCAAAGATACGAATTTTTTTGAGAATATATGACAATAAATAAAGTGACAATAAGTTTTTTACGGTTGAAAGATAATCCGTCCCCTTTCAGCTATTTCCACTTCAAAAACATCCTCACTTAACATATTTATTTCAGTATATTTCGCAGGAGTTATGATTTTTTGTGCTTTAATATCATATATCCCAAGAAGATGATTGACGTAATAGCTCTTATACCTGTCGGATACCTTATATGTTTTGTCGCCATCTTTGTCGATTGCCGCTACGTATGCCAAATCATACATACATTCGAACATGAAAGGAATGATTACGTTGCCGTTGAAATCCTCTTTCCACATTTTATTGTCCTTAACCAATATGTAACCGTCATCTTCTATATAGATATTGTCGTACACTGTGGGAAGAACCATTTCCATTTTAAGATTTATAAGGTACTCCTTATAGTTTTCATTTCTCACTAAAAAACCTTCTTTGTATTTGATAATGTCATAACAGTTTGGTTCTATAACCCAATTGCCTTTTTTGTCAATAAGTCCGAGGTGACCATCTTTTTCCATTTTGCAATATCCGTCGTGGAAAGCATAATCACCATCGTCAGGTTCTGTAGCGTAATGCTCGAACTTAAAAGGAATGACGAGTTCGTTTTTCTCATTTATAAAACCGATTTTTTTGTCTTTCATCACAGCTGCGAGACCATCGGAAAAAATCCAAGCGGATTCATACTGAGGTTCTATTGCGACTTCTCCTGTATATTTGTTCAAATAACCGCGTTTGTTAAGTCTGTTGCTGAATACAGTAAGAGAGTCATTGTGGTCTAAATATAAAGGAATATCGGCTATCCAATCGTATTTAGGCGTAAGATATTTGTTATTGACTTCGTCATATAGTCTCGACTTGCCATCGAATCTAAATGTATGAATTGACGTTTGTTCTGTTAATTTATGTGTTGAGTATCTTGGTGTTATTGTTCTTTTCAATAGATATGTGTTTATGTCGTCTACCACGAAGAAGAACACAAATATGACAAGTAAAGAAATTTTCGCCCATGATCTGCGTTTTTTCCACCAATTCTTGAATTTGCGCCAAAGCCATCGTACTATGGTAAAGACTGATGTAATTGTCAGGAAAATGAGTTCCAATAACGCTTCGAAGAATTGTTTTAATGCTTTCATGTTTTTTTTTGTTTTGGATTGGTTAATAACTGTTTTAATTTACTGTTTACAAGTTTAGACAATTTAGACTTTTATCTTTAGTCCAAAGATTATTATGTTATTGAGTGAAAAAAAAGTGATTTCTATCAATGTAATAGTGGAAAAAAATGTTCAAAATCCGTGCCAGCAACATTCTTAATTATTACTGTCCGATAAAAAATAAAAGCAATAAAAAATTAGGGCTGTTTCCATTTGCAGGATTCAGCCCTTTTCCGTTATTTAGCGGTTACCACACTCATCCAAATAACTATGAGCAAAAGTACACATTTTATCGGACAGCCGTTGTATTCTCAGGTAATAAAAATGCTTGACAAGTCAAAAATTCTTCAAATCAGCCGTAAAAACGGCGGGGAACGCTACACAAAACGCTTTGACGCTTGGATTCATCTTGTCGTTATGCTGTATGCGGTAATAAAAAGATTCGACTCTCTTCGCGAGATTACCACATCCCTATTGGCAGACACCCATAAGCTGGCGCATATAGGGATAACGTTTAAATCGGTCGCAGCACGCTCGCCGATGCCAACAGACGTCGTCCGCAAGCCATATTTGAAGCCGTATATCGCGACTTGTACTCCCGTTACCGACATGAACTTATATCGGACAGCTCGCAAATAATACTGTAAGAATAGATGGTCATGTGTGGATATTCGCATATATAAACAAGAATCAAGGGATTTTGCTGGATCCTACTTGGGGCGCTGGATATGTAAGTGGATTGGATTTTTATAAACGAGAAGATTGTTGGGAGTGGTTTAATGTCGATCCTAAATTGATGATTCTGACACATTTCCCAGACGATGAGTCGTATCAGTTTCTTGAAAAACCTGTAACAAAGGAAGAGTTTCTCGACTTTACGACAAATCCGGATATTAATTGGGTTAAGAATGGCATCTCAGCTGATTATATCTTTCAAAAAGCGCCCGAAAAAGACCTGTCTTTTCCATATTTAAGTAGAGACTTTAAAGATGTATTGGAAATAGTGTCTATTCCGTTAACGAGTACTCTTAAAGTAGGTGAAACATACACTTTTAGTTTACGTCCTAAAATTAATATTTATGATATGGCGATTCGGTGCAATGATAATTGGTATGACAATTGGGAAATAAGCGAAGACGGTACCTATACCATGACTATTACACTATGTTGTGAAGGACTTCTTAGAATTCGTACAAAAATGTATGAACGTGGATCTTATGGTGATGAAGTCTTTTATGATGTGAAAAAATAATTGTTCTGAAGATAGATTTGGTTATCTTTGTAAATCTTTTATAAAAATAAATTATGTTAACAATAGTTTGTATTACTGCATTAGCTTATTTCATTATGGGAAAAGATTGCAGTTCTCTTCTTGAGAAAGTTAGGAACATCGAGTGGCGCGAGAAAGCAGAGGAATTGTTTAGAAAACTTCGTCCTTATGCTATCAAAGTTGGTCGCGCAGCGGCAACTCCATTGTTGCAGTTCTGGTATGTGCTTCAGGATGATAACACGTCGACAATGGACCGCGTGCTCATTTATGCTGCTATCATTTACACAATAGTGCCGATGGATCTTATTCCGAAAAGTGTATATAAACTGCTCGGAGTTCTTGATGATGGAGCAGCGGTCTTCTATGTCTATAAGAAAATAAAAGATAAAATCACTCCGGAAATTACCATGAAAGTCGAAGACACTCTTAACGAATGGTTCGGAGCGGAGTATGAAATACTGTAAGTGAGAATTAAAAGGTTTGATGTCTGATTGTCATATTATTTCGCGATGACTATCCCTAATTCGTGATTGATTTTTATTCTCAAATCATCTAACCTTTTTTTCTTTGCCATAAGAATTAATTGATCGTCAATGTTTTCAGCTTCCATTATCTGTTGAGTCAGTTCGTTTCTCTTCTCGTCTAAAATCATGTCTTTAAATCTCAAGACAGACGTGATAACTAGTTTGGATAAGACATCTTCCTCTGTCTTTACCTTAATTTCTTTTTTATCCCAGTTGTCAAGTTTATATGGCGAACTTAAAAGATTAGCAGCTAGTTCCGCTATGTTGATGTTCTCGTGTGATACGAAAAATTGTTGCTTTGGTAATATGCCTTCGTCGAGTGCTTTGTCGAAAATGTCGAAAATGATTTTATGAGTCTCGTCTTTAAACAACAAATCATCATTCTTTAAGTCGTCGATAATCATAGATGCTACATTCACTTTGTAAATCACCTGATTGTCATTTTCGTCAAGACCGTTGATGTCGATTTCTTTGTCGCCGTATGTAAGAAGTAGTTTTACAAGTTCTTGCTCCTGGTAAAATCCTGTTGCAATGGTTTCAATGACACGCTCTTGTGGCTCAGTAACAATATCGTTTGTGACAATTTCTTGATATTGTTGAGGCTCGTTGTTTTTTCTGAATTTAGCGCGCAGAATTTTGTTGAGCTCATTTATCAATGTCTGTTCCGGCATCTCCATCATGCGGCTGCATTCTTTTATATATGTGGCGCGGAAGATAGCATCAGGAATCACTGAGATTGAATTGACGATGTCTTTAACGACTTCCGCTTTTTTTATAGGATTGTTAACAGCATCTTTAAGAAGCAGTTGCGTTTTAAAACTGATAAAGTCTTTCGAGTTTTTGTCAATATAATCTCGAACTACTTCAATAGGATTATGTTGAACGAAAGAATCTGGGTCTTCATCAGGTGGCAGCACAACTATCCTGACATTCATTCCTTCCTCGAGAATCATGTCTGTTCCACGCAGAGCAGCATGAATTCCAGCACTGTCGCCATCATACAGAATCGTGATGTTTTTAGTGTAACGGCTGATAAGTCGAATCTGTTCTGTCGTCAGTGAAGTTCCAGAACTTGCAACGGTATTTTCTATTCCGGCTTGGTGCATGCTCAGAACATCGGCATAACCTTCTACGAGAATACAATTGTCTTGACGACTTATCTCGTTTTTTGCGAAATATATTCCGTACAGAGTCTGGCTCTTGTTGTAAATCTCTGATTCTGGTGAGTTTAGATATTTCGCTTTGGTTTTGTCGCTGCTCAAAATACGAGCTCCGAATCCGATAACTTTTCCTGTAAGGTTGTGTATTGGGAATATGACACGTCCTTGATATTTGTCATACATCCTTTCTTCATTGCCAGAAGCGAGTCCTACTTTGAGGAGTATGTCTTTTGAGTAACCGTTTTTTATGGCGTGTTGAATGAAAGCGTCACGTTGGTTGAGACAATATCCGAGTTGAAATTTGTTTATGATAGTATCACGGAATCCGCGTTCTCTGAAATATGACATTCCAACAGCGAGTCCTTCATCGTTGTTTTTCATTGTGTCGGAAAAATACTGTTGAGCGAATGTGTTGATATTGAACATTTTTTCTCGCTCATTCTGTGCCATCAATTCTTCTGGCGATTTCTCTTTTTCCTCTATTATGATACCGTATTTGTTTGCAAGATAACGCAGAGCTTCAGGGTATGAGTAGTGTTCGTGTTCCATGACAAAGCGGACTGAGTCACCTGCTTTTCCGCAACCGAAACATTTGAAGATACCTTTGGCGGGAGAGACTATAAAAGAAGGTGTTTTTTCTTTATGGAAAGGACATACTCCAATAAGGTTTGCGCCTCTTTTCTTCAAGTTTACAAAATCACCGACAACTTCCTCAATTCGGACAGTGTCTATGATATTCATTATCGTGTCTTGTGGTATCATATTGTTTTATGTCAAATAGTTAGAAACAAAAGCCAAGACGAATGCTAAAGCTCAAGGCAATATTGGTGTTTTCTGTGTTGAAAAAATGCCAAAGTTCAAAACCGTGGTGATAATAAGTCTCTGCAGGTACGCCGAAAGCATATCCGCCGCCAACCCAAAAATCAACCAGAAAACGTTTGTAAAGATATTGATAACCAGCAGTTCCTAAGAATGCAGTTTCATTTGACAATGTACGTAAACCATCTGCTTGACGGTCGTATGAATATCTAGAGTAAACAATTTCAGGACGAAGATAGAAACCCATTAATGACAGTTTCGGATTCTCGTTAAGAAAGAATTTATGTCCGTAACGCATTGTGAATCCTTTGGGATCATTATCGTATTTATCATGTCCGGCACCTATTAGACTTGTGCATAATTCTCCGCTTTGTCTAATATTGCTAAACGCTCTTTCGTAAGAAATTTTTGTGCTTCCGCTAATCCATGAAAGGAAAGTTATCTTCAATGAATTACGATAATCTTTTCTAGGAACGGAAACAGGTTCTTTCGCTATCGTTGCATTGTGTGACGATAGTAGAAACAAAAACGTAATGACTAAAACTATCTTTTTCATAATATCCTGATTCTAATTAGAAACGAACGCTCTTCGTAGAAATTTTTTTGTCAAGCAAAAATAACATTTTTTTTGTTAAAAACCCCGCACTTGAATCTATAGATTCAAGTGATGATTTTATAATTTCCTTGTTTTGTTATGAAAATACCACTTTTCGCTCAAGGAAAGGGGCTCTATGAATGTCATTTATTGTTGGGCAATACAGAGGACATTCTGTATAAAATCATTGGGGTGTTTTGTATTGCAAAAATACAATTATATATTAGATAATCAAATAAAAATTAGATTTTTATAGATTATTTGTCATTTTGCAAACTTTTCAACATTCTTGACAACTATTCCCAATCTAAGTTCGAATGCTTCTTTGGTAGCAAATCCTATATGAGGCAGCAACATTGTGTTAGGTGCTGTCAGTATTGGATTGTCGCCCTTCAAAGGCGGCTCTGTATCATAAACGTCTAGTGCAGCACCTGCAATTCTGCCGTTTTTCAATGCTTGTGCAAGGTCTGAGGTATTGATTATAGCTCCTCTCGCTGCATTTACGATTATGGCAGATGACTTCATAAGTTCAATTTCTTTTGCTGTTATGAAATCGCGTGTTTCTTCGTTAAGTGCAATGTGTGTCGATATGATGTCGGATTCCTTGAATAAAGTTTCTTTATCTACAATGGTGATGCCTTCTATCTTTTTCGGACTTCTGTTCCATGCTATGACCTTGCATCCGAAGGCTTGTGCTAATTTAGCAGTTCGTTGTCCAATTGCTCCAAGTCCGATAATGCCAACAGTTTTGTTTGCTATTTCTTTTCCTGGAGCAATGGACGAACCTAGACAAGCTCTAGTTATCTTATCATTCTCTATCACATGTCTGTATAACCCAATCATCATGCAGATGGCTTCTTCTGCCACTGCTTCTGTAGAATATCCGGCAGCATTGTTGACAATGATGCCTCTCCTTTTGCATTCTTCCATGTCAATATGGTCTAGACCAGTAAACGCTATAGATAACATCTTTAGATTAGGACACGCATCGAAAAATTCTTTGTTTAAAGGCATATTGCTCTCCACGACTATGTCGGCATCTGTTGCTCGTTCAATATTTTTTTCAGGGCATCTGTCAGGATAAATGATTATTTCATGTCCTAATGACCTTAGTGTTTCGCATTCTTTTTCTATTCTTTCAATAGGAAGTCCTAATGGTTCTAAAAATACAATCTTCATATTTCCTTTGTCTAAATGTATGTACAAATATAATGATTTTTTAGTCCGATAATCATCTTCTGTCATTAATATGATTCAATCGTAATTCCCAACCAGATGCCTCTAACTAAAAACCAAAATATGCCTTTATAGCGAAAACCCAAAACGAGAACATGACGAGGCATCGGTTAGGAATATATTTTTTGTCTGCCTTAAAAATTAGTTCGTAATGAATATGTTATGCAGAGTAGTCTTTAACATTATGCAATGACATTCTTTTGCTCATTCATCATTGCTTGTGTAGTCAATCATCATGAATTCATTCATGGTGATTTCTGTAAAATAGTTTTTTTTGCCGTCTTTCTCGTAGATACGCGTTCGTAACCTGCCTTCTAGAGCTATGCGTTTTCCTTTTTTAATCGATTTTTCGGCTTGTTCTGCTATTTTTCCCCATGCCACGATGTTGTGCCATGAAGATGTTTTTTCTAATTCATGATTTTCATTGTATGAATAGTCATTTGTGGCTATTGTAAATCTAGCGCATTTACGATTGCCTACCATCTTAATTTCCGGATCTGCGCCTGGACGTCCAATTAGTTGGACTGAATTTTCTAAGGTTCCCATATCTTATCTTTTTGATTTCTTGGTGCAAAGATATTACGACACATGAAAATTAGTCGTATGAAAAACGAATAAATTTTTAATAAAAATATAAGTTGCTGAACGTTAGCTGTTTATATAAAATAATCTAGTGTGAATATGAAAAAAATAATCTTATTAAAAATTAAGTTTTATTGTTCAGATTGTTCATATTCGGCAGTTGACATCCAGACATTGCCAATTTTACGTGATTCTATATTAATATGTGGAGTGTTTAATATGTCTTTGATCTCGTTTGTTATTCCAGTTCCAATAAGTTTAAAGACAGCCTCTTTTCTTGTCCAAAGTTTATAGAAATCATCTTTCTTATTGTTGCTTTTATGTAAGTCGTTAAGTTCCTTGTTGTTACATATATATATCGCGAGATTTTCTTTGTATTCTCCAACTTCTTCAATATCGATGCTGACGTCTTTTTTTGATAAAACGCAGCACACCGAAGTCTTGCTGTGACTGAAATTAAAGTACCAACCTGGATAATTCCTTAGAAATGGTTTGTCGTGTTCGTTGTAACAGAATTCTGGCATTTCCTTGAAAATACCTTCTTTTCTTAATGCATGAATAAGAAGTATATATGCTAATCCATTCTGTATCTTGCCTTTAGTGTGTCTGTAACGTAACATCTTCTCTTTTCTCCACTCAGGAAAAAAAACGGTGCATTTCTCAATGAATGTTTCGTCAAAATTATCGATGTCGTTTACATAATAGATTTTCATTTCGCAAAGATATAATTTTTGAACAATAAATCTTTATTTCTGTTGATACAAAAAACAACAATTATGATAGAATTACCTAAATTACCTTTTAAAAGAGATGCATTAGAACCGCATATCTCGAAGAGGACCATAGAATTTCATTATGGTCAACATCATGCAGCTTATGTGAAAAATCTTAACAATTTGATAGATGGCTCTCGTTTTGAGAAAATGACGTTGGAAGAAATTGTTAAAAATAGTGAGGGCTCCATTTTCAATAACGCTGCTCAGGTGTGGAATCATACTTTTTACTGGAATTGTATGACTCCGGAGGAAAATATTATGCCTCAAGCACTTCTGCTCAAAAGTATAGAACGTGATTTTGGCAGTTATGAAAATTTCAAGCAATTGTTCATTAAACAGGCCGCTACTTTGTTCGGGTCGGGATGGCTTTGGTTGATTGCTGATAAAGATGGGCGTCTTTCTTTGATTCAGACAAGGAATGCTGAAACGCCTCTCACGAATGAAAATATGAAACCTTTGTTGACTTGTGATGTCTGGGAACATGCCTATTATCTTGATTATCAGAATTTACGTCTGGCTTATCTCGAAGAATTCTGGAAAATAATCAATTGGCGATTCGTTGATAAAAAGTTGTCAGAAATGTAATCTCTTTTCTCAGGAAATGAGATGCGACCACATCTCATTTCCTTCCTTTAAATTCAAAACCTAATTCTTCTACAGTTTTCTTTACTTCTTCATCAGATGGATTTCCTGTAACGACAGCTTCTTTCTTGCCTAAGATAACCTCAACGTTTTCAATATTTTCCAATCCTCTGATGGCTTTTTCAACTGAGTTCTTGCAATGATTGCACGACATTCCGTCGATACGATAAATTACTTGATTTTCATCAATGTCTTTTTCTTTCTTAAATAATTTTAACATAAATGCATTTATTAAAAGTAATACTAAAATAATTCCTGATATTATCTCAATCCATGATGCTGTCAAACCGCTGCCTTCCATAGCACAATGTCCGCCAGATTCACATAATGAAGTTATTGTAAACCATTCTCTTGGTAAGAAATAGTCAACAAATAATCCGCCGATGATAGATCCCAAAATGATAGAGAAAAGGTAGAACATCAATTGCTTTCTGCCTAAAGATTTTCCTACAACTAATAATGAAGCTACGCTTACGCCAGGACCTGCTATTAACAAAACCAAAGCCGCTCCAGGTGATAAACCTTTCATTATCAGTGCTGCTGCAATTGGAATGCTGCCTGTGGAACATACGTACATCGGAACCGCTACAGCCAAGACAATCAGCATCGTTACTATTGATGGCAGATTCAAATATGTAAAGAAAGAGTCTGGTATCAAAACAGTTATCAATGTGCCGATAATCAAGCCTATGACAAGCCATTTCCCGATGTTCTGAACCAAATCGACGAAGCTGTATTTTAACAATTCCACAAATTTATTGCGTGAGTTGACTTCATTTTCTTGAGTGTGATTTTGTTGTACAATGATTTCATCTTTTGAAAACCATGCAGTTACGCTTCCGCCTGCTATTGAAGTCAGCAATGCGACAATCGGTCGCACAATCGCGAAAGGCAGTCCCATCATGGAATATGTAGCGATGATGGAATCGACACCTATTTGTGGTGTCGAAATCATAAATGCGACGGTAGCTCCTCGTGATGCGCCGTCTTTTCTCAATGAAATGGCGGTCGGAATTACGCCGCATGAACATAACGGCAACGGAATACCAATCAATCCTGCTAACAGAACCGACTTGAAGTTTTCTTTTGATAAATGTTTCTCAAAAAAATTGGTTGGCACGAAGACATGCAGCACCCCTGCCATCATAAAACCTAAAAGTAGGTATGGCGCCATCTGAAATAGCATGTTCAGAAAAGTTGTCATATTCCTTATTTAATTATGATACAATATTTCACTTTTTTTATTTTTTGTTTCTCTGCAATTCTTTAATGTGCATCCGCTGCAATTGCTGCACGACGAACATGAATTCTCGTTTTTTTTATGAGAAATTGTCTTGACGACAGAATAAATCGTGTAAATTGCTGCTACACCTATTATTGTATATGCGATTACTATTTGTGTCATATTATGATTTTAAAAGTCATTAAAACAGCGATCCGATTTGATAAACTAAGAATGAAACAATCCAGGCGATGCCAGTGTTGTAGAATACCGTAAATAATACGCCTTTCCAGCCTGCTTCGCGTCGCACTGCTGTTATGGTGGCGAAGCATGGTGTCGATAGTAAGACAAACAGCATGAATCCGAACGCAACCAATGGAGTGAATAATAATTCACCTTTCTTGGGACCGTCGTTCCATACCTGAGTTCTAACATTATCAACGAGTTTGTTGCCATCATCTTCTGATGTCTGGAACAATACCGCGAGGGTGGAAACGACAACTTCTTTCGCGGCGATGCCCGTTGTCAGACTGACGCCCATTCTCCAATCGAAACCGCAAGGACTAACAAAAGGTTCGATGGCGTGACCAAAACGACCTATATATGAATTCTCGTTCAAAACAGCTCCTTGTTTGTGTTCTAATTGTTCGATAATGGCTGTTTTTTCTTTTTCTGAAATATCTGTTTGTGTTTCAACTTGTTCTATCTTCTGGGCAATCAATGTGGCTTCTTCGCAGGTCCTTGGAAAATATCCTAAAGCCCAAATTATTATTGATGCTACGAGTATGACTGTCGCCATTTTCTGTAGATATTGTACACTCTTATCCCACATGTGAATCATTGTGTTACGTGCTGTTGGTACGCGATAGGGTGGGAGCTCCATCACAAATTGTTCCGACAATCCTTTGAACGATGTCTTGTTTAGTAAGAAGGCTGTCAAGATGGCGAAAAGAATCCCAATTGCATAGATGCTCATCAGAATCAGACCTTGATGCCTTTCGAAAAAGGCTGCCACGAAAAGAAGATAGACGGGCAAACGTGCTGAGCATGACATAAATGGTGTTACTAATATAGTCAGCAAGCGGTCCTTGCGATTCTCTAAAGTTCGCGTAGCCATGATTGCTGGCACCGAACATCCAAACCCGATGATGAAAGGAATGAACGACTTGCCATGAAGTCCTATCTTATGCATCAGCCTGTCAACGATGAACGCAGCACGAGCCATATAACCAGTATCTTCTAAAATAGATATGAAGAAAAACAATATCAATATGTTAGGTAAGAATACGAGAACTCCGCCAACACCGGCAATGATGCCATCGACAATCAAATCTCGTAATATCCCGTCGTTCATCCATGAACTGACCAAATCGCCAAACCAAGTGACTCCCGATTCAATCCATTGCTGTGGATAAGCTCCCAATGTGAATGTCGCTTGAAACATAAGCCAAACAAAGAATATCAGTATCGGAAATCCTAACCATTTGTTTGTCAATAAGTCGTCTGCTTTATAAGCGTGATTTTTGATTTTCTTGGATCCTTTTTTATATGTCTCTTTCAACGCTCCTCTGATGAAAGCATAACGGGCGTTAGTTATCAAAGTCGAGGCATCTTCGTCGTATGCCTTTTCCAAATCGTGACGTTTTATGTTGGCTTCGGCAATTATATTGTCTCCGTTTGGCAGGTTTTTTATCTCGTCAATTGTAGATTGAGAATTCTCTAATACGTTGATGGCTATATACCTGGCAGGATAAATGTTGATGATGTCTTTGTTAAGTTCAATTTTTTTCTTTATAGGTACTATGGCATCTTCAATGTCGCGACCATAATTAATATGAATATGTTTATTAAGATTTTTCTTTTCTTCATAGACATCGACAATTGTCTCCAAAACGTCTTGTATGCCAATTCCTTTAACAGCAGTGGTCGGCACGATAGGAAAACCTAACATCTTTCCAAGTGATTTATAATCAAAGATGTCGCCTTTGGAAGTCATTTCATCGTACATGTTCAGAGCCATGACGAGACGCACATTCATGTCGATGAGCTGCGTGGTAAGAAAAAGGTTCCTTTCCAAATTGGAAGCATCGACGATGTTAAGAACAAGGTCGGGATTGTTCTTTGTAAGATATTCTCTTACATAGCGTTCCTCAGGAGAATATTCTGTAATAGAGTAGGTTCCAGGTAAATCGACGAGGTTTATGGTGTAGCCTTTATGATAGAATGTCCCAATTTTGAAATCAACGGTGACACCTCCGTAGTTGCCGACTTTCTCGTGAAGACCAGTGGCGTGATTGAAAAATGAGGTCTTGCCTGCATTAGGATTTCCGACCAAAGCCACCGTGATATTGTTGCTTTTTTCTTTTATGACATCAAAAATAATGTCGTCGGTTATCGTTCCGTTGAAGTCTGAAAAGTTGTTCTTGACATCTTCCAAAGCGACGACTTCAATTTTATCTGCTTCACTGCGCCGTAATGAAATATGCGCCTGAAGAATCTGATATTCAACTGGATCTAAAAGAGGCGCGTTCTTTATAACAGTGACGGTCTCGCCTTTTACGAAACCAAGTTCCATCAGTCTGTGACGCAAACCGCCATGTCCATTAACTTTCACAATGACGCATTTTGTGCCTGTCGGCATCTCTGATAAAGTATATCTCGTATCGTTGTTGTTTTCCATAAACGGTATTTAAAAATCATACAAAAATAATATTTATACATATGGTACTTCATCATTATTTTTAGGTATAGGATTGAATTCTTATTACCAATTTTAGGGGATTTGGGCGTTCCGGCTGCGCCGTCGGGCTTTCCGCTATATCTTTTCTCGCTGCGCTCGAAAAGGATGCCGCTTCAATCCCTAACGCAAACGGTAAAACACACAGAGCTCCTTCTTTTATGTAATGTGGAATCTATAAAATCACACCATTAATCACAAAAAATAATTAAGCGTTTATAAAAAAATACCCAAATAATGTCATACGGCTCTTGACTGCCTTTCACTAATTTTGCCGTCAGAAAATTAATATTTTTTACATAAATTATGAAGAAATTTTTTACTCTTAGGACAATGATTGTCTTGTGTTTTGTGTTTTTATTCCATACAATTTCGATGGCGCAAAACGAAAGCGAAGCTAACATTTTTGGACACGTCTTGGATGCTTCTAACCACGAACATCTGCCTTTTGTAAACATCTACATAAAAGGTACGACTTTGGGAACTTCTACCAACGATCATGGACATTATATCTTGGAACATCTTCCTGTCGGAAAACATACTGTCGTGGTTTCTTTTATGGGTTATAAAACTATAGAACAAGAAGTTATGCTTAAAGCGAATAACTCTATCGAGATGAATTTTGTCCTCGAAGAGAATACGGTTCTTATGAAGGATGTGGTCGTGACTGCCAATCGTTATGAGGTTGATAGAAAAGAAGCTGCAACGATTGTAAATGTTATTACCCCGAAAATTTTTACTGTCACAAATTCTGTGAATCTTGCCGAAGGTCTTAATTATCAACCAGGATTGCGCGTCGAAAATACATGCCAGAATTGCGGCGTAAATGCAGTTCGTATCAATGGCTTGGAAGGAAAATATTCACAGATTCTTATCGATAGTCGACCTGTATTTAGTTCATTGGCAGGAGTTTATGGATTGGAACAGATTCCTGTGTCAATGATTGACAGAGTGGAAGTCATCAGAGGCGGCGGTTCTGCTATCTTCGGTTCAAGTGCTATCGGTGGCGTGGTGAACATCATTACTCGCGAACCGATACGCAATTCTTTGGACATTTCAAATACAACGCAGTTGATCGGCGGAAAGTCATGGGATAATGTGACTTCCATGAACGCAGCTCTGGTAAGTTCTAATCGTAAGGCCGGCGCGACAATCTTCGGAATGAATCGCGAAAGACAAGGTTACGACCATGACGGCGACGGATATACCGAACTCGGAATGCTCAGAGGTACTTCCGTCGGAATGAGAGCATATTACAGATTTTCAAATCAGTCGAAACTTACAGCAGAATATCATGCGATGCATGAGTTCAGAAGAGGAGGCGATAGCATTATGATGATGCCTCACCAAGTGACTGTCGCTGAACAAGCTGAACATTACATCCATGGCGGAGGTCTTACATACGACTTCATCTCGAAAAACCTTAAAACTCGTTTCTCACTTTTCACATCTTTGCAAAAAGTTGACAGAAATACATACTACGGAACGCAATATGACATCAATGCCTACGGAACTTCTAACGACTTTAGCTGGGTTACTGGAGGTCAATATAATCAGTCGTTTGAGAAGTTCATTTTCATGCCTTCGGAATTTGTCGCTGGCGTTGAATATTCTATAAATAATCTGGAAGATATTCAGTTGGCTTACGATAGAACTTTAGTGCAGAGTATCAATATCGCGAGTGTTTTCGCTCAGAATGAATGGAAAAATTCAAGAGTGGGATTGTTGATAGGAGCAAGAGTCGATAAACATAATCTCATTGATAATGTTGTTATTAGTCCAAGAGCTAACTTCCGTTATGTTTTCACAGAAACCTTGACAGGACGTCTCAGTTATTCATCGGGCTATCGTGCGCCTCAAGCATTTGACGAGGATTTACATATTATGGCGGTTGGTGGTGATGTCGCTATAATCACTCTTAGCCCTGATTTGAAACCTGAATATTCTAACAGTTTCAGCGGTTCATTAAATTGGTCTTCAAAAATAAGACGCGGTGAAATCAATGTGTTGGCGGAAGGTTTCTACACCACTTTGAACGATGTCTTTATCTTGAAGGAAAACGGTACCGACGCGCAAGGCAACATTTTGATGGAACGCTGCAATGGATCAGGAGCTTATGTGGCTGGTGTTAATATTGAAACCACTTATTCCCCTTTCAGCGATTTGAATATGCAGCTCGGTTATACGTTCCAAAAAAGCAGATACAAAGAGCCTGAAACATGGTCTGAAAATCCTAATGTCGAACCTCAGACTCGTATGTTCAGAACACCTGATCATTACGGTTTTATGACAATAGATTATACTATGTTTGATGCTCTTAATATCGCATTGTCAGGAACTTACACAGGAAGTATGTTGGTACAGCACTTCGCAGGATTTGTGCCGCAAGATGAAGAAGTAGTAACACCTGATTTCTTTGATATGGGAATTAAAGTCGCTTATGACATGAAATTGTCGAACAACAGCATGATTCAAGTTAATGCGGGCGTGAAGAATATCTTCAATTCATACCAAAATGACTTCGACAAAGGTGCTGACCGCGACGCTGGCTATATTTATGGACCGTCACTTCCTCGAACATTCTTCGTGGGATTGAAACTAGGACTTTAATGATTTGATGATGAACAAAAAAACGCTGCTATTCTGACTTAAAAAGCGGCGTTTTTTATTGTTGGAGCTTAATGAGATTTCTGTAAATTCCCTTATATTTTCCAAAATACTGCAAGTTGCAAAACGTCGTTGAACATTCCGTAATATGGCAGCAGACGCTGAACGTAGCTGACATTGCCGTTGTTGTATGGAGATTTAGAAGGAGTGCAGATTGATGTCATGGCATTGATTGTTCTTAAACCAATTTCGATGTTTTCGGAAACGTCAACTCTTATACCAGCTATTGTATTGACAACGAGTCTGTTCCAAGGATTGCTTGCGACTTCATAACCTTGAATCTCCTGGCGCGAGTTGAGCAGAACATCTAAACTCAGACCGAGTTCGAATTTTAACCATCTGAGATTTATGTCGTTGACATTTATTTTGTTTAGATTATAATCTATTACTATCGGCATATCGATGTAATTCAGTTGTATTAAAAACGGATCGTAAGCTGGACGATTCTCGTAATCTACGGAACGAGAACCTTTTTGGATATATTTCAATTCCATCTGAACATTAATGTCTTCCGACAGATTTAATCCAGCGAATACACCACCGACTGCGCCTATTTTGTTATAACCTCCGCGGCTGTCACCTCCGATTTGGGAAGTCGTTCCACCTAAAATCAATCCGCCAAAAAACTCTTGCGAGAAAGATGTCGTGGCGAATGAAAGTGTAAGTGTTAATAAAAACAATAGTTTTTTCATATAAATTATTTTTCTCTGTTAATGCAAAATTCCACTAATTCTTTTAATGAAGTCAAGGCTTCGATGTTTTCAATTTCGTCGAGTTGCGACAAAGCGTCTTGTGTGAATTCGTTCATTTTCTTTTCGGCATAATCTAAACAACGATTTTCTTGTACCTTGTTGATAATGTACATACGAGCGTCGATTTCGTCGCTATGATGTTTTATCTTTCTGATGATATTTCTCTTTTCCTGCGGGCTTATCGTTTTCAGGAGATGAATAAGAGGCAATGTCATTTTATGTTCCTGAATATCGTTGCCAGCGGGTTTTCCTGTTTTGTTATTTATTTGATAATCAAAAATATCGTCTTTTATTTGGAATGCAATTCCTGCTGATGTCCCGAAACGTCTCATTTTCTCGACCTGACTTTCCGTAGCATTGGTTGAGAGCGCGCCTACGACGCAGCAGGAGGAAATAAGAGAAGCCGTTTTTTTTCTGATAATATCATAATAATCATCTTCCGCAATATCCATTCTGCGAGCCTTCTCCATCTGATATATTTCGCCTTCGCTCATCGCCCTGACAGTCTCTGAAATAGTGTCAAGCATCTGATAATCTTTGTTTTCCAAAGCTAATATCATTCCTTTTGAAAGAAGATAATCACCGACCAAGACAGCTATTTTATTTTTCCATAAAGCGTTGAGAGAAAACATTCCGCGGCGTTTGTCGGAATCATCGACCACATCGTCGTGAATCAATGTGGCAGTGTGCAGCAGTTCGATGAAAGCAGCAGCGCGGTAAGTGTTTTCGTTAATCTCGCCATGACATTTCGCCGACAACAAAACGAACAAAGGTCTGATTTGCTTGCCTTTCTGTTTCAGAACATATTTAAGAATCTTATTCAGCAAAGGCGTTGACGACTTCAGACTTTCTTCAAGAAAGATGTTGAATTTCTTTAACTCCGGCTCTATCGTTTTTTTTATTTCGTCAAGATTTGACATTGGCGTTTTAATTTTCACAAAAATAATAAAAAACAACAGACAACAGACAGCGGACAACGTATTTTTTTGAACTGTAGGGACGTATGCGAATGTCTGCTATGAACCTAAAGCAATATTATTTCAACTTTTTTCTTTTTTATTCAAAAAACTTTTATACCTTTGGAAATCGAAAGAAAGATGTGATGATAAATCATGTTTTAGCAGGTAACTTATTTAATATCAATAAAATAGATAAATCATGAAAAAAGACACAAAAGTTTTTAACTTGATTCGTAAAGAAAAACAACGCCAAATGCATGGCATCGAACTTATCGCTTCAGAAAACTTCGTAAGCGATCAAGTGATGAAAGCTATGGGTTCAGTAATGACAAACAAATATGCTGAAGGTTATCCAGGCAAACGTTACTATGGTGGTTGTCAAATAGTTGACCAAACAGAAGAAATCGCTATAGCAAGAGCATGCGAATTATTCAACGCAACATACGCAAACGTACAACCACACTCAGGCGCACAAGCTAACATGGCTGTTATGCTTACATGCTTGAAACCAGGCGACACTTTCATGGGTCTCGACCTTGCACACGGCGGTCACCTTTCACATGGTTCACCTGTTAACTCATCAGGTATCCTATATAACCCAGTAGCTTACCAAGTAAGTCCAGAAACAGGTCGCGTCGATTACGACAATATGGAAAAAGTAGCACTTGAGAAAAAACCTAAACTCATCATCGCTGGTGCTTCTGCATATTCACGTGATTGGGATTACAAACGTATGCGCGAAATAGCTGACAAAGTCGGTGCTATCTTGATGGCTGACGTTTCACACCCTTCAGGTCTTATCGCACGCGGTATCCTCAATGACCCATTGGATTACTGTCACATTATCACAACAACAACACACAAGACACTCCGTGGTCCACGCGGCGGTATGATCTTGATGCGTGACGACTTTGAAAACCCATGGGGTTTGACAACACCTAAGGGCGAAGTGAAGATGATGTCGGCTCTCCTCAACAGCGCAGTATTCCCTGGCGTACAAGGCGGTCCACTCGAACACGTCATCGCAAGTAAGGCTGTAGCTTTCGGCGAAGCTCTCTCAGATGAATACTTCGAATATATCCTCCAAGTTAAGAAAAATGCCGCTGTCATGGCTAAGGCTTTCACCGACAGAGGTTATAACATCATCTCAGGCGGTACAGACAACCACCTCATGCTCATCGACCTACGTTCTAAATTCCCTGAAATCACAGGTAGAATGGTAGAAAATACATTGGTTCAAGCTGACATCACTGTCAATAAGAACATGGTTCCTTTCGATAGCCGTTCTCCATTCCAAACATCAGGTCTCCGTATAGGTACTCCTGCTATCACAACACGTGGTCTTAAAGAAGAACACATGGAACCAATAGTTGAAATGATTGACGACGTTATCAGCAACATCGACAATGCTGCAAAACTTACAGCAGTAAGAGAAAAAGTAAACGAAATGATGTCTCAATTCCCATTATTCGCTTGGTAATAAAAGACAACAGTTAACAGACAACTGGACTTGTCCACGTTATAATTTTAAATAAAGGGCGCATTGTTGATTGCGTCCTTTTTTCAAATAACACATAAACAAAATCTAAAGCTATGAAGAAATTATTATTATTATTGTTTGCAGCCTTGTTTATGGCATCATGCGACAAGACAAATGTGGTCAGTGTAGAAGAATTCGCAACAAAAGCAGCTGATTTAGTAGATCAAACAGTTATTGTAGAAGGTGTTGCGAAACACATCTGCAGCAATAGCGGACGCAAACTTTTCCTCTCAACTCCTGGCAAAGAACAACTTGTGACAGTTTTCACCGGCGAAGGAATGGAACCTTTCGACAGAGAAACAACAGGCAAGACTTACAAAGTCACTGGTAAAGTCGCTATAACAGTGACTATTGACGAAGCTTATCTCAACGAATGGGAACAAGAAGTTAAAGAAAGCGGTCTTAAAGAAGGAACACACATCTGCGAGACAGAGCAACAAGCAGCAGGCATCGATCTCAAAGAAAATCTAGACGAAAATCCACAGATGCAACAGATTAAAGCTTATCGTGAAAAAATCGCTCAAAACGGTGGAAAACCTATAGTTCAATATCACGTAGTTTGCGAATCGTTTGAAGTTGCAGAATAAATAATAAATTTGAAGAGTAAGGACGTATCAATGATAAAATTGGTACGTCTTTTTTTTGATGTCAACGTACAACTGATAACGGACTTGGACGCAGCAATTCACGTCCATACAAAGAATATGGCACTCTAAAACCTTATTTCCTTAGGTACCTCTAACCCCTCTACGGCGTATGCGATAAGCTGCTACTAAAAAATCTTTCGACTTTCATCATTAGACTTTCGACTTTTTACTATCTTTGCAACTTTAATTTTTTAGCATAATTTTTATAAAAAACATTCATAAAGTATTATAATTCAAAGTTTTTTTTGTTATGGCAGAAACAAATACTGTTAACAACAAGGCAAAGAAAAGCCGTAAATTTTCCATTGATTTTAAGCCTCGCTTATTTTCTACCTTAAAAGGTTACAACAAGGACTTGTTCGCTAAAGACGCGATGGCTGGTGTCATCGTTGGTATTGTTGCAATTCCGTTAGCCATCGCTTTCGGTATCGCTTCTGGCGTGGGTCCTACCGAAGGTCTCGTTACAGCTATCATGGCAGGTTTCATCATCTCTGCATTGGGTGGTTCTAAAGTCCAGATCGGCGGTCCTACAGGTGCTTTCATCGTAATCATTTATGGTATCATCCAGCAATTTGGATTGACAGGTCTTGCAATAGCGACCGTCTTGGCTGGTATCATGCAGATTTTCATGGGCGTCTTCAAACTCGGTAGCATCATCAAGTTCATGCCTTATCCTATCATCGTGGGTTTTACAGGCGGTATCGCAATCACAATCTTCTCCACTCAAATGAACGACCTCTTTGGTCTCGGTATCGAAAATGTCCCCGCTAACTTCATCGACAAATGGGCTTGTTACTTCCAAAATATATCAAATGTCAATTGGTGGGCACTATTAATAGGTGTGTTAAGCATCCTGATAATTGTCTTTACTCCAAAAATATCAAAGAAAATCCCAGGTTCATTGTTGGCAATCATAGTGATGACTGTCGTTACATGGCTCTTGGAGAAATACGCTGGCGTAGATTCTATCAAGACAATCGGCGATTTGTATGAGTTGCCTTCAGGTCTTCCTTCGTTCAGAATGCCAGCTTTGGCAGAAGGCGAGACTTTCTTTTCTACAGCACAAGCCGTTCTTCCTTCGGCATTTACCATCGCTATGTTGGGCGCAATAGAATCGTTGCTTTCAGCTATGGTTGCCGACGGTGTTATCAGCGACAGACATAATTCTAACACTGAACTTATAGGCAATGGTATTGCTAACGTTGTTGTTCCTTTCTTCGGCGGTATTCCTGCAACAGGAGCTATTGCTCGTACAATGGCAAACATCAACAACGGCGGACGCACTCCAATAGCAGGCATCGTTCACACTGTAGTTTTGTTGTTGGTATTGTTATTCTTGGGCAGTCTTGTCGGTCTCATTCCGATGTCATGCCTCGCTGGTGTCCTTATCGTGGTTTCTTATAACATGAGCGGTTGGAAGACAATCGCTTCAATGTGTCGTCAGTCAAGAAGCGACATAGCTGTGCTTTTCACAACATTGCTGCTTACAGTCATCTTCGACTTGACAATCGCTATTGAAATCGGTCTTGTCATGGCTGTTATCTTGTTTATGAAACGTGTCATGGAAAGTACAAATATCTCCGTCATTCAGGATGAATTGGATGTTCACCACGACGGTGAGCAAGATGAGAAACTTTTTATTCCTGCTCATACGGAAGTCTATGAAATTGAAGGTCCTTTCTTCTTCGGTATCGCAAATAAATTTGAAGAATTGTCACATCGACGTTCCGAAAATACCATTCGAATCATCAGAATGAGAAAGGTAAGTTTCATCGATGCGACTGGTATTCACAACTTGGAAATCTTCATACAATCGGCGCAGGATGAAGGTCATATCATAATCTTGTCTGGTGTTAATCCAAGCGTTCATGCTGCGATAAAACAAGCTGGTATCGTCGATATGGTCGGCGAAGAAAACGTCCTCGACCACATCCATAAAGCTCTTGCACGCGCCGAAGTCGTGTCAACAACGATTAAGAAGTGACAGTCTCAGCTAATAGTTTACAATTAACAATTAACAAGTGATGATTGAATATAAAAAATAGGTTGGTAATTACCAACCTCCATTTTTTATATACATTATAATTGTTAACTGTAAATTGTTAATTGTCAATTAATTACTTCCACCATTGTCGGTGATTGAAGAAATAGATAAGAGCTGCACTGACCAAGAGCATTACGCTTATTATTATCCAGAAAGCGACTTTAGTCGTCGTTATAAAAGGAAATACGACATTCATTCCGAAAAGTCCGGTGATAAAGGTCAGCGGGAGAATTATTGAAGACAAGAGGGTGAGAATCTTCATAATCTCGTTGGTCTTGTTGGTCTGCATCGAATCGAAAGTCAGCGAGAGTCCTTCGATAAGGTCTTCGTGGTCTTCCGTCATGTCCCATACTTTTTGGTAGTAGTCGAGAATATTTCCCCAGTAGTCTTCCATGAATTCAACATCGCCGAAACCTCTGATTTGTCCGGATTCGAAACTGTGGAACATTCTTAACTGTGGTTTGAATATTGTGTTGATTGTGATGATGTTCTTTCTCGTGACGGATATTCTCTCGATGATTCGTACTTGTTTGCTGCCGAAAAGTTCCTTGTTGAGCATCTCGAGTTCGAAACCGATTTTCTTCAGAAGATAGAGTGACTCTTTCATTAATTTTTCTATGATGCGATAGAGAAGAATGTCGGAGGTGGCGAGTTCTTTTGATAAAGACGCGTAATCGCGTTCGCTGTACTCATTGAAGAGCTGACTTACGTGCCAAGCCTTTCTTTCTAAAGTGATGATGTAGTCTTTGCCCCAGAAAAGTTTCACTTCTTTTGGAAAGATAAATTTATCTTGTCTGTCGAAATCAGGATATTGGAGGATAAGGAAATAATAGTCGTCATAGATGTCTATCTTCGGACGCTGGTTCACAGACCTACAGTCCTCAATGTCAAGGGGGTGAAAATGAAATTTCTCCTTCAATTCAACGAAATCCTCTTCCGTCGGGTCAGTAATATGATGCCATTTCAGTTTATCTACTGCTAATGTTTCTATCATGGTTTCCCCCTTTCTTTAATGAGTACTATGTTAAAAATCCTACATGATGTATGTGTGAAAAAAATCGCGCAAATATAATAAAAACTTTGAACCTTGTGCGACGGAATCAAAATTTTTTAATGATTTTTCCAATAAAAAGTATAGAATCTGTCTATAATATTCTTGTTATTCTTTGTCTTCTTTGATGATGTAGATGACTTCGTTGTCGCGTTTCATCATGTATTTTTCGCGCGCGATACGTTCCATCAGGGCGGAATCTCTGTGAAGATTGTCTAATATCTCCTGCTGGCTCTTGATGCCTTCTTCATAATACTCGACTTTCTTCTGCTCCGCATTACGTTTCTTAAAATTCTTTATCTGAAAGAAAATATTGTATTGGTCAACGAATATTATTATGATTGCAAATATCAGAGTCGCAATGATATACTTATTGTTAAACTTCTTTAAGATTTCTACGAATTTCATAATGGTAATTTTATGGCAAAGATAATAAAAAGGCGATTTCTTATGTATGAATAACTGATAAAAAATAACATTTTATACCAACTTTTTTCTGTCTAATTTTGTATCTTTGCAGTTAGATATTAGAATGTGGAAAAAGTGAATTCCTTTTGAAAGATTCGATGAGTAAAAACAACTATGATATTATAAATTGTCTGGTACATGGCGACGCGTTGAGCCGTGACGAATGGATGATTTTACTTTCTTCCCTTAACGCCGAAGAACGCGAATATCTTCGCTCTAAAGCTGCTGAAGTGGCTGTCGCTCATTATGGTAAGGGCGTGTACGTGAGAGCTCTTCTCGAGATAAGTTCCTATTGCCGCAACAACTGTTATTATTGCGGAATAAGAGCATCGAACAAGAATGCACAGCGTTATCGTCTTACCAAAGAGGAAATCTTGGGATGCTGCAAGGAGGCTGCCAACCTTGGCTTCAATACTTTTGTTATGCAAGGCGGAGAAGACCCACGTCAGACCGATGAATGGGTTGTTGATGTGGTGAAATCGATACGTGCCGCTTATCCCGACAAGGCAATTACTTTGTCTGTTGGTGAACGTAGCGCAGAAGCTTACGCCGCATTCAAGGAAGCTGGTGCCAACCGTTTCTTGCTGCGCCACGAAACACGTAACGATGAGCATTATGCGCAACTGCATCCATCGATGATGAGCTCTGAAAACAGACGAAACTGCCTCTATACATTAAAACAACTTGGATTTCAGACGGGTAGCGGTATGATGATTGGAAGTCCAGGTCAGACCGACGAACATCTTTACGAAGATATTAAGTTCTTGGAAGACCTTCAACCTCAGATGATTGGAATCGGTCCTTTCTTGCCTGCAACCTACACTCCTTTCGAGAATCAGTATCCGGGAAGCGCCGATAAAACCATATTGATGCTCTCATTGTTAAGACTGCGTTTCCCGAAGGTGTTATTGCCTGCAACAACAGCACTGGCGACTTTATGTCCTGACGGAATGGAAAGAGCAATTCTTGCAGGCGCGAACGTAGTAATGCCAAACATCTCGCCTTTGGAACAACGTAAGAAATATTCCATTTACGATAATAAGAAAAGTACGGGAGCTGAGTCGGCACAACAGATGCAGCAACTGGAAGACAGACTTAACACCATTGGTTATCATATAGATTATAATCGTGGCGATTATAAAAATTAGAAAGAACAACAATAAAAATAATAAACAATGTCTAATTATAATATAGTATCAAATAAAGCAGAAGAGTTTATTAGCGATTCTGAGATTCGCGAGACGATGTCGTATGCTCGCGAAAATTGTAATAATATTGAACTTATCAATTCTATTCTTCAAAAAGCCCGCGAATGCAAGGGTATCACTCACAGAGAGGCCTCGCTTCTTCTTGAATGTAACGATGCGGAGGTTATCAATCAGATTTACGAAATTGCTCGCGAGATAAAACATCGTTTCTATGGAAACAGAATCGTGATGTTCGCTCCTCTCTACCTCTCTAACTATTGCGTAAATGGTTGTGTATATTGTCCTTATCATCTCAAAAACAAGAATATACGTCGTAAGAAGCTTTCTCAAGAGGAAATTAGGCAGGAAGTCATTGCTTTGCAGGATATGGGTCATAAACGTCTTGCTTTGGAAGCTGGCGAACATCCGGTCGAAAATCCTATTGAATATATTTTGGAAAGCATCAAGACAATTTATAGCATAAAGCATAAAAATGGTGCTATCAGACGTGTAAATGTCAATATCGCAGCAACGACAGTTGAGAATTATCGCCGTTTGCGCGACGCCGGCATCGGCACTTACATCTTGTTCCAAGAGACTTATAACAAAGAGAATTATGAGGCTTTGCATCCAACAGGACCAAAGAGTAATTACGCATATCATACGGAAGCAATGGACCGCGCTATGGAAGGCGGTATCGATGACGTGGGTATCGGCGTTTTGTTCGGATTGGAAACTTATCGTTACGATTTTGTAGGTCTGCTTATGCACGCAGAGCACTTGGAAGCAAAATACGGTGTCGGACCTCATACTATAAGCGTGCCTCGTCTTTGTATGGCTGACGATATCGATACTGCCGACTTTGAAAACGCTGTTCCAGACGATATTTTTTATAGAATTGTTGCAATAATCAGAATTGCAGTTCCTTATACAGGTATGATTATATCGACACGTGAAAGCGAGAAGAGCCGCGCTCGCCTCTTAGAACTCGGCATTTCTCAAATTAGCGGAGGCTCGCGCACAAGTGTCGGAGGTTATGTGACACCTGAAAATGAAAGCGAAAACTCAGCACAATTTGATGTCGCCGACCATCGTACACTCGATGAAGTGGTAGGATGGCTCCTCGACCTCGACCATATACCTAGCTTCTGCACGGCTTGCTACAGAGAAGGTCGTACTGGCGACCGCTTCATGTCGTTGCTCAAAAGCGGACAGATCGCTAACTGCTGCCTGCCTAACGCATTGCTGACACTGAAAGAATATATGAACGACTATGCATCACCAGAGGTTAAAGTAAAGGCTGAAGCGATGATAAAACGTCTGCTCGCAACAGTACCTAACGAAAAAGCTCGCGCAACAGCAACAAAATATCTTGACGCTATTGATAGAGGAGAGAGAGACTTTAGATTCTAACCTAAACTCGAATTTGTCATTATGAAAGAAACACAACGTTCAAACCGTTATCATATCGGAATTTTCGGCAGACGCAATGTCGGAAAGTCAACATTGTTGAACGCTCTTGCAAAACAAGATGTATCAATAGTATCTGATGTTGCAGGAACCACAACCGATACCGTTTGGAAAAACATAGAATTGCCTGGAATAGGCGCGGCTGTGATTGGCGATACTGCCGGTTTTGACGACATTGGTGAATTGGGTTCTATGCGTAATGAAAGAACTCGCCGCGCATCGCAACAAGTCGATATGGCTTTGATACTCGTGACAGGAAAACCTGACGACGCCTCCTACGAATTGCAATGGCGCGACTTCTTCAAAAAAGCAGAAATACCAGTGATTTTCGTGATGACAAAATGCGACGAAGATAAATGTGCTGAAAATCAATATTCTTGGAAAGAAATAATTCAACAGGATATTTATGCTGTCTCTGCAAAGGAAAATGTCGGGATTGACACTCTCCTTGCAGAGATGGCTTCCAATTATGTTAAGGACGACAACCTTGATGATATAACGTATTCGCTTGTCAAAGCAGGCGATGTCGTTGTCCTCGTTATGCCGCAAGACGTTCAAGCTCCTAAGGGAAGACTGATTCAACCTCAAGTAGTTACTCTAAGAAATCTGCTCGACAAACACGCACTCGCCCTGTGTTGCGCTCCTGAAGAGTTGCCTCAGATGCTGAATTCTTTGAGTACGCATCCATCGTTGATAATAACAGATTCTCAAGTGTTTGCGCAGGTACAGCCTTTGACTCCTGAAGGAACGAAACTTACGTCATTTTCTGTGCTGATGGCTCGCCATAAAGGTGATATCGACACTTTTCGCGAAGGTGCTGACGCACTCATGAATTTGCCTAAAAACGGAAAAGTTCTTATTGCTGAAGCTTGTTCCCACATCCCTCAGAATGAAGACATCGGAAGAGTGAAACTGCCTAAAATGTTGAGAAAGAAATTCGGAGATGACTTGCAGATAGATATTGTCTCAGGAAATGATTTCCCTGATGATTTAAGTCAGTATGATGTTGTAATTCATTGTGGAGCATGTATGTTCACACGCCGTCATGTCCTGTCGAGGGTGCGTCGAGCCAAAGCTCAGAACATCCCGATAACGAATTACGGAATAGCAATAGCAGCCTTGACAAATATTTTAAATAAAGTGACAATATAGTTTTCTATATTGTTTTTTTTTCTTAGTTTTGAAAAAAAATTATCATTATGAAAAGAACCTTTCTACTATTAGCATTATCATTGATAACAGTCTCATTATCAGCTCAAATCGACGAATATGAAAAGTATCTGGATTCAGTAAGAAATGAAAAAAATAAAATGTACCAGGATTATAAAACTGAAATCCAACAGGTTAGAAATGAATATGAGGAATATAAAGCTAAGCAGAATGCAGAATTTGCTGAATTTATAGCGAAAGAATGGGCTCTTTTTGAGGACTATAAAGAACAGGAATTTTCAATGACGAAGCCTAAAATAAAGGATTTGCCAAAGGCTCCAGAATCTGAGATTACTGAAACTGAGGTCGTTGATTTGAATTATAAACAACAAGAAGAAACACCTGAAGTCTCTGATATTGAGAGTATTAACGATGGCGATGAACTTGTAATTGTACCTCGAAATGACAATTACGTGCTCAGAAAATATGTAACAGATTCTGGCGTTAAAGAGATAAAAAGTCTCGTCGTAATTCCTTCTGCCTCTAATAAGGTAGTTACTACAGGACAAGAAATATCGATAAATTTCTATGGTAAGAAATTGGATTTTAATCTTGATAACAAGTTGTGTGTCAAACATAAGGGAACCAATGAAAAAGCAGTTTCTGAATATTTTAATGAACTTGCAAAACTTACAGGAGAAACATCTTCATTATGGAATCAAATAGATGAATATGTTAAAACAATGGGACTCAATGACTGGGGGTATTTCTGTATTCTTCGTTCCTTGACGGAAGAAATTATGCCTGATGTCGATAATAGAGTCTTGTTTAATTTCTATATTCTTCGTAACGAAGGCGGCTTTAAAGTTAAAACTGCAAGAGGAAAAGACTCTAACAAACTGATTCTGTTGGCTGCTATCGATAATAGCAAAGAAGTGTATTCTTATCCTTTCTTCCGTTTCAGTGAACCTGACGGAAATAAATTGAAATATTATACAGTGTATGGAGGCGGAAATCCTAAGGAAAGCATTTATACATACGATTATAATGAACAAGATAAAGACTTGAAACAGATAGGTTTGGATTTTAATAGTACTCTAAATATGGGTGTCTGCGATTCGAAAAGAGAATTGAATTTCAAAAAGATAAATTCTACTATAGAACTTCCGTACAATAGCGCGCATATCGCTTACCTCAATGATGTGCCGATGACAGTTTTCCCGATTTATTTCGCATCACCGATTTCCATTGAGGCTCAGCAGGTTTTCGATGCCAAACTTGATGAATTGAAACAGCAATATTCGCCAATACAATTTATTGATATTATGTTGAATTTTGTTCAAACTGCATTTGATTATAAGACTGATGAGCAGCAGTTTGGTTATGAAAAATATTTCTATCCAGAAGAAGTTATCGCGTATCCTTACAGCGATTGCGAAGATCGCTCGGCTTTGTTCGCATGGCTCGTTACAGAATATACAGATGCTGAAGTCGTTGGTTTGCAATACGAAGGACATCTTGCAACAGCAGTCTGTTTCGGTAATGACGTGAATATCTCAGGCGACAGATTCTTGTATGCTGGCAAGAGATATTATGTTTGCGACCCGACTTATATCAATGCTTCAATTGGTATGACAATGCCGCAATTCAAAAATGTAACACCTGAGATAATCAAAATGATTAAGTAATCATTCAACCTTGACGAAACTGCTTTTTACATTATAATCGTCTGAATAATCGAGGTTTACAAGGTCTAAGTTATTGATGTTGTATGTCTTTGGAATGATGGCATTGCTGATTTCCATTCTGTGATAATGGAACAGTTGTTTTTTGTTGATTTCCCATGTGAATTTGCTTCCTTCCGATTCCATAACATCGTCGGCAGTGTCCCAAGTAATTCCGCTTCCGTCAGCGTTATATCTGTAAAAAACAGTGCCAGATTTCCATAATCCTATAAGAAGGTCGCTGTCAAAAGTCTCATCTTCAAAGACTTCTGGTTCAATGATTTCTGGTTTGTATTCCTTAGGTTTGTTTATTATCCAAATGATTAGAGCTACAACGCATAACGCAATGATAACTAACAATATGAATAATTTTTTTCTTTTCATAATTTCTTTTTTTTTGACTTTATAAAAATAATAAAAAATTAATTATCTCCGAATCTTTTTATAACAGCGTAAGATTCTTTTATTCCGAGTTCTCCAGCTTTACTTAAATCGCTGATCGCCAATTCTTTTTCTCCTAGATACAATAAAGTCAGACCTCTGTTGTAATAGGCTTCTGCTAAATTCTTTTCATAATTGATGGCTTGAGTATAGTCATCGATGGCTTTCTGAAATTCCTGCATCTGAAGATGAATATTGCCAAGATTGTACCATACAAAAGCATTGCTGCCGTTCTTCTCAACGAATTCAGTAAGTGTTTTAAGTGCTTGACTATAATCAGGTTTTTGTTGATTTACAATCTTTTCATTTTTCTTTTTCTGATTGATATTAATCGCGTCATTATAATTCTGGTTTGCTAATACCAACTCCGCTTTGTCTTTTTGGATTGAAGAAATGTTGATTACCGAATATGTCTCGAATACATTGTCCTTTGTTAGCGATTTGAAACTGTTTTCAGCATGTTGATAATTATGAATTTCGTAGTTTGAAATACCTTCCAAGAATGTCCTCAGATTATTATCGCTAATAGTCTCGATTATGGAATCATTGATAAGCGACTGATAATTTTCGTTGAAGAAATCTTCTTGTTTATAAACGATATTTAATCCGTTAAGTTCCTTGTTTTCATTGATATAACTTAATGTTGCATCTACGAAATACCGTTTGTTTTTGCTTTTCTTGTCCTTGGCATTGAATTCGACGAGACTGACGATGAAATTACCGAAAGGTTTTATGTCAACCGATGAGAATTGAGCTAATTTACCGCCTCTGTCGCCGTTTGTGAAGTCGGAATCGAAGGCTATGATTTTGTCGTAATCTATAGAATTTGAATAAACATTATACAGAGAATCGATGTTTTTATCGTTTTCGCTTATAAGATTTATAATTTCTTTTGATTTATATCTGTCGGATTCTGCTCCTTCAATATCGCCTTTTTCATATCGAATCACCGACCTGTTCACCCACGCATCGATAAAATCGGGAAACAGTTCTAAAACCTTAGTGAAGTCGTCTTCTGCATTGTCAAGTTCTCCCATCTTATAAAACAAGATTCCTCTGTTAAAATATCCGTAGATGTTCTCAGGATTTATTTCTGTGACTTTGTCGAAAAGAGCAAGAGCGATGTCATTCTCTTCAAGTTGAGCGTAAATAATCGCTCTATTGAAATATGTCAAAGCATTACGCTCGTCAAGATTATTCACTTTTTCATAATCTTTTAATGCAGCAATTGTATCTCCAATATTAAGATGTACAGTGCCTCTGTTAAAATAAATTATAGGATTTTCGTTATCCATTTTTAAGGCATTGTTAAAATCGAGCAGAGCATCGCTGTAGTGTTCGCGTTCCATCTGAATGATGCCTCTTCTAACCAAAGCCTCAATATTGAAGAAATCGTAATGAACCGCTTTGTTAAGGTCTTCTACGGCTTCGTCTAATCTGTTGAGGAATCTTTTAGCGACACCTCTGTTGATATATGCATTTGCGTTGCTCGGATTTATTATTATGGCAGTGTCGAAACTTGCGATAGCGTCTTCAAATTCATTGAGATGCAGTTTGGTAGAACCTAAGGCTATGTGTAAATCAGGGTCGTAAGGGTCGAGTTTTATGGCTTCGTTGTAATCTTTCTCTGCGTCAGCATAATTTCCAAGTCTGTCGTTTGACACTCCTTTGTAATGATATGCGCGGACATAAAGAGGGTGTAGTTCGAGAGTTTTTGCAAAGTCGTTGACAGCACCGGTGAAGTCGTTGAGACTGTATTTTGCAATTCCTCTTAGAAAATAGCCTTCAAAATCATTGGGTTTTGCGATAATAGCCATATTAAAATTATGAATCGCATCAAGGTAATTTTCTTCAGACAATTCGATGCGACCCATCGTGATAAAATGTTTATGATTCAATTGCGAAAAAGCGTTTAATCCGCCAAATAAAATCAAAACAAAAAATATATGACGTATCGCTTTCATAGTTATGGAGTTATTTTTGTTTTGAGAACTTAACAAATAATTCCATTATTTTGTCGTTGTATGATTTCGAAATTGGTATATCTTGAACACCTTTGACATCAAATTCGAGGCTGATTTCATTATTGTCTTTTCTCAGCGAAGTCACGTGCTCGAAATTTATCATATATGAACGGTGGCAGCGTTGGATAGGCGTATCTTTCAGTTCTTCAGAAAGTTTTTTTAATGAGTTCCTCAGAAGAAAACTTTGTATGCCATCATTATTGATATATCTTATAGAACAATAATTGTCTGACGATTCTATGTAAATGATTTTTTCTGAAGCCAAAGAGAATCGTACTTCGTTTCTTTCGTCTTTGAATTGAATGACATAACTTTGGTTTTCTCTGCTCTCCATAATTTGTTCAATCTCATTTTCTAATGCTGCATATTTCTCTTTTTCTCTTGTAATTTCCTCGTCTTTTTCTTTGATGACGGTTCGTATCAGATGTTCGTTGTAAAGGTATAAGAATGAAACCACGTATGGGATGAGCAGCATCCAGATGATATTAGCTATCGCCTTTCTCAATATTTCGAAGATTGCTTCCCAGTATGTCAGTGTCGGATTTTCTACTAGGAAATTGCTGATAAAGCCGACTTTGTGGGCTATGAAGACATAGAAACACGCAAGTATTGTGATTTCTGCTAATATCCAGATGAGATATTCCAAGTAGCCGATTGATATTTTCTTTACGAAAAAATACATTATTATTCGACTGATTGAGATGAGCATTAGTCCGACAAGGACCATGAGTGAAGAATAGATGAAATAATTGAACGTATTGATTCCTGGAATCCAGGTTTCTGAGTTGAAAGGTCGGAAGATATTGATAAATACTAATGAGTATACCGTAGTAAAGAAAATAAGTCTTCTGATATTTTCTTTAGTTACAAGGAACGCTGGCAGGTCTTTGTTGCCGAAACGCAGGGCATATTTCTTCTTGTCATTACTATTGCTCATGTCTGC
The DNA here is from genome assembly GCA_045591245.1 of Bacteroidales bacterium. GTDB lineage: Bacteria > Bacteroidota > Bacteroidia > Bacteroidales > F082 > Limimorpha. Next base: position 70,565 of record JAZNSO010000077.1, read on the forward strand.
AAATTTACGATTTTTTTGCAAATGATTCTTGTTGAATCAATAATTATTTAAGGGGATTTCTATAGATTGCTTTGCATGTAATTTATGATTTTATCTTTGAGAAGATTATTGTTTTTTCTCGAAAGAGCATGGCGAGCTATGTGATTGAGAGAAAGATAAAAAGATTCCAAATAAAAACATAAAGCACGCAAAAGTTTTTAACATGATTGTCAATGTTTATTTTAACGGGGAATTTATAGAAGTTCCCTTAAAGTAATCGATATCAATTACGAGTCATCACAAACAAAAAAAACTGCCCGAAAGCAGTTTTTTTTTAATATTCAAAATAAAGATTAACTATTGCAATTTGAAGATGATAGGCACTGTGTAACTAACTCTAACTGCGCTACCACGTTGTTTACCAGGTTTCCATTTTGGCATGTTTTGGACAACTGTTAGAGCTGCTTCGTCGCAACCACCACCAATACCACGTAGAACTGCTGTGTTTGAAATTGAGCCGTCTGGTTCAACAACGAATGTGACGAATACTCTACCTTGGATGTCTGATTCACGAGCCATTATAGGATATTCCAAATTCTTTTGAATGTATTCCATCATTTTAGCAGGACCGCCTGGGAATTCAGGCATTTCTTCTACAACTTTAAAGACTTCAGCTTCAACGATTTCTTCTTCTTCAATCTCTGGAGGAGTGAACTCGTACTCTTCAATTATTTCGTCTTGGTCAACTTCAGCATTGATGTCGATTTCGTCTTCAACTTCGACATCATCTTCAACAACTTGGATTTGAGTTACTTGTGGTTTAGGTTGAGGAGGTTGTACTTTTGGTTGTTCTTGTTTTGTGATTTCAACCATTTCTTCTTCAATGACCTCAACAGTTGTTTGCAAACCGTCTATTGTCTTCTTGTCATAGCTTTTGTATTCAAACACTTGCCAGACAACGAATAATGTCAGAACCAGACCTATCAATGTAAAAGTCAATTTTTTGCTTTCAAGATCTGCTTTTGGTGATTTTTTAATTTCCATCTTTATTTCTTTTTCAAATTAAAACTCAAGAATTATTTTTCGCCACAAAGGTAATAAATTTCCTTGGATGTTGTTCTATGTTTTTACTTTTTTTTAATTTTTTTTTCGGTAAATAAAATAGAAAACGATAATTCCTAAAACACAACCTATTGCGTCGGCAAGGAAATCGAAAACGCTTCCAAATCTATTGATGAAAACGTATTTTTGCAATAATTCTGTCAGTCCTCCGTAGGAAATGGAGATTATTAATGTTAACAGGAATGCTTTTTTCAGAAGGGTATTTTTATCGGACAGGATTTTTTTTCTGTAGCCCCATAACATTGCAAAGGAGAGCATCCCGAACAAGATGCAGTGTACTATTTTATCTGGGCTTAACCAATCCCAAAAACAAACGACTATCGGAAAACACTTTCCTGGAAGTCCCATAATTACCATTATGAAAATGGCAAGTATCAGACTTGGATAAAAATCTTCCGACAGTCGTTTCAAAACTAGCTAATATTAGCCGATTAATTCTTTGTATGCTTCTGCTGATAACAAGTTATCGAGGTCAGCTGCATTAACGCCTTCTAATTTGATAATCCAACCTTCTCCGTATGGATCGGAGTTTACTGTTTCAGGAGCGTCAGCGAGAGCTTCGTTGAATTCAACAACTGTACCTGCTACTGGCATTAATAATTCTGATGATGTTTTAACAGCTTCAATTGTACCGAATGTTTCTTCAGCTTCGAGTGTTTCGTCAACTGTGTCGATGTCAACAAAAACGATGTCGCCTAATTCATGTTGTGCGAAATCTGTGATGCCTACGTAAGCTGTTTCACCTTCTAAACGAATCCATTCGTGATCTTTTGAATACTTTAATTCTGCTGGGATGTTCATTTTGCTTTATTTTTAAAAATTAATAAATACTTTTTTAACTCGTCAAAAATACAATTTTTATTCTTATGATTACTACTTATCTTAAAATTTTTATTGCGTCAAGCTAAATCTAAGCGTAATGCCTGCAAATGTGTTGCTTGTCTTGAATGAATTAGCGATGAAAGGATCTGTCATGTCGTGTCTGAAAAACGCTTGCATTCCTAATCTGTTGCTGAAATCATAATCTGCTGTCAAATAAATGTTGACCTTATTCTGACCTGCTGAAATCTGACTGTAGTTTTCGTCGATACTTCTCAGGATTGTCTTGTCCTTTCTGAAACCTAAGTCTAACTTCATAGTTAAATCGTTTGAATTACGAGAACTGCCGTTGCCTGTTGAGAATACTAATCCTAAGTCTCTGAATGTGTATCCGCAACCGATAACTATTTCCTGTCCTTCAGCCTCCGTAAGTTGGTTGTTTATGAAACTTATTGTCACGGTTCTGCTTTTCTTAAAGTCTAATGTTGGCGACAAACTGTTGTTGAACGTAAGTTTGAGACCAATTAATGGTGAATATTGTTCTGAAACAACAATCTGCGACATGTCATATTCAGGAACTCTCAAGTTTGTACCTTCATACAATAACATTTGATTATCTTCATTGTAGTTGAGGTTTGTTGTCCATGAAGAGACTGAATAATTGGATCTGTATGAATGTGTGATGTTTATAGTCTTGAAAATCTTCTTCAAGGCTGCTATTTTGGTAAGACCGGTAAAGTTAATCGACCAGTTTGGCATTGCGATTTTTTTGAAGAGACTTAACTCGACATTGTTTGCATCTTGTCCTGAATAAGCTGCTAAGAATGAGTAGATAAGAACTTCTTGTGATGATGCTCCGTAACCTAACGGGAACATTCCGTTGCCGATAGAGTCATAAACCATCGGTGAGCCAATGTCGTTCCAAGTCTGATTTTCGTTAGCAAGTCGCATCGCAATATCTTGACGATAATCTAACATATTTTCAAATAGCAAGTCGCCGTTTTTGAATGAAGTCGATACCATTAGATGAGAGATATTGAAGTTACCTCCGTTCGTAGGAGTGTAGTAGTTGAAAACTCCGCTTGCGTCGGCTCTGAAATATTGAGAGAAATTCTCTACATAACTTCTGTTTCCAGAGATGTCAATTTTGAGATCTTGGAAAGGCTCGATAACTATCTTGTAGTTATATGTCTCGTTGAATCTCTCGGAATAAGCTTGGTTGAAGGTAGTGTCGGTTGTTATCCAATTGTTTGCAATGGAATTTTCCAGGATATTATCTCCTTTTCCGAATACGAATCCCCAGCCAGGAGCTCCTGTCATCGCATTGATACCCAAATAATCAGGTTCGTAAACGTAGCCTGGCAATGAGATACCGCTGCTTTGTGACAATGTGAACGATGCTTTCTTGACACTGAGAAGAACTCTTACGACATTGTCACCGACAATCTTAGCGTAATTTTTCTTTGGTTCGCTGCCTGTTGTATCGACAGCGACTTCTTCTTTCTTAGGTTGACGCGCGTTGCTTCTGCTGCTACGTTTAGGTGTCGTGATTTCTTTAAAATATGGCACCTTATTATATAATTTAGAAAAGTCGGCATTGCCATTGATTTGGAACGATGATTCGTTCTCGCTTAAATTACCCATGACGCTTTGTGTTGAACGCGACGATGCTGTCCAACGGTATGTTCCTGTGTAACTTGTACTCGATGTGACCCAGTCTAACAGTGGCAATTTGTTGATTGGTATGGTGTATGTGAGTTTTGAAGTCTGGTTGAATCTCGACATTGAACCTAAGCCAAAGATTTCGTCTTTGATGGTGTCTCTGTTTGCGCCCCATTCGGCGGTTTCTCTTTCCGGATTGCCTGCAGGTTCGAAGATATAAGCGTTTGCACTTGCGTTGTATGTGAAGTTCAAGCCTTTAGAGATGTCATAACGGAAATCGTAAGTACGATTCCAATCCCAACTCTTGGCGAAGGTCGGTCTTATAATGATGTCGCCGGTGCTCTTGTTCCTGAGTTTCTGTTCTTGATATTGTCTGAACATTTCTGTTGAGAATGAGAAACTCTTAGGTTTATAGTAGAAGTTAAAGTCTTTAATGATTTGCATATACTTAGGGGCAGCCCATTTTGCTTTTGCAAATGGTTGAACTGGTTTTGCATTCGTTGAATATGTGTAGCCAAGACCGCCTCTATATGTCTTGTCGATGGCATATTCGATGTCGCTGCTTTTTTGTTCTTGTTTAGTATATGCGTATGTCGCGTTGAAGTTCTCGATGTCCCAGAAGTGAGGTTTCTTGCTGCTGCCGCTGACGCGGTTCTTTCTCAAGTTGGTGATATTGAAATTGGTTTGTTTTACAACATCTCTTGAAGCATTCTTGAGAGAGTCTTTTCCTGCCTGGTCTTCTATTATCTCAAGCGCGCTCTTGAATTTAACATCCGGGTCAAATGGGTTATACTCAGGTGTTATGCTTGTTTGGTTATGGTCGTAGTGTATAGGAATGGTGATACCTGTCTTCTGTGGTGCCATGAACTTGCCAAGGTCGATGTCTGTCGAAACGTTATAGTAACTATTCGATTCCATATTAGACTCAGTGGCTTTAGTCTCTAAAGCTCCGTAACCTGCTGAGTTATAAGAACCTGATGCCGACACACGACCCAAGTCTGCTAATGTAGCTTCGATACGTCCTGTTGCAGCCCATCCGCCGCTGTTGTTTAAATCGGTGAGTCTTAATTCGTTAATCCATACGATGGCACTCTTGTCAACTCCAACTTCGTTGCCTTTTATTGGATTTCTGATACCAATCATCATGCTTCTGACTTCGCTGATGGTCGGGTTACCCAAGACTTTTATCTTGTTTTTGCCGTCATATTCTGTATAAACTCTGTTTGCCTGTATGTTGTTGGACCCCAATGATCTATTTCTGTTGTTCTTGACATTGACAAGTTCATCGAAGTCGATTTCAATATTATTTTCTTCGGGCCAAATTTCTGTGTCGTTAGTTGATGCGGTATACCAATCTGTAAATTTAAGTGGCACTTCGTATTCGTAGTAGTTGTCTGTCAAGTCGGAACCGAATCGTAAGAACACGGTAAGGTCGCCATCTTCCATATCATCATGCTCAAACATTTGTTCCGCGTGGATGAACATTTTTAGTTTCTTATAATATCTGAAGTCGAAACTTGTTGATTTATAGACGGCTCTTGCATCACCGTCAACGAGGTTCTCGACAGAAAGTTGTAATGCTTGCTCGTTTTGACGTACCGTAGATACTGCTCCTCTATATACTTCCTGATATATTCCAGGAGGTATAACGTAAGGGACAGGCATACGGCTGCTGTTTTCTTCCAAGTTGACAGCAGATTGTTCGAAAAGTGTGTGGTTTGTCTGGTCGCCTGGCATATATTCTCCAGGTGCTTGTATCGCTTGAGCGTATGTTCTCCATTCGCCTCTTACAAGGTCTAAGGTCGCGAAACGAAGCACGATGTCGCTCTTAAATCCTTTCATAAAGATTCTCATAAAACGGATAGAGGAGAAACCTTCTATGTTACCGATAATCTTGTCCGGTTCTCTAATCGGGATGCGGAACTGATACCATTTGATTTCCTTGTTTTCACCGTTAACGGTTGTGACTGTTGTAGTTCTGATGTCGGAAATTCTGTTTTGACCTGACTGAAGCATCTTGTTGGGATCAAGGTCGATAACATATTGATAATAGTTCTCAGACTCGCTTAAAGTATTGTCGTTGTTTATGTCTTCAATATTAGGAAGCGAAGTGTAACTTGTCGTATAGTCTTCATTGAATTGAGTTTCAGAAGGTGAGTTGCCTTCACTTCCGTTGTATTTTTTATAACGTTCAAGAATGCTGCTGTATGTAGGATCTTCATCGTAGTCTGTACCTCTAAAGTAGTGATAATCATCGGATGATGGGTCGTTGGAGATGTTCTGGAAAGCTTCTGACGATAATTTACTTTGCATGATGCTCAGGAAATTGCTGAAAAATGTCTTTTCATCATCATTCGACAGACCATCGTAACCGATGTCTTGATATTGTCTTGACTCTGGATTTGAGTCGAAAGCGTCAACCAAAGCTTGTAACGAAGGAACACGTCCCCAAGTTGTTGTATCAACGTTGATGACATCTGCTGTTGTTGGCAATCCGTTTTCGTATGATTTTCTTCCGTCGCGCAAGATGTCTTCTGAGATATCACCCAAGTTAAAATATAACTTACCGACATTTGTTTGGTCTTGGCCTTCGAAGAATGGGTCCATCATCCAGAACTCGATGTATTCCACGTTGGTGGCATTGAAGTCTGACGATTCGATGGCTCTCATAATACCGCCCCATCTGTCTTCTGGGTTAGAGAATGTACCATCTGTGTTAATGTTTTCAGTATCATAGTTATACGGACCTCTCATGCCTGGGTAGTATGCGAGGTTCAAGACGGAAACGTTGGTAGAGACGCCTGCTTGAATGTCTCTGTTAGGGAATATTTCTGTCTCAAGAACTTGTCTTACTCTGTGGTCTGATAATTCGTCGTTTGTTACATTTGGAGGCAAATCGTTGCTTCTACGCTCGTAGAATACTGTCTGGTCGATGGTGTACCATGCTAATTTTGAACGGTTTTTGCCATAATCTAGTCCCATTGTCGAGAACGCTTCTGGGAAAAGTTCGTGTTGGTACTGAGGCGTACTTGCGAGATGCCATGTTGACCATAAGCGAAGGTCTATTGTAGATTTTGCTCCTTCGAAGTCGTCGATGTATGAACTTCCGGTTTGACCGTTATCTTTGTTTATTCCTTGGATGAACTGAGCGAATTCGCCATATACCGAGATTCTCGACTTCTGATTGGTTTCGATGAGCGGCAACTTGTCGATAAGGTCGGTTAATAACTGAGATTCGGTCTGATAGTTAATATCAAATCCGTATATTGTATTCGAAAGAGGCTCGTCGTTATAATTGACTTTTGTCGTATATGCTCTTTCGCTAAGATGCAAGATGGTTCCTCCGATGAGGAAGTCAGGATTTATCTCGTGTTCAACTCTGGCTCCCATGAAATTCTTTCTCATGGTTGACATCGCAGTGTTGTTTTCCAATGAGATATTGATATTCGCGCCTGAGTTGAGCAACGCTTCATTCAAAATGGTGACACGTCCTAATGTGTAATCTACGGTATAGTCAACATTTTCGACTAATGGCGCACCTCCTGCCGTAACTGTCACAGAACCAGGCGTTACGTTGAGCGCGTTCAAATTGATTTCGCTACCCGAAGATGATGTGTAGTGACCTTCAAGACGGAATTTGTTTTTCTCTGTGTATTGTTCTGCTGATGTTTTGGTAAGCGTATATAACGAGTCGAAAGCGTATTTGTCGGCTAAAACTTCATTGTCCTTGAATATCTCTCTGATGTGACTTCCAAAAGGTTCAAGCACAGGGAAATAGATTCGTCCTGTCGCAGTATTGATGGTTCCTCCGTTTGTGGTCGCGCCGTTGATGAAGTCGAAAAGTCCGTCGCCGCCTTCGATAGGATTTTGCTGTGAGTTTAAGTTATCGACATTCATCAAGTGAATCAATGATTTGCCTTTGAGGTCGCCTTCTGCGTCTGCAAAATATCCTGTAGAGACTCCGTTTTCGTTGCCGATATATAAAATGTTCATGACGAAATCGTTAGGACTAATCTGGTAGGCTCTTATGTTATAAACATTCTTCATCATAAGATCCCACATAGGCATCTTGGTATTGATTGTTGTACTTTTCAATAACTTAGTAACCAATAAATTAGGGTCTGAAATGCTTTGGTCTGAAAATTCACCGACCTGATAAACCTTGTCCTGACCGATGACAGTGTATTGATAAGCGACTGCAAGTGTTTGGTTAGCGTTTAAATTTACATTCAAGGTGATGAAACCTAACTTGCTGTTAAGAACATATTCTGAAGGACTTAACTTCCTGGCTTTCTGTAATTTTTCGAAGTCTTTCCCTGAAGTATATCCTTGTGATGTTAAATATGATGTCACTGTATTCAATGATCTCAGTGAATTGTAATCCATGTTGTATAACAAGCTGTTGACGGTATCGTCAGGATATTGTGCGCCTGCTATTCCTGCTGGATATACTTTGCTGTTGTTGTAAATCCATTCTTCTTTGCCCTCACCTAAGTCGGTGAATGCTATGATGTTACGGCAGTTTTCGTAATTAGAGGTTGTGTTGGTTACCCAGACTTCGATTTTGTTGATGTTGATGTCTGAAGTTACTAAAGGCAGGTTTTGCAAAGCGCGCTCGTAATTGTCTCTGAAATACTGGCTGAGGAAGAAGTGCCTGTTTTCTTCGTAGTCAAGACATTCTATTTCATATTCGTTGGTAAGTGCGCCGCCACTGACTGTAATATTCTGTGTTTCACTTTCTTGATATGAAATGACGGATGTGATGGTGGTTTTACCGAATTGAAGTTTTGTTTTGATACCGAATAACGATTGAGTTCCGGTAATCAATGAACTTCTGAGCGGCATACTGACGTTACCAGCTTCGATGAGTTGGATAATGTCGTCTTCGTCGCCTTCGTATTTCAAAGTGAGTTTCTTGTCGAAAGTGAATTGAGTCTCAGTGTTATAGTTGAGTTTGAATTCGATTTTGTCACCTATTTTTGCAGCCGCGCTCATCTGAATCGATTCGTCGAAGTAAAAGTTGGTTTGTCTCTGAAGTTTGCTTGGTTTTGACGGATCATCGCGGTATTGACTTTTGATACCGAATGTAACATCTGCAGAACCTTGGAGTTTTATGTCAATTGTATTACTTCCGAAAATCTTATCGAATGCTTTTCCTCCTACATAAATCGTAGGAATTAGCTGGTTGCCGCTTTCTGCACTTGTCGCTACACTCTCGCGACGTTCTTTCCAATATTCGCTTATAGACTTGTTATTCTGATACTTAATATACAAATCCTGACTCATCGACTGAGGATCACGATACATGAAGTCGCCGATTTTGCTGTAAAAAGTATATTGACCTGTTACTGGGTCATATATGATTTCACGGGTGATATTGTCAGGTTCTTTCAGATAAAATCCCGACTGGTTTTTCTCTTGGTTGAGAGGGTTGCCGTCATCTTGTGGAATAGGGTAGATGAGTTGCAATGTGTCAGAACTTTGTGCCTTTAAGTTTTGAAACGGCAACGTTACGCTTAATAGCAATATAAGCGTTAAAAGATGTTTGGTATTTACTAAAAATAATTTTCTCATAATTGAATAACAATGACTTACAGTAATCTTAGAGCTTCTTTTATCAGTTGTTCTACACTTGGATTCTCCATCTGCGAGATGAGTTTGTCCAAAATCTTTTCGATACTTGTCCTGTTGAAGCCTAATACCATCAAAGCAGATAACGCTTCTTCTTTTAATGTATTGCATCCTAAAGGAGTTTTTTCTCCATCAGAAATGTTAAGTTTTGATACTTTGTCGTGAAGGTCAACGATGATTCTTTGTGCAGTCTTACTGCCTATTCCTTTTACGCTTTGTATTGCTTTAATGTTGTTGCTTGAAATGGCATCGATTGTCTCTTTCACTGTCAGCGATGACAATATAAGTCGTGCGGTGTTGCATCCCACTCCCGACACTGTTATCAGCATCAAAAACAATGAGCGTTCTTCTTCGGTGTAAAAACCGTACAAGACGTGCGCGTCTTCACGAATGGCAAGGTGAACGTATAACTTGACTTCAGTCTGCTCGCCAATGGCTGCAAATGTGTTTAATGTAATATTAATTAAGTATCCAATTCCTTGATTGTCAATTACTATATATGCAGGATTCTTTTCCGAAACCTTGCCGTAAATAAAACTATACATACCTAAATTTCAATATCAATTTTCGATAAAATTGTACGATAACAATTTAACGACAAAGTTACAAATTATTATGCTAAAATCAATAGTTTTTTTTGACGTTTTTTTCTTCGTGTTTTCAGAGATTAATTTATCTTTGCATACTAATTTAATTAACAAAATATTTTTACTTATGAATCCATCAATAGTTATTCTTGCCGGAGGCGGTCCTGCTCCTGGTATCAATACAGTAATCAGTACAGTGGCTAAAACATTCTTGAAAGACGGTTATCGCGTTATCGGTCTCCATGAAGGTTATAAGAATCTTTTCAAAGAAAATCCTAAATTCATTGATATGGATTTCTTATATGCAGATCAGATTCTCAGAATGGGAGGCTCTGCGTTGCAAATGAGTCGTTATAAACCAAAAGATGAAGAGTTTAATACAGATTTCTTTGTTAAAAATGATGTGAGACTTTTGGTTACTATTGGTGGTGACGATACTGCATCTACTGCAAACCGTATCTCTAAGTTCTTGGCAGCCAATAATGTTAAGATTCAAAATATTCATGTGCCAAAAACTATCGACAATGACCTTCCTCTTCCTGAAGGAACTCCTACTTTCGGATATTACTCGGCAAAAGAGGCTGGCGTGAGAATCTCTCAGACAGTTTATGAAGATGCACGTACTAGCGGTAACTGGTTCGTCGTTTCAGCGATGGGTCGCGAAGCAGGTCACCTCGCATTCGGTATGGGTGCTGCTTGTCACTATCCTATGATTATCATCCCTGAAATGTTCTACAACACAGAAGTCACTTTCGACAATATTATGAAACTCGTCATCAGTGCAATGATAAAACGTAAAATGTTGGGTATTAATTATGGCGTGGCTATAATCAGCGAAGGCGTGTTCCATTTTATGACTGACCAAGAAATTGAAAATTCAGGCGTTAACTTTACATACGACGACCATGGCCATCCAGAACTTGGTAACGTAAGTAAGGCTCACATCTTCAATACATTGTTACAACAACGTATCAAGGAAATCGGACTTTCTATCAAGAGCCGTCCTGTAGAAATAGGTTATGAAGTACGCTGCGTCGATCCAGGTGCTTTCGATTTGTTCTATTGCAGCATTTTGGGCTATGGCGTGAAGAAATTGTTCGACGATGGCGTTTCTGGCGCTATGGTTACAGCTGATAATAAAGGTGAAGTTAAACCATTGTATCTCAAAGATGTAGAAGATGAAAACGGTAAGGTGAAACCTCGTCTTGTTAATATGAACGGCGAAAAAGCTAAACTCGTATTCCGCGATTGCTTGCAATATATCACACCTGATGATTATGAAGCAGCTAAAAAATTCGTGCCAAATCCGGAAGATTACGACTTTAAGAAAATACTTAACTGGTAAATCTAAATTGTCCACGGAACTTTCTTTCGTGGACAATTTTTTTATGGAAACTGAAATGAAAAAAGAGGACTTGTTCTGTCCTCTTCTCTTTTGAGCCGGCGGAGGGATTTGGACCCCCGACCCCGAGATTACAAATCACGTGCTCTACCGCTGAGCTACGCCGGCAATCGCTGTTTTGCGAGTGCAAAGATACAACTTTTTTTAATCTGACAAATATTTTTTTAATTTTTTTTTATTTTTTCTGATAATGACTTTTTATGATGCTATTTAATTTTCTTGCTACGTCTTTTAAAAGAGCTTCATTGCTCGGGAAATCAATAGGTAGAGAAGTTAGAAGTTCTAATGTTTTTTCAGAGCATGCTTCTTTGCTGCCGCTGATTTCTGCATATTGATGGATGAAATTTGTGCCTATATCAAAGGGCGTAGTAATTAAAACTGTCTCTTTTTTGACGTCAATAAACTCTATTTTGCCATTAATGCTAACTGTTTTGCTCATTGTTTTGTCAGTCACTTTAGCTACATTTTCGCCGTTTTTTTCTTCAAAAGTTATCGACTCGACACGCTCAGGCGAAATTTTTTTCTCCAAAATCATTATGCGAATCATTAAATCGTAGTCGGTGTTTTCTTTTGGAATAATGTCGAAAGGAATTCCGTAAATCGTGTTTTCATTAAAATCTAACGCGAGTTGTGCGAAATTTTCTGGAAGATGAAGGTCTTTTGGAGTTGCAATCCTGAATAGAATATTCTTGGATGGTAAAATGACAAGTTTTAACCTGATGTCGTCCAATTTGTTGTTTTGCGGATTTATCTTTTGAAGAGTGTTGGCAAGAACGGAAGCTTCTGCAAGATTTTCTGAAGTCGGGTTCTTTAATAATTGATTTGTTTTGGCGCAGATGTAAAGTTCTGCCTTCTCTTTGGAATTGTTAATTTCATTATCTAAATTCAAAACCATGAAGTTTATTGACTTTTTTACGTTATCTGGCAAAGTTTTGATTTTATTTTGTCTTGTGTTTATGTTGTTGATTCTGAAGTAAATCTCTATCCAAATATCGGGCTGTCCGGAAGCTTTGAGTTCCATAATTCTTTTGTGATCTTTTTCGTTCGCTTGATGATAAGCCGACGCAAGCAAAACGGTTTTCTTCTCATTAAGTTTGTTCTTCTTGGCTTTTGGAATTAATTTATCGATGGTGGAATCGTATTCTGAATAATAAGACTGTTGCGCCTTAACGTTATGACTTAGAAATATGCTTATGCAGAGAATGACTAATTTTATTGCTTTCATTTCTTTAATTTTTAGCGAAAATATTACAAATTTCGCACCATATTTTGTGATTATTTGCGCTAAAAATCGTATTTTTGAACTTTTAAATTTTGTATTCGTTTAACCATTTGAATAAAAAGAAAACGCTATGTTAGAAGTTGAGAAATTACAAAAAATAATAAATGAATATATAGACAATCAAGATTTTACAGGCACACCTCCAGAATTGTACGCTCCTATAGAATATATATTGCGTCAAGGCGGAAAGAGAATGCGTCCAACTTTATGTCTGCTCGCTTGTGATATGTTCGGGGGAAATGTCGAGGATTGTATGGTTCCAGCTGTCGCAACGGAGATTTTCCATAACTTTACTTTGGTTCACGACGACATCATGGACCAGGCTCCTTTGCGTAGAGGAATGGAGACAGTTTATCATAAATGGAATTCAGATGTCGCTTTACTCTCAGGCGACACTATGTTAATCAAGGCTTTCCAATATGTTTTGGCAATGAAGAAGGAATATTCATACGACGTTTTTGCTGAGTTATGTAAAGTGGCTTTGGAAGTATGTGAAGGTCAGCAATTCGACTTGAACTTTGAAACTCAGGAAGATGTGACTTTAGATGCTTATCTTGAAATGATTCGTTTGAAGACTGCTGTTCTTCTCGGCTCGGTTCTTAAAATCGGAGCGATTGTTGCTGGTGCCGACGCAAAGAACCAAAAGGCTGTCTATGACTTCGGTATTAATATAGGTGTCGCTTTCCAACTTCAGGATGATATGTTCGACTGCTATGGCGATGTGAATGTTTTCGGTAAGATGATTGGCGGTGATATTGCCGATAATAAGAAAACATATCTGTATCTCAAAACATTAGAACTCGCTTCTGATGAAGATAAGAAAATATTGCGACAACTCTTTAAAATGCCAAAAGGTCGCGATGAGAAAAAAATGGAAACCATACTGGGTCTTTATGCAAAATATGATGTCAGAAATATTGTGACAAGACTTATGACTGAATATTACGAGAATTCTCTTCAGTACCTCAATGATGTCGATATTCCTGAAGATAGAAAAAAAGTGTTGAGAGATTACGCTGCGTATCTCTATACAAGAAATAAATAATTATATAAGGTGATTTCCAATAGAAGTCACCTTAATTTTTATATGTGATTTTGTGAGTGTGAAAAATAAATGAAGTTTTTTTAATAATGCGTTAAACAATTTTGTCTTTTATTAGTTTATATCTGTAAAAAAGCAAATTATGAAAACTCTTAATAAAACTTCAGTTTTGTTGGTCGAAGATGATCTTGACTTGCGAAATACAATAAGTGAAAGTCTTAAAGCTGTTGATTATAAGGTTTATGCGAGTCGCAAGAGCATCGAAGGTCTCGACTTGTTCAAGAAATATGATGTAGATGTTTGTATTCTTGACGTTGAGATGAGCGGAATGGATGGTTTCGCTCTCGCTGCACAAATAAGGATGTTGAATCCAGATATGCCTATAATATTTTTAGTTTCAAAGGGATTGTTTCTTAATATGTTAAAAGACTTTGAATATGGCGTTGACGATTACCTGACGAAGCCTTTTAGTAATGAGGAACTTCTGCTTAGAATCAAAGCGGTGATGAGGAGAGTGGAGAAAAACGATCCTTTCTCATACACTTTGGGTAACGCCAAAATAAATATAGGCCGTTTTGTCTTTGACGCTAAAAATATGCTGCTAGTCCTTGATGGTAAGGAACAACCTTTGACGAGAAAAGAGGCTGCTTTGCTTAAAGTGCTATACGATAATAAAAATGACCTCGTCACTCGTAAGAAAGTCCTGAAAATGATTTGGGGCAACAGCGACTATTTCATCGGACGTTCGATGGATGTGTTTATCGCTCGCCTGCGAAAATATCTTAAGGCAGACCCGAATGTGAAAATCAACACTGTGCATGGTGTCGGGTTCAGACTTGTTGTTACGGAACCAGCAATGGTTGTCAATTGACAATTAACAGTTTACGATTTATGGTATATATTTATGAAGTTAATTGTTAATTCAAAAAACAGCTGTCGCCGTAGCTCAGAAATCTGAATCCATTGTCGAGCGCGTATTGATATGCTTCTTTCCATTTGTCGCCGATGAGCGCTGCTACCAATAATAATAAGGTGCTTTTGGGTTGATGGAAATTGGTGATGAGTGCTTTCGTGATATTTATTTTGCACGATGGCGCGATTATCAAGGCTGTGCTTGCATGCAGTTCACTCATATTATGCATTTCCAGGTATTTGATTATCGCTGTGAGCGATTCTTCTGCAGATGGCAGACTCGTTCTTTCCTTGTACGGGAACCATTGCTCGAGATGAAGCGCGCGTTCTTCCATGCCTTCTTCAATAAGCATAAGTCCGATCCAATAAATAGATTCGATGGTTCTCATACTTGTCGTTCCAACGGGAATGATGGTTTTGTTTATGTTACGTATCAGGTTTTCAATGCAGTTTTTTTTCACGACAATAGTCTCAGAGTGCATTTCATGCTCTCCGATTGTCTTTGAAGATACAGGTCGGAATGTTCCTGCACCTACGTGCAATGTCACTTCTTCAAATTGTATATCTTTTGTTTTTAAGTCGTTTATCAGTTCTTGTGTAAAATGCAGCCCTGCTGTTGGAGCGGCTACGGAACCTTCGTGTTTTGCGAAGACCGTTTGGTAACGTTCTCTGTCCGACTCTTCTGCTTCGCGGTGCAAGTAGGGTGGAAGTGGAATCTCGCCGGCAGCTTCTAATATCTCTGCGAAACTCACTTCGGCTGGTTCCCATGAAAACTCAATCACGGAGTAATTGTCATTTTTCTCTATTCGTTCGGCGTAAAGAGTAGCTTCTTCGCATCCTGACATTTTAACTTTTTGACTTAGAGTGTGGTTTTTCCAGCGTCTGGAATTACCTACCAGACATTTCCATCTCGAAGGCGAATCGCTGCTGAATGCTAACTGATAGTCTCCGTTTCCTGTGATTGGTTCCAGACAGAATATTTCTATCGCCGCGCCGCTGTCTTTCGTGAATTGCAGTCTGGCTCTTACGACTTTCGTCTCATTGAATACTAACAAAGAATCTTCAGGAAGGAAGTCACCTATATTTCTGAAGTTAGAAGAATGAAATTCATTATTCTTCAGCACTAACAACTTAGAGGCATCGCGTTCGTTCAACGGGTACTTGGCGATACGTTCCTCAGGAAGAGGATAATTATAATCTTCAATCGAAATATCTCTTACTTTCTCAATCATAATCAGTTCTTATTTAGAATAACCAAAGCCGCAATAACGCCAGGTATCCATCCGCACAAGGTTAATATAAACACTATCAACACAGAACCGCATCCCTGATCCAACACTGCCAAGGGCGGGAAAATAATCGATAAAATGACTCTGAACAACGACATAAATATTTTTTTTATTTCCGCAAAAATAACGTTTTTTTTGTTAAAACAACTCCATATTATTCAATAATATTTTGTAAATTTGTGGCAATTTTTAGCATAACAATGTTTAATCATAATAATTTAAAATCAATGAAAAAAATCTTTACCTTAGCACTTATGTGCTTATTAGCATTCACTGGCTTCTCACAAGATCCAGGAACATTCGATTCATCATTCGGAACCGACGGTATGGCACGCTTCGCACCATCGTCATCACACGACTTCTTGGAAAAAATATTGATACAGGAAGACGGAAAAATCTTAACAACAGGTAGAAGCCGTTACGACAACTCTAACTACGACATCTACGTATCACGTCAAAATGCAGACGGCTCATTAGATGCAACTTTCGGAACAAATGGTATCAGCCACTATCAAGCAACACAAGCTATCTATTTAAACGCTGCGAGAGATATAGCTTTCGGTAACGACGGACTTATTTTTATCGCTGGCTATACTTACGACTTCACTAACAATGAAGCTTTCGTTCTCTGTATAGATGAAAACGGATTTGAATATCCTTACTTCGGTAATAACGGTTTCGCTGTCAGTGAATATGGCGGTGGCATTGTTTATGAGGCATTAGACGTTGACTCATACGGAAGACCTATCGTTACTGGTTATTTGAACGACACAATCGTCGTCAGACGTTATAACGCTGTCGGACAACTCGATCCTTCTTTCGGTGATAACGGTACTGTTCAAATCGGATTTGACGACGCTTTGTTCTCATTCGGTTACGCTATCAAAGTATTAGAAGATAACAAAATCCTTGTAGCTGGTACAAAGGTAGAATTAGGAACTGACATCCTAAATGCTTTCATCATGAGACTTAAAGCTAACGGTACATTAGATAACACATTCGGAAACAACGGATGCTTAAATCTTAACGTAGGCGATTTAGCAGAATATGCTCTCGACATAGATGTTGATGCCGACGGTAATTACTTGGTGGCAGGACATAGCGAAATGCCAAATAACTCAGAAACATTACCAAAATATGAAGCATACGTGACACGCGTATTAAGCAATGGTATTGTCGACACATCATTCGGAACAAACGGTTTCACAAGATTTGAGTTGTTCGAAGGTGAAGTCGCTACCAATAATAGTGAAGCTGTTGTTGGAGCTCAGGATGGACAAGTATTCGGTACATTATATTCATTCGATCACGACACTCAAGAAAGCCGTGCTTACGTTTACAACTTGAACGAAAACGGTCAGCTTAATGAAGACTTCGCAGGAACAGGTATACTTCCAATCACACTCCAATCAGGCGACATTGAAGTCAGAACAGCAGCTGCTGCTATGCAAGAAGATGGCAAACTCTTAATAGGCGGTTTGTTCTTTAACAATGACGGTTATGCATCAGACGTTTTCGTCACTCGTATCAACACTTCAGTGGAAGGTGACGGCCCAATCGATCCAGAAGTATTCCCAGCCGACGTTTTGGTTGAAACAGAAGCTATCGACGCTTATTCTGTAAAAGCTACCATGACACCAAATGAATATACTACAGAATATCACGCAGGAATCTTAGCTGTTGAGTTCTTCAATACAATAGGTGAAGATCTCGTTGTAGAAGCATTGAAAGCTGACGGCAATCCTCTTACAGGTTTCAACGAAATCACCTACAACGAGCTTACTCCAGAAACAGCCTACTATGTTGTTGTAGTCGCTAAGAACGAAGCTGACGAATGGGTTTTAGTAAAATCCGAAGTCACAACACCAAAACCAGATGGCTATGCTGAATTGGATGAAACTTCATTCAACGTATATCCAAATCCTGCTACTTCAACAATATTCGTTGAAACATCAATGAATAACGCACAAGTAAGCATCATCGACATAACAGGTCGTTGTGTAAAGTCTGTTGAATTGACAGAAAACGTATCAGTAATCAATATCAGCGATATCAACAATGGTGTTTATTTCATCATGATTCAAAACGAGAACAATCGTGTTGTTGAGAAATTAGTTGTTAGATAAAGATTGTGAATCTTAAAACTTCCAAACCTGAAAATCGGAGATAACTCTGGTTTTCAGGTTTTTTTATTTTTACTTTCCCAAAGTAAGAAACTTTTTCTCTTTAATGTTGTTTATGCTATAACTAAAAAACAATATAAAGATTATGAAAAAGTTATTCATCATTGCGTGTTTATTCTTCGCATTTTATTTTAAGGCAGAGGCTTGTACAGGCATCTCCATGTTCTCTGCCAACGGTTCCTATTTCCAGGCTCGTACCATAGAATGGGCGGGATCAAATCTCAACAGCGTATATGTCGTTGTGCCTCGTAATTTCAGTCAGACATCATTTACACCTAAGGGAAAAAACGGTATGACATTCAAATCCAAGTATGGTTATGTGGGTCTCGCCGTTCAAGAAAAAGAATTTATTGCCGAAGGACTTAATGAAGCCGGACTCTCGGCAGGTCTGTTTTATTATCCCAACTTCGGGAGTTATCAGCTTTATGATGAGAAGTATAATTCTACGACGATTTCCGATTTGCAGTTGGTGTCGTGGATCTTGTCGCAGTTCGCTACTGTGGAGGAAGTAGAGGCTAACATCGACAAGGTGCGAATCGTCTCGCTCATGGGTGGCGACGGTTCTGAAGCCGCGATACATTGGAGGGTTGGAGATAGTTCCGGCAAACAAATCGTTATCGAGATTGAAAAAGGCGTGCCTCATATCTACGACAATCCTATCGGCGTGATAACAAATGCTCCTGGTTTCCAATGGCATCTCACAAACTTAAGTAACTACATTAACCTTACTCCAGTTAATCCTCCTGCAAAGGAGATGTACGAATTCAAGGTAAATCCTATAGGTCATGGTAATGGTTTCTTGGGACTTCCTGGCGACTTCACGCCTCCGTCACGTTTTGTGAGAGCGGCATTCTTTAAGGCGACGGCTCCTATTCTTGCAACGCCAAGAGAGACAATGCTCCAATGTTTCCATATCTTGAACAACTTCGATATTCCAATCGGAATGAATTTCCCTAAAAACGAAATCCCTGATTTGCCAAGCGCGACACAATGGACTTCTGTCATCGACCTCACCAACAAGGAAGTCTATTATAAGACATTTTATAATAATGCCATCAGAAAGATAGATTTGAAGGAGATAGACTTCGCGAAAGTGGAATATCAATATCATGTTTTAGATGAGAAAGACTCTCAGGAAATAGAATCTCTGACTTTTTGAGATAAAAGGCATAACATCATAACAAAAAAACGGATAGATAATGTCTCTACCCGTTTTTTATTTTCAGATTTTCAGATTTTCAGATTCTCAGATTTTTACTTCACGAGGTCGTAAGTGTCTTTAGCGATCATATATTCTTCATCGGTTGGGAATACTACGACGGTGACTTTAGAGTCAGGAGTTGAGATGATGCGAGCTTCGCCCATTGTAGCGTCGTTAGCTTCCATATCTATTTTCACTCCGAGATATTCCATATCTTGCAAGATAGGACCTCTCATGAACCATGCGTTTTCGCCGATGCCGCCTGTCATCACAATGATGTCGACGCCGTTCATTACTGCTGCGTATGCGCCTATATATTTCTTGACGCGGTGTTTGAACATATTGAAAGCGTATGTCGCGCGTTCGTCGCCGGCTTCTTTGCCTGCTCTCACGTCACGCATATCTTGTTTGTCGCCGGTGATGCCGATGAGACCTGACTTCTTGTTTACGAGGGTGTTCATCTGTTTCATGTCGAAACCTTCTTTTTCAGCTATGTACATGAATACGCCGAGGTCGAGGTCACCAGTACGGCTACCCATCATAAGACCTTCAACAGGAGTGAATCCCATGGAGGTGTCGACTGATTTTCCGTTTTGAACTGCTGCAATTGAAGCACCGCTGCCCAAGTGACAAGTGATGATTTTTTGGTCGTTCCAGTCTTTGCCTAAGAACTTAGCAGCTCTTTCTGCTACAAATTTATGACTTGTTCCGTGGAATCCGTAACGGCGTACACGGTATTTTTCATAATATTCGTATGGAATAGGGTAGAGGTAGGCTTCAGGTTTCATTGTTGAATGGAATGCTGTATCGAAGCATCCGCCTTGTTTTACGTTAGGAAGCAACTCAGTAACAGCCTTCACGCCTGCCATACATGCTGGATTGTGAAGAGGAGCGAGGTCAACAAGCTCTTCCATGAGTTCCATCACGCTGTCGTCGATGAGAACGCTCTTGGTGAATTTCTCGCCGCCGTGAACTAAACGGTGACCTATTGCACCGATCTCGTCCAATGATTTTATCACACCGTGATTCTCATCTAACAAAGCGTTAAGAACGATGCTGATACCTGCTGTATGATTAGGAATAGGAAGTTGTTCGTAATATTTCTCGCCATTCCATTTGTGTGTGAATTCTCCCATCTCTAATCCGATACGTTCGAGGAGACCTTTTGCCAAGACTGTATGTTGATTGTCGTCGATGTCAAAAAGTTGGTACTTGATAGAAGAACTGCCACAGTTTAAAACTAAAATTTTCATTTGATTATTTTTTTTATTGAATTTATATCTTGATTTTTATCGAGACGTATCAATGATTCCTATAAGATTAAAAAGCATTGATACGTCTCTACAATTATGCATCATGAATTATGCATCATGAATTATGCATTGAATTATGAATTCTTCTGCGCTATCGCCTGGTTGCAAGTGATGGCAACTAATTTATAGATGTCGTCGATAGAACAGCCGCGGCTGAGGTCGTTGCAAGGTTTTGCGAATCCTTGGAGAACGGGACCTACAGCTTCTGCGCCAGCAAGACGTTGCACGAGTTTATAAGCGATGTTACCTACTTCCAATCTTGGGAATACCAATGTGTTGGCTTTTCCTGCCACTTCGCTGCCTGGAGCTTTGCTTGCTCCTACTGAAGGAACTATTGCAGCGTCAGCTTGTAATTCGCCGTCGATGCAGATGTCTGGACGCATTTGTTTTGCCAATTCTGTTGCCTTGATGACTTTGTCAACGTCTTCGTGTTTTGCCGAGCCTTTTGTTGAGAAACTCAACATAGCGACTTTAGGGTCTATTTTGGCGATATTCTTTGCTGTGTCGGCTGTACATACTGCTATTTCAGCGAGTTGTTCTGCTGTTGGAACAGGTGTCACGGCGCAGTCGGCGCAAACGATTTTACCGTCGGTGCCGTATTTGTCGTTAGGAAGGAACATGATGAAAGCTCCTGATACACACGATACTCCTGGAGCAGTCTTGATGATTTGCAATGCGGGACGAAGCATATCGCCTGTTGTGCTGCGAGCGCCGCTTACCAAACCGTCGGCGTCGCCAGCTTTGAGCATAAGAACGCCAAGATACATGAAGTTCTCTGCGAGTTTCTGGGCTTCTTCTATAGTCATGCCTTTGCTCTTACGGAGTTCAAAAAGCAAGTTTGCGTATTTATCTCTGTCAGGATTGTTTTTAGGGTCAACGATGCATGCCTTGTCGATGTTCTTTAACTCAAACTCGGCTGCCATGTCTTTGATTGTCTGTGCAGGTCCGATGAGAATTACATCAGCAATGCCATCGGCTATGAGTTGGTCGGCAGCTTTCAATGTTCTTGCTTCATCACCTTCAGGAAGCACAATGCGTTGTTTGTTTTCACGCGCATTTTGTTTTATTTGTTCTATAAGATCCATGATATTAACAATTTACGTTTATTTTAAATAAGATTTATCAAAATACAAAGTTAACAATCTATTCCAAATTTTCAAAATAATATGGATAAAAATTTAAAAAAAATAATATTGTCAAGAAAAAAACAAAGATGTAAATTTGCAGCGAATAAATTTTTATGAACTATACACTATTATCTCATAAGGCTGATACGATTAACGATGCTACGCTTGATAGCACCGATTTTGAATTTGCAGCAGTGAATGATGAATTGTATAAAAATTTTAACTTTATAACCGAAACATATTCGTCTTCATACAAAGGTCCAGTCGATAGAGAGGTTTCTTTCGTAAGTGAAGGATGGAACTTCGTGATCTTATTCATCGTGATGATAATGGTTGTGTTGAATAAATTTATAGCTCCTCGACGTTTCTTTTCCATCATCACAATGCCTTTTAACGGCGGTGAAAAAATGATGAGAGAAAGCGGTTCCTATATCAACGTAATTTCGTTTTTAATATTAATGTCTTTTGTATTATTGATTTCCATGTTGATACAGAAAGTGTACGTTTTGTTCGGCGGAAATTATATACTGCATGAAAATTTGCGTTTCTTCTCTGATGTCGCAATTGCCGTGGCAACAGCATTCATTCTCAATTATTTACTTGTGTTATTTTATTCCTGGCTTTTTGATGCAGAAAATCTGATTGTCTTTCATGTGGGTCTCTACCTCTCCGCAATGTCAACTTGCAATTTTCTGCTAATCCCTTCTGTCTTGATTATTCTCTTCTATCCGTATAAATTTTTCTTAGTATTATCTTTCATACTTGTCTTTATTTTATTCACAATACGGCTGATTAAATTATTAATTGAAGTGCGAATGTTCGCAAAGTTAAATTTTGTAAATATTTTTTTGTATCTTTGCACCATTGAAGTTTTACCTGTTTTGATAATATCAAAAATGATTTTTATGATTTTATAATATATTGATAATCATTGATGTATTGTTGAGGTAAAGTAAAATTTCCCTGATTAGTAAAAGATAAAAAGAAGTTGTAGATGAAGATTAAATCAATCCTTTTGTCGCAGCCTAAGCCAGTCGACGTAACCAAAACACCTTATGAAGCTATTATCAAGAAGTATAACGTCACTATAGATTTCGAGAAATTTATCAAGTTGGAAGACGTTTCTGCAAGCGAGTTAAGACAAGAGAAAGTAAAACTCACAGATTTTACCGCAGTAATTCTGACGAGTCGTAATACGATAGACCATTTTTTCCGCATCGCAAAAGAAATGCGTTATACAATTCCAGAAGATTTGAAATATTTCTGTGTCTCAGAATCAACAGCGTTGTATCTTCAACGTTATATTCAGTATAGAAAAAGAAAGATTTTCTATGGCAAGCAGACTTTCGCCGATTTGGTTGAAGTGATGAAAAAACACAAAGAAGAGAAGTTCTTCCTGCCTAGTTCTAATCTGGTTACTGAAGATCACGATGGTATGTTGACAGAAGCTAAACTCGATTATACAAAGGCTGTGATTTTCAAGACTGTATCAGCAGACTTGTCATACGTTGACATCAACAAATATGATATGTTAGTGTTCTTCAGCCCAGCTGGTATCGATTCGTTGAAAGAGAATTTTCCAGACTTTGTTCAAAACGAAAATGTCGCTATCGGAGGTTTCGGACAATCGACTTGTAAGGCTATCACCGATGCTGGCTTCACATTGAATTTCAGTGCGCCAACGCCATCTTGTCCTTCGATGAATATGGCAATTGAAGAGTTTATAAGCAACGAAAATAAAAAAGCAAAGAAAAAATAATTCTCAATGAACGAAGGTTTGCCTAAAGAACAGCGTTTGTTCAAAAAAAAATCTATAGACCAATTATTCGGAAAGGGAAAGGGTTTTAACTTCTATCCCTTCCGAGTCATTGTTTATACGCATCCTTCTGAAAATGAAGATCCTTCCATACCACGTTTCATTATATCAGTATCTAAGAAAAGATTCCATCACGCCGTAAAACGCAATAAAGTAAAAAGACTCGTACGTGAAGCATGGCGTAAGAACAAATCACAAATTGTTGTTAAATGTCAAGAGCAGAGAATCACTTTTGATTTCGTACTTGTTTATACTGCTACAATAATTTTACCGTACGAGGATGTTGAAAAGAAAATAAAACAACTATCTTTGCGTTTTGAAAAAGATTATTTCCGTAATGAAGCAACTCGTACAACTGCCGGCTAACATGATGATATTGCTGATACGCATTTATCAGATAACTTTGTCTCCCTTTATAGGCAGAAATTGCAGATATACACCGACTTGCTCCAATTACGGAATCGAAGCAATAAAAAAGTACGGTGCCATAAAAGGCGGATGGCTGACATTGAAAAGAATATTATCATGTAACCCTTGGGGCGGTAGTGGTTATGACCCCGTTCCGTAAGTAGAGACGCGTCAGTTACACCTTGAAAGGTTAATAATATGTAATTGGTACGTCTAATTAATTTAAGGTGAATTGTTATGAATAAATTTAAATTATTATTATTCGCATTATCGTTTTTCCCATTTCTGACATTTGCTCAGGAAAAACAAAATAATTTCGAGATTTCAAAAAGCATTGACATTTATAACAATGTGTTGAAATATCTTAACATGAATTATGTCGATGAGATAAATCCGGCAGAGCTTAACGAAACGGCAATCAATGCGATGCTGCGCGAATTAGATCCTTATACGGTTTTCATTCCTGAGTCTGAGATTGAAGATGTTAGACTTCTGACAATGGGTGAATATGGCGGAATAGGTTCGATAATTCAATTTTATGACGGAAATGTTCATATCTCAGAACCTTATGAAAATTTTCCGGCTCATAAGGCTGGTCTTCTGCCTGGCGACGCGATAGTTGAAGTCAATGGCGTTAATACTGAAGGTAAAACAGTCAGTGAAGTGAGCGAACTGCTTAAAGGTCAACCTGGTTCTAAATTTACTATAAAAGTAAGACGCGATGGCGAAAAAGATGTTCTCACTAAAACTATAACTCGTGAAAAAATTAAGATAGATAATATACCTTATTACACTATTTTGGATGGCGGAATCGCTTATATTATTCTTAATCAATTTACTAAAGACGCTGCCAAGGAACTTAAAGAGGCTTTTCTTGAAATGAAATCTAAACAAGAACTCAAAGGTCTCGTAATTGACCTGAGAGGCAACGGCGGCGGTCTGCTGAACGAAGCCGTCGATATTGTAAATCTCTTTGTGCCAAAGAATAAACTCGTTGTTTATACAAAAGGAAAGACTGCTGAGCAAAACAGAAATTATTACACAAAACTCGATCCAGAAGATACGGAAATTCCTCTTGCAATATTGGTTAACGGCTCAAGTGCTTCGGCAAGCGAAATTGTCTCAGGCTCTATTCAAGATTTCGACCGAGGTGTGATAATAGGTCAAAGAACTTTTGGTAAAGGATTGGTTCAGAACATTCTCCCAATGTCGTACAATGCTCAGATGAAAGTGACAGTCTCTAAATATTATATCCCGAGCAAGCGTTGTATCCAGGAAATTGATTATTCGAAAAAGGCTAAAAACGATACTCTTACAAAGAATGATACACTGGGACCTGAATTCAGAACTGCTAACGGCAGAATCGTTTATGAAGGTCATGGAATTCAACCAGATGTGAAAATTGAACCTGAAATTCTCTCAACAATTACGGCTCATCTTTATGCTAAAAACATGATTTTTAAATACGCCAATAAATTCTATAGAGAGCATAAGTCAATTCCTTCTCCTGAAGAGTTTGTGATTACTGATGAAATATATGACGACTTTGTTAAATTTGTTGAAAATCAAGATTTTGAATATACTTCAGAGAGCGAGAAAGACTTTGAAGAATTGGTTAAAACAGCCAAGAAAGAAGGTTATTATGAGAATATAAAGTCTCAACTTGATGTCTTGGAAGCAGATTTAAAGAGTCATAAGGATAAGGATTTGATTAACAATAAGAAAGAAATATCGGAAATTCTCAAACTGGAAATTGTCGGACGTTATTATTTCCAGAAAGGTAAAATCAGATCAACGTTAAAAGATGACGTAGAATTGAATCGTGCAGTTGAAATTCTTCTCGATTCAAATGGTAAAAATGAATATGAAACTTTGCTTAAAGGAATTAATAATTGACAATTAACAATTGAAAGTTATTTGCGTTAAAGCTTGATTATGAAAGTGGAATACGGCAAAACGGGAACTTGTTTTTATCTTGTCGGATTGATTCTGATAGGGGTTTTCTTGCCGACATCAAAATTTGGCTTGAGCGTATCTCAGTTTTATCTTTTAGCGTTGTGGATTCTGCTCGGCCTTGATATGCGTTCTATCAACAAGATGTTTCTTGATAGACCTTTTTTTAGCAGAATTTTTTCTCGTATATTCTTTTCTTTCAAGGGAATATGGCATAATGTCAAAGCTCGTTTCTCTGATTTTATACATAACAAAATAGCAGTCGTAATGGTTTCAATGTATGTCATGCATTTTATTGGCTTGATATATACATCTGATTTTCAATATGCTTTTAAAGATCTGAGAATAAAGTTGCCGCTTCTGCTTTTCCCGTTGATTTTGTCGTCAATGAAACCGTTGAATAGAAAGCAGATAGACACAGTTTTGTGGTTTTTCATCAGTTCTGTGTTCTTTGTCACCATTCTCGGTGCAGTAAAGTATTTCCGTCGCGACTTCGTAGATGTCAGAGAATTGTCGGTTTTTGTAAGTCATATCAGAGTTTCGCTTTGCATGGTTTTCTCGATTTTTATCTTAGTATATTATTTGTTCAAGAGAAATTACAAACTGATTGTCAGGGTGATAATTCTGTTTTTGATAGCATGGTTTTTATGGCAGATAGCAATCTGGGAGTCGTTTATCGGAATTCTGATAATAATCTCCCTGTCGCTGTTATTGTTTATATATCGTATTTTCCAATGCAAAAACTTATATTTTAAAATTTTTGCTTCTGCATTTATCATAATTGCGCTTTTATGCTTAGTATATGTCCCTTATAAGATAATCCATGATTATAATAATCCTGAAAAAGTCGTTGTTGAACAATTGGATACACATACTAAGCTTGGAAATCCTTACGTTTTTGATACGATTCGTTATGGCGTTGAAGACGGACGTTATGTAGGATTGTATTTGTCGAAGCAAGAGATGCTAGATGCGTGGAACGAGCGGAGTGACAAGAAGATTAAACTCGAGTTCGATGATGGATATGGATCTTTGGTGCGTTATCTTACGTCGAAGGATTTAAGGAAGGATGCAGAGGGCGTGTCGCAGCTTACGGACGAGGATATTCGTAACATTGAAAATGGAATATCGAATTGTAATTATATTGAAAATCCAGGCATTAAGACGCGTATTATGAAGATATTGGTGGCGTATGGTAATTACAAGAAGTCTGGAGATGCTAATGGAAGTTCTGTATTTCAACGTGTTGAGTTTATAAAAGCATCTTTAGGAATCATAAAAGATAATCCGATTATTGGTGTAGGAACTGGTGACATAGCGGACGCCTTCGCGAATTATTATGAGGAGACGGATTCCAAACTTCTGCCGGAGTACAGATTCAGAAGTCACAACCAATATCTGGCAATAACTGTCGCTTTTGGCATTGTTGGCTTGTTATGGTGCTTGTTCTCATTGTTTTACCCTATTATAGCAGACAAGAAAAACCGTAATTACATCTATCTTGTATTTATGTTTATAATGCTTTTGTCGATGTTGACTGAAGACACATTGGAGACACAAATTGGCGTGACGGTTTTCGCGTTTTTCAATTCGTTACTGGTGTTTGTGATGCCTTCTTGTGAGGATGAAGATTCATCATGCAAAAGTGAACAACAGATTCGCGAAGAAGTTCCAGATGGTCGTTATTCCGATTGCTAATAGTTTGCTAAAATAGAAGTTCCATTTTAGTTTTTCATTTAAGAAATATAATGTTAACGAGTTGATTCCCAATCCTATGATTGAAACAATCATAAACTGAAGATATTGAGATCCGATTCTCTCATCCGCACTTTCGAAAGTCCATGCTCTGTTAAGGAAGTAATTTGAAGTCGCTGCAAGTATGAAACCTATACCGCTGCTGATGAATTTGTTAATTTTTAATATTTCTTTGCATAAATAAGTTGTTCCAAAATCTATAATCATTCCAGAACATCCAACGATTCCGAATTTTATAAATTTGTAAATCAATAATTTATCTATCGCAAATAGAAATTTCATCAATAATATAGTTTTCGATGAATAAAAAGTTAACAATTATTAATCGTTCGCGCTTAATTCATTTTCATTCGATGAGCATTGTTCTTTTTTATTTTGTTTGATGGCAAGCCAGAATAAAGCGGCGGTAATTATGATGCTTACCAATGTTATGACAATATTTGTCTCGCCAAAACTTTCTACGTCAATGTTTATTGCGCCGATATTATTAAGGTAATATAAAAATACTATTGTTCCGTTATTTGTGAAGTGCATTACCATTGGAATCCAGATACTTCGAGAATAGTAGTACATGTATCCTAATATCATTCCTATAACGAGGCGAGGGATAAATCCGTAGAATTCAAAATGCATGAAAGAGAATATGAAAGAGGCGACAAAGATGCCTATATGAGCGTTTTTACATACCTTAATTAAAGAAGTTTGGATGATGGAGCGGAACAATAATTCCTCTCCTAATGCTGCCAAACCAGCAATCATGAAAAGATTGAGAACAAGTCCGCCGATGGTGTTTACGTTTACCATTTTCTCCATTATCTCTGTTGCTGAATCTTGCATCTTTCTCATCAATTCTTCTATACCTTTCAATGCTTCTGGAAGTTTCATGCCAGCATTCCATTCACCAAGAATTGCATTAAACGGCATTGTGACATATATCAGGGCTATGCCTATGACAATCCATAAAAGTGTAGTCTTTTTCAATCCTAATGATTTGAAAGGTCTTTCTTTTACAAGCATTGCGTATAAAATAGGAGGGAGGACAAATGTGAAAATCTGACTGCTGATTTGCATGAATCGTAATGAGTTTAAACTCATAATATCATTGCCAGAAATAATGGCATATAATAATCCTATCACAGATCCTACTATGAGACCTATTACTACTAAAGCTGCTAATAAAAATATTCTTTCTAATTTGTTGGTTTTCTTTATTATTGGGAATTTCATAACGTTGTGTTTTTTTTGACAAATATAATATTTTTTGTAAAATGAATTGATTATTTTTGCAAAATAATAGTGTTAACATGATAAAAATTGCCGGTATTGAATTTCAGAATGTTCCTTTGTTGTTGGCTCCGATGGAAGGTGTCACCGATCCTCCGTTTCGTCACGCCTGCAAGGAACAAGGTGCGGATGTCGTTTATTCAGAATTTATTTCGTCTGACGGTCTCATTCGCGACGCTGTAAAGAGTGTTAGAAAGTTAGGTTTCGTTGAAGAAGAGCGTCCTTTTGGAGTTCAGATTTTTGGCAACAGCATCGAGCCTATGGTAGAAGCTGCTCGTTATGCAGAGCGTTATAATCCTGATATTATTGACATTAACTTCGGATGTCCAGTGAAGAAAGTCGCATCTAAAGGAGCTGGTTCGGGTATTCTTAACGATATTCCAAAAATGGTTGCTATAACAGAAGCTGTCGTTAAAGCAGTGAAGAAACCTGTTACGGTGAAGACGCGTCTTGGTTACGACAGCGAGCATAAGGAAATCTTTGATATTGCAGAACGTTTGCAAGATGTAGGAATACAAGCACTTACGATACATGGACGATTAAGGACGACTAAATGGGGCGATCCTGCCGACTGGACTTTGATAGGGGAGGTGAAGAACAATCCTCGTATGACGATTCCGATTATTGGAAATGGCGATGTCGTTGATGGACCTTCGGCGAAATATTTCTTAGATAATTATGGCGTAGATGGCTTGATGATAGGACGCGCAACATACGGTAATCCATGGATTTTTAAGGAAATAAAGCATTATCTTAAAACTGGAGAGATACTTCCGCCACCTGATGTTAATGAAAGAGTGAGAGTAGCGAAGATGCATCTGTCGGATTCTTTGAATTATAAGAAAGACGAGTTTTATGCTGTTATGGAGATGCGTAAGCACTGGGGACTTTATTTCAAAGGATTTGTTAATTTTAAGCAGTTCAAAATGAAGCTGATGGAAGTTAAGACGATGGAAGAAGTCTTTGCCATTCTCGATGAAGTAGCGAACTATTATAATTGAAAATTGAAAACTGGAAATTGGAAGTTGCCTTCGATAGGCTCAGATTAAGGACAAAAGATAGAGACGCACCAATTACACCTGATAATATGTAATAGATGCGTCTTATATTTTTATTCTTTTGTTGATTCATGTATCACATCAAATTCCAAATCTTCTTTTAAGAGTCCGTTTTCGAAAAGATCGACGATACGCGCTCCTGTCAGGCTGTGATAAGTGACGATGCCTAATTTCTGGGCGGCGAGGATGTTTTCAGGAGTGTCGTCGATGAAGAGAGTCTCTTCAGGTTTCATGTTATAACGGTCGAGAATGTAGATGAAGAAATCAGGTTCAGGTTTGCTGAGGTGCAGGTCGAAAGAGAAGAACGATTTGTCGAAAAGACTGTCGAATTCTCTGTAGCCGAAACGCAGTTGTAGGTCGCGTATGAAGAGGTCGTAATGAATCTCGTTGCTGTTGCTCATTAGGAAAACGTGGTAATTACCTCTGAGTTTTTTCACCAAATCGATGCGTCTTTGAGGGATGTCGAGTATCATTGAGTTCCAAATTTCGTCGAATTCTTCAGTCGGTACATTAAGATTTAGTTGAGAACACAGTTTTTTTCTGAAAGTTTCGGCTGATAAAATACCGCATTCAAACTGTTTTAAAGTACGTTTTACATCATCAGAATTTAGCAATTCGACATTATTGAAACCATTGTCTTTCAGATGGTTGACAATCTGATTCTGGTCGATGTCGATAATAACTCCTCCAAGGTCGAAGATGATATTTTTGATGTCAGGAAATTTTTTTTTCATTTTTTAAATTTTTTGTTTTGTAATTCGCTACAAATTTGTAAATTTGCACTCGAAAAAACAAGGGAAAGAACAAAAAGTTATTAACAAAATTATAACAAGTTCTCCAGCTCCTATAGCTCAGTCGGTTAGAGTAGCTGACTCATAATCAGTTGGTCCCTGGTTCAAGTCCAGGTGGGAGCACACGAAAACCTCGAATCATAAAGATTCGAGGTTTTTTGTTATGAGTGTTTTATGGTTTTTTGGAAATACTCCCAAACTACTTTCGCTTTCGCCTTTCCTATAATTTTTTCCAACGTCTCCAAACTTGCTTCCTTGATATTCTTGACGGATTTAAGTTCTAACATCAGTTTCTCGGCAGTCTGTTTGCCGATGCCTTTGATGTCGTTCAACTCGGAATGTATGAAGCCTTTCTCGAATTTCTTCCTGTGATGTGTGATGCCGAATCTATGGGCTTCGTCTCTGATGTGTTGTATCACCTTCATAGTCTCGGAGCGTTTGTCTATATATAAAGGTATGCTGTCGCCTGGGAAGTATATCTCCTCTAACTTCTCCGCGATGCCGATGATGCTGATCTTACCGAAAAGTCCCAACTGTTGTAATATCTTTACTGCTGAAGAAAGTTGTCCCTTACCGCCATCGACGACGATTAAATCTGGAAGTCGTTGGTTTTCATTCAGCAGTCTGCTATATCTTCTATATATAATCTCTTCCATTGAGGCGAAGTCGTTTGGTCCTTCGACGGTTTTGATGTTGAAATGTCGGTAGCCGCTCTTGTTGGGTTTCGCATTGACAAACTGCGTCATCGCGGCAACGGCATAGTCGCCTTGGAAATTGGAGTTGTCGAAGCATTCTATAACTTCCGGCAAGACAGGCAGCTTCAGGTCTTTCTTCATCTGGTTTAAGATTCTCTTCGTATGTCGCTCCGGATCGACGAGAGTGCGGAGTTTCTCCACTTCAAGACGATACTGTTTCGCATTACGTTGCGACAGCTCTAAAACCTCAAATTTCTCGCCTCGCTTAGGAACGGTAAGACGTACGCCTTCAAATTCTATCTCTAATTCCGTCGGGACGATGATTTCCTTGATGTTATTATTTTCATTCATCTGATGTAACTCTACGATGGCAAGTGTCAGCAGTTCTTCCACCGTCTCGTCGAGTTTTCTTTTCATCTCGAAAGAATGCGACTGTATGATGGCACCTTCCACTATTTTCATATAATTGACATAGAATGAATTGCCAGCGTCTTCGTAGGAAAATACTTCCATATCGAAGAGACTGTTGCTGCATACTACGGAACGCGCGCGATAGTTCTCGAGCAGCTCGTATTTGTCTTTTATGGCTTGCGCTTGCTCGAATTCTAGTTTTGCTGCGTGCGCCATCATCTGCGACTTCATGTCTCGCAAGACTTCTTGAATATTTCCCTTGATGACTTTCTTGATATTTGAAATCATCTCTCGGTATTCTTCTTCGTCGATGCTTCCGTCACATGGCGCTTTGCAGTTACCTACATGATATTCCAAACAAGGTCGGTAATGTCCGTTGTCGATGTACTCTTGTCTTAAATTTAATTTGCAGTTTCTGATAGGATAGAGTTGCCTTAACATCTCAAGCAGCGTTTTTGCCGTCATTACCGAAGGATAAGGTCCAAAGAAAATGGAACCGTCGTTGTCTTTTTTCCTCGTGAGGAAGACGCGCGGAAAACGCTCGTTCTTAACGCAAATCCAAGGATATGTCTTGTCGTCTTTCAAAAGAATGTTGTAACGTGGCTTGTATTGCTTGATGAAATTGTTTTCAAGGAGAAGTGCTTCCATCTCGCTGTTCACGACGGTGAATCTGATGTCGGCGATGCGGCTCACGAGGACGCTTACCTTTCTGCTCTGCTGTTGTTTGTTAAAATAACTATGCACGCGGCGTTTCAGGTTTTTGGCTTTACCGACATAAATAATCTCGCCCTTATCGTCATAATAACGATACACTCCCGGATCGGTGGGAATGGTTTTGAGGATCGATTTTATCTTGTCGGAAATCATGTTAAAATCTGAGAAACTGAAAATCTGAGAAACTGAAAATGTTTTCAGGTTCTCAGGTTTTCAATTTTAAAAATGTTTAAACCCTTGTGCCTCTATCGGAATGACGTGTTCGTCGGTGGTGATGAGTTCTGCGACATTGGCATCAGGTGTCATAAAACCGATTATTCTCACGTCTTCCATATCTTTTACTTTCTCGTAGTCTTCTTGTTTTACGGTGAAAAGAAGTTCGTAGTCTTCGCCTCCGTTGAGTGCCGCCACGCATGGCACGATATCGAATTCCTTAGCGACGTCAATCGCCTTTTGGTGCATCGGGATTCTGTCTTCCATTACGCGGCAACCGACTTTAGAGTCTTTGCAGAGATGCAGTATCTCTGACGCAAGTCCGTCGGAGATGTCGATCATAGAAGTTGGTTTTATCTCTAACTCTTTGAGTCGTGCGACGATGTCTTTGCGTGCTTCAGGTTTCAACTGTCTCTCGAGAATGTAATCGTAGCCATAGAGTTCTGGCTGTACGTTAGGGTCTGCCATGAAAGCGGCTTTCTCTCTTTCAAGGATGAGAAGTCCGGTGTATGCTGCGCCGAGAGTTCCGCTGACGCATAATAAATCGTTGGCTTTGGCTCCGTCACGGTAAACGATGTCGTCTTTCTTAGCCTTGCCTATTACTGTTATCGAGATGAAGAGTCCCGACTTGCTGGCGGTTGTGTCGCCACCGACCAAATCGACTTTATAGTTGTCGCAGGCTAACTTGATTCCTGAGAAGATCTCTTCGACGGCTTCGACGGAAAACTTGCTCGAGATTCCCATCCCGACTACAATCTGTGTCGGTGTTCCGTTCATGGCGTATATGTCGGAGAAGTTCACGACGGCAGCTTTGTAACCTAAGTGCTTGAGCGGCATATATGTCATGTCGAAATGCACGCCTTCAATCAAGATGTCGGTAGAGACTAATGTCTGCTCGCTTTTATGATCGATGACAGCGGCGTCGTCGCCAATGCCTTTTATCGTCGATTTGTTATGAATCTTAATGTCTTTGGTCAATCTGTCGATCAAGCCAAATTCACCAAGTTCAGATAATTCAGTTAATTCTATTTTATTTTCTTCCATATTATTTATGTCAACGGACAACAGTCAACAGACAACAGACTTTGTCCATATTATTTATTCATTCCGTTTAAGATGAGAGCGTTTTGATAATCCTCTTCTGTGATGGTATAAAGAACTTCGTAGGAGTTAGATTTATCGTTTGCCTCCAATATTTCCCAACATGATTTTTTAAATATTGACTTGTTGAAATCTGCTACCGAACTAAATCCTAAATCATTAATTGTATAAACTATAGTGTCATCAAAGATAATTAAGGGGGTACGGTGTAAATATTCAGATGTGTTTTCAAATTGAGATATTCCTATTCCTCCCAATTCATCGGCTATCTCTACTTTGCCACTTTGGATAACAATTGTGTCATAGGTGGTATTGTTAACAGCTTTAATGTCTCTGCCAAATTCGTTTCTTACTTTAAAAGTATCGTTAAATACTGGGTCGCATGACGACAATAACACAGCTAATGAAAAGATAACAATTACTGATAATTTTTTTAATGATTTTTTCATGGTTAATGATTTTTTTAATAGTTAATAATTTTTTTAATGTTTTTTTATTTAAATCTGAAAACCTGAGAGAATTTTTCAGTTTCTCAGATTTTCAGATTCTCAGATTCTTATAATTTCTTCATAATCTTCTCGACCGAACTTTTTCCTTCAGAATAAATCTTGACGAAATAGACTCCGCTACAGAAATTGTTCATGTCGATTCTTACGTTATCTGACTTTTCTTCGGAATATAATTTTCTTCCGTATATGTCGTACAATTCCACCAAGTCGATGTTTTCCGCTTCAACGTTAAGGATGTCTTTCACCGGATTAGGATAGATGTTGGATGCCACGACTTGAGTTTCAACGATGTCAAGCATATCATCGTATTCATATTCATAGACACAATCGACATATAGTTCATTTTCGTCGCCAACATATTCGGTGCGACTTGTAATCATATTGGCGTGAGAAGGTTCTACATAATAATCTTCTTCTGAATCGGTATAATAATAGACATCTGAATAACTTACGTCGAGATTGTGTGTATATTCAATTTTCCAATCCAATTCGCCGCCGTAATATTCCGTCTCGGAAATACAGTTGCCGTGTTCGTCATATTCATATATATAATATCCTTCCTCATAACATTCATTCTCGTAAATATAGAAATACTCTTCTTTTACGAGCAGTCTTTCGTCGTACGTATATTTTGTCATCTCTTCATCGATATAGCCATTGCCATAGTCCGACGAATAAGTCTCTTCAACAATGAGGTCGTCGCCGTTATATACGAAAGATATTTTCTCTCCCCAATCGTCTTCCATATAATCAACTTCCATGTATGAGAGGCGGTCGTTGCCGTCATAGTGATAATGAATTGTGCTCTCATGATATATGAAGTATTGATTTGTATATATGTCGCATTTGGTTTTCTGTCCCTTGTCATTGTATGTATATTCTGCAAAAACATACAAGTCGTAGTTGTAACCGTTTGTCGATTCGTAGCAGTTCTTTTTTACCAGTTGTCCTAAATCATTATAGAACAATGAGTCAAGATAATACGACTCAGAGATTTCACTTATTCTTTTTACGCACACGGGATTAGTTCCGTTTCCTTCGTAAAAAAACAATTCGTCTTCTCCGCAAGCCGTAGAAAAAATCCTGTTGATACGATAGTCTGTTGTGTTTCTCTGAGAGAAAACCGGCAACGCTATGATTACCACAAATAATAATAAAAATAGCTTTTTCATGATTAATATTTTTTAAATTTGAAAATCTGAGAATCTGAGAACCTGAGAACCTGAGAATCTGAGAATCTGAGAAACTTTTAGGTTCTCTGGTTAATTTTATTTTTTAACTATTTTTTCAACTGATGTCTTTCCTTCTGAATAAATCTTTATGAAATATATTCCGTTGGCGAAACTGGTCATGTCGATTCTTACGTTATCGTTTATGTTTTCATAATATAATTTTCTTCCATAAACATCATAAACTTCAACGAGTTCGATATTTTCTGCTTCAACGTTAAGGATGTCTTTCACCGGATTAGGATAGATGTTGGATGATAAAGACAGTTCCATTACAGAAACTCCAAGTTCTTCGTATGTGAAATCATAAACGCACGACAGTTCGAGTTCGTGGCTTTCATACCCTGGAACGTATTCACTAAAGCCTGTGATCATATTGACGTGAGTTGGAGTCGGAAGATAATCATAGTCAGGGTCGCTGAAAGTATATGTCGTTTCCGTATTTATGTCGAGGTTGTGGGAATATTCTTTCCTTTGATACACGTCGCTTTCATAATATACAGTTTCCGCCACACAGTTGTTGCCCTCGTATTCATATTCATTATAACTATACATAATCCAGTCCCAGTCTGTTTCCATATAGATATAATATTCATCTTTTACAAGGTTCCCGTTTTCATAGTAATACTTTATTTTTTCATACGATGTGAATCCCCAACCGTAATCTTCATACACGACTTTCTCCGTAATCAGACCTTCGGCATTGTAGTCGAACTCAATTTTTTCTTCAACGACTTCATCATACATAAATTCTATGCGTACCAATCTGTTGTTGTCGTCATAGAAGTAATTATGTGTTGATACAAGATTCAATCCGTCACTATCATTTGAGAAATATTCAACACTCGTCTTCAGGCCATCGGCATTATAAGTATATTCTGTATGATTGAGATATTCAGTCTCGCCATTGAAACGTTCGTAGTAATCTCTGCTCATCACTTTGCCGTTCTCATCATAAAACAATGAGTCGATGCGTTCAACACCCCACATGTCATTGTTTTCATATACGCAACAGGGAACGATACTATTTCCCGATGCATAATGATAGATAATTTCATTATCACAGTCTACTGAGTATTCTTTCTTGATTCTGTACTCCGTCTGAGAGAAAACCGGCAATGCCACGATTGCCACAATTAATAATAAATATATTTTTTTCATAATGAATATTATTAAACCTGAAAACCTGAAAATCTGAAAACCTGAAAACTTGAGAATCTGAGAACCTGAGAGAAATTTTCAGATTCTCAGATTCTCAATTTCTCAGATTTTAATTACATAAGTTTCTTATATTTAAATTTCTTAGGCGTTTGTGTTCCAAGTCGTTTAATCTTGTTCTCTTCATACTCCGAATAACTTCCTTCGAAGAAATACACTTGTGAGTCGCCTTCGAAAGCGAGGATATGAGTCGCGATTCTATCCAAGAACCATCTGTCGTGAGAGATGACGACGGCGCATCCCGCGAAGTTTTCCAAGCCTTCTTCTAAAGCACGCAGCGTATTCACGTCGATGTCGTTGGTAGGTTCGTCGAGGAGAAGTACGTTGGCTTCTTGTTTCAATGTCAACGCCAAGTGCATTCTGTTACGTTCACCGCCCGATAATACGCCGGCTTTCTTCTGCTGGTCGTTGCCACCGAAATTGAATCGCGAGACGTAAGCTCTTGAGTTCATGGTGCGTTTGCCAAGTTGTATCAATTCGTTGCCGCCAGAGATGACTTCCCAGACTGTCTTCTCCGGGTCGATGTCGGCGTGCTGTTGATCGACGTAACCTGTCTTCACTGTCTCGCCTACTTCAAACTCGCCTGAGTCTGGTTTCTCCAACCCCATGATGAGACGGAACAATGTCGTCTTGCCCGCGCCGTTAGGTCCGATAACGCCCACGATGCCTGCTGGCGGAAGAGAGAAACTTAGGTTCTCGAATAACAGTTTATCACCGTATGCTTTCGTTATGTTCTTTGCCTCAATGACTTTATTGCCGAGACGATCGCCGTTCGGAATATAGATTTCTAATTTCTCTTCTTTTTCTTTCACGTCTTCGTTAAGGAGTTTCTCGTAAGAAGCGAGACGTGCCTTACCTTTGGCGTGACGTGCCTTAGGTGCCATCCTTACCCATTCGAGCTCGCGTTCCAAAGTCTTGCGGCGTTTGCTTTCTGTCTTTTCTTCCATCGCCATGCGTGCTGTCTTCTGGTCGAGCCATGAGGAGTAGTTGCCTTTCCACGGAATGCCTTCGCCGCGGTCTAATTCTAAAATCCAGCCTGCCACGTGGTCTAAGAAGTAACGGTCGTGGGTGACAGCGATAACGGTTCCTTTATATTGTTGCAAGTGTTGCTCTAACCAGTTGATTGCCTCTGCGTCGAGGTGGTTGGTTGGTTCGTCTAATAATAAGATGTCCGGTTCTTGGAGAAGAAGTCGCACCAATGCCACGCGGCGGCGTTCACCACCGGAGAGGTTCTTCACAGGAGTGTCGCCGTCAGGACAGTTGAGCGCGTCCATAGCTCTTTCAAGTTTGCTGTCCAAATCCCAAGCGTCATGCTGTTCAATCAAATCGGTGAGCTGACCTTGTTCTTCCACGAGAGCGTTCATCTCGTCGTCGGTGAGTTCTTCCATGAAACGGGCGTTGACTTCCTCATATCTCTTCAAAATGTCAACGACTTCCTGAATGCCTTCTTGAACGACTTCCTTCACAGTCTTGCTGTTATCCAATTCTGGCTCTTGGTCTAACATACCGACGGAATATCCTGGAGAGAAAACTACTTCTCCGTTATATGACTTATCTTTGCCTGCAATGATTTTCAATAAGGTGGATTTACCGGATCCGTTCAAACCGATGATACCTATTTTTGCTCCATAATAAAATGACAAATAAATGTCTTTCAAAATCTGTCTTGAAGGCGGAATCACTTTGCTCACACCTACCATCGAAAAAATTATCTTCTTGTCGTCTGCCATGTTTTTTATTTTTTAAGTCAACGGACAACAAACTACAGTCAACAGTCATTGTCCACAATTATTTTCAACTTTCAACTTTCAATTTTCAATTTTCAGTTTCTCAGATTCTCAGTTTTTCAGATTTTAATAAATTTGGGCGTTCCGGCTATCGCCGTCGGGCTTTCCGCTATATCTTTTTCCGCTTCGCTACAAAAGGATGCCGCTTCAATCCCTAACGCATTAGAGGCGGAAGTTATTTTTTCAATCTTCAATTTTCAACTTTCAATTCAATTGAGACGCAACAATTACATATTGTTTATATTTTAAGGTGTAATGTGTCACGTCTCTACATTAATTTTCAATTTTCAACTTTCAATTTTCAATTTTAACCCCATCGCTTCTTCCATAATCTTCGTCGCCTTTCCCCAGTCATAGACGCGATGCACGAAATCGTATCCGTTTTGTGCTATTGTTTCGGCTTTTTCTTTGTCTGTCAATAAACTGATTATATGATTAGCGAGTTCTTGCTCATTATTACCGACAAGTATTTCCTCATCTTCTTTTGCATGCAGCGATCCGTTTGCCAACGACGTAGTGATACAAGGTAGTTTCATACACATCGCTTCCAAGAGCTTGTTTTGAAGTCCCGTTCCTATTCTCATCGGTGCTATGAATATTCTGCTTTGTGCGTAGGCGTCTCTCATATCGTCGAGCCAACCGCTGATGATTATCTTGTCGGAAGCGGTTTTCTTCACGCGAGGGTCTGGCGTTGCACCAGCGATATACAATTTCGCATTTGGAATTTGTTTCCATACCAAAGGCATGATTTCATACGCCAGATATTCCACCGCATTGACATTTGGAGCGTATGCCATATTCCCCGTAAATACGATGTCGTATTTTTTCTCTTTATCTTGTGGTGTATAATATTCGTGATCGACGCCGTTCGGCACGATGAGAATCTCATTCTTGTCAGGATGATCTATAAGGTCACGGTCGGGAATACAAATTATCGTCTTGACATCAAAGTCATCGAATATGTCGTGTTCATAACGTCTCAGACGATTATATTCCATTGAAAATATTGGTTTTAGATAAAAAGCCGCTATCTCGCTTCTTCTTTTCATTCCCATAGAGAAAACATCTTGATAGTCTATTGTTTTCGGAGTTTTTTCATATCGTATATATTCTGCTACTCTAAGGAGTTGTCCGAAAAGCATATCGGGCTTGTGTTTCTCGATGAGATTGTGAATTTCCTTATGAGCTTTTTTGTTATAGAAATAACCGCATTGTATAGGGATTCTTTTCAAGAAAGCTCGTGCTATGTTGAATAATATTGAGAATGTACCTAAGTCGATGAATGTCACCGATGAGCAGAAAGGCTGCAAAGCCTTATGAGCTGCCTCCTTGCCCAAATTTTTGTCGGTGTTCAAAGCACACAATATAACCTCATTGTTCACAGCGAGCTGCTTGATCTGGTTGTAGGCTCTCAACTTGTCGCCTTTTTCGAGCGGCCATGGTATTCTGGGCAAGAGTACGAAAATCTTCATATTGCAATGCTTTAGTTTATGTGAGTGACTTCTTTTTTAGCCATGATTATTTCATCGTAGAAAATCAATAGTCTGTCGATAATTTTTCTGTTGTCGTAGATGTCTTCTACGAGTTTGCGGGCGTTCTTGCCGATTCTCTCTGCTTCTTGTGGTTCTTTGATAATCTTACAGATAACCTCAACCATTTTCGCAGGCGAGTCGGCAATGATGATGTTCTCGTACTCGGAATATTGTATTCCTTCAGCACCTACCATTGTGGTAATAACTGTCCTTCCCATCGCCATCGACTCGATTATCTTGATTCTTATGCCGCTGCCAGAAAGCAGTGGAACAATTGCGATGTCGTTGCTTCTGATAAATTCCCTGGCATCTGGAACCTCGCCCACGACATTGATGTTTTTCTTGCGTAGGTTCGTCAGCCATTTGGGCATGTGTCGTCCCGCAAGGTTCAAGATTAAATCAGATTCTCTCTTCGCAATCTTGTCCCATACGTTTTTCAAAAACCAGTGGATACCTTCTTCATTAGGCATCCAATTCATTGAACCAATGTGATATAGCGTAGGTTTTTCTTTTACTTCATATTTCGGAACAAACTCGTCGGGATTTACGCCAAAAGGTATGTCAACGACTGGAATTGCTGTCTCTCCTCTGAAAAAAGCAGCATCTCTATATGTTATCGCGGCAATACCGTCAACGCGGTTTATCGCACTCATTTCATAATTTTTCAATGTACGAACCAGATGGTTGATGTACCAGCGTTTCAGGAACAGTCTGGTTTTCTTTGCGATTCTGTCCCAAATGAGATGCTCGACATTGTGCGCTCTTAAAATAATCTTCGCTTTTGAATGCTCTCTGATGGTCTCAATATATGGAGCCATATAAATCATTTCAAGCTGCACTATGTCGAATTTGTTTTCCTTTAAAATCTCGATGAGTCGGTTCTTGAAATTGTCGGAGATGAATCGCTCTACATGGTACGATTTGTCGCTGAAAAGATTCCTGAACGCTGCTATTGGCTTGATTCTCAAATCGACATCGATAAGTTCGATGCCAGTCTGCCTCTTGTAAGAACTAGGAATGTCGCCTTCCTTAATATGATATTTCTCGCTATTGACAGCAAGTATTTTAACATTATGACCGCTATCAATCAATCCTCTGACAATGCTGTTCATTGCCATCGGACCGCCTTCGCCTGCTGGATAGGGTGACTTGTTGCAAAGCATTAAAATATTCATAATCTTTATTTTTAGTTATCCTTCTTCCTTTT
Source organism: Bacteroidales bacterium (assembly GCA_045591245.1). Taxonomy (GTDB): domain Bacteria; phylum Bacteroidota; class Bacteroidia; order Bacteroidales; family F082; genus Limimorpha. The sequence continues at coordinate 111,797 of JAZNSO010000077.1, forward strand.
AAAAATATTGTTGATAGTTTTTTTCCAGCTTTCAGCATCGAGAAGATTTGAGTCTGTCGTGGCTTTTGTGGTCAGGAAAATACCTATCGGGAGTATGATAATCGACGACATCCAGACTCCTAAGAAAACAGGTATGTCGCCTGCTATCGCGATACGTTGACTTGTAATGGTTATGACGTAATATATCACAAAGAAAATCACGCTGATGACAATAGGAAGTCCGAGTCCGCCTTTACGTATGATGGCACCTAACGGAGCTCCAATGAAGAAAAACAGCAGACAGGCAATGCTGAGCGAGAACTTCTCGTGCAAAACTTGCTGGTGCTTCCTTATATTAGTCTCTTGTCTCTCAAAATCTCTGATATTCAATTCGATATTGTCAATTTGATTGTTCGTGGCAGTGATTGCCATATTCGTAATAGACTCTCTTTCTTTAACTCCGAAATTATCGAGAAGCGGCCATTTGAAAACAGTTATCGTATCAAGTTCAGACTTCTTGCCCTTGTCTTTCTTTTCATTATTCTTTGAATTGAGGTGCTGAAATTTGTTCTTAAATGACTTCTTGTATGAATCAACTCTTTCTCCGGCACAAATTTCCAAAGAATCTATTGCTGTAACTAATTGGCTGATATTCAACATCGACTGATGTCCTTTCATGGAACTTTCGTCACTTTCTTGCATATTGAAATCGGAAATGTCGAAACTGATATATTGTTTCTTGAACGACATCTTTTCAAAAGGTCTGTTCTGCCGATATTTTTTGTCGTCGGTATCTTCGTTGTAATTGAAACCGTCATAAAGAGTAAAAATAATTTCTGTCTGGTTTGGTGACAATGCCATTGTTGCAGAGTCGGCGGTTGTGACTTTCTTGTTTCCTTTATATTCTGTATGGTCATATATCATAACATCATAAAGAGTATTGCCGTCAGCACCTTTTTTTTCTGCGCGTATCGTATAGCCGTCGATGCCTTTATAAAACATTCCCTCTGGAATGTCGAACGACATTTTCTGTTTTCTGACATCGCGCAAAAGAACCTTCGATTTCAGCGTAGCGACGGGTAAGATGTTGTTAGAGAATACGAAAGCTACAAGACTCATTACGATTGAGAATATCAGCAGCGGACGCATGATTTTCCATACCGAAATCCCAGAGGCTTTCATCGCTACCAATTCGTAAAACTCTCCAAGATTTCCGAAACACATCAGCGACGATAGCAATATGGCAAGAGGCAACGCCATGGGAACGAATGTTATAGAAGTGTAGAACATCAATTTTCCCAAAACGTCAAATCCCAAACCTTTACCGACAAGGTCGTCTAAATAACACCATAAAAACTGCATCAGCAGGATAAACACGGCAACGAAAAACGTGAAAACAAACGTTCCTACAAATGAGCGTAATATGTATTTATATAGTTTTTTCAAGATTTTCAGAAATTACTTTGCAAATATAACATTTTACCTCTTTACTTTGCTATCTATCAGACTTTATTTTTTTTAATAAGAACGTGTGTTTTTTGAAAAATATTTCTTTTTTTTGCATTAAAATTTCAGACTATGGAAAATAATATTTTTGATTTTTTCAAAGAGATAAATGTAAGCATAACTATCTCAGATACAGAAGGTAATGTTCTTTATATGAACGATAAGGCAAAATCGGTCTTCAGCGATATGGTTGGAAAAAATATGATGGCATGTCATAAACAATCATCACAGGATACTATAAAATGCCTGATTTCTGAAAAAGAAACCAATGTTTATACTATCCAGAAAGGTGATGTGAAGAAAATGATATACCAAACTCCTTGGTATGTCGATGGCGAGATTAAAGGTTTGATAGAATATTCCATCATTTTGCCTGATAATATGCCGCACTATATAAGATGAAAATTGACTGAGAGACGTATCAACAATACCTTAAAAATAAGCAAATGCTGATGTGTCTGAATAATGAAAATAGAAAAATGATAAAGCATATTCCTAATTCGATAACCTGCTGTAATTTATTATCGGGTTGTATTTCTGTTGTCTTGTCGTGCAATGGCATGATGACTGCTGCTGGCATTATGATTTTCGTTGCTGCTGTATTCGATTTCTTCGATGGTTTTGCAGCACGCCTTTTGAAGGCTTATTCGCCTCTTGGTGCAGAGTTGGATTCTCTGTCTGACGTGGTTTCTTTCGGCGTAGCACCTTCGTTCATAATCTATCATTATCTGGGTAATGTCGTTGATTTTCAGATAGCAGGATTTAACGTATTGCCTTTTGTGGCTTTCTTTCTCGCGGTATTTTCTGCATTGCGTCTCGCAAAATTCAACATCGACGACCGTCAAACGTCATCGTTCATCGGACTTCCGACTCCTGCGATGGGAATTTTCGTAGCATCATTGCCTTTAGCCTTGAAAAATGAAAAGTTATCATTTCTTGATGTTCTTATGAACAACCCTTATTTTCTTGTTGCTGTGATATTGTTTTTCAGTTTCCTAATGGTAAGTGAAATACCTTTTTTCTCATTAAAAATCAAGAATTTAAGGTTTAAAGATAATCTGCACATCTATATACTCGCTATTTTTGCTGTCGTGGTTTTCATTTTTATGCAATGGGCAGCAATTCCTTTCGTGATGATTTTCTATATCATTGAGGCTTTGATAGTTAGAAAATAATGTGATGACGATGATGTTTGATTTATCAAGTCATCGTCTTTTGAAGTGGTATTTTATCGTAAGTTCGTCTTTATCGGGTTCTGGCACATCCCAATATGGCTTTTGATTTGGATCGTCAGAGTCGTTATCGTCTTCATCTTCTTCATCATCCCAGACGTGTTCTTCGCGTTGCGGTCCTTCTTTCTTATAGTAAAACGCTAGCACTATTCCCATCACAAAACCGGAAAGATGTCCTTCCCATGAGATGTTGTTTTCAATGGCATATTTAGGATACAAACCCCAAACAAGACTTCCATAGAGAAAAACGACTATCAAAGAGATAATGACCAGTTTTCTGTCTCTTCTGATAAATCCACTGAGCATCAAGAAGAATGATAGTCCATAGACTAATGCGCTTGCGCCGATGTGCACTCCACTTCTAGCACCGCACCACGTCAATAGTCCTGTAGAGAATATCAGGATGAGAAGAATTTTATTCGCGATGGGTCGGTAGAAATAATATAAGGAAGTTCCTAAAACAAGTATCGGCACTGAATTGGCGAAGAGATGTTCCCAGTCGCCATGAAGGAAATGGAAGAGGATTATTCCGGGAAGACCTTCCGCGGAAAGCGGTTTTACTCCGAGAAAAGAAAAGTCAAGATCAAAGACAGCTTCTATGATTTCTACTAGCAACATTATCATAACCAAGATGATTGGGATAATCATGCTGCTTCGTAGAAGTCGTTTGTCGTCTTGAGATTCCATTTCTGAGAGTCAACAGTCAACGGTCAGCAGTTCGTGGATATGCCATTAGTTTCAAAAGAATGTGAACGAAGTATGTTGCCCGTTGACTGTCTTTATTAATTTGTCTTAAAGTTATATTTTATTTCTTTGAGGTCTTCGTTAGCCTTAGCGATTTTCTTTTTAAGACCTTCTTTATAATCAACGACTTTCTTTGCTATTTCTTCGTCAGCCACTGCGAGCATCTGAGCTGCGAGTATTGCTGCGTTAAGTGAAGCGTTGATTCCTACTGTCGCTACAGGTATTCCTGGAGGCATTTGCACGATAGAGAAGAGAGCGTCCATTTCCATGGCTGTTCTTACAGGTATTCCGATGACAGGTATCGGTGTCATTGCTGCGATGACACCTGGAAGGTGAGCTGCCATTCCAGCAGCAGCGATGATGACCTTAATGCCGCGTGCTTGTGCATTGCGAGCGAATTCCTCTACTAATTCTGGAGTACGGTGTGCGCTCAAGGCATTCATCTCAAAAGGGATGCCCATCTCATCTAAAAACTTGATGCCGCTTTCTAAAACAGGAAGATCTGAAGTGCTTCCCATGATAATGCTTACTATTGGATTCATATTATAATTCGTTTTTTGCAAAGATACGAAAATGACTAAAGTTAAAAGACGAAAGATGAAAGTTTTTTCACAAAAGAGTCGCAAAGAAAATTTTTCTCCGCGACTCTTTTTAATAACTGTCAATTGTTAATTGTCAATTACTTTATCTTCTTCTCAATTACTTGAAGAACTTCTTTAGTGTTTGAGTTAGAAACGTAAGCAATGATATAACATTGATCTGCGTTATAAGCTTCGTTCAATGTTGTTGTGTATGATTTGACAATCTCTTGTTCTGGAGCGATAGGCTCTGTGTTGATGTCTTCTCCCCATGCGCCGTTCATTGTAGTACGGAACACATGACGATGGACGTAATCTGGAATATTGCCTTGTTGTGTCACTTGCATACCAACGATGCTGTCTTCCATGATACAGACTGTAAGACTGTAAGTATCTGGCAATTCTGCTATGAACTCAGATTTTACGTCAACTTTTAAATTACGGTTTGCTTCATTATATTCAATGTCTGCTGACATTTCTAACAATGCTTCTTCTTGAAGTGTTGTTGCGACAGCTTCTAACCAGCTTGGAGTATCGAAAGCATAACCGCCGTTGACCATTTTTCTATTGATTGTTCCGACAGGATTTTGTTGCAAACCAAATTGATTCCACCATTGGTCACCTTCTGGAGTCTTGAGGTTGAATGGAGGATAGTTTGCCAAGTCGCCAGCGTGAACGCTTAACACGATAACTTTATGGTCGTTATCTTCTTGGATTTGCATTGCGAGAGCACCTGCTGAAGGACAGTTGACGCATCTTACGCCTGTATAGTCTTCTAAGAGAACGTGTTTTACGACAGTCTCTGGGTTGCCAGGTTCGCCACCGCCACCACTATTGTTGTCTTTCTTATAAGGTTCTTCAATCACGTCACAAGCTATCATTCCTGTCATAAAGAATGAAACTGCTAATATGCCTAATATTTTTTTCATTTTCTTAACTTATTTAGAATGATGTTGTAATAGATAATGAGAATCCGCTTGATGCAGGAACGACGCGGCAAACGCCACCAACACAAACCATACCCTCGCTCTGACGGCCACCTGTAAGAACGATTCTTGTTGATTCGTGGATGTAACCTAATGATGCTGTGTAGTAATGGTCACGGTTTTCAACTATTGGGTTGCCGTAGTTGTATTTGTCGCCAGCAGAAACGAACCATTTTGCACCGATAGAATATTCAACTAAAGCAGCTGCCCAGTTACCTCTTTTCTTGTAAACGTCTTCATGGCCAACTGTTGCGCTTTCTTCGGTGTTGCTTCTGTTGATATTATCCCAAAGATGTTGTAACTCAAAACGGATGCTTTGTTTATTGGTGATTCTGCATGACAAATCAACAAAACCGATGTTTGCTTTTACGACAGGAGCACCTGGGTGGTTTTCGATGATATCCATATCGTAATACAAATTGATGTATTGTGCTATGAGTTTCCATTTCTTGCTGAGACGTCTTTCGATTTCGATGTTAAAATCGTGGAAGAATTTACGATCGCCGACAGCGAAGAAAGGTGATGTGTAACCGAGAGTTCCATCATAACCAGCGATGTGTGTAGGAGCGGTTTGTCCTTCTTCGAGGATGTAATTTCTCTTGATGTCGTTGACTTGGCTGAAATCGAGAGTGATTTTTGTTCCGTATTTGCCGCCGATGATAGTTTTCTTAGGAATGGTATAATTAACTTGCAATTGCATAGCCATTTCGCCGAGAGGTTGTGTGGCGTATGTGTAGATTGCTGGAAGGCTGTGTGTATGAGTGTAGTTGATTGGAGGAATGAAGTTGATGTCCAAATCGTTCTTCACGCCTTTGTAATCTGACTTGAAGCTCATGTTGTCAACACGTTTCACTTGTAAGATAACGCCGAAACCTTTTTGTGAATATGATAAAGATGACAAGAATGCTTGACCTTCATGGTAGATGTAGTTGTTGAATGCTGAAGGGTCGTTTATTTTGTATGCATATTCTGTTGTGAAACCGAAGCGTCCGTAACCTAAGTTAATACGTCCGTCGAATGCTCCGACGTTTTCAGGGATGTTGTAAGTAGGATTGGTGTTTTTTTGATATTTGCTTACGAAGCTACCGCCGAGAGATGCTTTGAACTTAGAGTTGTTCATTGCTGAGATGCTTTGGTTCAGATCCCATTCTCCGTCAATGCCGCGTACTAAGCCTCTGCTTTCTGTTGCTGCGTATGATGACCAGTAATATCTTTGTTTACCATAAACTGCTTTCAATGCGACGCCTGCTGCTGGACGATAGATGACTCTCATACCACGGAGTGAGTTGTCGAAACCTAATGACCATTCTTCGTATGTTCTGAAGATGAATCCGTTACCGAATTGGTCGTATATGTCGCCGAGAGTTACTGATATTGTTCCGTTGTCGTATGAAGCATAGTAGTTAGCGATGCCGCATCCTTGTAATCTCTTGTCGAAACCTGACATAGGAGGCAAATAAGCTTCATAACGAAGTCCAGCGGTGAAATTACCTAATGAATAGTTGATCTTACCGAATCCGTTGATACCGAATTTACCCACGCCGTTTTTGATAGATTCTTCAGTGATGCCGATACCTTCATCTACCTGATAATATTGTCCGTCAATTTGAAAACTGCCGTTTACTTGTGCGTTTTCAACTTGAGCGAATAATCCTGTGGCACATAATACTAATGCCAACGATAATAAAAATCTTTTCATTGTAAGAATGATCATTTATTATTCAACGAGTTTCAAAATTTCTTCATAAAGTTCTTCTTCAGCTCCGTCAAAGTAACCTGTGTGTTGATAAACGACTTTGCCGTTACCGTCGAACAAGAATGTGTGAGGAGGGTTGCTTACGTTCATGGCTCTTGCTAAGTCTTTGTTAACGTCTAACAAAACATCGAATTCCCAGCCTTTACCTTCAACGAAAGGTTTGATACGTGGTGTTGAACGTGAGTCGTCGATTGTCACTGCGAAGATTTTAACGCCTGTCTCTTCTTGCCAATCTTGGTAAACCTCGCTCAATGCGTTGTGTTCTTTAACACATGGTGCGCACCATGTAGCCCAGAATGTCATTACGAATGGTTTCCCGTCGTTGTTCAATTCAGTGATGTTGATTGATTCTCCATCTAAGTTTTTCAATGTTACGTTTGGCAAATCTGACTGTGCCTTAGCGCCTAAGAAAAGAACGCTTAAAAATAACAATACTAATGTCTTTTTCATAATTAATTTGATTTAGTTATACAATATATACTTCTAATAATTTACAATCTTCGTTGGAAATAATCTCTATCTTGTTGAGTACGTTAGGGATTAGGATGCATTCGCCAGCTTTAACCAATTCCTTGCCACCTTCGTATGATATGATAAATGAACCGCTTACGCCCATAAGGATTACAAATGAATCCAATTCGGAATAATCTTTTTTAAGTGCCGATTTCTCGTCAAGTTTGATGATATTAGTTGTGAAATAAGGGCAATTGACTAAGTTAACTGTAGAGTTTTTGGCTTTTCTGTCATAGCTGACTTTGCCACTGTCTTCTTTCTTGAAATTGATAGTAGCAAGAGCTTCGTCGATGTGCAACTCGCGTTTCATTCCGAAACGGTCTATTCTGTCCCAGTCATAAACACGATATGAAGTGTCGCTAGTTTGTTGAATCTCAGCGACCATACAACCTGCTCCGAGAGCGTGAATCTTCCTTGCCGGGATGAAGAACGCATCGTCGTTTGACACATCAACATAATTGAGCATCTCTTCGACTTTCTTCTCTTTGATAGCTTCTTCAAATTCTTTAGGAGTCACGTCTTTCTTGAAACCAGATACTAGTTTCGCACCTTTTTCAGCATTCATAACGTACCACATTTCTGTCTTACCGTTATATAAATCAATCTTTTGTGCGAGTTCGTCATCAGGATGAACCTGGATGGATAGGTTGTCTAATGGATCTATGATTTTGATAAGGAGAGGAAAACGTTCACCGAATTTGTTGAAGACTTCATCACCTACAAGGTCGCCCATGAAAGTCTCAATCAAATCGCTGAGTTCGTCACCAGCAAAATCGCCGTTGCTGACGATACTGTTTTGACCTTCAAGACCAGAGAGAAGCCATGCTTCTCCACAATTCATCAAATCACCAAAATTTTGATGCAGAATAGTTTTAACGTGCTGACCGCCCCATATTTTTTCAAAATAAGCAGGCTTAAATTTTAAAGGATATAAAACACTCATTGACGTCAATTTGAAGCGCAAAGATAATACTTTTATTTTTTGTAAGAAGATTAAAATCGATAAAAAAATATTTTTTATCTTTGGAGGACAAGATTATTTCTCAAGTTTACGGTATAAAGAAAATGTTTGATTAATGAAAACTCTTGAATCACTACGGTATAAGCTGAATAAAAACGCCGAATTGTCGGGACAGGAAAAAGAGACGAACAAGATAATAAACAAATTTCTGGAACGTACTAATCCTGATGTTCATCTGAGGAATGTTGGTGGTTATGGAATCATAGCTATATACAAAGGTGTTGAAGAAGGAAAGAATATTATGTTGCGTGCCGACATCGACGGCTTGAACATTCCTTTAATGTCAACGGACAACGGACAACAGACTACAGACGTTTTTGAGTTGTCGGCAGTCAGCACGAAGCGTCAAAGTTCAAAGTATAACAATCAATTTTCTCATCGTTGCGGTCACGACGGTCATGCTGCAATTTTATGCGGACTGGCATTGTATTTCGGAAAAAATCGGCCTGAGAAAGGAAATGTCATTCTTCTTTTTCAACCGGCTGAAGAAACCGGCGAAGGCGCAGAAGCTGTCATCAACGACCCTCAATTTAGTGAGTTAAAGATTGATGTCGCCTTCGCTTTGCATAACTTGCCTGGATATGCCAAACATCAGGTAATATTGAAAAAAGACTGCTTCGCTTCGGCTTCACAAGGTCTTAAACTTATCTTCGACGGTAATACATCGCACGCCTCGCAACCTGATAAAGGCAACAACCCACAACAACTCATCACGACATTGTTAGATGCCTTTCAGAAAAAATACGAAAATCTTAGAAGAGACAAATACCATACAATCCTTACGATGACACACGTCGTTATAGGCGAAAAGACATTCGGAGTTGCTCCAGGTCACGCTGAGATTTGGATGACGTTGAGAAGTCAGAACGACAAGTCGTTACAAAACCTGACGGAAAGCACGATAGCTTTATGTGAGTTTGCTTCCAAGGAATATGGTCTGGATTTCTCATACAGCATTCACGAGGCTTTTGCAGCGACGATGAATTCAGGTAAAGAAACCGACGTTGTAGAGAAATCGGCTCGAGAATTGAAGCTATCTGTCAATGAAATAAAGGAACCTTTTCCTTGGTCGGAAGATTTCGGACGTTTCGGGAATATATGTCCGATATGCCTCTTTGGTTTGGGCTGCGGATTGGAGCACGAGCCGCTTCACAGTCCGAGATATGAGTTTGAAGATGAGATTATTGATACGGGAGTTGACGTGTTTAAGAAAATAGTAGAAATTGAAAGTTGAAAATGACTCGGAACTCACGACACTGATTCAAAAAAATCTATTGGCTGTTGTCTGTTGACAGTTGACTTTTTTTATCTTTGCAATCTAAACATTTACACTGATGAAGATATGTGTTTTTTGCGGAAGCAGCATGGGTAACGACATCCGATATCAGGAGGCTGCAGAACGATTAGGCGAGGTGCTCGCTCAAAACGAATGCACTTTATATTATGGCGGAGGAAACGTCGGTCTTATGAAAATCATTGCCGACAAGATGATAGAGAGAGGAAAAGAAGTCGTTGGCGTGATGCCGGGTCTAATTCTTGAGATGGAGATTGGTCACGACGGAATATCGAAGATGATAGAAGTCGATTCGATGTCGGAAAGAAAGACTATATTAATTAATGAGTCGGACGCCTTTATCGCGATGCCTGGAGGTTTCGGAACATTGGATGAACTTTTTGAGATTGTAGTCTTGAACCAACTTCGCATCACCGACAAACCAGTCGCTCTTTACAACACACTGAATTATTACGACAGTTTGATAAATTTCATCGATCATGCCGTAAGTCAAGGTTTCATACGTAAAGAACACCGCGACAACATCATAGTCAGCGACAATCCAGAGACATTATTTCAAGAATTAAGCAGACATAAATCCATCGACGACATAAAGCAATGGATTGAAGAGATTAAGAATAATTAACAATTTACAGTTAACAGTTAACAATTAACAGTTAACAGTTAACAATTAACAGTTATGGTAGAGACGTTTCGATTACACCAATAAAACAAACAATATGTAATTGTTGCGTCTATATTTGACAGAAATTCAAACGACAAAAATATGAATATCATAGGAATCACAGGTACATTAGGCGCAGGTAAAGGAACCATAGTCGATTATCTTGTAAAAGAAAAAGGCTACGTCCATTATTCTGTTCGTTCTTTCATAGCTGAAGAAATAAAGAAACGAGGTTTAGAAGTGAATCGCGACACTCTCACTGAAGTCGGCAACGATTTGAGATCCAATCATTCGCCAAGTTATATTGCGACACAGCTTTATGAAAGAGCTTTTGCCACAGGCAAGAATGCCGTCATCGAAAGCATACGTGCCATAGGCGAAGTGAACGCGCTACGTTCGAAAGGCAACTTCTATCTCTTCGCCGTAGATGCCGACAGAAAGACACGTTATCAACGCATTACCGAGAGAAAGTCGGAGACTGATTTTGTAAGTTTTGAGACATTTGTAGCAAATGAAGAACGTGAGATGAATTCAGACGACCCTAACAAACAAAACATAGCTGCTTGTATCAAAGAAGCCAACTATGTCTTTATGAATGATGGCAGCATAGAAGATTTGCATAAGAAAGTTGAAGAAGTTTTGCAGAAGATTGGCGAGACAGAATACAAGCGACCTACCTGGGACGAATATTTTATGAACTTAGCCGACACAGTTGCAGAACGCGCCACTTGTAACAGAGGTCGTAGCGGTTGTGTCATAGTAAAAGACCGTCAGATTTTGGTGACAGGTTATGTTGGAGCTCCGACAGGATTGCCACATTGCGACGAAGTAGGACATTTGTTCAAGAAGATGATACACGAAGACGGACGTATAACACAACACTGTGTCAGGACCGTTCACGCTGAGCAAAACGCCATCGCACAGGCAGCGCGCAGAGGCATCGCTTTAGAAGGTAGCACGCTCTATTGCAGAATGACACCATGCAGAACATGTGCCATGTTGATAATAAACTGCGGAATTGAGAGAGTCGTTTGTCAAAGGAAATACCACGACTGCGCGGAGTCGGAAGATATGTTCAAGAAAGCAGGAATACAATTAGAATACATATACGAAGAGGTACAACAATACGACAAACAGTAATTTTATTAAATCTGAGAAATTGAGAATCTGAAAACCTGAGAGCTTGAGAATCAGTAAATTCTC
>JAZNSO010000078.1:0-15994 GCA_045591245.1 Bacteroidales bacterium
CTACGATCCGACTTCGACTTATTTTAGCATCTTTGTGCGAATCTAACTCTGAACATATTGTCATCCTTTTCCCCATAATCCATTGTGAAGTTTCTTGTTCGTTAATATAAACAATCTCACTTTTTTCCGTGATGATTGAATCTGTGAAAAAATCGTAGGCTACATACATCTTTCCATCAATTATGTTAAAGGCAAAGGGAAATACATTCACTAAGGAATCTGTCTGAGAAACTGTAGGATTCTTAGTCTTAATGTAACGTTTGTACATCCCGATACTTGAATGGCTATCTTTGGTGTATGATATAAAAGAGGTAAATATATTGCAAAGATCATCTGGTTTATAGTACTTGTTCAATTTCAGGTCTGACAAATAATCATTAAATATTTTGTCAAAATCTTTTTTTGAAGTGTATTCATAAATATTCGGATGATATCTTTGCATTGAATTATACAGATTGTCCAACAAGGATATCGCCTCATCTTGTGTGATTTCTTTGTCATATACAGAATATTGAGATAGTAAACGTAAAGGTGATAAGATAAAGAAACATAAAAACCATATCCCAATAATTATACGATAATGTTTCATATTGATATATTTTAATTAAGATTATATTTATTTTTACTTCTACAAAAGTAACGAATTTATTTTCAAAAATCCATTATTTTTAAAATGTTTTTATTAAAAAATAGGGGGATAACATATTGATTACCTATTGTCCAGTATGCTGTATTATCGATGTGATAGGATTTAGCAATATCTTATGTTGTTGGGTTAGATGTGATGGTTTGAACCGTTTGTTATGTAAAATATTTATGTTTTTTTACGATGTTTCTTTTGTTATGTATTTGGATAAACAATATTCATAATTATTTCGCTGAGACTTTTGTCGTGATTCTGTAGATACGTTATATTTTCTTAACTTTGTGAAACTTTAATGCTATTAAAAAAATCATACAAATATGAACAAGCAGGAATATATACAAGCCAACAGGGATTGGTTGAAAAACAAGGCTCAGGAGGAGGGCGTAAAGGCTCTTCCTAAGGGTATTTATTATAAGGTGATTAGCGAAGGTAGGAATGACGGCGTTCATCCTTCTCCTCGTAGCGTCGTGACGGCTCATTACACCGGCTGGACTATCGACGGTAAGGTATTCGACAGCAGCCGCGACGAGAACGTCCCTATCGCATTCCGTCTTAACGAGTTAATAGAGGGTTGGATCATCGCGATACAGCAGATGTGCGTCGGCGACAAATGGGAGATATATCTTCCTGCCGAGATGGCTTACGGCAACTATTCGCAACCAGGAATCCCTGGCGGCTCGACGCTTATATTCGAGATAGAACTGTTCGGGATAGCATAAATTTAGAACTGAAAATTGAAAGTTGAAAGTTGAAAATTTTGTAGAGACGCGTCGATCACACCTATGAAAAACAAACAAGAATGTGATTGACACGTATAAAAATTTAAAATTTATATGGACGTGGTTCGCTGCGTCCATTATTTTTTCTCCCGCAAAGGCGCAAAGGAACGCCGAGATTTCTTTAACCTCGGATTTCGCAGATTGACACAGTTTTTTTATCTCCACGTATCGCGATGTATTTGCACGTATATTTTTAGAATCTGAGAAATTGAGAATCTGAAAATCTGAGAATTTGTTTCTGCTAAATCCGTGAAAATCCGATGAATCCGTGGGAGAATGGATTAAGCCCCACAGATGGCACAAATTGACACAGATTATTTTATCCGCACGGACATTTTTTTGTTAGAAGTTGGCAGGAAGGTGATGGAAAGTTGGTAAAACAACTATAAGAAGAGTCAACTTTCGTCATTTATAGAAAGGAAATTATTCTTGTTTTTGCAATCTCAGTTGTACCCAAATTGGGTACAACTCGTATTGCTTTAGGTCACGGTCTTTCATCTTTCGCCAATATTGCCTTGGATTAGGTGATTCTGTGAGTATTTCAACGACATCCACAACAGAAAAATACCACTGTTCCTCCTCTTCTATCCATATTGACCGAACTTTTTTATCCTGAAATAATTTAATGCTACTCATAACAAATCTTATTATTTACCACACAATAATTCCATTCTAACTCAACAACAATTTTGTTTCTCCACAAAAGTATAAATAAAAATCTTCACTTATACAATTTTAACATTTTTTAACTTTTGTGTTCCTAAATGGAAAGTTAACGGGTGAAAGTCTGTGATGGCTCGACGCTGATATTCGAGATAGAACTTTTCGGGATAGCGTGAAAATCGTAAATTGAGTTAGCGGACTTGGTACGGAGTAAGTTTCCACGAATTAGCGTGATTTATTTAACCAGAGATTTTTTATCCGCGCGGATATTTTTGTTAGAAGTTGAAGTGATGATTTGCAATCGATAATAAGGCATTGGCTAAATTATTTTAAAATCAGGCTCTTCGCTTTTATCAAAACCTTAAATCCTTATAAACTATTCCCATATTTATCTAACCAGTCTTGTGCTTGGTCGCAATTGGGTGAATGTGAACGGAGCAAGGTCTTGAATTTTGCTGTGTGGTTCATTATAACAGTGTGGCATAACTCATGTGTTATGATATAGTCTATCACGAAATATGGGGCTTTGATTATTCTCCAGTTTATTGAAATATTCTTTTCTTTGGAGCAGTTGCCCCATTTCTTCTTCTGACTGCGGATATACAATTTGTTATATGGTAAAAGCAGTGATTCTGAAAGTGTCTCAACTCGTTCCGTGATATATCTTTTAGCAAAACTCTTTAACCATTTTTCTTGAATATCAATATCTAATAAATCTCGTTTCGTTCGTATCGTCTTACTTTCATTATTTATCTCTACTTTATTTTCATATCTCGTTGAATAATAATAAGTGTATCTATTACCAAATAACAATATCTCGTTCCTATTCAATAGTATTGTTTTCTTCTTTTTGAAATAATCGTATTTTGAGTCAATCCAACGGGATTTCTTTTCAATAATTGAATTAATGTCTGAATCGGAGAAATGTTTTGGGGCATAAATATCTACCGTTCCATCTTCCGATACCCGAAGCCGCACGTTCTTAACATCTCTGCGTATAATATTATATTTTAATTCGTTTTCCATCAATTCAGACTAAAATTATTCCTTACCGAGTTCATGATATTTTCTACAAGTTCGTCCTTAGAATCAAGATTTAATGACTCAAACATAGGATTAACCGACAGCAGAAGCATATCTCCTCTTAAACGATTATATTCTTGCGGTATTTCGTGCCAGCCGATATAAATTCGTTCCTGAATCTTTTTAGTTAATTCAACGGCAAACTCGCGTACCAATTTCTCATCAAAATCAGAGGATTCATTCTTTATGATTTGATATATTTCGAATGTGCCTTTATTGTCAAAGCCCATTTTCTTAGGAATTTCTATCGCTTCGTCAACATTGGTATAAAGCTCACTCAACTTTTGCAACAATATCTCAATAGCTTCTGATTCAGCGTTTTTATTACGAATCAAGGAATCCAATCGTTCTTGAAATTCCACATAAATAGCACTGCTATTCTGATTGGTACGAATCATTGTTTCAATGTCGCGGATGATTTTTTCCGCTTTGTCGGAAGGCGACAGTTTCGTTTCTTGAAGTTTATTCAGATAATCGACGTCTATTGTGATTTCTGGAAGATGTCCGTGAAAATCAAGAAGAGTTGCGTTTTCTTCTATCAGCTTACGAGTCTGAGCCGCATAAAACGAAGCGTCGAAGTCAGCACGTTTAAACTCTTCTAAATAGAGCTCGTAAATTGTCACCAACCAAAGATATTTCTTTTTGTAATCTCTTAATCCAGGATTTGGACAGATTGCCTCCCATTGTTGCACGACATCATGGAAATTATTCTCGAAAGTCCCGTGGTCAATTTCGTTTAACCTACGGATTATCTCCATTGCGCAGTCGTATGAATCTTCCAATGCAATATCTTCAAACGGAGCGAAAGCTTTGTCTAATATTTTAGGAAATTCTTCTAAAAGTGCATCTACATCTTCAAATTCTCCAATATCTTCCGGGTCATAGTTCAATGCTTCCTTATAATTTTGAAAGACACCGACATAATCCACCACCCTACCGAACTCTTTGGAAATCTTAGTTATTTTATCATCGTAAGGACGATTTGTACGCGCCACAGCCTGCAAGAGATTATGGTCACGCAAAGGACTGTCGAGATACATTGTCTGTTCTATAGGCGCATCAAAACCAGTGAGAAGCATATTGCAGACAATAAAGATTTTCAGGTTGTTGCCTTTAGAAATCTCTTCATCCGTGATACGATTCTTGAATCTTTTAATGATATTCTTACGTTCCTTATCTTCGAGATAAAATGGTGAGAACATATCGTAACGATCGCTGCTTTCATATTGTCCCGTCGAGAATATTATCTGAAGTTCTGATTTGTCAAAATATTTTAACAATTCGTTATAGTACAAAACGCAGGCTTCTTTATCTATGGCAACGACTTGTGCCTTATAACCTTGGGGTTCGAGATGTTCCTTGAAGTCATTGGCGATGTCTTCCGCAACGGCTTCAATACGTTCTTTTTTCTTCATTAAAGTCTTCCAAGGCTGAACTCATTGTTCAACAATTCTCTTCTCGTTCTCGTCTAAGTCGGCTGTTATCTCCTCATAACCTTTTTTAAGACTTTCCTTATCCAAAAACCATTTCGTCGGTCCTAATGTGTAACGGATAGGTTTTGTCGCGCCATCTTCAATAGCATCGATTACGCTATATTTATCGAGATAAAACTCTGTCTTTCCATCACTTCGTTTAATGCCAAACTCTCGATGTGTTTTTGGAACCGGCGTTCCTGTGAAAGCAAAACGCTGCGCATTAGGAAGAACCGCTCTCAATTCCATCTGGAAATCTCCGTATTCTGTTCTATGAGCCTCGTCTATCAAGACTATTACGTTTTCTCTTTCATCTTTTATATCGCCCAACTCTCTGAATTTCTGTATCGTTGTGATATAGACACCAGCAGGTTTATTATCTATAAGATTTCTCAAATCGCCGATGCTGAGAACCTGACGGGCATTAGGAAATATGCAATTAATGAATGTATCATCGATTTGGTCTTTCAAGTCTTTTCTATCGACGACGATATAGACCGTAGGGTCGTTAAGTTTTTCCGTCTTGCTTAGCTTGTAGGCAGTATAAAGTATAGTAAGCGATTTTCCCGAACCTTGAGTATGCCAAATTACGCCTTGTTTTTCATTGCTCTCCACCACCCTATCCACAATCTTATTGGCAGCTCTCAGTTGTTGATAACGAGCCACTTTCTTTATTATCTTTCCGTCTTCACGTTCAAATACGATAAAATGTTGTAATATGTCAAGCACCCTCTCAGGCTGAAGCAGACCAATAATACCGAACTTCATCTGTTCCAGAAGCTTTCCGTTAGGCAGACGCTCCACATCGAAATGAGTGAGACCGTCGTTTTCGTCTGTATATATTTTACAAAGCTTGTTATCTGGTCTGAGCAGAGGATTGGGGTATTTATCTGCCACGATAGAATCTTTCCACTCGTTAAAGTAAGACGACGATGCTCCGGCGATTCCATATTTGCAGAGTCTTCCGTTGCAAGCCACGCCAAACAGATGAGTCATGAAGAGTTTATCACTGCGGCGGTCGTAAGTCTGAAACTGGCGCACACCCTCCAACCAGTTAGTTCCGCGACGTGCACATTGTTTTGCCTCTATTGGAACAAGCGGAATGCCGTTGACAAGCAAGCAAATATCCACGCGCACCTGTTGCACCGAATATTGATTAGTGACGATGAAACTGTTATTCCAAATATCGTTGAAATCTATAAAACGAATGGTGACATCCTTTTTGTTGACCGACATATTGACGCCATCCACCAATTGGTTAAGGAACTTCTCGTTGCCCTCAATAGCGATAGGATTACGCAGGTTGTTGAGCAGAGTCTCCACCGCCGACTTGGCGTCATTTTCCGAGATATTGTTTATAGACATAACCTTTTCGAGCAGAATAGGCTCGATGACAGCGTTCATTTGCAAGCGATTATACTTTTTCAGCATATCAGCCGACATGAAGGTATAACCCATTTGCGACAGCCACTCAGTGACTTTACTTTCAACGGACTTGGATTCGGAGAGGGTGTTCATAACTTTAATAATGATATTATTTTTTTCTTAAGGTTTTCTATAGATGCAGGTTTATTATATTTATAGCAAATTTCATATATAGAATCCATATTAGGTTTGCTCAATCTTTCTTTTCTTGTTAAAACCATATTTAATAATTGAAACAGAGAATGTCCACGCAATAACAAATCATAATTCTCTCTTAAATTTGAAATCGTAGATTCTTGAGGAGATTTTTCTGGTTTATATTCATCTTTAAGTTTAAATCTTTCAAGAATTTGTTGAGGAGATAATTTTAATTGAAATTTCTCTCCTTCTATACATTTTTCAACTTCTCTTGCATAATACTCAAGATATGAATTCATAGATTGACTGAAAATTGCAGCATCATCTTCATTAAAAAGTTTTTCTATATCCTTACCATGATACAAATCATTTTCAATACTATATCCTGTTGTAAAGACAACATCAGAATATTTTTCGGGAATTCTTGTATATACATAATAATCCCTGTCTGCGATAAATATTACATTTGGTAATGTTGATTGTAATTTTTCATATATATTTAACAACTTGTTTCTACAACCACATGGCAATATATCCACATGCAGAGAATTTGATCGATTTATATCATTTTCAAGCCATCTAAATATTTTAACATCATCTTTTCCTTCAACTAATATCGTATGTATAGAAGAATGTTTTAAAGTAGATATAATTTCTTCTTCTGTCAAATTCTTACCCATTATAAACCTCCTTTATCCTCACTAAGCATAATTTCTTTATCAGCATATTTCGTGTATATAAAAGGACTATGTGTAGCAATAAAAAATTGATTATTATTTTCTTGACGAAGAAGTGTTGGTATTAATAAACGTTGCCAATCAGGATGCAAACTCAATTCCGGTTCATCAATAAAAATAACCTTATTTTTTGAAAATGCATTATAACACAAAAAACTTAACATTTGTTTTTCTCCTGCTGAAAGTCTATCTGAAGAAATAGCATTGATTTTGTCTCCAAATGTTATGGCTGCCATTTCAATTCCTTTTTTATGAAATATTTTCATAATCAACTTTTCCAATTCTGTAAAAGGCTTCATTGCAGCATCTCGTTCTCGTTCAACTGTTTTGATGTCATTTTCTATTGCTAATAAAATCTCATCTGATGTTTTGTTATGTTTATCTCTAATTTTTTTTCTAATCTCATCAAATTGTATTTGTTGTAAATTGTTTATTTTGCGTACTATATAAGAATATTCCTTGTTTAATAATGTAATAATATCATCTGTAGATACTGACGCTATAAATTGATGTTTTTTTGATGACAAATCGTCCGATAAATCACATAATACTTCTTTTAAAGGAAAATCTCGTCTATATCTTGGACCACTATACTCCATACCAAAACCGCCCTCAATTCTTCTAAATGTTGGGAAGAAAATAGATTCTTCACTATTATCATAATAAATTTCTGGCAATTCGATATTAAATCTTCTCCGGTAAAATGTATCGGGTTCCAAAGGTAATTCTCTTTCGGATCTATGACCATTAACATCCCATTCATAATGCAAAAGATCACCTTTAATTTTCATATTCATTTTATAATTATCAGCATGTAATTCTAATGAATCAAAAAAACACTCTTGAACCAAAAGGTCTATGAAACCACTATTTATATACCACAATATCTTTAGTATTGTAGTTTTACCACATCCATTTAATCCAGTAAAAAGATTTAAATCTTTGTTGAAATTAAATTCTAAAGTCTTATTATTATCATTAAGACCTTCTATTTTTAAATATTTTATCATAATTCAATTAATTATTATTCAGCCGCATCTTTATATAACTTGTTATTAAAAACCTCAAATATCAAAAATTATTGATATATATAGTTTTATCATATATTATATCATTTTTCATTGAAAAACGCTTTTATTTCCTCAATCCATGATGGTATTGCATATTGTTTTCGTTCTAGTTCTTCTACATATTTTTTTGCAAAACATACTTTATTATCCCCATTATTGTTCGAGAAAAACTTATCCAAAGACTCATAATCACTAGGTCTTAAATCTAAAGAGAAGAAACTTGGCAACTCTGACTTTTCGTTATCATCTACAAACGATAATTCCTCATTATTTTCTTTAAAAGTTAACAATACTTCATTAAATGCCTTACCATTTAAAACATCTTCAATATCTGTTTTAGGACTTTTAGGATTTGAATCATTTTCAATCAAATGAGTTTTCTTATCACTTTGAACATTTACAAGTCTATTACATTTCAAATTAGGTATTTTATCACATCTAGTATCTAATGACATAAAGTTTTCATCAGTGTCTAATAGCAAAAATACACGTCCTTTTAAAGAACCTTTTAATTCATTAAAGGCCAATTTTAAATGTTCAAAAATCTTCTTTACTTCATTTGCGCCACCTACAGGAACTATTCTTAATCTTTTTTCATTCACTTCTTGTTGCAAATAATAATTCAAATATATTTTATCAGAAGATCCTTCACATATCAACCAATTATAACTATTGTTTTCATTTATAACACTGCTAATTATAGATTGAATCAAATCATTTACACCTTTCAATGATATTTCAATTGGCAATTTACCGTTTGTTGTCTTTATAGCATTTTTTATTTCTTCTCTGTATTTATTAATACTAAACACACTAGCGATATGCCTATTGTCTTTTTGCGTTATATTAATAATTACCCCATCAGTAATTGCTGGTATGAAACCATACCAATGAGAAGAGAAAAGAACCTGACAGCATTTGTGACTGATTTTATGCAATCGCTCAAATTGATCATAACACAAAGAAATATGGAGTGCTGATTCTGGTTCATCAATTGCAATAATCAAATTCTTATTGTTATCTCTATAATTGGAAACGATACTATATATAAAGGATAGTATAGCTTGTTGTTTTTCCCCAGAACTCAATTGAGATAATGGAATGTCTTTTCCTGGATTTTCTTTAACTAAAATTCTTTTTGCAAAAAAATCATTTATAATTAAATCATATATATCTTTAGATTTCAAATTTGGCTGACGTCTAACACCATTAGCAACGAATTTATAACTTTGTAATTTATCCGACAAATCGTCAACAAATTCTCTTAATTGAGTACTAATTTGTTTTATTTGATTTTCAGTTAAACTTTTTTTAACAACATCTATTAAATCCGCGCCTATTAAATGTTGAATTTCTTCAGTTTCAAATTTTACAAATCTTTCTGGTTCTATATCTTTAGGTACATATACATATGTCATTTTTTCTATTATGTATGTATATACACGTGTAAGACATTGACATAAATTTTCATATTCAAGAGATCTTCTATCCTTCTTTGATTCATTATCATTGCCAAGATTTCTGTATTCTTCACTAAAAAGATCTTTTATTATTAAATCTTCATCACAAATTCCAAAATTTACATTTTTATTTTCATCAAACAATATTGGAATTATAAATTTATTAGTTATATCAATACTAGCATGTTGTTGTTTAATTTCAATCCAACAATTTCTTCTTTGTTGATTTATAGTACTAGGAATATCATTACTAATAAAATTTTTAATGGAATCTGAATAATTTTTAATAAAAGAGATGTCGTCTTCTTTCATTCCCTCAAAAAATGTTCCTTCAAATATAAAGATTGGCATAACATACGACGATTCACTATTAATAGAATCCATATTTCTATTCCACTTTTTGTTATTAAAATAACAATCTAATGCCTCCAAAACAGAACTTTTTCCTATGCCATTTTGACCAATTAATCCACAAAAATTTGTTCCATTCGACAATGGTATATAGTTAATGCCTTTATATATTTTAAAGTTCCTTATTAATATTCCAGAAATCATAATTTTAATATTTGTTAGTTGTTTATTTGTTATTATATGATTGGTCGTATTTGGTTGTGCAAACACAATTCTTCCCCCACTCTCACCTTTCCCGTCAATAAATTCTGCATCAACGATTTCTTTAAGCGTTCGAGTGCGGTGATTTTATTTTGTTTGTCGTTTATATCTTTATCAACAGCACTTATTTTCTGTGCAATGTTAATTTGTTCTTCCTTCGAAATTGGACAAATTATCTTATATTTTGAATATTCACTTTTATTTATTTGCGGTGTGGCATTTATTCCTGCAATACTTTTTAAATGTTCTTTTCTACTAAGCATTGCATAATAAAAATATTCATAGTAATTATGATTATTTATAACTATAGACGTAATTTGTTGATTTGTACAACATTCTTGAGTCGTAATTCCTATTTTTCCAATAGTCGAGCCAATACAAATCACACAAATAGTGTATTTTGGTATTCTATAACTATATTTAATTCCTTTCTCTGATACATATCTTTCAGTTTGTTCTATATACTTTGAAGCACCCACATCTCCAGGAGTAATAAACATAAAACCACGTTTCACATCAGAAAACACATCTGGTTCTTCTGTTGGCGGAGTTTTACCAGTAATTACTTCACCAAAGTCTTTCACTTTCTTCACATCCCACCCTATTGGCACTTTCCCAAACTTATCATCCACATAAAACTCATCATCTTTTCGCAAAGTTCCGTCGAGTTTCATTCTGCCGGTGAGAAGATTCTGCATCAGACTTTTCTTTAACTTCTCAGCTGCTTCAATGCTTTTCTTTACACTCTCTATCGCTTCATCTACCTTAGATAAAATGTTGGCAATGGAAGCTTGTTCGGGAAGAGACGGTTTATAAAAATTCAATTTATTGATAACACCTTTATCAGCGTGTGGTATTCCCGATCCTGCTGTTTTTGCTTTCAAGATATATTCCAATTGTTGGAAAGAATACCCAAAATAGTTTTTATCAATTTCATTTTCATCAAATTCAAGTAATGTCATTGTAGATGCTAATATACCTTTTTTAGAAATCAATATTTCTCCAGCATTACTACCGTCCCACAAAACAATCACTTCACCTTCATTAACTACAACTAACTTAGAATCCGGTTGTGCATACGATTCAGGTTGAGAGATATTCCTTAAATAATCTGGCGATAAATATGGCAAACAACCATTTTCTTCTTTATCAAACAACATTTTAGGAGTTTTGCCTTTAATGTATCCCGTGATATAATTTTCAACTTTTTCCACCATCTCACTTACCTCCGTTCAAAGTTTTCAAAAGTTCGTTCAAAGAATTCATTGCTGCACTTTCTTCTTTCATGGCTTGTTGGAAATCGGCAATGGCTTGCTTCAAATCTATCTGTTCTTCAGGTTCGAAAGTATCTACATATCGCGGTATGTTGAGATTGAATTCGTTTTCTTCAATCTCGTCCATATCAACAATGGAGAAATAGCGTTTGCGTAAGTCGGCATCGGCAAACATATTCATTAACTCAACTTCCACCTCGTCAATAGCATTTCGTTTTTTGTCCGCCTTTTCATTGGCAGCTGTTATCTTAACCTGCTTGTCGTTCTGCAGCTTATCCAATGCTTTCTGCGCTGTATCTATATTTTTCAATTCGCCTGCTGTCGGTTTCTTGTTGTTGGAAAGTTTCTCTTCAACAGTCTTTTTCGCATTAGACAAACGTTCAGAGGCACGTCTAATATCTTCGTAATAATTATTCTCAATTTCTGAGAGTTCAAAATCGAGTTCTTCCTGTATGTCGTTTCTCAAGCGTTGCTTCTGTTGAGTAATCCATTCCTGCGCTTTTGCAGTATCGCCCCAACTTTCTAAGATAGTTGATATACGCAGAATATCGTGCGGTTCCAAAACATTCATATTAGCTTCTTCTCGATACCATCCTTCTTTAGCAGCGTAAATCATCATAACCTTATCCTTACGTTCTTCAGGCTTATTTTTATCGAAGAAGATTATAGCTCCTGGTATAGGCGTGCCGTAGAACAAATTGCTCGGCAGTACCACAATAGCGTCAATTATATTTTTATGTTCCGTGAAGTCAATGCCTTGCAGGAAGCCTCGGCGTATTGTGTACTCCACATCAGCCTTACGGTTTTGTCCGTCTTCCTCCTCAGTCTTTTCAGGCTGTCCGCGAAACAACACGCCTTGAGGGCAAACCACGCCAGCTTTTCCGTTTTCGCCAAGCGAGGCAATGATATGCTGCAAGAAAGCAAAATCGCCGTTACTATAAGGAGGAATGCCATAGACAAGACGGTTGTAGGTATCAGTAAAAGCTTTCTTATATTCCAACTGCGGAGTGCCGTCCTTTTTATTTACAGCCTTGCCTTTCTTATCCTTCTTAGGTTCGCCGTTCTGCGCCCAGTTTTCTAGAGAGAAAGGAAAGTTTGCCATCACTTTGTCGAAAGTCCTTATCTCCAATTCGTTTTTATCGTTTTTAAATTTAGGGTCTCTGATGGTGTCGCCCTGTTCGATACGAGCGTCCAATCCATGCAGAATCATATTGATGTTACAAATAGCCCATGTATTCCAGACCAATTCCTGTCCGAAGAGACGGAGACCTTTCTGAGTTCCGTAGTTAGCTTTAGCATATTTTGCAGAGTTCAGTAAGAAACCGCCAGATCCGCATGTAGGGTCATAAACGGTCTCGCCTTTCTGTGGTTTGAGGTAACGCACTATGATGTCAACGACTTCCTGCGGAGTGTAGAATTGCCCAGCCATGGTGCCGCCTTTGTTTTCATCAGCAAAACGTTTGATGAGATATTCGTAAGCATCTCCGAGCACATCAACACTTGCGTTACGATTACTTAAGTCAACAGCATCGAGATAGCTAACCAGATTAGAAAGCACTTTAGGATTCAGTTTCTTGCCGCCAGAACCGTCAGGAGCTGCCTCGTTCCAACGCACAGTATTGATGATACCTTTCAGTATATATTTTCCGTTAGCGTCAATATTCTTATCAGCGATAGCAGTGACGGCATCGTTAAGCTTTTGGTTTTTCTTATCTATAGGAGCCTTACGCACGTCTTCCCAGAAGCAGCCTTCAGGAATGACGAAGTCGTGCATGCTTTTTGTTATGATGTTCAATTCCTTCACTGAAGGTTCACGACCTTCTCGCTTGACGAACTTCTCTTTTTCGTTTTCGATCTCCCATTGATAGTTATCGGAGAGACGTTTGAAGAAAAGAAGAGAAAGGATATATGATTTATAATCTTCTACTTTGTCGCGAAGAATATCTGCCATTCCGAAAAGCAAACTGCCTAAAGCTTGTTTTGTTATCATAACAATCTTAATAAATATTAAACATTACAAATTTATTAATAAAATAGATAAAGACGAAACAAAAGTTAAAAAAAATTAACATCTCTCCCACTCTTTCATTAACATTTACGTTAAAAATTGTTAAAAACGTGATTTTGTTGTAGAAAAGTCTTGACAAAAGGAATGGGATTGTTGTAACTTTGCGGAAGAGAATTTTACCAAAATTTATGATGATATGGAAAAACATTTACATAATTTCAATGAAATTGAAAATAATCTTGCTATAAAGATTGAAAGGATTATTCGTGAGTCTCGTCAAGCGGCTTATCGGGCAGTTAATTTCACAATGGTGATTGCTTATTGGAACATCGGTAAAGTCATTGTTGAAGATGAGCTTCATTGGGAAAGAGCCGAATATGGCAAAAGTATTCTAAAGAATATCTCCAAACGTCTTACCAAAGAGTTTGGGAAAGGCTTTGATGAAAGAGAACTTCGTAAAATGTGTCAGTTTTATAGATATTTTGACATTCGGGACTCACTGCGTCCCGAATTGAGCTGGACTCATTATCGTAGTTTATTAAGGATTGAAAACAAAGATGCTCGTATCTGGTATATGAATGAAGCGGCTAATTCCGTTTGGTCAACTCGACAATTGGACAGACAAATATCCACTTTGTATTATGAGCGTTTGTTGAGCAGCCGTGACAAAAAAGTTGTAATAGATGATGCTAATGAAAAGTTGCAGAAGTTAATTCCTGAGGATATAATAAAAGATCCCTATATTTTAGAATTCCTTAATCTGAAGGAATATCCTGCGTTAAGAGAGAATGATATTGAGAAGAGCCTTATAAATAATCTACAAGAGTTTCTTATGGAATTGGGCAACGGATTTTGTTTCGTCGCTCGACAAAAGAGGATGCGATTTGAAGACGAGGACTTCTACGTTGATCTGGTATTTTATAACTGTAAAATAAAATGTTATGTCTTAATCGACCTTAAATTGGGTAAATTGACTCATCAGGATGTCGGGCAGATGGATAGTTATATAAGAATGTTCGATGCATTGACAAAACAAGACGATGACAATCCCACGATAGGTCTGATTCTATGCTCTGAGAAGAATGAGGCTATCGCAAAATATTCGGTGTTAAATGATGCCAAACAGATTTTCGCTTCCAAATATAAATTGACTCTGCCTACAGAAGAAGAGCTTCAGATAGAATTAAATAAGGCAAGAAAACGATTTGAATCGGAAACTTAAAATCCTTTAACATCTCTCCCACTCTTTCATTAACATTTACGTTAAAAATTGTTAAAATCGTGATTTTATTGGGGAAAAGTCTTGACAAAAGGAATGGGATTGTTGTAAATTTGCAGAAGAGAACACAAAAGTTTTAATAACCAAAATTTATGATGATATGAGTAGTGATAGAAAAGATTCCGAACAGGATTTATCGCAATATGTTTCAGCGGTAAAAGAGATTAAAAACGCTATACTTGACAGCCGCTATCGTGTGGCAAGACAAGCTAATAAAGAGGTGCTGCAGCTTAACTATGGAATTGGCAGGTTTATATCTGTTAATAGTAGATCTGCAAAATGGGGAAGTAACGCCATATCAGTGATTTCTAAAATGCTTCAACAGGAATTGCCTGGATTAAAAGGTTTTTCAGAAGCAAGCATAAAGATGATGAGAATCTTCTATGAAGAATGGTGTCTCATATTCGAAAAGAGGTTGCCTAAACTTGTTAGACAACCTACTTTTTTGTTTGATTTGCCAATATTGCCAAAAACGGTTGGTAATATTCTTATAAGCGAGTGACAATTAATGATATAGATAAACTTTGATGGAAGTGCTCTGTCTAAGTTTTTTTATATAAAAAAACAAGGCTTTTACATTGAGTTTCAACAGAAAATCTATTGCTGTTTCAGATTTTTTTTGTATCTTTATGGTGCAAACAAAAAAACTTCAAAAACCAACAGCGACGGCAAAGTTAGCAATAAAATCCGACAATCAGAACCCAATAATGCTTTTTCCTCCAAGTTTGGACGAATTAATTCCGTCAAACCATGTCGTACGCATCGTCAATGCGGTGATAGACCGTCTTGACATCAGCGAAATCATGTCCACATACAAGGGCGGCGGCAACAGCTGCTTCGATCCAAGGATGATGCTCAAGGTTCTGATATACGCATACCTAAACAACATATATTCATCGAGGAAGATAGAGCGTATGCTGGCGGAGAACATCTGCTATATGTGGATCTCGGGCATGATCCGTCCGGACTACAGGACAATAAAGAAATACGACGGGAGGATCAAGCATAACACCCTGGATATCATAGAACAGATTGAAAAAAACCATGCCATCGAATGCGAGGAGGAGACATCCGCGGGAGAGATGACCGTCTCAAATCAACATTCACAGTCAATTCTAAACCCTATCCTGAGTTCTATTCTTAAATTTTCTCAACATACTAAAAAGATAACCAAAGTTGATATTCAATGATTTAATATTATATATATACTTGGTTTTTAGTGCTTTTATTATTAGTTCTCGGACAGCCTATGAAAACAGGAAAGCCCCAGCTCTGTGCTGGGGCTTCCGTTATGAGGGTGGCGACGACCTACTTTCCCACACATCTCTTGCAGTATCATCGGCGCTGC
>JAZNSO010000079.1:0-25074 GCA_045591245.1 Bacteroidales bacterium
ACTTTGGAAGATGGCGGAATGAAACCTATTGGTGCTGCCGCTGTGGTGACACGTCATGTGTTCAGCGACACTCTCGGAGCATCACGGCCTAATGAAGAAGATGTCTCTGCTCTTGAAGACTTTGCGACTAAGGTCTCTGAAAAAATACTGTCGTCTTCTGATGATAAGATTTCAGCTCTTAAAGTCCCTGGCGAGTCTCATCCTGACAAATACTATACTCCGCTTAAAACTACAAACGCTCCTGCTAGTTTTCTCAAGGCAAAACCTTCTTGTGATATAGAACGTTGTTCACGCTGTGGTGAATGTGTGGATGTCTGTCCGATGGGAAGCATAGAAGTTGAAGACGATGTTCCTGTGTTTAACGGTGTTTGTATTAAATGTCAGGCTTGTCGTTTAAGATGTCCTAATGAAGCCATTGCTTTTACAGATCCTGATTATCATTCACATATAGCGATGATAGAGCATAATTACTCCTCTCCAAAGCAACCTGAGTTCTTTGTTGCAGAGGAATAGACGAGAATTATGTCAAGATATTAATGGCTGTGCAAGCTCGATGATTCTCTCTAACCATTCTTTATCAATACTATCAAAAGTGGCGAGGTTCTCGCTGTCGATGTCTAAAACGCCAACGACCTGATTGTCTTTGAATATCGGAACTACAATCTCGCTTTTTGATGCACTGCTGCAAGCTATATGACCTGGGAATTGATGAACGTCTTCCACTACTATCGTCTTTGCTTCTTTCCATGAAGTTCCGCAGACGCCTTTGCCGTATGCTATTCTTGTACAAGCGACTGGACCTTGAAACGGACCAAGCACCAGCTCATTATTAATTACACGATAGAAACCAGTCCACCAAAAACCAAAAGTTTCATGAATGGCAGCCGCGATATTCGACATATTGGCAATTGTGTCGTTTTCGTTTTGTATCAATGATTTAATTTGATTATAAAGAAGTTTATATTTTTCAATTTTTTCCATAAAGCAAGCAAAAGTTTTATTCACAAAGATAGTAAAATTGTGATAATTATGCATTATGAATTACGCATTATGCATTGTAATATTCCGTTGACTGCCTAATAGATTCCGCTGACCGTTGGTGTCTTCCCGTTAACTTGCCGGATAACCACATGAAAGTTAAAAATAGTTAAAAACCTTGACAAGTGTTTTTTTCTGTTATACTTTTGCAAATGAAATCTTAAAAATACCAAAATTTATGAAAACAAAGAAATTACTTTTATTTGCTGTATGTTTGATATTTGGATTAAACATCAAGGCGCAAAACAATTATCATCGTATTACAGATTTATCTGAAATTCAGAATGGCAGTGCGGTTATTATCGCGGCACGACATGATTCGCTTTCTGCAACAAGTTATTATGCAATGTCTAATGTCGCCGCAGGTAAACCGCAAGGTGTTTTGTTCTCGAGTATATCAACTGGCGTTGATATATGTCTCCCTACAGAAATAACTGATAATGAGATGAATTTCTGCTGGACGGTGGGAATAACGGAAGGTTGCTATACATTCGTCAATGTTGATGGTGATATGCTCGGTTATGGTAGCGGTGGTACCGATTTCGTCAAAAATGGAACTAATTCAACTTGGTCTATTACTGCATCAATTTCAGGAGACGGGACTTCGGTACCTAACCATAATGCATTTGTTATCACCAATGTAGGCGTGTCAAACAGGAGCGTCGCTTTTAGAAAATATAATAGTGGTGCCCTTTACGAGAAATTTGCTCCATACTCCAATTCGTCTTCGAATATTGGCGGTTCTAATTATATGTTCTATCTGGATATATTTGTAAAATCTTCAGAAATAACACCTGTTGTTTCTATGCCGACTTTTAATCCTCCAGGCGGAGATTATTCTACAGCACAGAATGTCAGTATTAGCTGCGAGACCGAAGATGTTATGATTTATTATACTCTTGATGGAACCGAACCTACAGAAGAGAGCATGGTCTATTCGAATCCTATAGAGGTGTCAAATACGACAACAATAAAAGCTTTTGCAAAAAAAGATGGTATGCTTGATAGTGGAATTTCAAGTGCGACGTATAACATCGTTGAGACAGTCACGCTTTCGTTTTATGAAAATGGAATTTTGTCAGAGATGGTTTCAATAGCAAAAGGAGATGTCGTTGGAGAACTTCCATCCGCAGATCTTGAAGGATTTTCTTTCAGTGGTTGGACCTACAATGAGATATCAGGATATGTCAATACAGCACCTGAAATGATAACACCTTCAACAATCGTTAATGAAGACATGAATCTTTACGCGGTATTTTCGGTAAGTAAAGATAATTGTATTGAGTCTGAGTTGTCGTCTTTCAGTCGGTCGGATGTAGCTGTTATTGCAATATCTAAGGATGAAAAATATTATGCGATGTCACAGATAGAAGGCAGTAATGGCCAACCGACTGTATATGAACTGACGGTGTCTAATGGTAATATTGTCAATGCTGTTCCTGATGACATTAAGTGGAACATTGCATATAATGCAGGAGATATGGTAATATATCCTAATGGCAATGATGAAAATTGGTTGTATTGCAATTCGGGAAGTAATAATAATTCAGTCAGAATCGGGACAAATGCTGATAATAACGTTTTTGAATTGAAAACGGTGGAAATCAATGAAGTTGTTTATCCTGATTATTTATATAATAAATCAACAGAGAGATTTGTTGGCGCTTATTATGATGGTGATGTGGCAATAGATTGGAGAGCTTATAAAATAACAGCTTCTGGTGCTTTCCCGACAAATATTAGAAATCAGACATATCATTTCTATAAATACGGTGGAATATGCTATTATTGTACAAATGTAGATGTCCCTCAGACTCAAACTATTTCAGAAAATACGACATGGGAGAACGTAAGTGTATCAAATACTATAATTGTAGAGGATGGGGCTACTCTTACAATAAATGGTATTATTGGTTGTGAAGATGCTAGCAAACTGATTATTAAGGACGGTGGACAACTTGTTCATAATAATGTTGGTGTGATGGCGACTTTAGAGAAGAAAATAGAAGGTTATGGTTCTACGAATGGTTCTTGGTACACGATAAGTTCTCCGCTTGTTGGTAATACAAACTTGTCAGATATTGCCGAACTGATGCCGGTAGCGGGTAATTACGATTTGTATCGTTACGATGAACCGACTTCAGTTTGGCAGAATGAAAAAGAAACGTCGAATGGTTTTACAAAAATGGAAACGGGTAGAGGTTATCTATATGCAAATGAATATGATGCAACCATTTCATTTGTTGGAGAACTTAATAGTGATGATGTCAATTATTATCTCTCTAAAACTCAAAATATTGCATTGTCAGGTTTTCATCTTATCGGAAATCCTTTCACTCACAATATATATAAGGGAAATGGAGCTTCAATTGATGATAAGAATCTTGCAAAAGGATATTATTCTTTGTTAAATAGCGGAGCGTGGGGCGCAAAAATCTCTAATGAAACTCCGATAACTCCAGGGCAGAGTATCTTGGTTAAAACCACTCAAGAAGGTAATATCGTGATAAAAAAGACAATTGTTCAACCATCACAAAAATCAATGATGGATGTCTTGTCGATAACGGTCGGTAATGGTAATTATGAAGATAACGCATACGTGATGTTTGATGAAGGTGTAGCCTTGGAAAAGATAAATCATCAGAATCAGGAAGTTCCGTTATTATACGTTCCTGTTGAAAATGTCAATTATGCAATTGCGATGTTTGATGATGAAGTTAGAGAAATACCTCTTTCTTTCGAAGCGAGAACGATGGGAGAATATACTATAAGTATCGATGTTGAAAACAAGGATTTTGATAATGTTTATCTTGTCGATAATCTTACAGGAAATGTGACGAATATGCTTGTTGATGAGTATGAATTTATTGCAACGACTAATGATGATCCAAGTAGATTTGTGTTGAAGTTGTTTGATATAGATTCTATAAATGAATATGAAGATAATGGGAGTTTGATTTATGTCCGAGGTGGAGAATTGATAATAGACAATGTATCTGATAACGCTAAGATTGATATTTATGATATTCTTGGTAGAAGAGTGTGTGGACATGAAATGTCTCATAATGAAACTAGAAAAATAATCACAATAGGTACTTTTAAAACGGGGGTGTATATTGTTAGAATAAGTAGTGATGATGTAGTTGAAGCACGTAAAATATTAGTCAAATAAATAATGGGAGTGATGAGGAAATATCTGGTATTAATGATAATAGTGTTCGGATTTAATCCTATTATCAATGCAAAGTCCGATGGATTCTTTAAGTATTACTTTGAACGTCGTGATGATGGCGAATTTGAATGGAAAGAGTTGGTGTTACTGCCAAATGTTCATGGTTTGGATTATGACTATCCAGCAGAGAATGTTTCAATAGGGACTGGACTTCTGCTTATGACTGGAATGGGACTGGTATATGCTAAGTCTAGGAAAAAGAAATGATTATTGAAATAGGTTCTTTGATTTATTGAAAAATAGCATACACATTGTGATGATGTATTGATATGAGACTTCATCCTTATCTCAAAAAGTATTATATTTGCATTTACTAAAGAATTTAGAAATGAACAGTAATATTAAAGAGATATATTTGGCAGGTGGTTGTTTCTGGGGAACGGAACATTATTTTAAGATGATAAAAGGGGTGATGTTTACCGAAGTGGGTTACGCAAATAGTGTGGTGAAGAATCCTTCTTATGAAATGGTTTGTGATGGAAATACAAAGGCAGCGGAAACCGTACATATTAAATATGATGCTTCGTTAATTACTTTGGAGATGTTGCTGAATATGTATTTCGTTTCGATAGATCCGACGAGTCTTAACAAGCAAGGTCATGATGTGGGATTGCAATATAGGACGGGAATTTATTATGCTGATAAGAACGATGTTCCTGTGATAAACAAGGTGCTTTTAGAACAACAGAAAAAGTACAATGATGAGATTGTGGTAGAAGTGATGCCGTTGGAGAATTTCTATCCGGCTGAAGATTATCATCAGGATTATCTAGATAAGAATCCTAAAGGTTATTGTCATCTGCCAATGGAATTGTTTGAATTTGCAAAGCGATTTAATGGATAGGAAATATGGATAAGGATTTAAAGTTGAATCTATATTCTTCGGAGTTCTCGACAGATACTGATATTTCTTTTGTAGATACTGGTATAAAGGCTGGATTTCCAAGTCCTGCTCAAGATTATCTTACTGGGACGATCGATCTTAACAGAGAATTGATTCGCCATAAAGAAACGACATTTCTTGCTAGAGTGTCTGGATCATCGTTGCAAGAAGCTGGTATATGTGATGGAGATATAATTGTGATTGATAAATCTTTAGAAGCAAAAAATGGTGATTTCGTCGTGGCTTTTGTCGATGGTGAATTTACTTTGAAAGAGTTCCGTTTTGATGAGAAGGAAAATTGTGCGTGGTTGATTCCTCACAATAAAGAATATAGTCCCATTAAGGTTACAGATGATAATGATTTTATTGTGTGGGGCGTGTTGACATATACGATAAAACAACTGCGGAAGTCATGAATTTATTTGGATTAGCTGATTGTAATAATTTCTATTGTTCGTGTGAGAGAGTTTTTCATCCTGACATACGAGATAAACCAGTCATTGTTTTAAGTAATAATGATGGATGTGTTGTAGCTCGCAGTGAGGAATCTAAGCGCATAGGAATTAAGATGGGAGTGCCGTTATATCAAGTCAGAGATATGATAGTAAAGAATAATGTGGCGGTGTTTTCTTCCAACTATAATCTATATGGAGATATGAGCAGGAGAGTTATGTCGTTATTATCATCGTTTTTCCCTAAGATAAATATTTATTCTATTGACGAGGCTTTTATCGATTTATCAGAAATTACAGATATGAATGGTTTGATAGAGCTGTCGTATAAAGCGGTTAAATCTATTTACAAGGGTGTAGGAATTCCGGTTTCTTTAGGTATTGCTCCCACTAAGACCTTGGCGAAAATGGCATCTGTTTTTGCAAAGAAACACAAAAGTTATAGAGGTGTTTGTGTTATTGATACAGACGAAAAAAGAGAGAAGGCATTGAAGTTGTTCCCTATTGGTGATGTTTGGGGCATTGGTCGTAAGCATGCCAGAAAAATGGAATATAACGGCATAAAAACAGCTTGGGACTTTACGCAGAAGTCAGAAGGGTGGGTAAGGAAAGAAATGTCTATAACGGGAGTGCGTACTTGGAAAGAACTAAGAGGGGATAGCTGTATTTTATATGATAATGTGCCATATAAAAAATCTGTATGTACAAGTCGTAGTTTTCCTAATCAAGGGTTAAACAGAATTGAAGATGTGGAGGAAGCTGTCGCTAATTTTGCGGCGATGTGTTCCAAGAAACTACGCGAACAACATACTGTTTGTCAGTCAATAATTGTTTTTGCATATACAAGTCGTTTTCGAGATGATGTGCCTCAGAGTTATATTCATGAGATAATAAACCTGGATGTTCCTACGAATGATATTCAAGAAATTGTTTCAAAATCGGTGGATGCGTTGAGGAAGAGTTGGAACTTGCAGAAGCATCAAGATATTTATTATTATAAAAAGGCAGGCGTTATTGTTTGTAACATTACAGAAGATAATGTTGTTCAAGGAAGTCTTTTTGATACTGTTGACAGAGACAAACAGGCGAGTTTGTCGAAAGTCGTAGATGAGATAAATATGCGTAATGGACTCGATACCGTGAGAGTTGCTGTTCAAGGTTATAGCAATAATTGGCATATTAAGAATGAATTTATCTCGAAACAATACACTACGAATATAAAAGATATTATTGTCGTTAAAGCATAGGTGCAGCAGTTTTTAAATAGCAGCGGTTTGCGTTAGGGATTGGAGCGGCATCCTTTTGGAGCGGAGCATGCGGAGCGAGAAAAGATATAGCGGAAAGCCCGACGGCGTAGCCGGAACGCCCAAATAATTTACAGTTAACAATGTAAAATTGACAATTAGAATTGAAAACTGAAAGTTGAAAATAGAAAGTTGTAAGGGCGTGTCACATATTTCCGAATAAATTCTTAATCGTAATCAATTGGGAATTTGAGTTATATAGAAGGACGTGCCATGATTCTAATGCTATGAAAGAAAACAAATTCATGTTATAGAAAGAATTATGACACGTCACGTTAACAATAATATTGTATATTAAACAATTTTCAATTGTTTTAATAAAGCTTCTGGTTCAGGGTTGTGACCTCTGAAATTGTGGTATAAAGTAGCAGGGTCGATGCTGTCGCCTTTGCTTAATAAAACGCGGAAAGAATTTGCAACGTCATGATTGAAAATGCCTTTCTCTTTGAAGAGTGAGAATCCGTCGGCGGCTAAGACTTCTGCCCATTTGTAGGAATAGTAGCCTGCGCAATAGCCGCCTGCAAAGATGTGCGAAAATGCGGTTGAGATTATGCATTCAGGAATAGAAGGTAAAACATTGGTGGAGGCGAGAGTCTTCTTCTCGAAAGCGAGAGATTCTTCTTCGAAGATGTTGGTGAGACTGTGCCATGCCATGTCTAAGATGCCGAATTGCAGTTGACGTATGTGATAATATGCTGATAGATAATTCTTTGAGTTTACGATTTTTTCTATCAGTTCTGTAGGAATAGTTTCTATAGTTTCATAATGTTTTGCGAATGTGTTCAGGAATTCAGGTTCGTAAGCCCAGTTTTCCATAATCTGGGAAGGCAGTTCTACGAAGTCGTGATCTACGCTTGTTCCCGTCATGGATTCGTATTTACCTTTTGTCAAGATGCCGTGTAAGGCATGACCGAATTCGTGAAGCAATGTGGTGAATTCGTCGTGGGTGATAAGAGAAGGGGTATCAGTGGTTGGTTTTGTAAAATTAGTAACTATGCTAATTAAAGGTCGTTCTTCTATAGTTTCATAAATTCTTTGAGCTCTGAACTCTGTCATCCATGCGCCACCGCGTTTGCTTTCTCTTGGGAAGAAATCGGCGTAGAACAAGGCGAGATGAGAACCGTCGTTATCTCTTACGTCATAGACCTTGACATCTTTATGATAGACGGGTATGTCGTGTAACTCGTTGAATGTTATTCCATAGAGTCTGTGTGCTAAATCGAAAATTGCGTTAATACAGTTCTCTAACTGGAAATAAGGTTTTAGCTGTTCATCGCTAAGGTCATATCTCTCAATGCGTAACTTCTCAGCATAATAACTGAAGTCCCAAGGCATTATTTCTTCGTCTGTAAAACCATGTTCTTTTGCATATTTGTTGAGTTCTCTGACTTCTTGTTGAGCTTTTGGCAAAGCAGGCTTGAGAAGCTTGTCTAAAAAAGTATTGACATCAGAAGGAGACTTTGCCATTCGTCTTTCGGTTTTATATTCGGCGAAGTTATTGTAACCTAATAGATTCGCTACTTTGATACGTAATTCTGCGATTCGTTTTATGGTAGTGCTGTTGTCGAGTTCGCCTCCAAAAGCGCGTGTGTTATATTGACGATACATTTTCTCACGAAGGTCGCGTTTCTCGCTAAACTTCATGAAAGGTCCATAGCTTGGTGCGGTTAGATTGAAAAGCCATCCGTTCATACTTTTTTCTTTGGCTGCCTCGGCGGCTTGATTTATGACGTAATCTGGGAGACCTGCCAAGTCTGACTCTTCTGTGATATTGAGCATGAATCCGTTGGTAGCGGCAAGTACGTTCTTGCTGAATTGCAGCGAAAGCAGAGATAGTTCTTCCATGTATTTGCTGTAAGTCTCTTTGTCTTCGGGAGAGAGATTTGCTCCGTTACGAGCGAAGCCTTCATAGGTCTTTTCAAGTAGTCGCATCTCAACAGCATCGAGGTTTAATGATTCACGTTGATCGTAAACTGATTTTATGCGTTGAAAGAGACCTTCGTTGAGACGAACATACATCGAGAATTCTGTAGTAAGAGGTGAAATCTCTTCTGCGATATTCTGCATCTCTTCGTCGGTGTTAGCTTCTAATAGATTATAGAAGATGTGACTTATAGTATTTAGAGATTCGCCAGCATACTCGAGGGCTTCGATGGTGTTCTTGAAAGAGGGCGGTTCCGGGCTGTTGACGATAGCATCGACTTCAGCCTTGCCGTCTTCTATGGCTTTCTTAAATGCTGGAATATAGTGTTGGTTCTCAATCTTGTCAAATTGAGGTGCGCCAAAAGGCAATGTTGATTTTGTTAGAAGTGGGTTGTTCATGATATATGTCGTATAAAAATTGGTGAATTCTTTTTTTATCTCATTTCTTACTCTACGAAATTCGTTCATTACAAAGTCGTCGCTTCCAATAACATCTGATGGGTCGTCAAAACCGATGTGCATACGATTCTTGACTTTACCACTGAACGAAGGGCAACTTTCATTTGCTCCGCTACATACTGTTATTACGTAGTCCCATGCTTCGTTAAGATAGCGGTCTATGTTTTGAGGAGTATGAGATGAAATGTCGATGTCGATTTCTTTCATTACCTCAATGGCTTTTGGGTTTACTTTCTCTGCGGGACGAGTGCCAGCAGAATGAACTTCTAAATTGCTGTCTAAAGATTGTAAAATGCCATGGGCCATCTGACTGCGACAACTATTTCCAGTACATAAAACTAATATTCGCATAATGTTCAATGAGGATTGATTATTAATTATAGATGACAAGATAAAATAGATTTTGTTCAGAATTTATATCTGCAAAATTAATAAAAAACATTTGATTTTTTTGTAATATTGTGGCCAAATTAAAATAGATAATGTTATGAAAAAAATAGTTGTTACATTGTTTTTGTTAATGTCTTTTACATTGACATTTGCACAAAGTTCTGAACATCTCAAGTTTAAAGGGGTCCCTATTGATGGCACTTTGAGTGAGTACGTCTCAAAGATGAAACAGGCAGGTTTTCAGCTAGTTGAGATAGATGATGGTGTGGCGTTGTTGGAAGGTGAGTTTGCGGGGTATAGAGATTGTATGGTTGGGGTTAAAACATTGCAGAAACTAGACTTAGTTTATGAGGTGTCAGTCATATTTCCAATGCAGAATGAATGGTCCGGATTAAATGATAATTATGAGAGCTTAAAATTAATGCTGTCTCAGAAATATGGAGAACCAATAGAATGTGTTGAGGAAATTACCTTTTTGAAGGAAAAAACTAAGGACGAAATTAATAAAATTATGATGAATGATATTGCTTTCTTTTATCACATCGGAATGTGTACTTGGTATAGTGTTTTTAAGACTCTGAATGGAGATATTAATTTATCAATTGAAAACAAAGGGTTTAATTGTTTTGTATTTTTGTCGTATTCAGATAAAATAAATGGTAATAAACATAAAGATGCCGCAATGGAAGATCTTTAAAATTAGGTGATAATGAATCTTATTGTTTTAATACTGATAATTTCTTTTTTTCTTATTGCGGTTTTATATCGTTTTAATCGTGCTAAAATTATCGGTAGGAGAGGTGAGAGAAAAGTATCTTTCAAGTTGCATCTGCTTCCTGATGAATATAAAATTTTTGATGATGTTTATCTGGATATAAATGGTTGTTCTGTTCAAATCGATCATGTCGTTGTTTCTAAATACGGTGTTTTTATTATTGAGACAAAGAATATCAAAGGTTGGATTTTTGGAACAGATAAGTCTGAATATTGGATAAAAAATATGTATGGTAAGAAGTATGAGTTTCGTAATCCGTTGAAACAAAATTACTATCATGTTAAAATGCTTCAGACTTTATTGCAACTTTCTCAAAATAAGTTTATTCCTATAGTTGTTTTTTTGAAGGGAGCGACTCTGAAATGTAATACGTCGGGAAATGTGGTAAAAATCAGTCATCTTAACAGAACGATAAAGAGATATTATGAAGTTATACTTGATGATGAGGAAGTCCATCGTATCATTATGATTCTGACCGAACAAAATATTAAGGATAGGAAGTATAAGAAGGTTCATGTTAAGAAAGTGAAGGAAAATATTTATGTGAAAAGTCAGAAAATAAAATCTGGAAGATGTCCGAGATGTAATGGAATATTAGTAGAAAGAAAAGGAAAATACGGAAAATTTATAGCGTGCAGTAATTATCCCGATTGTAAATTCACTCAGTCAATCTGAAATATTATTCGCTAAATAACTCTTTTATTTCATCAATTCTTTGCGTGTCTCTTTATCGAACTTTTCTATCGCGTATCGTAACATGGTTCTCGGCATAATTGCTTTGTGATCTCTTACGAAATCGTATAGCCGTTCTGTATCGCGTTTGCCAGCTTCGCGTAGCATCCAGCCTATTGCCTTGTGCATCAAATCATGTCTGTGATGCATCATCTTTATGGATAGGTTGTAAGTGTCGTCTAAGTCATGATTTCTGATGAACGTCAAGGTCGAAACTATTGAGATTCTGTTGTCCCAAAGTAAATCGCTTTCTGCTAACTTATACAGTATATCGCGATTTTTCTGTAAAAGGTATCTCCCGACAATTTGCGGCGCACTTAGATCTACCAAATCCCAGTTGTTGATGTGATTCGTCTGAGATAGATAGAAATCGAATGTTTCTTTCGTGACTTCACTTTTGGACTTATCGACAAGAATTAACAGCGCGCACATCCGCATCTCGTGCCAAGGACTATGTATCAATTCTTCAATGACATCAAGGCTGATGTTGTTGAAACTTTTTGCTACTTTCCTGATGTTTGGAACTGTCACACCAAGAAACTTGTCGCCTTCTCCGTACTGACCTTTTCCTGTCTTGAAGAAACGTGGTAAGATGATTTTCTTTTCTTCATCAGAATTAAGCGATAATGCTTTATATATTTCAGTTGTCATGTTCATGATCTGTGATATTTTAGTTGCAAAAATACGAGATATATTATCTCTTTGTTATATTGACAAACTATTAATCTCTTTCTGTATTTTCCCTACATGACCATAGGATTGAGAAACTAGGGGAACTCATCCACATTTCAAAGGCGGAAGCGCGTGATGTTTCTTTAGGATTGACTTCTTTCATGATATGTCGTAATAAAATGTTTGAATAAATTGCAAAGTTAAGGTTTTTAGATATATCTGGTGCTATCTAAATTGATGGATGTACATATAAATAGACTCCTTTCTTTTTTAATGATACGATGGAAATACTTTGGTCTTTCTCAAGTTTCTTTCTGAGATACGAGATTTGGACATTGAGTGATAATGAGTTCGCGTTGCTGTTATGCCCCCAGATCTTTTTCAATATTATTTCACGTTCAACCATTGCCCCCATATTTTGAACTAACAAAAGAAGAATTTCTGTCTGTCGTGCTGTAAGTGATTGTGAGATCCCGTTGTATGTTACAATGGATAAATTGCTGTCGAATAATGTTTTTCCGATAAGGAATTGTCGCTGTGTTTCCTTTTCTTTGTATTCGAAACGTTCTTTTATTTTTGCGATTAGTTCTTCAGGATAGAATGGCTTTGGAATGTAATCGTTACCTTTTAGACTGAAACCCTTAAGTCTGTCGTTTTTTTCAGTGCGGTCTGTTAGGAAGAAAATCAATACATTGCTGTTTGTCTCACGTATTTTATGTGCCAGCTCAAATCCGTTCATCTCGGGCATATTTATGTCTAATAAGATCAAGTCGAAAACTCTGGCGTCGAATAACTCCCAACCTATAACTCCATTGTTGGCGTATGTAACATCATAACCTTCAACATCTAAAAAACGTTTTAGAAGCATGGAGTTTTTTAGATCGTCATCGACTAACAATATTCTTATGTTATTCATCTTGCGGTAATTTGATTATGAAAGTTGTGCCGATTCCTTCTTCACTTTTTACTTCTATACTGCCTCGATGAGCGAGAGTCAGATATTTTACGTATGCTAATCCTAATCCCATTCCCGGAATCTCATTGTTTTGCGATGACTTTCCCCGATAGAATTTATCGAAAATAAATTTTATGTCTGATTTTGGAATCCCTAATCCGTTGTCCTTTATGGAGATGACAATGCAGTCTGGTTCTTTGTGATAATCTATCTCTATGTTCACATTTTCTTTTGAATAT
Organism: Bacteroidales bacterium; assembly: GCA_045591245.1. Taxonomy (GTDB): domain Bacteria; phylum Bacteroidota; class Bacteroidia; order Bacteroidales; family F082; genus Limimorpha. Next base: position 13,055 of record JAZNSO010000079.1, read on the forward strand.
TTTATCGAGTTTTCCAGAAGATTGTTTATGATGTTAGAAATGTGAATCTTGTCGGCGGTTATATCTATTCTATCATTTGAAATAATATGTATTCCAGCGGTTTTGTTAGAAGGGATTGAGAGTTTTTTTACGCACTCTTCAAAAATTTGTTTTAGTTCGAATGTAGATAATGAAATAGGGATATCTGTAGAATCGTTGATGCTCATGTCACGTAGTTTGGAAAAATATGAAGTGAGCTTGTCGAGTTCATTGCATGAATCTGCTATTATGGCATATCTGCTTTCCTTATCGTTTATAAACTTGTCGTTGCGCATGAATGAGACACACATTTTTAGAGTGGAGATAGGTCGTTTTAGTTCGTGTATCATTGTGAGAATATAATCCCTACGAACATTCTCTAAGTTACGCTGTCTTCTGATTGTGGTAATTTGTAGAATGAGACAAACGGTAAGCAATATTGATAACACAAAAGTTAATGAAAATACTCCTGCTACTTTGGAAATTACAGGGTTGAGTTTTATCGGTAATACTATTTCTACAGTCTCGCCATCGAATATGTCGTATGGATATGTTATGGTGATTTTCGGTTTTAATAAGGAAGCGTGATTGCTTTTTGAAGAATGCCAGACCATTGAATCAACCTTTTTAGTGTTGATGTCTTCGGCAATGATGTTGCGCAGTTTCAAGAGTGAGTCGAGTCTCATCTTATGAAAAGGTGCTTGTAGGTCAGTGATGAAACGTCCTAATGCGTCATATTCGTTGGGACTTGAGGCTTTGCCTTCGGTTTCGAAACTATAGTGTGTTATGCCCGATGGAAGAGAGTCTTTGTAGATGTTGATAATATCTTTTAGTTCTGAATTGTCTGTGTTGACAAGATCAAATTTGACCTTTTCAACAACAAAGATGTCGAACATGATTCTTAATGTGCTATTACTTTTATGTTGTGATGAATATATGTTAGTGTTGGTGCGGATGCCGATGTCGCTACGTTGGATTTCTTTTCTGAGTTTTAGCTCTTCGTCCATCACATCAAGGACGGTTTTGTACAATTCTTCTTTGTGATCCTCAACGGCAATAACAGAACGGTTGTAAAGCCAATAACATTGTATGGCGCAGAAAGCTATTATCGTAATGATTGTCAGCCAATGAAGTGTTCTGATTCGTTTTTCCATAATGCAAAGGTAAGTTTTTTTGCAATTGAAATATTAAATGTTGGATTCAATAACAATTTAGTAATAATTATCAATTTTATAGTTATGATTATTTTTTGTCAAAAAGACTTGCCAATGTAATTTTGCATAATTAACCAATAAATAATTTTACCTATGAATAGACTATGCTTTTGTATGTTTTTTATGATGTTTTTGTTGTCAGGATCAATGAGTTGTCAATTTTATTCGCAATCTGATAAACTGTTTATGAATGCTGAACGACATTTTAAAGAATTAGAGTCAATATTGAAACATGATTCGGCGATGTTATGGGGGATTAATATGTATGGTCCGACAATGTTCGTTGATCCAGAGAGTAGAATGATTGTCGCCAACCGACAGGATAAGAATGGATTGCTAAAAAAGAATGGAAATGTTTATCTCGGTTTTTTGCCTGACGAATATAATATTGCAAACACAGCATTGACTTTCTCCGATGAATTGTGGACTTGTGTTAGTAGAATGGATTTCGATAATGATATTGAAAGAAACCTTCTTCTTGTTCATGAGAGTTGGCATAGAGTACAAAATGAGATTGGAGTGTTATCTGTTATGTCTAATAACACGCATCTAGATAATGTAGAGGCTGCGATTTTATTGAAAATGGAAATGATTGCCTTAAATCATGCTTTGATGAATGATGGTGATAATAATGATCTTGTCAATGCTCTGACAATAAGGATGATAAGACAAGAAAAATATCCTAATAATAATGAAGATGAATATGAATGTCATGAAGGATTGGCAGAGTATACGGCTCTTAAGGTTCTGGCGAATGACGATAAGAATTATATTTTAATGAAAGCGATTCTTTTGAATAAAATTGAGAATGCTTTGGGATATGATACTTATACTCACTCGTTTGCGTATGTTACAGGTCCTGCGTACGGTTTTATCTTAGATGAGATTTCGTCAAACTGGAAAGATGATGTTATGTCAGGGAGTACGATGAATGATATTTTGTTAAACATTGTTGATATAAATACTGACATTGATAAAGATGCATTCATATCAAATTTAGTTGAATGTTATAATATAGAAGTTTTTATTAATAATGAGTATGAAAGGTTGACGTCTTTGAAGCAAGATGCAAATATAATGAGAAGGAAGTTTGATGCGTCACCATCTTTATATATAAAAAATAATGGTGTCAATTTTACGTATAATCCGAATGAAAGAGTGATTCCGTATGATAACTTGGGTAATATTTATAAATCAATGCGATTGTCGGGTGACTTTGGCGTGGTTGAAACTAATGATGGAGTATTGGTCACTTCTGATTGGAGTTATTTCGTTTTGCCATATAATGAAGATAACAATTATCACCTTGATCTTAACGAAACTTATTACATCAAGAAGATTAATAAAGATAGATTCGAAATCATTTCAAAATGATGTTCTGCGGATAATATGAGATTTTTAGTGTTGAATGCAGTGGATAATATAAAAATTATTATCTTTGAGACTTTATAACTTTGTTTGTTGATAATAGATAAAATCCCTTGTTTATGAAAACTCTGAAAATCACTGTGATGCGCATGACTCGTTACGACGACCTTATGGCGCAATATGAAAACCCGATTGAGCATGCCTGCGATTTGAAGCTCGGGCAGACTTTCATCGTTAAAAATGCTCAGAAACCTGAGGGACTGTGCGATAGCGCATGGGAGACTTTGCTTCCTTTCGTCAAAGAACTCGCTGAAGGTGGCGGCAATTTCTTCGATGGCTGGATGAAAAATCCTCATTCGGCGATGCTGTCTTGTAACGACGGTTTTCGTCCGGTAAGTTTTTATGTTGAAGTTGTTGAATGATTTTTTTTGTATTTTGTAAAAAACATTTATTGTCTCTATTTGTATTTTGTAAAAAACATTTATATTTGCACTAACTTTATAATGGTGTGATATGGAAAAATTGTTTGAACGTCATGATCAATATTTAGCGGAAATACCTACTAAATTTGTGAGAGGTGTTATTGATGAGATTGATTGGTCGCTTCGTTTGATTGCTATTAAAGGCCCTAAAGGTGTCGGAAAATCGACTTTGATGCTTCAGTATATTAAGTTAAATTTCTCTGCCGATGATAGGCATGTTTTGTATTGTTCTGCCGATACTAACTATTTTACAACGCACACGCTTGTGGATACGGCAGATAAGTTTTGCAAAATCGGGGGACGTTATTTATTTATTGATGAAATTCATAAATATGAAAATTGGAGTAGGGAGATAAAGGAAATATATGATTTACATCGCGAGTTGCATATTGTCATAAGTGGTTCATCCTTGTTACAGATTAATGATGGACATTCCGATTTATCTAGACGTTTGACTGAATACCAGATGTCTGGATTATCGTTTAGAGAATTTATGTGCATGATGACGGGTGTCAACATAGAACCAATAGAACTATCTTCACTATTAAATTCCCCCAACCTTTTTTGTCAGGAAGTTAAACGTCATTTTCACCCTTTGGAATATTTTCATTTGTATTTGAAAGAAGGTTACTATCCTTTCTATTTCGAAAACAAGAAAATGTATCATAATGTAATTGAGAATGTGATTAATTATATTGTCGATAATGAATTGACTATGTTTCGAGGTCTTGAAGTCGGTAATAGCAGGAGAATTAAAGCTTTACTACAGGTTTTATCGAAGATGGTTCCTTATGAAGTTGATATTTCGAAATTGTCTAGAACTATTGGTATCCAGAGACCAACAACGTTGAAATATCTTAAAAATTTAGAGGAAGCAGCACTAATAAGGAGATTATTTACTAAGATAGATACTATAACAGACCTGCAAAAACCTGACAAAATACTTATAGACAATAGTAATATTCTTTACACGCTTTCAGATTCTAATCCTGAAATAGGAACTGTTAGAGAAACTTTTTTCTGTAACCAGTTATGTGCTGCAGGGCATATTGTTGAGTACGGTGGTCTTAAAACTGGTGATTTTAGGATAGACAAAGAGATTGTTATAGAGGTCGGAGGTTCTGATAAAGGATTAAAACAAATTCAGAATGAGGAATATGGATATGTTGCTGCAGATGATATTGACAATGCTATTTTTCGTAAGATACCTTTGTGGGCATTCGGTTTTTTATATTGATGTAGATACCTTATAGTTTTTTTATGAAAGACATTAAAATTAGAAAAGCTACCAAAGACGACGTTTCTCTGATAGCGGAAGTCGTGGCGATGGCAATTGGCGATGGCATCGCAACTTATTATTGTGGTGAGAATTATCATCAGGTTTTAAAGGAGTTGGCTTCTATGGAGACCTCGCAATATAGTTATAATAACGTTCTTATAGCTGAGGTTGATGGTGTAAAGGCTGGCGCTGCCGTCGCATACAATGGCGCTGACTTACAAATACTTCGTGAGGCGACTCTGAAAGTGATTTCTAAATATAGAGATGAAGAACTGAAAATTACTGAAGATGAGACTGATGCTTCTGAGTATTATCTTGATAGTCTCGGCGTTTTACCGGAATATAGAGGCTGTGGGGTAGGGGCGAAGCTGATTCTTGCTTTGAAAGAAATTGCTTCCGAAAAGTACAACAAGCCTTTAGGCCTTTTGGTTGATTTCGAAAATCCTAAAGCGGAGCGACTTTATAAATCCCTTGGTTTTGAGAGAGTTGAAGAAAAAGATTTCTTAGGTCATAAGATGTGGCATCTGGTTCGTTGACAATGACTTAGCTCATAGTTTATTACTCAAAGCGCATCGCAATTATTTCCCCAGACTTTCAACTTTCAATTTCAAAGGCGCAAGCGATACGTCCCTAATTTATCGTGGACAAAGTCTGTTGACCGTTGTCTGTTGTCTGTTGACTTTTTCAGGGCGTTCCGGCTATCGCCGTCGGGCTTTCCGCTATATCTTTTTCCGCTACGCTCCAAAAGGATGCCGCTCCAATCCCTAACGCTCTGGGTACTCGTAGAAAAATAATGTACCGACATATTAAATGTGTTAGTTTTGATTTCTATAATTTTGGATTATATTCCGAAATTATTGTATTTTTGCAATGTTTATAAAATCATTAATTATGAAATTTATAAGAAGAAGACTTCATGATGTTATTGAAGATAAGCTGTTTAAAGGTAAGGCTATAATTATAATAGGGGCTCGTCAGGTTGGAAAGAGTACCTTATTTAGGCAAATTACAGAAAACAAGGAGAATGTTCTTAGCTTAAATTGCGATGATCCGAGTGTGAGACAATTGTTGCAAAATGCGAATCTCAATACATTAAAGCAGTTGATAGGTAATAGTAAGATCGTAGTTGTTGATGAAGCTCAGAGAATTATGGGAATTGGATTGACATTGAAACTTATTACCGACAATATGCCTGATGTTCAACTCTTAGTGAGTGGTTTTTCTTCTTTTCAACTTCAAGGTCAGTTGAATGAACCTCTTACAGGACGAAAATTTGAATATCATCTTTATCCTATATCGACTGAGGAAATCTTCAATGATACGGGTCTGTTGGGAACTGTGCAGTCTTTGGAAAATCGTATGATCTTTGGGTCTTACCCTGATGTGGTTAATAATATGGAAAATCCACATGACATATTGATGAATCTTTCCGGAAGTTATATGTATCAGGATTTACTTTCCTTAGAAGGAATTCGTAAACCTGCTATAATTGAGAAATTGTTGGTCGCCTTGGCACTTCAAGTGGGAAGCGAGATTTCATTTAGTGAGATTTCACAAACGATCGGAACTGATTCTAAGACTGTCGAAAAATATATCGACTTGCTTGAGAAGTGTTATATTGTATTTAGAATGCCGGCTTTGAGTAGAAATCTTCGTAATGAACTTAAAAAATCTAAAAAGATTTACTTTTATGACAATGGTATCAGAAACTCAATAATTCAGAATTTTAATCCTTTAAGTATGAGAAATGATGTCGGGGCTTTGTGGGAGAATTTCTTTATCAGTGAACGTCTCAAATTTAATCACTATAACAGAAATTACTGCAATACTTATTTCTGGCGGACTACTGAGCAGCATGAAATTGATTATGTGGAAGAAAGCAACGGAAAATTTACCTTGTTTGAGATGAAGTGGAATCCGAAGAAAACTAATGTTATTGTGCCCAGGTCATTTACAAAGGCATACGGAGAACAGGAATTTCATGTAATAACTCCAGATAATTATCTCCAATTTTTGCTTCAAAAATAATTTATACAGGATCTGTTGTTCAAATATTTTTTTACAAATAATTGAAAATTAATTTGGTTTATATTATAAACTTGTTTATATTTGCAAAGTCTTCGCGAGACATTTCCTTTCATCGGCAAATCCGGATTGCAGATAGAGAGGATTTTTTAAGACATTGTAAAACTAATTAAACGAATTTAAAATGGAATCAAATGAATTAAATCCTGAAAAGAGTCTGCAAATAATAAGCGAGGCTGTTCGTAGAAGCAGACGCGAATTTGAAAAGAACGCTGGAACTCCATTAATAATATGGGGTGTTTCAATTTTATTACTCTCATTGCTAGTGTGGTTTGCTTGGAAATCAACAAACAATCCTGCATGGAATTTTCTGTGGTTCAGTACTATAATCATTTGGATGGTTTTCTCAATTATCGATAAGAAAAAAGAAAAGAAAGTAATGACAAAGAATTTCCTTGGAGAAATTATTGGTTATGTGTGGATTTCATACGGCATCTTTGCTATTGGATTAAGTGTGGTGTTTTGTGTGATTTTTAACACTAATTCTAACTTAGAGATTTATTTTTCCTCTGTCTTTTTAGTATTGATAATAGGAATTTTGTTAGGATTCTCAGCTATGATAACCGGACTCTTAGTAAAAAATAAATGGATTGTAATAGCAGGTATAATCAATGGTTTAGGAACTCCAATAGCTGTAAATTTCTTATCTGGAGGTGCCGATATAACTTTATTGATTAGCATTGCTTCTCTCATCACCTTGTTGATACCTGGAATTATTTTAAATTTGCAATCTAAAAAAGAATAGTCATGTTCAAGAAATTAGATCCATTGCTGCATTCTGAATTGAGGTTAGCGATAATGTCGATTTTGATAAATGTCGATGAGGCTGATTTCGTGTATCTTAAAGCTGAGACGGAAGCTACGTCAGGCAATCTTAGCGTTCAGCTGGAGAAATTGTCGGATGCCAAATATATTGAAATAGAGAAGACATTCGAGAATAAGAAACCAAGAACGATATGCCGTATCACTGAGACAGGTATCACGGCGATGGAAAATTATATCGAAGCTCTTCGAGATTATATAAAATAATGTTAGTTTATAACATAGTAAATGTCTCGCCTGTAAGTCATCACGATTTACGGGCGAGATTGGTATCAAAAGAATTGACAAAGCATTCTAAGTAGAGAATCATCATACCACAATAATTTCAAGATATCTGAAGAAATAAAAGCATTGCATAATTTTTATTATTTTAGTAACTTTGCAAAACCAATCATACAAAAAAATGTACAGTAATGCTGAAAAAATAGAATGGACACTGATTTTCGTTTTAGAATTTGGACGAAAGTTTGGATTAACGCTTAAGCAAGCGTTTGATTATCTAAAATGCTATAAAGGCATTGAATTTGTCGATCGTCATTATGATTATGTACATACCCAATCATTCCAATCAATGATTAACGATATTAGTGAATACTGCCGTAGAAAAGGAGGGAACTTGTGATGATTTTATACCACGGAACAAATAAGGCATTCGATGTTATCGACTTGAGCAAATCTAAGCCAAACAAAGATTTTGGGCGGGGATTCTATCTTTCTGCTGACTATAACCAAGCATTAGCAATGGCAAAGACAAAGGTAGAGCAATTAGAAGATGGCGAACCTGTCGTGCTAAAATACGAAGTAGATGAACAACTGATTGAGCAACTCAATATTAAACGTTATAACGAATATTCGGAGGATTGGGCGAAATTCATTCTTCTAAACCGTAGAAATGAAAACTTACAAGCAGCGCACGATTATGACATAGTTATTGGTCCGATAGCTAACGACAGAGTAGGAGTGCAATTATGGAAATATGAAACTCAAAGCATAGATCTACCCACTTTAGTGCGAAATCTGCAAAACATGAAAGGAATTACAATTCAATATTTTTTTGGAACAGAACAAGCAATTAAACTTTTAAAACGAATATGACTGAAATAGAACAAATGAAATTGGACATGACCAAAAATCTCACTACGCTTCTAATGGATGACGACCCAAGCCTAACTATGGAGCAAGCACTATCATTGGTTCTAAATTCCAACACATATCAGAAGTTACAAAACGAAGCGACTCATTTCTATTATCAAAGTCCAAGATATGTTTACGCATTTCTTGACAGCGAACTAAAGAAAGAGATACATGACCTTAATCCAGAATAAAACTAAATTCTCCAAACATTTTCTTCCAACTTTCAATCAAGGCTGATTTTTTGATAGAATCCAAATCGCTGTCAATATCTGAATCGTCTTCAAACCATATAACGGAATTTATTGGAAATGAACTAAGTGGAGCGATATATTTATCGTAATTATATGACGGTTCGTTGGAATCTAAATGTTCTTTAACATTATCGGCATTTCTCCATTCATATAAAACGTCAATCAATATTGGATGCCATTCTAATGTCTTCCTGTCGATGAACGATTCAATTGGAGCGTTTTCTACCATGTTGTAAATCAATCCGACAGGCATTTGTAAAGAGTCGGAAATCTTTGCTCCTATGTTGTATATTTCTGAATGACAATTCTCTTCCGATTTCCATTCCCCAACTTCACTATCATACAAAAGAACATGCTTTTGAACAAAATCTGTCGTTCGTTGTCCGTTGTCTGTTGACATATAATTCCCCGAACAAAGTACGACTTCTCCGACAACGATATTCTTGAAACTTAATATTTTATCCTTCGTCTTGATTACGAGTTTGTGCTTTTTTTCATCGACTTTCGGTGCGTCGAAAACTGTTTCCCATTTGCCGTCGTCGCTGGCTTGAGTGACGATTGTCTTTTTGTTGAAACGTACAGAAATGTCAGTTCCTGCATCGGCTGTTCCTTTTACAACGAAAGGTTTTCCGTGCTGAATGACCATATTGTCGCTGTAAATGTCTGGAAGCGACAATCCTCCGAAGTCGCCGGTAATTGCGGAATATACGCGTTGTGCAATAAGTTTTGCGCCTTCTGGATTTGGATGTAAGGCGTCAGGCATTAAGTCGGGACGATGATATAAAGTCTCTTGTAAATCAATGAGTTTTACTTCCGCGATATTCTCTGCGATATTTTCTATCGTCGCTTGAATTTCCCAATACCAGTCGCGTGTTCCTTTTTTGAAACGATGATGCCAATGGAAAATCGGTGTCATTCGGCAGATGTAAATCTCCACATCTGGATTGACTCTTTCAATATCTTCGATGAGAGCTACATAGTCGGCGATGAATTCTCTTTTATAATATTTCCAGTTGCGCGGGTCGGTGTCGTTTAATCCTAAATGTATGATGGCGATGTCTGGAACAAATTCTAATGCTTTCTTGTATTCTTCCTGCTCATTATAAGGACGATGTCCTTTCCTTAAAAGCGTCGCTCCCGACTTTCCGAAGTTGCATACTTCATAATCGTCGCCCAACATTTTTGCCAACTGAGAAGGATAAGATGTCTTCGCCGGATTATCATGTCCGTAACCGTAAGTGACGCTGTTGCCGATGCAGGCGACCTTGATAAGTCTCTGAGTTTCCGAGTCACCAAGTCGCTGAGATATAGATGTTGACTGTTGACCAAATAAAGTCGTTGATAGTAGAAATAGTGTTATTATGCAAAGAATAATATGTTTTTTCATTTTTAATTGTAAATTGTACATTGTCAATTGTTAATTGTTAATTATCCTAAACATTACAGGAATTTCTTCATCGACGACTATATTTTCTCCTGGTTTCAGATTATTGAAAATTAACTGAATAGATTCTTGATTCCAGTATATATATGACATAATGGCGTCTTTGTGATTTTCGCCGAAATATGTGTTCCAATGTGTCATGAAATCGTTGTAAAAAGGAATGTCGTTCGGAATATTGTCGAGCCATTTCTTATGATCTAAAGTCGTGAGTTCATAATAAATCTTAACAACTTCATTGTATTTGTCGAGACTTGAAGTCGGACCATCTTTAATTTTATTCTTAATAATTTCTATTTGTGAATCAATGTATTGAGTGGATTCTGTTAAGATTTTTTCCTCGTTCAAACTATAAATGCCACTTGAAATGTAATGTTTTGTAACGACAAACGACAAGGCGAAAAATAGAAGTAAGATTAAAGAAATCGCTGCTGTTATCTTAGTGATCTTCTTTTTCTTAATAAAATTTCTGATGTCACCTGCAGAAGAAAAGCGTTTCTCTTTATCCTGTTGAGCGCATTTCTCGGCAATTTTATGGTATGACTTTGGGAAGTTGTTTTTTAATATTATTCCCAATGAGTAAATATCGGCTCTGCAATCTATTGTGTTATTGGGAATTAGTTGTTCTGGAGCGGCGTACTTACGAGTGCCGGCGGCTTGTTTTAGAATGACGTAATCGTCGGCATCTGAAAGCCCGAAGTCGATGATTTTTACATTGTTGCCGTTATTTGTGATGAGTATATTGTCGGGTTTTAAGTCGCGATGAATAATCTGCTTTGAATGAAAATACTCCATCGCGTCAAGCAACTCATTGAAAATCTTATCAAAAATTTCATTTGCCTTGCGACCTTGCGACTTTACGACTTTGCAAGACGCACCAATTACATCGTGTTTATTTTCATCGGTGTAATGTGTTACGTCTCTACTTGTTGTCTTGTTGTCTCGTTGACTCGTTGACTTGATAAATACTTCCACGTCAGTCGCTAATTCATCGTATTCTGTCAGCTCAGAGAGCCAGTTGAAAGGAGCGAGTACAAGTCGCTCATCGATTTCTTGTTGGGTAGAGAATATGTTAGTGACTATTAACTTAGAACTGTTGAAACTATTTTCTAATTTAAATGAGGAGGCGTTGCCGCGTTTGGGTACAAATACTTGAATAGTGGAAAAAGGTTGATATATATTGATACCCAAGAAATAAGCCATTCCAGCGCCTGGCGTTCCATAGTTAGTGCCGTTATTGGTGACGGCAAAGGTGGTGTCGTTTAAGATAGTTCCTTTTATACGAGATATTTTGTTATAGTCGTTAGGAACTCCTTTTACTTGACCTATCTGTTGTTTGTTATGATTTTTGAATAAGACGTCTTCTGTAATGGAAGGAAACACATATTCTAGGCCGTTTATCTCTTCTAATTTCTCCAAAGGAAACTTTTTAAGGTCAATCGTCTTGCCCTTAGCTGCGCTGTTATTTAAGTCGGGTGACAGCTGATGTATCATATCTGAAATCACCTCGTTGAAACCGTTAAATACCGATAACACAAATATCATTGCAAAGGTCGCAACGCTTATGCAGATGATGGAAATCCATGTCACGATATTGATAAGGTTGTGACTTTTCTTTGCGAGAAGATAACGCTGCGCTATGAATATTGGAAGTTTCACCTTTTAATCCTTCAACAAATGATCAATATTCTCGATATAATCTAATGAGTCGTCTTCGAAAAATTGAAGTTCTGGTATTATTCTCAGTTGATGTCTGACTCTGTCGCCCAACATCTTTCGTATTCCATATTTCATTCCGTTGACTTCCTCCACCACCTTTTTCTTCTCTTCTTGCTTAGGTCCGAAGATGCTAAGATAGACGCGTGCGTATGACATATCTGTCGTGACATTGACTTTAGTGACAGAAATCATCACGTTGCCTTTAGG
>JAZNSO010000080.1:0-15049 GCA_045591245.1 Bacteroidales bacterium
TGGCGTTGACGCCGTCGGTCTCAGCATCGCTCCCGTACAATTCAATCCTGTCAGCAAGGAACTTGTAATTCATAAGAAAATCAATATCAGAATTGAATTTGAAGGCGGTAACGGAATATTCGGTGACAATAGACTTCGTTCTCAATATTGGGATCCTATCTTACAACACAACATCTTAAACTACAATAACATTTCAAAAATTGATTACGCCAAAAGAATGTATGACTGGATTAGAAACGATGCTGAAGGCGCAGAATATCTCATCATAATTCCTGACAACGAATCGTTCAGAGACAAGCTCAACGACTTGCAGATTATAGAAGCAAACAAGGCATCATTTCTAAGGTTTTCTCTCTTGGTGACATCAATGTTAATTCTCACGAAAAATTAAGAAACTGGATTATTGACGCGTATAACAATTGGGAAATCGCTCCAGTAGCAGTCTGTCTCTTAGGAGATTACGACACCAATCCATCTTACGGAATTTCTGCTTTTACTTTTGATTTCAACGGATACGCAACGTACATCAGCGACCGTCCTTTTGCCGACATTGATAACGATTTACTTCCCGACATCGCTATATCGAGACTTAGCGCAGCCAACGCTAATGAAGCGAAAATTATGGTTGACAAACAAATCAATTATGAATTTGCAAATCCTGTCACAGATGAGAAATTCTACAAAAGCCCAATTATGACATGCGCTTTCCAGATGGAGAAATGGTTCCAGATAAGCACAGAAAGTGTTAACGGTTATCTCAGTTCTATCGGCAAAGAACCATTTCGATATACCATGCATTATTACTATGGAGACGACTATAATGGAGAAGTATGGTCATCAGCCAGCAACACCGCACAAGTCGTCAATTATTTTGGACCTAACGGTTTAGGTTATATTCCTGCGACTCCAGACGAGTTAGGCGGTTTCATTGATTCTAACGGCGATGAAGAGTATCTTCTTAATAAGATAAGTCAAGAACCAGGATACATCCTACTTAACCGTGACCACGGATGGTTTACGATTTGGGACTGCCCGCATCTTTCATCATACAGCATACCATACCTTACAAACTACGGCAAACTTCCTTTTGTACTATCAATAAATTGTGCCTCTGGAGCTTTTGATCAATATAATTGCCTTACTGAAGCATTTATGAAATTGGAGAATGCAGGAGCAGTTGGTGTAATAGCAGCAACTTACGAAACTCACACTTACACAAACGATTCGTATATATGGGGTATCTGGGATTTCTTTGAAAACGACTTCCTTCCCGATTACGGAACTTCCGTCGAAAACAACAACAATTATATGCCTGCTTTCGCAAATGCGTCGGCGAAACATTTTCTGTATCAGCAGAATTTCCCGAACACATACGAAAACACCCGCGAACTGACAAGCAATCTTTTCCATTCACATTGCGATGCTTTTTTAAGACTTTACTCAGAAGTTCCACATCAGATGGAGATTTCGCATGACGACATCTACTATTACGAAAGTCATAATTTCAATATCAAAGCTCCTCATGGTTCCACAATATGTATCTCAACTGACGACTCAGGTAAAATCAAGACTTTAGCCATCGCTGAAGGCACTGGAAACACTCAGTCTGTCAATATTCCTAACAATGTGATTCCTGGAAATAAACTTTACATAACTGTCACAAAACAAAATCATCTTCGTTACGAAGAATCTGTTGTAATCTCAACTGACGAGGCTTTTATTATGATGTATGACTTCAATCTATATGAAGACAGTCAAGAGATTACATTAAATCAAGATACATATTTAGACTTGAAACTAAGAAACATCGGTAAGGAAAACGCATCTTCAGTCAGTTTGTCGTTAAGTTGCGAATCTGATTTGATAAACATAACAAATAACAACAACATCGTTGACAATATCAGTGCTGACGAAATTATCAATGTTGAAGACGCTTTCTATCTTGATATTATTGATGAAATCCCTAATGGATCTTCAATAACTTTCACATTGAACATAGAAAATGACGGGACAAGCCACGAGGAACATTTCGAAGTTTCTGTTAATTCATATAATTTTGAAATCACCAACATCAAAGCAGAAGAGAGCGAAGGTGATGGCAACGGTTTTATCGACCCATGCGAAATTGCAAAGTTCATAATATCAGTAGAAAACAGCAGCAATTACAACATGGAAAACATTGTCGCCAACCTAATCAGCAACACCAATTTTATCAGAGTGATTTCTAAAGACATCGCAATACCATCATTAAATATTGGAGAAAAAACCGACTTGGAATTTGAGTTCTGCGTCGAATGGAATATTCTTCCAGAACCTGTTTCGTTTACATTAGAATTCAACGTTGACGGCATGAAAATAAAACATGATTTCGAGAAATTATTAGGAACACTTGCTGAGAATTTTGAAAACGGTGTGATAGAAAACGACTTGTGGCAGAATGACTTCAACAATCCATGGTATGTCGATAGCAACGAAGCTTACGAAGGAAACTACAGTATGCGCTCAGGAAATATCGGCGATGACTCTAACACTCAAATCAGCATTACTTTAGAGACATTCTCAGAACAGGTTTTCTCATTCTATTATAAAGTCTCTTCAGAAGAAAATTGGGATTACTTCTATTTCTATATCGATGGCGAACAGAAAATTGCAGCAACAGGAAATACAGGATGGAAGTTTGCGGAATATTTGATTTCAGAAGGAACTCACACTTACACATGGATTTACCAGAAAGACTTCATGTCAGAAGACGGCAGCGACTGCGTCTGGATTGACGATATAATTTTCCCTTGTTCTAGTTTTACTGACGTTAATAAAATGAATGACAACAACATTATAATATATCCAAATCCAGCAAATGATTTCATCAACATCGAAATTGAAAACGGTAAGGAGAAAGCAAAATCTATCGAGATTATAAACGACTTAGGAGTTACGCTTATAAGTTCCAAATTCAAAAACAAACTTGACGTAAGCAGTTTATCTTCTGGATTGTATCTTATAAGAATACATTTCAAAGATTATATTCATACTGAGAAAGTGATTATTGAATGAAAATACAAAACTCAATTGTACCGAATTCGTTATAATTTAAAATTTAGATTCCCATCAGACGTGTCAATGTCTATTTATTATTGCAAGTACCATTGACGCGTCTCTACATTTTTCATCTTTCAATTTTCAATTCCCCAACAGCACCTCAGCAGCTTTTATCGCTTCGTCTGTGACTTCGGCATTCGACAGCATCTTGGCAATCTCATTGACGCGTTCGTCATGCGTCAAAGTCTTGATATTAGAACGCGTCTTGTCGTCAACAACGGTTTTATATACAAAGAAATGATGTTTTGCTTTACTTGCAATTTGAGGCAAGTGAGTGATACTCACGAGTTGCAGCGTATTTCCCATCTCGTTCATAATATCACCGAGTTTCGAAGCCACTTCACCAGAAACGCCGGTGTCAATCTCATCGAAGATCAAAGTCGGAATGTAATTGCTTTTCGCTGCTATGCTCTTTATCGCCAACATAAGTCGTGAGAGTTCTCCACCAGAAGCGGCTTTAGCCATGTTTTCTGGAGCGTAACCTTTGTTGGCAGAAAACATAAACGTCACTATATCTGTACCGTTCGATATTAATTCCTTGGTATTTTCCACCTTAATTTCAAAGACGCCGTGAGGCATAGCAAGTTGTCTTATCACAGAAGTAACGTCTTTCTCAAAACTAAGTTTCGCCTTCATGCGGCGTTTGTTCAACTCGCCAGCTTTAGCATACAACTCTTTCTCCAATGCCTTGACTTCTCTTTCCTTATCTGCGACAATGTCATCAATATTAGAAAATTCATCGACTTTACGTTTGATGTCTTCTCTCATTTGAAGCAATTGAGGATAATCGTTAAGATGATGTTTCATCATAAGTCGCTGAATCATATCGAAACGCTCCTGTAAAGTTTCAAGAGAAGAAATATCCGAAGAATCATCTTGAAGGTTGTTCAAGTCGGAGCAAATATCTTTAAGTTCAATCTTCACAGAATGAAGACGTTCTGCCATAGAATCGAGTTCCGGCATATATCTTCTCAACCTTTCCACATTATTAATTAATGTGTTGATGCCATCTAAAAGAGAAGCCTCGCCATCTTCAATCAAAGTCGTAGATTCTATCAAAAGACGATTTATCTCTTCCTGATTTTCAAGCAACTCAATCTTCTGATTTAGGTCATCGTATTCATTTTCTACGAGTTCTGATTTCAGAAGTTCATCTAACTGAAACTTGAGATAATCGTTTTCATCAATATTATTTATTGCTTTTTGACGAAGTTCATCGAGTTCGTTTTTCTTTGTTGTATAAGATTTAAACGACTTCTGATAATCGATAAGCAGCGATTGATTATTGGCAGCGTCATCTAGCAATGACAACTGGAAATTCGGATTACAAAGAAGAAGAGAATCATGTTGAGAGTGAATATCAACCAATTGCGAGCCGAGCTCTTTCAATATTTGCAATGGAACCGGTGTATCGTTGATGAAAGCGCGTGATTTTTTCTGAGGATTGAGTTCACGGCGAACTATACATTCTTCTTCAAAATCGATGTCATTTTCTTCAAAGAAATATTTCAGACTTTCATCGTTAAAAAGGAATGTCGCCTCCACCACGCATTTTTTCGTCTCATCGAAGAGAATTCCAGTGTCGGCGCGATTGCCCAAGACAAAACCTAATGCGCCGAGCAGAATAGATTTACCGGCACCGGTCTCGCCCGTAATTGCCGTAAATCCATTATCAAAATCAACAGATAATGAAGCTATTAGCGCATAATTTGTTATTGACAATCTCTGCAACATGACTATTTTCTATTCGTCAGAATTTCTTCATATTCAGAAGAATGTGAAGGGTCAATTTCCCTTAAAATATTAACAGCTTTTGTCTTTTCCTGTTGAGTGCCTTCCGAATATACGCTTTTCCATTCACCGCGTTTCGTATCATTTATGACCTGGATAAACAACAGATTTGGTCTTTCAGAATACATTTGTTTCAGATAATCCAACGACTTTGTAATTGCGGCTCTGCCCTCTTCTTGCTTCGTTGACATATTATCGATACCAAGTCTATGATATTCATACATATATTGACGAATCGGTTTGTAAGAAGCGTTTATCATATTTTCGCAAAGCCAATAACGATTTCTTTTGTCATCAAATGCTTTCCAACCAGACTCATTCGCGCCTTGTGCAGCATCGACAACTCGTTCAGCAGCTTTAAAGAAGTCTTCACCGCCATAAAGTCCAAAGCTATCGAAATACAATCCAAGGCAGTAGTATGCGTAGAAAGCCAGTGTTGAAGTAAGGTTTGACATATACGAATTCTCCGAGAAATCAAGAGGTTGAGACTCAATATACTCAAACACGAAATCATTATCTATATAATTAAAAAGAGGCGTATTGAAATTTGTTTTGTAAGCCGGACGACGTAATGCTATATTTAATTCAGCGTCAATGACATTACCTTCTTTACTTTTCACATTAATGACGATGGCGCCTTCAATTCTCTCTTCAGGTTTGAGTTCCACATTTGTCCAAACTCTGTTATTCATAAAGTTAATGACGCCTTCTCTAAGAGCCTCGAATGCTCTTTGATCTGTTCCTTCAACACGGGCGGTTGAAACCGAGACATCGAAGTTAAACTCTTGAGCTCTAAGAGAGTTCATCCCAAAAAGGGCTGAAAGTAATATCAACAAACAAATCTTCTTACTCATATTCTAATTAATGTATTGATAAATAGCATTTAACACATCCAATGCGACCTCATTCTTAGGTTTTAGTCCAAACTCTTTCACCTCATCATTTTTATTAATGATGGATATTTTATTTGTCTTTGTCTTAAAGCCTACGCCTGACTCGTTCATTTCATTAAGAACGATGAGATCTATATTTTTAGTGTGCAATTTTTTCTTTGCATTTTCCAAACCATTTTCCGTTTCCAAAGCAAATCCCACAATGGTTTGATTTTCTTTTTTCTGGCTTCCGATAGTTCTCAGAATATCGTTTGTCTTAACAAGTTTCAACATTATTGAATCTTCGTCAGGATTCTTTTTGATTTTCTGATCTGCTACGATTTCTGGACGGAAGTCAGCCACTGCTGCGCTAAGCACTGCGATATCTGTTTTAGGGAAAAATGCCAGCACCGCATCGTACATTTCCTTTGCTGACGTTACTGGTATAAGATTGATTTTATTTCTGTTAGGAGAGATATTTGACGGGCCGAGCACCAATGTCACATCTGCACCTTGATCAGCGAAGGCGCGCGCTATTTCGATTCCCATAAGTCCCGAACTATGATTTCCTATGAATCTAACAGGATCTATTGCTTCATAAGTAGGACCTGCTGTTATGAGAACTTTCTTTCCCGAGAAGTTACGTTTTGTCTGAAAGAAAGCTTTTATTTTTTCGTATATCATTTGAGGTTCTTCCATTCTTCCTTCGCCGCAAAGTCCGCTGGCGAGTTCACCAGAAGAAGGAGCCACAAAGATACATCCTCTTTCTATTAAAGTTTTTATGTTTTTCTGGGTTGCCTGATGTTTGTACATATCAAGGTCCATTGCTGGAGCAAACATGATTGGGCATTTAGCAGAAAGGCAGACTGTCAGCAAATAGTTGTCTGCTATGCCGTTAGCCATTTTTGCCATTGTATTTGCCGATGCAGGAGCAACGACGAAGAGGTCTGCCCAGAGACCTAATTCAACGTGACTTTCCCATTTTCCTGTTTCATGGTCGAAGCCATGAGACAGAACTAGATTGCCACTGAGTGTTGACAAAGTAAGAGGCGTGACGAAATCCTTCGCAGAAGGTGTCATCACGACTCTCACGTCTGCGCCGTCTTTTTTCAAGAGACGCACCAATAGAGGGATTTTATAGGCGGCAATGCTACCTGTAATTCCCAAAAGGATTCTCTTTCCGGTTAGCATTGGAACTCCTTATATTAATAGATTTCCTCGTTTTCCTTATTTGGATTACGATAATAAATATTGTCGTTCAAGAACTCATTTACAGCAATCAAAGTTGCTTTAGGCAATCTTTCGTAATATTTTGCCACTTCAATTTGCTCTTTGTTTTCGAACACTTCTTCAAGACTGTCATTGACTGTTGTGTACTCTTCGATTTTCTTGTTGAGTTCGCTCTTCATCTCTGCAGCAATTTGGTCTGATCTTTTTGCCATTATTGCCACTGTTTCATAGATGTTGCCTGTGCCAACATAAAATTGGTCTTTCTGACGTGTGACACAAGTTGTTTCGGTATTAATCTTTTTAAAATCCATTTATTTATTTTTAAAATTTGATAATTCTAACAATATATTTTCTACAACTAATTCTAATTCAGCTATGTATTTGCTTTCTGGATACATATATTTCAACGTATTGTATTTTTCCAAAGCCAATTCATAACGTTCTCTTTGTTTTTCTTGAACACTTTTCTTAGCGTAATTATAATATGTAAGCACCATGCAATTTATAATATCTTCACGATGTTCTGTTGCAGGATATTCTTTCATAAAATTCTCGAAACTTGTTATAGCAGCCTGATACTCTTCCATTTTGTAATACAACATACAAGTGTTGTATTCTTTCTCTGTAATTTTATACCTTAAAGTATCTATGAGTTTATTTGCGCTGTCAACAAGTGCGCTTTGGGGATAGATGTCGATAAAACTTTGCAGTTCGCTGATTGCAGTATGAGATTCTGTCTGATCCAAGGAGATGTTTGGCGACTCAAGATAATAGCAGCACGCGCTTCTAAACAATGCAGGTTCCACATTTTTGGCGAAAGGATAATTCACAACATAACGTTTATAATAATGACTTGCAATTTCGTAATCTTTCATGTTGTAATAACATTCTGCCGTACAGTAAGCGATGTCCTCACCCTGAGGTTTGCCTCTATATGCCGACTGCAAGACATCAAACAATTGCAATGCCCTATTATAATCTTTTTGCTTATAATACATCATCGCAGCATTGTATTTATATTCATTATCAGTGCTTTTCAGCAATCTGTTATAATTACTGCATGACGCTAATACCAGTAAAAACGTTATTCCTATTGTTATAAAAAAACCATTCTTTCGCATAGTGCAAAAATACATTATTTTATCTTTCAAAAAACGTCTTTTTCAATAAATTATTATTTTAAATTAATTTATTCAACAACGATTTTTCTAACGATTCTATTATCGTCAACGATGATATTCAAGAAATAAAGTCCGCTGTTAACATCTTTCAAATCTATTTCAAAATCCAAAGACGATTTATCAGATTTTTTAACAATTTGACCACTGATATTCATCAACATCCACGATGCTTCTTTGTTCAAAGTCACGCTAACGACATCTTTGGCAGGATTAGGATAAACATTAATTACATTTAATTCTTCTTCAAGACCGATACAATCTTCAACCAATACGACCACGCTGCTTTCTTTTGTAGTTGTTCCATCGCTTACTATCACTGTAAATGTCTGCTCACCTACTTCTGCTGGTATTGCTACTGCGTTTTGAGTATTTGGATTATCGAACAATTCTGCTGGAGTCCATGAGAAGGTATATTCTCCAGAGCCACCTTCTACTTCTGCAAATAATTCGACGCTTTCGCCAAGACAAATCTCATCCTCACCAGCATCAGCTGTAACTGTCATTTCACCGCCCACACATCTGACAACAGCTTTCCATCCTGTATAATTCATTGAATAGTCGGAAAGGAAGCGGAATGTAAGAGCTCCTTCTGTGTTTGTAGCTGTATATTTTCCAGGCAACGAAGAGCCACTTAATTCAGCCAGACATTGTGATGAACCGACTTCACTACCATTATATATACGCAAGATATCGTAATTACCTTCTGTTGAAAATTCTAAAAACTCCACTTGTATCATAGCGCCTTCTGTAGCAGGTTTGAATGTCATAACGTGGAGATCATTGTCAGGATAATTGCCGTTAGGTCCGCCGTAATCATAGAACAATGCGCCGCAAGTTGTTATAGTAACATCCTGCATATTATATGATTCTGTGACATTTATATATCTTCTCTTTGTAATTGTCTCGCTATCACCAGATGCATTTGTAGCGGTCAATGTAACGTCGAAAGAACCTTCTTCGTCATACACTATAACTGGATTTTGTTCGCTTGAAGTCTCTGGATTACCGCCATCAAATCTCCAACACCAGCTCACGATATCAGCGCCCCATGTTTCATCGAAAAATTGCACGCTGCCACCAAGAGAGACTTCTGTTTCCGAAGCAGAGAAATCAGGAATCAAACCTTCGCCAGCTTCAAGTTCTACAGTCAAATTTGTTGTCTCACCATCGACGACAGTCACATTGTATTGTGCTGGATAATATCCGTTCGCCTTAACTTCAACAGTATAAGTACCTGATTTTATTGGTCTATGGAAGTCTCCCATTGGAAGTTGTGATTCCACCATTGAATATTCCTGGTCATGATTTAATATCTCAATAGTTGCTTGTAATGGTTCTTTTGTTTCAGCGTCAATCACTGTTCCATGAATGCCATACAAAGCCTGGTTCATGTATGCGAAAATTGAGTTGTAGTTATAATCCCAGAAAGTAGGAAGATTTGATGGAGATGGACATTTCACCGAAGAACATTCGATGGTAACTTCTCTACATTGATGATAATAGTTCATAAAGTCTTGACGACCACCGCCGATGGTGTACCAATCTGCACCATTGGTGATACCGTTTTCTTCGTCTGTCATATAATATGGATCTGACGACTGAGCAGCATCTTGGCATAAATCAGCATATTCGCGGCTTACCATTTGCCACCAAGCGTCATCAGCATGACGTTCGTAATTGTTATCCCAAGGATAGTTCATCACCTCAGCGCCACCATGATAGTGAGCTGCCATCGTAAATTGATATTCTTCTGCTAAATCCATGAACCATTCAGTTTCAATAGCGTAATCTTCTCCATCAGGGTGAGCTCCATCGACTGGGTCAGGATAATTTCTATTCATATCAACACCGTAGGCATTTGCACGTGTCGCTCCGTTAACTGTATGATTTCCGCCACGATATGTTCCATCAGGATTGGCATTAGGACAGATGAATAAGTCTAAGTTATCTAATACGTTCTGTACTTCCGGCAAATCCTCTCTTGTTAAAAGAAGGTCTATCAAACGAAGCATCATAATGTAACCTGTCGTCTCGTCGCCGTGAATTGTAGATCCGTATAAGAATTTAGGTTTACCATCAGGATCGCCATTGTTAATTCTGACCAACAATATTTTACGTCCGCTATTGAGAGTTCCCAAATCTATCAAAGTACATTTTTCTGGATATGTCGCAGCGAATTCTTCCATCATCGCGACGTATGCCTCGTATGTCGGATATTCGTCCCAATTATAATTGGCACGGGTTCTTCCGTCGTACATCTTATGAGTTTCCAACATTGAAGGCGGTGTCAACAATTCTGTTTCAATTCCTAATGTTAAAAATTTTTCATATTGTTGGTTATTGGCGTAAGCTATAACATTATTACCTTCCATCTTATCGATGGAAATAATATCAGATATCTTTTCAAGACTTTGCAAATCATTGATTTCAAAACTAAAATAAAACTCATTACGTTCTTTCATCACGCTGTTCAAGTCTCTGTCTTGAGCCATCAGGTTTAATGAAAAAACAGATAATAACAAAAATGTAAATAATGTTTTCATAAGTCAATTATTTATTATAGATAAAATTAAATTCGTTTTCTAAATCATTTTTAACATTTTCGTTGACTGAAACCAAAGGCAATCTCAACACATTCTTGCACAGATTTTGGTAAGCCAATAGACACTTTATTCCAGCAGGATTTCCGTCGGCGAAGATTAGATTATTCATCTTCAGCAATTTGTAATGAAGAGGAAGTGCTGTTGCAGCATCATTATTCAGCATCGACTTCACCATTGAGCAGAACAAGTCAGGATAGCCGTTAGCAGCCACCGATATAACGCCTTTTGCACCGAGAGCCATCATAGGTTGAGTTATTCCGTCATCGCCAGACAACACGTCAAAGTCAGCAGGTTTGTCACGAAGAATCTCCATGATTTGCTGTAAGTTGCCAGAAGCTTCCTTCACCGCTATGATATTAGGGTGTTTAGCAAGTTCCACACAAGTTGTAGATTGAAGGTTCACTCCCACTCTACCTGGAACATTATACAAAACGACAGGAACCGGTGAGTTGTCGGCGACAGCTTCAAAATGAGTTTTCATGCCTCTCTGATTTGGTTTATTGTAATAAGGAACTACGCTCAAAATTCCATCAACACCTTTAAAATCTTGGTTTTTAATAGATTGAATTAAAGCCAGCGTATTATTGCCGCCCATACCGAGCATTATCGGACAGCGTTTGTTTGAAACTTTAATTATTGTTTTAAGGACTTCAGACTTCTCCCCTTGCGTAAGAGTCGGTGCTTCAGAGGTTGTCCCTAAAGCGACCAAAAAGTCAGCACCGTTAGACAATGTAAATTCTACAATATTTTCAAGTGATTTATAATCAACAGAAAAATCTTCATTAAAGGGAGTTACGAGAGCCACTCCGCTACCGACAAAAGGATTATTTTTCATCTTTACTTCCAGATAACATTTTTAGGTATTTATGCAAAATCTTCAATCTCTCAACGTCATCAGTTTCAATGCCATAATCGATAATGAGATCATGCAGTTTTGTATTATTCTTAGAATGACCTATTTTAAACTTTGAATTGACGCACGTCACGAGATAATCATTCAGCAGTTCGTTATTTGAATTTGACAAATTGATAAACATATCGTCAAAAAAAGACCGCAACGCCTCTTCTTTTTCTTTTTTCAGGACCCCGAATATATTAAAGTCAGTTTTCTCAAGAAAAAACATCGTATCAGATTGAAGGAAGTCACTTTGCAAGTTTTTTGTCATAACGACGAAACGCACCTTTGTGGAATTGAAGGCATTTTTCACAAACGCATCCATCTCTTTGACAATCTTTTTCTGACTATCGTCAATCATAAGAGTTATTGTCAGATATTTTTCAAAATCAGGAAATTGCATCATTCTCTCACGTTGGAGATTCTCTTTGATATTTCTTTTCCTGAAAAATTTAATTATCGACTTTAACATCTGACTGCATTTGATATGCAAATATACATATTAATGTGGATTCTTTGAAGTTTTTTTTGCCAATATTTTATATCTTTGTGACGATTTTTATAGCATAAACAATGAAAGTTACAGTATTAGGCAGCGGCACATCCCAGGGCATCCCGATTATAACCTGCAATTGCGAGGTTTGTCGTTCTAACGATCCAAAAGACAAGCGTTTGCGAACTTCTATTTTGGTTGAGACTAACGACACCACAATCTGCATCGACGCAGGTCCCGATTTCCGCTATCAGATGTTGCGTTCCAAAGTCAAGAAATTAGATGCTATTTTGATAAGTCACGAGCACAAAGACCACATCGGAGGCTTGGATGACGTAAGGCCATTCATTTTCAAGCAACAACAAGCCATGACCGTTTATGCTTCCAGTTCTGCACAGAAAGAAATCAAAAGAGAATATTCGTACGCTTTCGTCAAGCAAGACGAGAAATATCCTGGCGCACCGACTTTCGATTTAAAGACAATTAATGGTTCTCCAATAACAATCAACAACTTGACGATAGAACCAATAAAGATGAAACATTTCACTTTAATTTCATACGCTTTCAGAATCGGTAAATTCGCATACGTAACCGATTTAAGCGAATTCTCAGAAAAAGCGTTTAATAAGTTGCAAGGCATTGAATATCTTATTATTGAAGCCTTAAGAAAAAAAGAACATTATTCTCATATCAACCTTTCACAAGCCATAGAAATCGCACAACGTCTGAATGTTAAAAAAGCCTGGTTCACGCATGTAAGCCACGAAATGGGGAAAACCGCCGATATAAATCCGACACTTCCTCCTAACATGATGCTTGCATACGACGGTCTTGAGATAGAAATTTGAAACGACTTCATTTCTTAAAAATATTCTATTTAAAATATTATTTCACATCAAAAAGTCAAATAATAGTAATTTTTGACCAATTAATAAGTATTCCGTAAAATTTTGGCATTAAAAACCTAAATAATTTTGCACCATAAAAATTTAACACGAAACAATCTCTTGCTCCAATTTTAGTACTGACTTTTGTTCCGTCAAGGAATGAATAGTTAACATTTACAAACAAAGGAATCAGATAAGATGGTTCTTTAACATATTCATTATTAAAATCATTTCCAAGGAAATCAGATGCGAAGCCTACGCCAAGACCTGCTGCCAAACCATTACCGAAGCAATAAGCCTTAGTCGAATTGATTCTGAATTGTCCGTTGTTTGCCACTACACTTCCACATCTGGGCGATAGCCTTTTTTATAATGAATGCTGTTTTCTTTTTGCGCATTCGAAACCAATGTCATTGCCATCACAAAAGCTGCGAGTAATAATGTAACTAATCCTCTTTTTGCGAAACTTGATTTTTCTTTCATAGATATTACTTAATTATCACGGTGCAAAATTACGTTGAATAAGCAGACCAAATTCTCTTTTTTTTCCTTTATATTAGTCTATTCGTTAGGATTTGTAGCAGTTTTATAGAATAAAAATCACATTTAGGAGCAAATGAGAAAAAAACTTACCTTTGTAAAAAAATATTTATGCAAGAATTTACATTTGAATTGAGAGAAGGTGACAATTTCATCCCATTGATTGCCTTGTTAAAAGCCGTTGGAGTTGTCGAATCTGGGAGCATGGCTCAGGAAGTCGTGAGTTCCGGTTTAGTCAGACGCAACGGAGAAACCGAATTAAGGAAAAGAGCGAAGATTGTTCCTGGCGATGTCATTGAACTTGAAGATTTCAAGATTAAAGTAGAATCTTTTTTGATTTAGAGAGACTTTTAGTAGAGACGCCACTCCCGTGGCGTCTCTACACGCTTCTATTCTGAGACTGGGCGCACTGATAGACCGCAGCCGCGAAAGTCGCAGTACACGCTGTACTCGCTAATTCTAAAGTCAAGATCGTATGCGTGGCAGCTATCGCTGTAGGCAGGAGTAGAGCTCCAACAGCTGCCGTATGTGACAGAGTTTTCGTAAGTGTATTCCGCCTTAGAGCTTGTCTCTCCCCATGCAAAGTAGTCGCCGCAGTCTTCAGATGAAGTTGCACCAACGTTGCATGTCGCCCATCTCTTGCAGGAAGGCAGACCGAGATCAACATAGCCGTGTCCGTTGATCTTGCCGTCACCATTGCCGCCTCCATTGTTTTCGCCCTCGTCTTCAGGGTTACACGATAGCATCATGGCACTTACAACCACCGCTAAAATTAATAGCGTCCTTAGCCTATGAAAACAGGAAAGCCCCAGCTCTGTGCTGGGGCTTCCGTTATGAGGGTGGCGACGACCTACTTTCCCACACATCTCTTGCAGTATCATCGGCGCTGCGGGGCTTAACTTCTCTGTTCGGAATGGGAAGAGGTGGACCTCCGCGCTATAGTCACCATGTGTTTCTTCTATGTCATGACATCTTCCGGAAAAAGACACCTGCACCACCTCCCAAGCGACCAGCGCCGCATCACGTGCTGCCTCCAACGTCTGCCTCTCGTTCCGCAGCCGACAAAGCTATCGGGCAATTAGTACCGCTCGGCTGAACGCATCGCTGCGCTTGCACCTGCGGCCTATCAACGTGGTAGTCTCCCACGACCCTTACAGGAAATCTCATCTTGAGGTGGGCTTCGCGCTTAGATGCTTTCAGCGCTTATCCCGTCCGAACGCTGCTACCCTGCGGTGCGGCTGGCG
Source organism: Bacteroidales bacterium (assembly GCA_045591245.1). GTDB lineage: Bacteria > Bacteroidota > Bacteroidia > Bacteroidales > F082 > Limimorpha. The sequence continues at coordinate 14,836 of JAZNSO010000080.1, forward strand.
CCACAACAGGCACACAGGAGGTTCGTCCATCCCGGTCCTCTCGTACTAAGAACAGCTCCTCTCAAATTTCCAACGCCCACAATAGATAGAGACCGAACTGTCTCGCGACGTTCTGAACCCAGCTCGCGTGCCACTTTAATCGGCGAACAGCCGAACCCTTGGGACCTTCTCCAGCCCCAGGATGTGACGGGCCGACATCGAGGTGCCAAACCAC
>JAZNSO010000081.1:0-148861 GCA_045591245.1 Bacteroidales bacterium
CATAATAAGGAGCTAATCTCATGTGAACTTCACCGAATTGACCTGAACCACCTGATTGTTTCTTGTGACGGTAGTCAGCGTTAGCTGTTTTAGTGATGGTTTCGCGATAAGGCACTTTAGGAGCTGCGAATTCAACAGCGATTTTGTGTACGTTATCGAGATACCATTTAATTGTGTTGAGGTGATATTCACCTTGGCATTGGAGAATATTTTGTCTTAACTCACGTGACATTGAAGTGATGACTGTTGGGTCAATTTTGTGGAAGTCAGCGAGAATACCGCCGAGTTTTTCGTCTTCTTGTGAGTTAACGGCTTTGATAGCTGTTGAGAAGATTGGTGCTGGGAATGGAACGCCTTCGAATGCAGTGTCAGAAATCTTAGCATCGACTAAACTGTCGTTGACACGGACGTCTTTCAATTTGATTGTAGAGATGATGTCACCAGCGCAAGCTTTTTCAACTCTTTCACGTGTCTTACCGTTTGAAACCAAAAGTTGTGAGATACGTTCTTTGTTGCCTGTACGTGGGTTAACCATATCTTGTGATTCAGCTATTGTACCGCCATAGATACGTGCCATAGCGACGTCGCCGACGTTTTGTTCGTTAGAAATCTTGAAGAAGAACATTGCAGGAGCTTCTTCTACACTGCTGTGGAATTCTGTACCGTTAGCAGCTTTTGTTGGATGAACGTGAGCTGGTGATGGGCAAGCGTTGATGAGGAATTCAAGGAGACGTGTTACGCCAGCACCTGATTTAGCTGCACCACATAACACTGGGTACATGTCGCGGTTGATGATGCCGAGGTGGAGACCTTTTTCCATATCTTCTTCTGAAAGTGTACCTTCTTCGAAGAATTTTTCCATAAGAGCGTCGTCACCTTCTGCTGCGTGCTCAATAAGTTCGTTGTGTAATTCTTCAGCTTTGTCAGCTAAGTTAGCTGGGATTTCTTGGATTTCTGGAGCACCGTTACCGTTTTTGAAGACTAACATCTTCATTGTGATGAGGTCGATGACAGAGTTGAAACCTTCGCCTGTTGCTACTGGGAATTGAACTGGAGTGACTTTATCACCGAAATATTCTTTCAATTGACGTACAGTATCGTCGAAGTTTGCGTTACTGTGATCCAACTGGTTCATGAAGAATACTACAGGTTTGTTTGTTTTTGTTGCATATTTCCAAGCATTCTCTGTTGTAGCTTCAACACCTGCTTGAGCGTTAACTGTAAATACAGCCATGTCAGCAGCGGTTAAGCAAGCAACGATATCACCTGAGAAGTCGCTAAAACCAGGAGTATCTAAAATATTGATTTTTTTGTCGTTATAGATAGTGTATAACAAACTGGCATTTACAGAAATACCGCGTTCTGTTTCAATTGGACGATAGTCTGATACGGTGTTTTTACCTTCTGTAGTACCTTTTCTGTTGATGAGCTTACCTTCGAAAACCATGTTTTCAGCAAGCGTTGTCTTGCCGGATTTAGCAGCTCCAATGAGAGCAACGTTCCGAATGTCTTCTGTTTGGAATATCTTCATGTTTTTATAAAAATTAATTCTTTTTTTTCTTTAAAATTAGTCTTTCCCAATTTGAGTGCAAAAATACATATTTCAATTAAATAATCCAATATTTTTCTTAAACAATTTCCATCTATTTTCATCCATTTTTGCACCTATCACTTGAATGATACTTTCTGCTAAAAGATTACCTATCGTTCCGCATTTTTTTAAGTCAAAACCATTGATGAGTCCGTAGAGAAAACCTGCTGCGTACATGTCGCCTGCTCCAGTAGTGTCAACAACATCTACTTTGTTGCAACCTATTGTGACGACTTCTTCTCCCCTCTTTATCAATGAACCTTTTTTTCCTATTTTGACGATGGCGATTTCAACATTTTCCGCAATTTCATGTAGCGATTCTTCCGCGCTTTTCTGTGTCAACGCCTTGGCTTCTTCTTCGTTTGCAAAAACTATGTCTATCTGTGGCATTAGTTCATTCAAGAAATCGCGGTTGTCTTCCACTACATTGAAACTAGCGAGGTCTAATACTACTTTACATCCGTTTGATTTTGCGGTGTCTATTACCTTTTTGAATAAACTTCTGTTCGCGATAAGATAACCTTCCAAATAGCAGTAGTCCCATCCTTTGAATAAACCATCTTTTATGATGCTTTCGTTGAGTTCTAATGATGCACCTAAATTTGTCGCAAAAGTGCGTTCTCCGTCTGATGAAATGATGGTACGAGCTGTTCCTGAAGTTGTTTGTGTATGAGATAAAAATGGCTTTACTCCAACAGAATTCATTGATTCTTCGAAGAATTTGCCGATTTTGTCGTTGCCTACGTATGATATGAAACCACTTTCAATTCCCATTTTTGCCAATCCATGTATTGTGTTGGCTGCTGAACCGCCCGGTGCCATCGAACTTTCATAGTTCTCAAGTTTTTTTTCTATAATTGACGATGACTTTTCATCGACTAATTGCATCGAGCCTTTTGGGATGTTTAACTCTTCTAAAATGTTGTCATTGTCGATTATGGTCAAAATATCGACTAATGCGCTTCCGATTCCTATTACTTTTTTCATATACTTATTTTTAATTGTCAACAATCAACAGACATATTCCAAATTAACCATCGTCTTTTTTAACAACACGAACACCTTTAGACTTTTGCCTTTCGTCTTTGGTCTATATGCAAAAAGAAAATGATTGCTTGAGCGGCAACCATCTTCCTCAATTAATAACATGAAACATAAAAAAATTACACTTTGTAATCTCTCTCTTTGCGCCCCCTTCAGGACTTGAACCTGAGACCCCCTGATTAACAGTCAGATGCTCTAACCAACTGAGCTAAGGAGGCGTTTGCTACGTTTTATCTCCGTATTGCGAGTGCAAAGGTACATCTTTTTTTTATTCTGACAAACATTTTTTTTTATTTTTTTTGAAAATATTTTATATTGTTTTTAAGATATTGTATTTCAGTTTATTGAGAGTTACGAGAATACTCTTCCATCTTTAAAATTGCTCTTACATTTCTCAATGGAATAAGATTTCTGAACGGAAAAACCACTTTAATGACGGCACTTAACCACCATTTGTAATGAACCTTGAGTTTGCAATATGCCTTTCTGAACTTGAAATTATGCATCAAAAATTCTTGAATATTGGAATGTTCTGTAATAGTACGGCTTCCATCACACACATATTTCAGTTTCTTTTCCTCGAGATAATATTGGTTCATTGCATATATTAGTCCGTAGTATGGATGTGTCCTATTTCGCATCGAGTCGGGTGAACAGCACATTAAGTCATAATCACAACTGCAACACTTGACTCTATTTATCGAGAAACCAATAGTCTCGCCAGTATTTTTATCTTCAACAACCCAATAATCAATTACATTTTCATTCTCGTATTCTTCTATCAATTGTTCAAATTCTTCCTTTGTCACAATGTGATTCTTAATACGATATGTTTTTTGTCGAGATAGAAAAATATCATAACAATTGTTACGAACAAAATCCCTTTCACTTTTTTTAAAGTTATAGAATTTATGTGACCTTCTGATATTTCTTCTTGTAGAAAATGGCAGTTCCGAAATATCTTCCAGTTTATCTTTTATAATATACCAAAACGAGGTCTTCTCTTTTGTATCAAAATCGTAGGTATTCCTGATAATAAGTCCTCCTTTTTTCAATAAGGCACGACTTTCTTCTTTGGAAAGTAGAGTCTCGCTATTCTCTTCCAAAAAAATCCAAGCACCTTTATATTTTCTATATTGATCCACTAAGTTTATATTTTTTTCTATAAACTATTTTTTTATATGTCCCGAAAAACATATTTCCTAATGTTAAAATTATTGAGGAAATGATATTTTTATTTTCAGACTTTCTAAATAATTTATAATGCCATTTTATCAACTGTATGTATGGTTTGTTGCTTAATGAATTGTAATGTCTGCGATATTTTGCAAGATTTTGATTTAACAGATAGCAGTTTGTTTTTCTTGCAATTTTGATCCATAGCGAATATTCTTCATTGATTTTAATGTCTGTCGTTTGCATTAAGCCTACAAATTCAGCATCATACATTATTGTCAAGCAACCAGGCCAGCAATATGCAAACATTTTGTTTTTGGTAATTACTTTCGGTCCTGTCAGAGATATTCCTGTTTCTTTAGAGTTCTCATCAATTTCGCTATAGTTCGTATAAGAAAAATAATAATCGTTTTTTAACATAAACTCGATTTGATTCTCCAGTTTATTTTTCATCCAAACATCGTCGCTGTCTAAAAATGCAATCCATTTTCCACAAGCATTTCTAAGAGCCAAATTTCGTGAGTAAGCAGAACCTTTATTGGTTTCATTTTTGAAATACTTTATTCTTGAATCATTCTCTTGAAATGAACTGATAACTTCTTTAGTCCTGTCAGTTGAACAATCGTCAACGATAATCATTTCCCAATTTTGATAAGTCTGTTTTTGTACTGACTCGATTGTCTCGGCAATAAACATTTCGCTGTTATATGCCGGAGTTATTATTGATACGAGAGACTTATCCATTTTAGTTGAGAATTATTTATTCGTTTTTATCATTGGTACTTGATATAACGCTTTGTTCGCCTTGACAAAAATTAACATGGAAAAACAAAAAGTAGAAAAACACGAAAAACATTATTCCCATCTGTCGTTCGAGTACTGATTCAAATAAAGAGTTGAAAGCTATAATAAATAACAATGAGAACAGTACAATATCGAATTTTTTGTTCTTAATCCATAGATAAATGGGTGTAAAGAAGAAACTCAGAAGTAAAATGAATCCCAAAATTCCTACTGCTATTCTTGTATCCGTGAATTGATTGTGAGCATTACAATCAGTTTTTATCAAATGGTCGATTATTTGGTATTCCGAAAGATTTTCTTTTACTGAATTATAATCACAATCCAAATCATCTGAAATGCTTTCGGCATATTCATAGACATCCTTTGAATATTTATTTTCATATTTAATATCAATGCTGTCAAGAAGTTTTTTTCTGTTTTGTTCAAAGAGAGTCATGTCAGCTTCGATAGATGGTTGAATCATAGAAATGACGTCTTCCCTATATCTTCTGTACGCGTCTAATGTTTCATAATTGCGGTCGCCTGCACCAACGCCGAAAAAGAAGTTGCCTTTCATTGCATATCTGCAACCTTTTCTTATTGTTAGTCTTATATCACCTTTGCCTTCCTTTACATTGTCAACTGCATCGGTAAATCTGTCTATGCTTTTAGGGAAAGCGAAATAACCGGTTATGAGTATTGTCACAATGCAAATTCCAGTGGTTATTCCTAATTTAATATCTTTCTTAAAGAACATTAACCAAATCCATAATAAGAAAAATATCAATCCTAAACATAAAATTCCCGCACGTGACATTACGTAGAATGGTGAGAATGCGAGAATTATTAGAGCTATAAAATTGAAAATCTTTACTTTGACAGACTTTTGTGTAAAGAATTCGGCCAAACAGAATGCTAATCCAAAACAAGTAAACATTGAGAAATATGCTCTGTGTGGTTTCTCAAATATGTCGCTTGACTTGAAGAATTCGTGATATGATGTTATTCTTGTGTTTTTAACATCGTTAAAAGAAATGTCATATATTGCCCAAAGAAAATGTATTGCATAGAATATCAATATACCGCTGACAAAACAATACATTATTATTCTGACTCTGTCTTTGGTCAGATATGATAAATTGGAACACAGGAAAAATAATGGGAAAAGGAAAAAGGTGAGTTTCTTGCCTATTTGGATTCTTGCTTCAACAGTGTCGTTGGAATACAAGAAACTTATTGCATAAAGTACCCAGAAAGCTATAAATAAGAAGTAGATAATCTTATTTTTATATTGTAACTGATTGATTTTAAATCCGTCTTCAAAGATGCCTTTTAAAATACAACTTACGGCAAGTCCAATCATTGCGTAAGTTGACATTCTCCATGAGATGGGAACGAAAGCGGCGAATAATATTAAGAAGATGTATTCTGTTAATTGAAAAGGTTTCAGTCCTTTAAATATACCAGCCATTTTTAAAAGTCGTAATATTTTCTATCTAAAGTTGTTCTTATTCCAAAGCTGATTATAAAGTTATTGATATTGTCTAAACCTTCAATCTGTTGATTTCTATGTGTTATTTCCGCGAAAATGTTAAGATTATATGAAGGATTTGCTAACCAAGAAACAACGAAATTGTTCATCATCAATGTGTTTAACTCTCCTGTAAGCAAATAATGTCCATATTTGCCATTTTCTCCTTCAATATGATAATAATCATAATAATTTTGATAAATATCATGACCAAAATATTGGAACTCACCGTCTTCTGTTGTGATGTCGTCGCCCCACTGGCCGAAGTTCATCTTATATTGGAAATAGAAACGCTTATAATTGTATTGAGCTCTTGCAACTACTTCATAGAAATTAGCTCCCCAAGGATGTGCAAGCGGCTGATTCAGATGTGCATAATTGTCTTCTCCGTCATAATGAGAATACATATATGGTCTTACTAAATTAAATTCGCCTTGTAAAAATAAATTCTTGACATTGAAACAATTATAGCTTTTTACACCAAATTGATACGATTGTTTGTTTGCCCAATATCCGTTTCTTGCAATAAATTCTTTAAACGTCATTTCGTCTAAAACAAACTGTGCATAAAATGTTGTATGTTTGCCCAAAATAAGACTTGCTGTTGCTCCAAGCAACGCATTGTCGGGAGAGCTGCCAACGTAATAGTCTGTGGTTCTTAAAAAAATTATTGGATTTATATACTGAAAATCAAGACCTCTTCTTATTCCATTTTCATCTTGTCCTTTGCAAACCATCGCATCAAATAATCCTAAATTGAGACGTTTTGTAACAGCCCAGTCAAGATAATGTATTACTGAATATTTTCTTGCGAATGTGTCATCATCTAGAATTCGATTCTTATCAGTCATTTGAGAATATATACAGGTGTATTGGATATTCCATATATCGGCTGTAAGTTTTATGTATGGATAGGCAAAAGCGTTGTCAGACAATATCAAAGAGCGATAACCATCGCCGATGAAATTCTTTCCGTAACCGAGAACTCCCTGCAACCAATATGCAGGACGAACTGCAATGTAGGCAGATGCATTGGCATAATCGAAACCAGTCTCCTTGAATCTTCTTGCATGACCTTGACCAGGAACGACCTTGTTATTTGATGCAAATTCTGTTATATATTCTGGAAATACCGCTTGATTTTCTCTTATATTGCTATAAAAAGCGAAGTTGTCACCGATTGTTCCTCTTACTTCAGCTCCGCGTGTGTTAACCCAAGTGCTTTTACTTCCATCTCTACCTACTTGAAAATCAACGATTGGATTGATGCCAATGTAAAAATCGTCTGTTTTTGCTCCTATGAAATCAGTGTTGAAGATAGAATTCCATACAAGATTTTTCCATTTTTTATTATAATTCTTAACGATGAATTGAGATTTGTTCAGACTATCTAAATTTAAAACATTATTAAACTGATATTCCGACCACGATTTCATCGCTGTATGGAAACGATAATCAGAATTATAAGCTGCTGCTTGAATTTCCATCTCATAATCATCGTTGAGTGGTATGAGAAGTTCTTGAGAGAAAGAATAATCGATTGATAACAAAACGATTAGCAGAGCAAAGATGTGATCTCTTATTTTCATTTTAATTTTCTTTTTTATCTAAACTTGAATAGATAGAGTTGTTGCTTATAAATTCAGGAACGATTTTCTTCATTTGAGCAACGATTTTATAATCATCGCAAGTCGGAATTAAATTGATGAGCGTATCTATCTCAGTATTAACTTCTTCTTCTGTATAACGACGAACCTTTGCTCTCATGATTTTTGCATGTTCGGTAGGAATTGTATTTTCTTTTGTAGAAAGTAATTCTTCGTAAAGTTTTTCACCTGGTCTCAAACCTGAGATCTCAATTTCAATACCTTCTTTTCCAGAAAGTTTTATCATTTTCTTCGCAAGGTCGTAGATTTTGACAGGCTCGCCCATATCGAAAACGAAAATGTCTTCTCTTTCGCCCATCACACCTGCTTCAAGAACCAGACTACAGGCTTCTGGAATAGTCATAAAGTAACGGATGATTTTTCTGTCAGTTACGGTAAGAGGACCGCCGTATGCTAGTTGTTTCTTAAACAAAGGAATAACAGAGCCATTGGAACCCAATACGTTACCGAAACGTGTAGTTACAAACGCAGTCTTTTCTGCTTTACGACTTTGTGTATAAATCTCGGCAATACGTTTCGTGGCTCCCATTACGTTTGTCGGGTTGACTGCCTTGTCTGTCGATACCATTACAAATTTCTCGACACCGAATTCTATTGCCAAATCAGCCACGTTTTTAGTGCCTAATACATTGACAAAGACTGCTTCGTAAGGAAAATCTTCCATAAGAGGAACGTGTTTGTAAGCTGCTGCATGATACACTATTTCAGGATGATGTTTCTCGAAAACATCTCTCATTTTAATATTATCTTTAACATTGCCAATGACAAATTCCGTTGGGATGTTGAAAGAACGATACGGTTCGTTATTTTTCAATTCGAACTGAATATCATACAACGGTGATTCTGCTTGATCTAGTAGGATGAGTTTCTTTGGTTTATAATGAAGAACCTGGCGACAAATTTCGCTGCCGATTGAACCAGCAGCTCCTGTCACCATAATCACTTTTCCGCAAAGTCCTTCGGTAACATTTTCTTTTCCGAGAACTATAGGTTCTCTGCCTAATAAATCTTCAATCTTAATATCTTCAATCTGATTGGCAGTCAATTTGTTATCAATCCAATTGTTGAGATAAGGCACTGATTTTACATTTAAACCTAAATCCACTATCTCATTGATAATCTTAGTCCTTTGTTCGTTATCAAGACTTGGGATTGCAAAAATGACAGTCTTGATATGGTGTTTTGAAATAAACTCCTTATTTAAGACTTTAGAAGGTGAATATACTTGTATTCCATTGATTGTCTTACCAATCTTATGTTCAGATTTATCAATGAAAGCGATGATATTATAGTAGCATGAGGAATCTTGTTCAAGGGCATTTTTGGTAATAATTCCAGCATCTCCAGCTCCATATATCACAGTATTGATAGGTTCTTGTTTGTGACTGATGTTTTCATTATATATACGTCGTACAAAAAGTCTTGTGAAAGTCATCGTGACGAAGCATAGCATCGAAACAAAACAAGCGTCGGTGTGCGACAAAAACCAAGTATTGATTGTTTCACTTGAAACCAAGTATGTTAAAATTGTTTTTGCCATGAAAATCATAACAAAAGTACATAAACTTACCAATCCGACTTTCTTAATGTCGCCAAAACCGCTATATCTGACGAGACCTTGATATGAACCGAATATAAAAGAGTTTATTAAGAAAGTTGCAAATATCGGGAGGAATAGGAGCATTTCGTTACCAATGACAACATTTCTTAATTCGTGTAAATTTTTTATTATGACAAATAGCCAGAAAGATGTAAAAAATGAGCAGCAGTCAAATAGAAGTACTAGCCATTTTGAGAAAGAACGAGGAGCATATCTTCCCCTAAATAAAGCAATTGCTAAATTTTTAAATAGTTTGTTCATGTCTTTCAGTTTAGTTTATATTTTTTTACTTTTGCCAATCCTTAATGTGTTGTTCATCCTCTTTCTTACAGATTAACAATGTATTATCACTTTCAGCGATGATGTAGTTATCTAAACCTTGTATTACAACTTTTCGTTCTGAAGGAGTATGGATTACACAATTATTGCATTCTACCAAATTTACGTTATTGCCAACGATAGCATTGTTGTTTCTATCTTGTTGAAGATGAGTATAAAGACTTCCCCAAGTGCCGAGGTCGCTCCATCCAAAATCAGCTGGATATACAAAAACGTCCTTTGATTTTTCCATCACGGCATAATCGATGGAGATATTAGGACATGTTGGAAAAAATTGATTTACAACTTTTTGTTCGTTTTCTGTATAGAAATAAGGTTCAATATTATCAAAGACAGATGCTAATTCAGGTACTAAATTAGCTATTGTTTTTGTAACCATTTTTACATTCCAGATGAAAATACCGGCATTCCAGAAATATCCGCCATCTTCCAAATATGACTTAGCGGTCTCTAAATTAGGTTTTTCCTTAAACGCCTCGACTTTCTGTATTAATTCTGAATTACAAGTCTGTTGACTTTTTATATAACCATAACCAGTCTCTGGGCGAGTCGGCATCATGCCTAATGTTAAAATAGCATCGCGATTTATTGTAAATTCTAAAGATTCTTTTATTACATCTCTAAATTTATTAACATTTAAAACGATATGGTCGGCAGGTGAAAACACGAGATTTGCATCAGGAAATTTTGCACAAATCTTACGAGCTACGTATTCTATACAAGGAGCGGTATTTCTCATGCAAGGCTCCAATAAGATTTGTGTTTCTGGAATTCCAGGTAATTGTTCTTGAACTATTGTTTTATATTTTTCTGAAGTAACAACCCATACGTTTTCAATGGGAATTACGGTGTCAAAACGTTCAACTGTAAGTTGAATAAGAGACTTTCCAATTCCTAGAACATCAATAAATTGCTTTGGTCTTTCAGGGGTACTCATCGGCCAAAAACGAGAACCGATACCTCCAGCCATTATAATGAGATGATTATTGTTCATACGTATAATTTGATTTCTGCAAAGATAGTTATTTTAATTTACAGATGAAAGTCTTGACAACATTGGTAGTAAGAATTAGAATATTCTTTCCATCATCTGCCATTTTTCATCTGAGCGAGCATCTGCGCGGCAACCCTGAAATTGTGCCACATAAGCTTCCCATTCAGCTTGACGAGGAAGAGCAGCAAGTCGTGCCATGTCGCGTTCCCAATCGAAATCATCTACAGTGTCGCAAATCATAAAAAGAAGATTCCCTTTTATGAATATTTGCATATCTAAGATTCCTACTTCACGCTGACCTTCAATGACTTCTGGCCAAACATTTGAATGAACCGCTACATATTTTTTAATCAACTCAGAATCGTTGATGAGTTGGAGCGTTTGACAATATCTTTTCATAATTAAAACCCTGATCTTCTGATTTTCAATTTGATAGATTCATTGTTCTTCTCACAGAATTCATTGGCATTTTTTACCACACATGCTAAATATCCGCCTCCGCCAGCACCTGGCATTTTCCATGCGAGAACATCTTCCATTACAGAATATTTGTCTATATATTCTTGTACGCAGCCTTGAATCATTGCTGGAAACATTGCAACTTGTGCGTTGAATGAGGCTTTATATGATTTCGCAAAAGATTCTAAATCTGTGTTTAATATAGCATTCCAACAATCGTCAGCAGCTTTAGTCAATGCAACGACTTTTTCTTTTGTGATGTCCATTCCTTCAACTACAGAACAACCTGGTCTGCGAGCTTCCATTGGTATCATGCAAAGATGATTTTCGAGCCAACTGAGAATATTTTCGTTTTCGCAAGTCTCGATTTTATCAGGCCAGAAGTGATTATCGTAATAATGGCGGCACAATCCAGGGATACAGATTCCTATTGAATCTTGTGCGCCGCTGATGATGCCGTCTTCTCTTTCTGGATGATTTTCAAAACAGAACACGAGTCTTGCCAATGTTTCAGGATCCATATTTGGAAGTTGATAAGGCCAAATACGTTTGATGACATTGCGGGTTGAAGTACTCAGACCGCATCTGTCGCGTATTTCGAAATTTGGTTCCAAACTTATTGTAATAGCCCATCCGGGAGCATGACAACTTACGTAAGGTTGGTCAATCCAGGTGCCTGCTAGATCTAGGCGAGTTGGGATAAAACACGGACTTTTCTTTAGTTCGGTACTGCTGCGAGCTTCAAGACCTTCGTGAGGATCGCGTTCTAAGACAACATATTCAATGCCTCTTTCTTCACAAACCTTTCTTTTTGAGTCGGAACCGCCGTCACTGTTAACAACGAGAATATCAGGTTTTACAATGTCTAATGTCGGAATGAAATCCAATATGCCGTCACCAGCATTTATATAAGCGTCTTTAACATATTTGATGCTTTTTACCATGAAAAGACGCTCTTGTTCTGAATAAACGGTTTTATGATTTTTATAGTGTAATATGGTCTTGTCAGAACCGATTCCGACATACAACTCGCCATATTGAGCTGCCTGACGGAAGAACTCGACATGACCGCTATGAAGAAGGTCATAGCAACCTGAAACGAATACTTTTTTCATATATTTAATTCTTTAAATACCACTCATAAATTCTGTGAATACCTTCATCTATTTCTATCTTATGATGCCATCCTAATTTATGAAGTTTTGTCACATCAGTAAGTTTTCTCATCGTGCCGTCTGGTTTTGACGAATCCCAGCGGAGTTCACCTGTGAATCCGATTTCCTCAACAATCATTTCAGCGGCTTGCCGAATTGAAACTTCCTTACCTGTACCAACATTGATATGACAATTACGTATTTCTTTTTGAGATGGATCGTAAGTATCCTTGAAGTCAACATTGAGAAGAACATGAACACTTGCATCTGCCATTTCTTCGCTCCACAAGAATTCACGCATCGGTGTTCCTGTTCCCCATAATGTTACAGACTCAGGAGATATACCATATTTGGCAAGAACCTTTAAAATTTCATCATCAGAATTATTTCCGTCGATTCCTTCAACAGGACGAAGATGCAAATCTTTCCTAACTGATTCCCAATCATTTTGGTTAAGACATTTTGCAAGATGAATCTTACGAATCATCGCAGGAAGAACGTGACTCTTCTCTAAATGAAAATTATCGTTAGGACCATAAAGATTAGTAGGCATAACTGCGATGTAGTTAGTTCCATATTGAATATTAAAACTCTCGCACATTTTAAGACCAGCAATCTTAGCGATGGCATAAGGTTCATTAGTATATTCTAGAGCATCTGTCAACAAGCAATCCTCTTTCATCGGCTGAGGAGCTTCACGAGGATAAATGCAAGTACTACCTAAAAATAACAACTTCTTAACATTATGGCGAAAGCTTTCACCAATAACATTTTGTTGTATCTGTAAATTGTTATATATGAAGTCAGCCCGATAGACATTATTTGCCATGATACCGCCAACATGAGCAGCAGCAAGAACTACCGCTTCTGGTTGTTCCTCATCGAAGAATCTTTTAACAGCAGCAGCATCCAACAGATCCAGTTCCTGATGAGTCCTTCCGATTAGATTTGTATAACCTCTTGATATTAGATTATTCCATATAGCAGAACCGACTAAGCCTTTATGACCTGCGATATATATTTTCGTATCTTTATTCATATCTGAGTTTTAAGATGAATTTTTTTTACGAACTTCATATCATGTTCAACCATGATGCGAACTAATTCTTCGAATGAAGTTTTACGAGGATTCCAGCCAAGAAGTTGTTTTGCTTTTGTCGGATCACCGAGAAGCTGCTCAACTTCAGATGGACGGAAGAAACGAGGATCAACGGCTACAAGTTCTTTTCCTGTTGCAATGTCGATACCTTTTTCATCGACACCATCACCTACCCATTTCAAGTTAATACCGACCTCTTTAAAAGCTAATGTCGTAAATTCCCTAACTGTATGATATTCTCCTGTTGCAATAACGAAATCTTCTGGTGTCTCATGCTGTAAGATGAGCCACATGCATTCCACATAATCTTTAGCATAACCCCAATCGCGAAGAGCATTCAAGTTACCGAGATACAACTTATCCTGATAACCCTGAGCGATACGAGCTGCTGCCAAAGTAATCTTACGTGTCACGAAAGTCTCACCTCTACGTTCCGATTCATGGTTAAAGAGAATACCATTGACAGCGAACATTCCGTAACTTTCACGATAATTTTTTGTTATCCAGAAACCATATTGTTTTGCCACTCCGTATGGAGAACGAGGATAGAAAGGCGTCGTCTCTTTTTGAGGGACTTCCTGCACCAATCCATAAAGTTCTGATGTAGAAGCCTGGTAGATTCTTGTCTTCTTTTCCATCCCAAGAATCCTGACAGATTCGAGAAGCCTCAAGACTCCAATAGCATCAGCATCTGCGGTATATTCAGGAACATCGAAACTTACCTTGACATGACTCTGAGCCGCTAAGTTATAAATCTCATCTGGATTTGTCTTACGCAGAATATTAATCAAAGAACTCGAATCTGTCATATCACCATAGTGAAGATTCACCAAGCGCTTGTTGTGCATATCACGCACCCATTCATCTAAATAAAGATGCTCGATACGACCAGTATTAAACGAAGAAGAACGACGGATAACACCGTGAACTTCATAACCTTTTTCTAATAAAAACTCAGCCAAGAAAGAACCATCCTGGCCAGTTATGCCTGTAATTAGAGCTACTTTTTTCATATTAAGTTCTTAACATTTTAAATAATTTTTCACTTACTTTATCGAAGATAAGCGGGAATGTTTTTATAAACAAACTGCTTGTGCCAAGTGCGAACGAACTTCTATTCCTGCTGCAATATGTTTAGTCTCGACGTTATTATTTGGCTGACAATCTTTTCATGTTGATTGTAAGGATAATTTTCGCGAGATTGAGTAGCATAGAACATAATCTACTGTTTAGTAGTGTCATTTTCGCATATCAAAGTGCCGTCACCAGAAGTTGTTGTCATCTTGTTTCCATTGAAAGAAAGAATACCAAACTTACCGGAAGTTCCAAGAACCTGACCTTTATATTTCGAACCCAAGCCTTCGGCTGCATCTTCTATTACAGGGATTTCGTATCTGTTTGCTATTTCCATTATCTCCTCGATTTTATATGGCATACCATAAAGAGCGACTGGAATTATCGCTTTAGGAGTTTTTCCTGTTTTTTTTATGTGGTCTTTGATAGCCTCTTCGAGAAGCTTAGGATCCATATTCCAATCTTCCCATATCTTTCACAGAAGCACCCAAGAACCTCGTTATCTGTAATAAGATAGCGGTCATGAACAGGCTGTGGCAGTTGAACGATAATGATATGATTGTATTGTTGATTATGTTTCTGAATATCGAGTTGTAATTTGGAGTTGAATCGAGTATGAATTGTACAATCCACATTGTTATCACGTTTATCTAAGATAAGCGTCCCACACACAGCCTGTAGAAAAGAGTTGCTCTGTAATAGGTTGCTATTTCAGAATGAGGAAATCTATTTTCTACTCGTGGTTTTGTACTTGTTGTTGTAGAAGAAACATTTCCTCTCGTTGGCATTCAATCTGCTTTGAAAGATGATATTCAACTTGTTGAAGAGTAGGGTGAACCGCATATCCCTTAAGAAGATATTGTTTCAGAACATTATTAGCCCACGTTCTGAAGAGAATTCCCTGACGAGTATTTACTCTAAAACCTACGGAGATAATAGTATCAAGATTATAAAATTCATTCTTACGCTTTACATTGCGACTACCTTCCTTTTGAACCAGTTCCAAAATGTAACTAGTTGCGTCTCTATTCAATTCACCGGTCTGATAGATATTTTTAATATGCTTGGTAATAGCTTGCCATGACCAGGGCAAACGATAGTATCACTATCTATTATACCCAGAATCCTTTGCAAACTGTTTTGATAATCTACATTATTGCCGCCTTTGAGTTTTGTTACTGGTTTCTCATTTGGAATATATGAATCTCCTGTAAATAAGTAATTACCGCAACGATACGTCATACAACTCGTATCATGTCCTGGAGTGGCGATGCATTCCATTTCTATATTTTCCGATAACTTAATTATATCTCTATCTTTTACTACTCGTATCTCTCCTCCTTTAAAAGTTATAGGTTGTTCATGGTATAATGAAAAATTACGTTTATCATCAAACAATCCATCTTTACCACTTTCTGAGATATAAATAGTGCAATCTGGGAAACGTTCTATCAGATTGTTTAGCCCATAAATATGGTCGAAATGGGAGTGAGTAATAAAAATACTCTTAACATTATATTTATCATCGATATAATCATAAACTTTATCTGTATCCCCAATATCGATTATCCAACAATACTTGTCATTTGCTAGAATGTAAGTATTTGATTGAAAGATGGAATTGATGATTTGATGAATTTGCATAATTTATAATTCAACAATATCACTTATTTTACAATCGACGAAAGGAACTATAGCTGTAGCCCATGCCATTCCAACACCAAATGCACTGAGCATTAAGTTTTTCCTGCCTTCCATTTTGTCTTTTAATTCACTCGCTATGGTAAGAGGAACTGATACTGAGGAGGTGTTGCCATATTTGTGTATAGTAGAAGGTATTTTAGAAGTATCTAACTTCATTTTTTTTGCGATATAACTATTGATGAAATTATTTGCTTGATGAAAAACATAATAATCCATATCCGCAATGTCGCTATTTGTATGAGAAAACAGTCGCTTTATGTCTTTGGGAATTTCTATTATTACAAAGTTAAAGACATCTCCGCCTTTCATAAAACCATGTTCATCTGTACGAATATTTCCATACTCATCAACAACCTTCTCTTTTAAAGTTTCGATGGAACTCATATTTCTATATCCACCACCGGGAATCATTATCAATTCTCCCCTTGAACCGTCTGAATTAAGTGAGAAATGACTTTCTCCATACTTTTCATTTCGTTCTATTAATACAGCCACTCCTGCATCTCCAAAAATAAATGCGGCTTGTCTGTCTTTTGGTGAATATACTTTTGAACGAGTCTCTCCATCTAAAAGCAAAGCCTTTCTAAGACCTTGTTTTTCCATAAAAGAATAAACAATGCTCAGACCATACAGAAAACCCGAACAACCGAGGTTAACATCAAAGGCAATAGTTGACATTGGCAATTTCAGGCGTTCTTGAAGAAGAATTGATGTTGCTGGCATACGATAATCTGGTGTTTGGGATACAAAAACCAGCAAATCAATTTCATTTCTATCAATGTTATTGTCTGCGAACAATTTCTCAGCAGCAGCATAACACAAATCAGATGAGCAAGTTTTCTCATCTGCGAAACGACGTTCAAAAACACCTATCTTATCTACAACTTTCTTTACATCTTCCTCTGGGAAAATATCAAGGTCGTACTTATAGTTGTCAATTATCCTACTAGGCACACATGCCGCAAGAGCCGAAATTCCAACGTTATTGTATGTAATTATTGCCATGATTTATTTAGCTGTTAATCCTCCATCTATTACAATAGACTGTCCTGTCAACCAAGATGAAGCATCTGATAAAAGGTAAATAGCACCATTCGCAATATCTTTGGGATGACCATATCTTTTAAGAGGATATTTATCTCGATCTTCATCTAATTGTTCTTGTGTCAATGTTCCATGATGAATCAATGGCGTTTCTACCATACCTGGACAAATCCCATTTACACGTATTTTTTTAGAAGCTAATTCAACGGCAAAATACTGAACCATTGATTTTAAAGCAGCTTTTGAAGAACCATATATTGCATTTCCTGGCGTCCATCTACCTGTTCCACCTATAGAAACAAGAATCACAGCAGATGAATTTACATTAAAACATTTTTTCTTAGCCAATAGTCTTAGTAATTCAACAGGAGAAAAGAAATTAACATTATATATTTCATCAAATTTTTCTCTAGTAGAAAACAATACTGGAAGTGAACGACTTTTTCCTGCACATAATACTACCCCATCAATCTTTCCTATTGTTGAAACAAGTCTATCCATATCACTTTCTATAATTAAATCAGCTAGTATCATAGAATGTCCTTCCCCTTCAAGTTGAGAAAAAGTATCATTTAGACGTTCTTCATTGCGAGCCGTGATAATAACTTTCGCCCCCATTTTAGAACATTCAATAGCTGTTGCTTGTCCAATACCAGAAGATGCTCCAGTTACTAAAATTGTCTTTCCTTCTAAAGAAAAAGGATTATAATTTATACCCATTGTGTTTCCTCCTTATTATCTTCTACTTCAACTAAATCAGATATTATTAAATTTTCTGTTTCAAATCTAACGGTACCCCAAGAAAGACCTACACCGAAACCGCAGCATAAGAACTTGGTTGGTTTTTCTTCAATTTTTCCTTTTAATTGAGTTACAATTGTCATAGGAATGGAAGCAGAAGAAGTGTTACCGAAATGATACATACATGATGGCACTTTTTCTATAGGCAACTTCAATTTTTTGACAATCATATTATTCATCTTCATATTGGCTTGGTGGAAGATAAAATAATCATGATCTAAATAATCAAAACCGTAATGTTCAGCAAGTTTCTTTACTGTTTTAGGTGCAGTTGAAATTCCAAACCCAAAAACATCCATACCTTTCATTCGGGTCTGGAATCGGTTATATAATTTACCTTCTACTTCTTCTTCCTTAAATCCATTTTCTGAAATTTGATTACGGCTTCCACCATCAGGAATAATAATAGCATCATATCCGCTACCATCTGTACCGAAATGAAATTGAAAACCACTATTACCTTCGTCATATTCAAGTGCTGTGACTGTACCTGCGAAACCAAACAATGGATCATAAGATTCAAAGTGTCGTTTTGCATCACCTGCCATCAATATGACTTTCTTAAAGTTTTGATTTGATATCATGGATACAGCATTACTTAATCCATACACCCAACCTGAGCAACCTAATACGACATCTGTTGCATAACACTCCTTACTTAATCCAAGTCTATCTTGCATGATACATGCGGTTGCAGGTAAAAAATAGTCTGTTGTTTGAGATACAAAAAATATAGCATCAATATCATTTTTGTCCCAACCTAAATCAAATATTAATTTTTCGGCAGCATAATAACATAAATCAGATGTTGTCGAAGTTTTATCTACTCTTCTTTCTCGTACACCGGTTTGTTCTACGAATGCTTCAGCAGTTGTTCCTTCTGCTAAGACAACACTATTGTCTCCATCTAAAATAGAAACAACGTTTTTAGGAACGCCGGCTGCTATACCAGCGATCCTAACGTTCTTGAATTCACAAAAAGCCATTATTTCTTGCTTTTTACAGTGTTAAACAAATCTTCTACTGTTACAGCAGATTTGATGTCATCACCTTTCAATGTTACATCGTATTCTTCATCAACCATTGCGATTAATGAAAGACCAATAAGAGATGACCATTCGTCTAAATCTCTGAATTTTGTTTCTGCTGTGAATACGCTTGCATCAGTTTCGTCAAACTGAGCTGCGAAGTTTTCGATAAATGTGTTTAATTCCATAACTTATAAGTTTTAGATGTTGATAGTTTTTATATTTATAATTCAAATTTTTTCGCTGGATTGCCAATATACAATAATCCATCTTTAGGCTTTGTCATAAGAACGCTACCTGCACCCAAACGGACATTATTACCAATTTTTATTTGCTGTAAAATTATTGATGCAATGCCAAAAAAGTTACCATCTCCAATTTTTACTTCTCCTGATATTCTTACAGCAGGCATAAAAGTGTTATATGAACCTACAATAGCATCATGTCCAAAGATAACCGAACCATTCATTACATTAAAATCACCGATTTTAACATCACACGAGAAGAAACAATCACCTTGAATGATATTGCCCTTTCCAATGAATAGTGTTTTATCATCAGCGTATTTTGTTGTAGGATGAATTATATTAGGAAATGATATGTGTGTATTATTAATTTTTTCAACAATATTTTTTACTGCATTAGGATTACCTACTGCAATAGCAAGGCAAATATCTTTATCGTACGAATTTAATTCATTGATACCACCTAAACATTTACCGTAGTGTGAAATCATCTTGTCTTTTAGTTCGGAGTTGTCATCAAAAAAACCAATGAAATTCCAAGTAGGATTCTCTTTATTTATTCTGTCTAATAAACAAGCTATTTCCTTTCCAAATCCGCCTGCACCAAAAATTGCTATATCTTTCATTGCATATATCTTTAATTATTTCCATTGAAAGCTTCCATTGTAGCCTGACCTTCTTGTGAGATGTCGGCTCTTTTCAAAACTTTCATTATTGTTATCCAAATGATTTTAATGTCGGTCCATAATGTACAATGATCTACATACCAAACATCTAATTCAAATTTCTTTGTCCAGCTGATAGCGTTTCTTCCGTTACACTGAGCCCATCCTGTGATTCCTGGTCTTACTTCATGGCGACGAGCCTGTTCTTTTGAATATAAAGGAAGATATTTTACCAATAACGGACGAGGTCCTATCAAAGCCATATCTCCTTTGAGAACATTTATTAATTGAGGTAACTCGTCAATAGAAGTTGAGCGTACAAATTTACCGACTTTTGTCAAACGTTGAGCGTCTGGCAATAAATTTCCATTCTCATCACGTTCATCGGTCATGGTTTTATACTTTATGACCTTAAATATTTTACCATCTTTTCCAGGACGCTCTTGAGTGAAGAATGCTCCAGCGCCCTTATTGGCAAAATGCAACCAGATTGTTATTATCAACAATATGGGCCATATTATCAACAGAGCGATAAAAACTATTGTAAAATCTATTATTCGTTTGAAGATGTGTTTATACATATGTTATTATCGTATAAATCTATCAATTTCTTCCA
Source organism: Bacteroidales bacterium (assembly GCA_045591245.1). Lineage (GTDB taxonomy): Bacteria > Bacteroidota > Bacteroidia > Bacteroidales > F082 > Limimorpha. The sequence continues at coordinate 20,615 of JAZNSO010000081.1, forward strand.
AATATTTCTTTATGACAATTTTCCTATCAAATTCATCTTCCATTTTTTTTCTAGCAGCTATTCCCATTTCGGATTTTGTTTCGTATGATAAGTTAATAAAATTCTCGACTTTGCTTATTAAATCCTCAGAATTTTTCACCTCACAAAGGAACCCATTAATGCCATCATCTATTGCTTCCTTGCAGCCATTTATATTTGACGCTATAATAGGTCTTCCTGCAGCACATGTCTCTAATAATACATTGGCCATCCCTTCATGATATGATGGTAATATTGTACAGTGTGAATTCTTAATATATGGTCGAACATCAGAAATAGTACCATGCCATTGTAACAAATTATCCTTATGATATTTATTCAAAATATCTTTATAATTTTCTTCACACCCTCCTAAGATATGAAACTCAGTATTTGAGTATTTAGACTTTATGGTTTTTACCATTAACAAAAATTCATCAATACCTTTATCTTTCATAACCCTACCAATAAATAGGAACTTAATAACACTATCATTCTCTGGATATTTATGAAATGAATGCCAATTCAAATCAACTCCCGAACCTGGTAATAAAACACCCTCTTTACCAATATGACTATTCTGACAGAATTCTTTAATGCTGTTATTCTGATAAAAGACTATACTCGCTTTTGACAATCCAAATTTGTATAAAAACAATGCAATCTTGCTGGTAATACCTTTATTGTTAATAGAAGAACCTAATCCAGTAATGTTAGCTAATTGAGGAATTTTATTCAATCTTGCAGCTAACCCACCATATACATTAGGTTTTATAGTATAAGTTAATATTAAAGAAGGTTTAATTTTTTTAATTAACTTATTATAACCTCGTAATAATTTAAAGTCTTGTAAAGGACTGGTTCCTCTCCTGTCTATATCTTGGTGAATAATTCTACATCCTTTATTTACAAAATACTCTTCTTTTTCTTCATTACCTTTAGGTACTGATATATATATATCATGTCCATTTGTGAGTATTGCTAAAATGACCTCTTTTCTAAATGAGAATAAACCATCAATACTATTGGACAAAATTAGGATCCTATTCATTATATATAGACGATAGAAAATCTGTAATTTGTTTTTTATAAGAATTTGTGTTGAAATATTCTTTCCCAACAATGTATGATTCTTTTTTTATTCTATCCAGATCATTTATGTTATCACATAACCAATCAAGTGTATTTGCATAGGCATCTATTTCAAAATCGTTAGCTAATAAAGCATTTTCTTTGTCTTTGAAATAGTATGGTATTTCTCCAAAATTAGTAGAGATAACTATTCCATGAGCTGCAATATATTCACATATTTTATTCGGGAATCTTGCTATATCCCTAATATTATTCTTCAATGGAATCAATAAACCAGATGCGCCTTTCATTAAAGAAATTAATTTTGCATATTCCAGACTTGTGAAAAAGATAGTATTAGTACCAGTTTTTTGCTTTACCATTGAAATCTGATCGCTATCACCACTTAATACGAGATACAGATCCAATATTTTATTGATTTTAGATTTGTGAAAAGCGTTAATAATCAAGTCTATGGTCTCATAATAACCAACAGACCCACAAAATAATATATATCCTTTACTCGTATTATGTGGTTGAATATTTTCTAAATCAGTAAAGTCGCATATTGGTGGTACTATTACAGTTTTAATTTTATGATTACGTTCTTTTATTCTGTTTTCTAAGAAATGACTTATGCATATAGCTGCGTCACATAATTTAGGACCTTTATAATCTATTAATTTTCCATTAATCTTATGATACAAACTTTTTCTATCTATAGAACTCCTGTATTCACAATAGTGGTACACTAATTTTGATTTTGTTATAATGGTTACAAGTTTATATATTAACAAGTCAAAATAATGTCCTGAAGTTACAATTATCACATCTATTTTCTTTTTCTTGTTCAAACGTAGCAATTTAAATGGCTCTTTGATAGTCCCCCAAAATAATGATAATATACCTTTAGCTTTGCATACATATTCTATATTCACATCTTTAGGTATATGCATATCACATTTATTTACACTAGATAATCGATTGATTATTGTTACGGAATGTCCGAGAGAATCAAATAATTTCGCAAATGACAATAATCTTATATCTGTTGCTCTTTTCTTGAATGGAACATCTGATAGTCCTGCTATATATATATTCATTGTTGTGAGTATTTCTCAAATATTTCTAACAATTCTTCTTTAGTGAATCTCTCTTCTTCGTTATATAGTATTCTTTCGTGTTCAAGTATTTGTTCTATTGTCCATTTGAATTTTATAAATTTTGCAGGAACACCTCCTGCAACGCTATATGGCGGTACGTCTTTTGTTACAACTGCTCCTGCACCTACGATAGAACCTCTACCAATATTGACACCACTTAATAATGTTACATTAACACCAAGCCAAACATCTTCCTCTACAACTACATCCTTATCATACTCAATCTTAGCATTTGCTTTTTTGTAGTTGTCATCAATAAAACGAAACCATTTACCAATTTCTTGCATGTGATTACCAGTTCTAACCATTAATCCAGAACTGCAAACACTATTTCTTTTCATAATAAATTTTGCATTGGTTGCAGAAATCATACCTCCGCCAATAGAGACATTTTCATGCAAATATATATTTTGAGGTCCACCAACTATAAGCGGCGTTCCTATTTCTACACTTTTTGCACAATATGCTAATGAGGAACGTTTAAATGAAAAATACGTGTGATATATTGCAATAAAACCTCTTGCAATGCGATTTTTTAGAAGTCTTTTCTTAATACTCATCATTGTTTTTTAATTATATCTTTTTCTATTTTTTGGGTAACTATAAATGAATTCTGATATTACAATGTTAGTAGGAATGGTCTTTGTAATAACAATGTGACACTTCTAATAAAGAAAGATTATCAAATTAATCATATCTCTAATATTTCATTAAATAACTTATCTGTGATTATATTATTATCATATTCAAATTCACTAATATTATTCTTAATCTTACTATATAGTTCCTTGTCCAATATCATAGAGGCTATCTTTTCAGATATCGTTTCTATTGGAGAGATTAATCCGTTTACACCATCTTCAATAAACTCATATACAGAACCAAAATTCGTGCTAACAATTGGAATATGTAATATTTTAGCTTCATTTATTACATAAGGACAAGCCTCTGATATAGACGTAGAAACAAATAAATCAGCATTTCTAAAATATGGATATGGATTATTAATTTCTCCTAATAGTATCAATTCTGAAATTTGATACCTAATAATTTCCTTTTCTATTTTTTGTCTGATTTGAGCATTTCCACCTCCTATTATGTACCATGTAAAATTATTAATACCTTTTTGTTTTAGTTGATAAATTATGTAAGGAATAGTTTCAAACCTTTTTACAGAATCTAATCTTCCGACAGATAATATTGTAAATTTTTTTGTATCATAGCATATATTGTTGTAATTATCTGTAGATTTATTTATAATGTTTTCTGTTGATATTATGTTGTATAAAAACAAAGTATTTATTTCAGGTAAATTATTTCTAAATTGTTCCATTGTATATTGGCTAACACATACAACCTTTTCGAATTTTTTATACATTTTAAACTCAGGTCTGCTATTCAATAATTTTAGGTAATTACTATAATCACAATGAACCCAAGCTATTTTTCGAGCTCCTTTGAAATAACTAGCTAAATGAGTCGCCAAACCTTCTTGAAATGCTATTATTAAATCATAGTGATTCTTTTCTAATCTTTTTGATACATGTCTAAATACATAAGACGAAATATCTATTCCAATTAGGCTTAGTGTTTTTTTTATTCTTTTGACTAATTTTGCAATCTTACTTTTTATTGATGCATTATTATTTTTTTTACCATCTATTCCTAATATATTGGCATACTTGGAACAGTATTCCATATTTACTCCCGTATTTGTAATGGCAAAAATATCTATATTAGGAATTTTTTGTTTTAAAGTGGGCAGTATATTTTTTAGTGAACTAATGGTACCACCATTGTTGAATGATGGTATTATTATGAGTAATTTATTTATCATCATATTATTTTATTAAATGTAAAAAATTCTGAGTAACATTTTTTATATCATATTGTTCAATATTCTCAATTTTTTTTGCATTATGATATTTCCCAGTAATAAATTCATCGAATATTGCTATTTCATTAAACTCCGAAGTTATCTCCAATATTGGACGTTTTGATATAGCATAATCGATTAATTTACTAGGTTGTTGTACTCCAGAGTTATTCTTAATATTTATTAAGAAATCCATTTTTGCCAATTCATCTAATAACTCTGTTCTGGGAATAAACGAACGTATGTCTAACTTGTCTCCAAGTTTTGTTTTGAATGTTTTTAGTGAAAATGTATTGATGTTATAATCTGAGGTGTTTGTATAAATAACGAATTTAAAATTATTTTTTAAAGTGCATAAATATTCTAGGAATTTAGCAGGATCTCTTAGGCCTTTATAAAAAATGCCACTAAAGGCAAAAGTAGGCACTCTATTAGGGATATATACAGGAAGTCTATTATCATCAAAGTTAAACCCTTGGGGAATAACCTTAATTTTACTTCTGAATTCTGGATAATATGCTTCTTTTGCATCTTCGATAGGTACCGTTATATAATCACATAGACGACACCATTTTTTTTCTTCATATTTAAAATATGAGGGGTATTTGATAAATGGATTTAGCATGTAAGGATCTCCGCAATCAGCAATCCATTTTTTTATTTTATTTTTATCTTTTTTGATATATTTTGCAGCACCCCAGTGAATAGTGTGAGGATGTGCGATTGTTATTAATAGGTCAATGTTCTTTTCTTTTTTAAGAATGTTGTAGGTAAATTTTTTTAACTCAATTTTAGGAAAATCAAGATATTTACCAAATAAGCGAGCAATTAGTTTATATATGATATTATTATTCCTTTCGTTAGCATTGTCGTACAACCCATACCTAGAGTTACCTAATTTTTTAAATTTTATACCAAAATTATCATAAGATTTATCATATTCCAACCGACCCAATAAAGCATATAAACTAACATCATGACCTAGCCTTGAGAATTCTTTTGCAAGTTCTGTCGCTCTATTAGATCTTGGACTTATATATGGAAAGCAATTCTGAGATATAATGACTATTTTCATTGTGTTAAAAAATTTATTATTTGTGCAATAGGACTTATGAAATAGAAACTAATTGGAACAGAATGAAATAAATATGCCATAATCCGTTCATAAAAAAAGAACATAGATATTAATGGAAATATTAGAATTACAACCCGATGCTTTCTTCGTGATTCAAAGTTTACTAACCACAGATATGCTATGAATGGTAATGCTATGATCTGAAATCTTGTACCAAGAGATGGTATCATAGCAAAGAAATTAATAATAGTCATATATATCAATAAAAACCTGTAAATGTTTTTAGTTTTACTATTTGACAATAAATTTTTCTCATCTCTGATAAATAATAGTATTATGTAACTGATGTAAATATTAAATATCAATTTGAAAATACGTCGAATTACTTGGTAATAATTAGACCGATATAAACTAGAGATAGCTTCTTCAGTAGTGTATCTTTCAATTAGAAATTGTAATGATGTTGGTAGATATTCGCTTATATCAGTGACAAATTCAATTGCAAAACTTGAAACAAAAAAACTTGCAAAGAATAGGATCTTCCATATATTATTGAAGAATCGTGTAAGTAATACTATTAGCAATATAACAACCAAAAACCAATAAGCTTGATGAATTAATGGTGTTAAAGCAATAAGCAGAAGATATCTCACATTATTGTTTCTAAATATTTGAAATATAGAATATATTGCTATCCAGGAGGCAGTCCAAAATCTACATCCATTAATATTGAATATACCATTATTGAATACAAATATACATAATATCAAGACATACATGCTGGTATAGTTAAATGAATCTTCTTCTGTTAGAAATTTCATTGATCTCAGCATAAAGTATGAAAAGACAATAGCCAGAAGCATAAAAAATATGTGGTAGTCAAGGCTAAAAAGAGATGCTATATATATCATAGATATAACATATACATCTCTTCTCCTTTCGTTTTCCATGGACATAGTTTCTTTATAGTAATTCTTTAAATCATCTATATTGCTATATTTGTATAATTCGAAACTTTGTCTATATACTGCTGCATCTCCTGTATTGTATTCATCTCTGCCATTTGATGTGGTGAAGTTTAAACCAAATAATATTGCAAATAAAAAGAAAAATAAATAAGAAGATTTCGTATTTACTCGTTTTAACGAATATAATAATGAGAAAAAAGGTGAAATGAAGAATAATATAATTTTTATGCCTAAATCCTCATTATTTTCTTTGAGCCACTTTGCCATGATATGTATTTTTTTATCAATTTTATTTTCGTTATTTGCATGAACAGATTCTATCCTATATACATAGAATTATTCTGGACATAGTTTCCTCATTTTTCCAGACCGTGACATCATGACCAGCATCCGCTAACCCCAAGGTTAACTGCATTGACTTATGAGACCTTGGATCTAATGCTGGATATACAGTTTGAGTCACAATTACTATTTTAAGTGGTTTATTTCCTTGCATATTATAAATCTATATATTTCTTTCTAGTTTTCTCAAATTCTTCTTTGGTTAAATATCCATACTACTCTTCTTCATAATCCTAACAAGATTCTATCTGGATAGCAACGGTTTAATAATAGAGATGTAATCAATTTTCAATATTTTTGAAATAAAAAGGTATGTTATAACATATGATATAAAACTTACAAATAACACTATAATATTGTCTAATTTAAATAAATTGATGAATATGTAGCGTTCTACAATTAAAATTAAAATGGATGGTATTAAAATTATTGCGATCATTTTCCCTGGAAATAATTTAAAAAAATTGATGTCAAAATACTTTGATACAATGAACATTAACGAAAATGTTTTCCCAAGTTGTACCAATAGCGAGATAACACTGATAGCGTAAGGCGAGTTTATGATTTTTATACTTATGAATTCCAAAACTATTATTGCTATGGCAGCAATCATGTGCACATTTGAGTATTGTTTTACTTTCCCGATATTGATTACGATTGGAGCATAAACAATTACTGCAAAAAAGCTATACATTGATTTGATTCTAAAATAAGTAGCAGAAACTTCATATTGTTCTCCATATAAGAATACCATAATCACATCTGCAAAAACGATACAATATATTACGAGAGGATAAATTAGTTTTGCGGACTTTTCAAAAACACTAATCCATAATGAGTATAATTCTTTTTGAGGGTCAATATTGCTATAGGATAATTTTGAAATTATTGGAGATAATACAGTTGCACAGGCACCAACAATCATTCCAACAAATGGAAGTTCTAAAGCACCATTAGAAAACTCGGCAAATACTTCATTACCAAAATATCTGCTGATAAAAAACTGGTCGGCTGATGATATTAATATTCCCCATAAACTTGCATATAGTAGCGGTAATGAAAATTTAAAAATCTGATTGTATGTAATTTCACATTTTTCTTTTCCTTTGCCTCTGACCGGCATATATTTCAGATATAATGCAAGAACAAACGAAATGAATGATGAGATGACAAATCCCCATATTGCTTCTATGTATCCTCCGTTGAAGAAAATGACAGGTGTAGCAACACAAACTAACATGAATAATCGAGTTACTACTGTGTAAAGCGTCATGAACTTATTCTTTCTGAATGTAGACAGTATACCTTCAAGACCCATTGTCGGGAGCATCATCAAAGGAACGGGTGAAAAAATTCGAATAGCTTCTCTAAGGTCTTCATTGTTCATAAAGTTGGCAACAGGTCCAGCGCATAAGAATAGAAAAGCTGAAAATATTGCTCCTAGTACGAAGAAGATATTTGTAATCTTTTTTATTAGATGTTTTGCTTGTGCTATGTCAACTCTTGGCAAGAAATACGAAAACGCTTTTGGTAAGCCCAAGGTAAAAACAGTTAGTAATGTATTATATACATACATTACTTGCTTATATGTTCCGTAGTCGCCTTTATCAAAATAGCGACTAAGGATCATCGAACTAACAATTGAAAAGCCAAAAGAAAACAAGCTTCCTAATGCAACCCAGAAAGCCTGTTTTGTATTATTTGTTGACATTCTTTATTTCAATTTTTCCACAATTCTTCCACAAGCTAAACCGTCTCCGTAAGGATTGACGGCTTTACTCATTTTTTCATAATAGCTCTCGTCTTCAAGCAAGGCAGATACTTCAGAAACAATCATGTCATAATTTGTTCCCACAAGTTTTACCGTTCCTGCTTCCAATGCTTCTGGTCGTTCTGTCGTGTCACGCATAACGAGAACCGGCTTACCTAAACCTGGAGCTTCTTCCTGGATACCGCCGCTGTCGGTCAATACAATAGTTGATTTTTCCATTAGATAAACAAACGACAGGTATTCCAATGGCTCGATGAAGAACATATTGCCTAAATTACTTAAATCTTCACCAAACACCTCATGTATCGGCTTGCGAACATTCGGATTTAGGTGCATAGGATATACGAAGTCAACTTCAGGATATTTTTTTGTCAAGTCCTTAATGGCAGTACACATACTGATGAAGCCTTCACCGAAGTTCTCACGTCTGTGACCTGTAATCAAAACGAGTTTTCTGCCATTATCCAAACGATTGACATCATAACCTGCTTTGTCTAATATCTCTTTTAATTCATTATTTAATGCTTCGTCATTCTTTATTTTACCAACAACCCAATACAAAGCGTCAATAACAGAATTACCTGTGACGATTATAGAATCATCAGACACATTCTCTTTTAGTAAATTCTGACGGCTTAATTGTGTCGGTGAAAAGTGATAAGTTGCAATGCGTCCCGTAATCAAACGATTCATCTCCTCTGGCCATGGGCTGTAGATGTTATGTGTACGAAGACCAGCTTCGACATGACCAACGGGAATTTGTTGATAGAAAGCTGCAAGCGCTGCCGCCATGCTGGTTGTAGTATCCCCATGTACCAAAACGACATCAGGTTGAGCTTCTTTGAGGACATCACGCATGCCTACTAAAACACGTGCTGTGACATCATACAAATCCTGACCTTGTTTCATAATGTTAAGGTCGTAATGAGGTTTTATTTCAAAAAGATTCAACACCTGATCAAGCATTTCACGATGCTGACCTGTCACACACACCAATGTCTGAAAATCGTTAGGATATTTCTCAAACTCTTTTACTAGCGGAGCCATCTTGATAGCTTCTGGACGGGTTCCGAAGACGAGCATTATTTTTTTCATAAAATTATTTTTTGAATGTTCCGCAGAAATCGAGGACCTTCACGTCGTTACGATAGTTAAGTTCTGCAAATTCTTTATGATTTACCAAGAATACAACTATATCAGCTTTCTCGTAAGCTTCTTTATAATTAGTGAGTTTGAAGAGATTATGTTCAGGGACATTAGGTTCCACGATCATAATCTGAGCGTTGTTGCAAGATTGCATAACTTTAGTTGTAATACTCTTAGCAGGAGATTCTCTGAGGTCATCAATGTTAGGTTTGAAAGCGAGACCCATCAAGGCGACCCAAGGTTTACGATGGTTTTCGAGTTCAAATCTAAGCATTTCGTTTTGAATTTTCTCTGCACACCAAAAAGATTTATAATTATTTATCTCACGAGCTGCAGCAATTATTTTTGATTCCATAGGGAAAGCTGCTGTGATGAAATAAGGGTCAACAGCGATGCAGTGACCGCCTACACCACAACCAGGCTGGAGTATATTGACTCTTGGATGCTTGTTTGCTAAATTGATAAGTTCCCAAACGTTGATACCAGCCTTGTCACAGATTAAGGACAATTCATTTGCGAAGGCAATCTGAACGTCACGAGATGAGTTCTCGGTAAGTTTACACATCTCAGCTGTTTTACAGTTTGTACGATGCAAAGTGCCTTTTACGAATTGGCTGTAGAATTCGATAGCTTTATCTGTTGAAGTCTCGTCAATACCGCCAATTACTCTGTCATTATGAACAAGTTCGTGAATTACGTTACCAGGAAGAACACGTTCTGGGCAATAAGCTATATATATTTTACCTTCGAGTTCTGGTCTTTCTGTAAAGATAAGGTCTCTCATCTTTTCTGTTGTACCGACAGGTGAAGTAGATTCAATAACATAGAGGTCACCATCTTTGAGAAGAGGAAGGACAGCTCTGGTAGCCGCTTCAACATATGAGATATCAGGTTCGTGATTACCCTTGAATGGAGTAGGTACAACCATGAAATAAGCTTCGCTCATTTCTGGAGTTGTAGATGCCTTCAAAGCACCTGATTTCACAACCTCTTGAAGATACTCCTCCATGCCAGGCTCAATGATATGAAGTTTTCCTTGATTTGTAAGTTCAACGACTTTAGGGTTTATGTCAACGCCCGTTACTTGTATGCCGTGCTTGGCGGCGATTATTGCGGTCGGAAGGCCTATGTAGCCTAATCCCATAAAACAAGCTTTCATATATATTGTATTTCTATAATCTTCCGTCAACTAAATCTTTACTTAAAAATCCCTTCACATCAAAGATGACATGATTTTCTTTACCGAAACTCTTGACTTCAAGTTCTGCAAATTCTTTATGTGAAACAGCGAGTATTATAGCATCGTATTTGTCTGTTGGAATTTCATTTGTGATGTCAATATTGTATTCGTGTTTTGCTATTGCAGGACTTGCCCATGGGTCGTAGATGGTAATGTTCAGGTTGTATTCTTTCAAAGCCTTTACGATGTCTGCAACTTTTGTATTACGGCAGTCTGGACAATTTTCTTTGAATGTGAATCCTAAGATTAAGATATTTGAGTCTAAAACCTGAATTCCTTTTTTGAGCATCAGCTTTATAGTCTGGTCTGCGACATATTCTCCCATACTGTCGTTCATTCTTCTGCCAGCGAGAATAATTTCTGGATTATATCCGTATGTCATCGCGCATTGTGCTAAATAATATGGGTCAACGCCAATGCAGTGTCCGCCGACGAGACCCGGCTTGAATGGCAAGAAGTTCCATTTTGTTGAAGCTGCTTCCAAGACATCGTTTGTGTCAATACCCATCTTTGTGAATATTTTTGAAAGTTCATTAACGAAAGCAATATTGATATCTCTTTGTGAGTTTTCGATAACTTTTGCTGCTTCAGCTACTTTCATCGTTGGAGCGAGATGAGTTCCTGCTGTAATGACAGAAGCATAGACGTCGTTCACAATTTTACCAATCTCTGGTGTTGAACCTGAAGTTACTTTCTTGATCTTTTCAACAGTATGAAGTTTGTCGCCGGGATTGATACGTTCTGGAGAATAACCTGCGAAGAAATCGACATTAAATTTCAAACCAGAGACTTTTTCCACAACAGGAAGACATTCATCTTCTGTAACCCCAGGATAAACTGTTGATTCATAAACAACAATATCTCCTTTGTTGATAACTTTACCTACTGTTGTCGAAGCTCCGTATAACGGAGTCAAATCTGGATTGTTGTGTTCATCGACAGGAGTTGGAACAGCTACCACATAAAAATTACAATCACGGATTTCTTCAATGTCAGCAGTACATTTGAAACCGTGATTGTTTATAGCGTCTTGTAATAATTCGTCAGATACTTCTAATGTAGCATCATGACCAGCCATGAGAGCTTCACAGCGTTTTGCGTTCATGTCGAAGCCGACAGTCTTATATTTTGTTGAGAATAAACGTGCTAAAGGAAGACCTACATAACCTAGTCCAATAACACAGATCTTTATTTCGTTCATATCTATATTTTATAAATTGTTTTTATACCATTCAATAGCTTCATTCAATCCGCGAGCAAAATCATACTCTGGATCATAGCCGAGCATTTGTTGAGCTTTGCTGATATCGGCGTTAGAGTGTTTAATGTCGCCTTTGCGGTCTGGACCAAATATTGGTTCAATGTCTTTGCCAAGAGCTTTTATGAGAGAATAATATATGTCTATCAGATATTCTCTTCCACCGTATGCGATATTAAAAACTTCGCCTGCATATTCTGAAGGTGCGAGACATGCTTTAAGGTTAGCTTCAATTACGTTTTCAATATATGTAAAGTCGCGGCTTTGTTTACCATCACCGTTTATCGTTGGACGTTCATTATCCAATAACTGTTTTATAAATTTAGGAATAACGGCTGCGTATGCTCCATGAGGATCCTGACGACGGCCGAAGACGTTAAAGTAACGCATTCCGTAAGTATCGAGTCCATAATGTTTTGTATATTGTTTAGCCCATTCCTCATCGCAGCGTTTTGTCAAGGCGTATGGAGAAAGCAAATTACCTTCTCTGCCTTCTTTTTTGGGAAGATTAGGTTCATCGCCATATACTGAAGAACTTGAAGCATAGACAAACTTCTTCACACCACATTGCCTTGCTGCTTCCATCATATTCAATGTTCCTTGAATGTTGTTAGCGCAATAAAAAAGCGGCATCTCTATACTGCGAGGCACGCTTCCCCATGCAGCCTGGTTAAGGACGTAATCTACACCCTTACAAGCCATTATACATGTTTCAAGGTCTTTGATATCGCCTTTGATAAACTCATAATTTGGATTATTAATAAACATATCCACATTAGATTGTTTGCCAGTTGATAAGTCATCAAGACAACGTACTTTATAGCCAAGGTTTAAAATTGCTTCACAAAGATTGGAACCTATAAATCCAGCTCCACCTGTTACTAAGAACAATGAATCTTTTGGAAATTGTAAATGCTTATATGACATATTTTTACCATTATTTTGTTATCACAGTGACTGACAATATCTACAGCTTCGCCGCCTTACCTACAAGGTTGAATGCCAAGTTGTTGAGGCTTAATCTGATAACGATTGTAGGTAAGTTCGTAATAAACTATTAAATTCAATCTACAAATATAGGATTTATTATTCAAATAATTACAATAAAAATTAACTTTTTAAAGTTAGTTGTGGCTTTTCTTTTATCGAAAATAAAAGCAAGAAAATATTTGTTGTTTTAGAAAAAAAAATGTCCTATATTTGTAAGTTGATTGAAAAGTGTGCTGTTACTTGCTTTCTGTATGCTTATTGTGCTGATTCATAGAATCTTTGCATAATATCGTGTAAGCGAGGAGGCGGAGCTGTAGGGTGTAGAAATTGTTTGGTATTCGATTTAATAACTAATAAACACAAATGTACTATGAAAGGTATCGTTTTAGCAGGCGGTTCTGGAACTCGCCTTTATCCAATCACAAAAGGTGTCAGTAAGCAATTGCTTCCAATTTACGACAAACCAATGGTTTATTATCCAATATCAGTTCTGATGTTGGCAGGTATTAGAGATATTCTTATTATCTCAACACCTTACGATCTCCCTGGTTTCAAACGTTTGCTCGGCGATGGCTCTGATTATGGAGTAAACTTCAGTTATGCGGAACAACCTTCACCTGACGGTCTTGCTCAAGCGTTCATCATCGGTGAAGAATTTATCGGTGACGATTGCGCATGCTTAGTTCTCGGTGATAATATCTTCTACGGTAGTTTCTTTACACAGATGTTGAAGGATGCTGTTAAGGCAGCAGAAAATGAAAACAAAGCTACAATCTTTGGCTATTGGGTTAATGATCCAGAACGTTATGGCGTGGCTGAATTCGATAAAGAAGGTAACTGCCTATCGTTGGAAGAAAAACCTAAGAATCCTAAGTCAAATTACGCTGTTCCTGGATTGTACTTCTATCCAAATAAAGTTGTTGAAGTTGCTAAGACGATTAAACCTTCGGCACGTGGTGAGTTGGAAATTACAACAGTAAATCAAAGATTCTTGGAAGATAAGCAGTTGAAAGTGCAAACTCTTGGCAGAGGTTTTGCTTGGTTAGATACAGGAACTCACGATTCTTTATCGGAAGCGTCTACATTCGTTGAAGTAATAGAAAAACGTCAGGGTTTGAAGATTGCCTGTCTCGAAGGTATTGCCTATCGTAAAGGCTGGATAACAGAAGAAAAAATGAGGGAACTTGCTCAACCGATGATTAAGAATCAATACGGACAATATCTGTTACAAGTTATTGAGGAAGTGAAAAGAAATATTTAAAACTAAAAATCTAAATATCATGGCAAAAAGAAATATCGTTATAACAGGTGGTGCAGGTTTCATTGGAAACCATGTTGTTCGTTTATTCGTAAATAAATATCCAGAATATAATATCATCAATTTAGATAAACTCACTTACGCTGGTAATTTAGCTAATCTCAAAGATATAGAAGATAAACCTAATTACAAGTTCGTGAAAATGGATATCTGCGACTTTGAGAGTTTCTATCAGCTTATGCAAGATGAAAAAGTTGATGGTATTATTCACCTCGCAGCAGAGTCTCATGTCGATAGAAGTATCAAAGATCCGTTCACATTTGCCAAGACAAATGTAATGGGAACTTTAAGTTTACTTCAAGCAGCGAAGCTTTATTGGGAGAGCCAACCTGTTCCTTATAAAGTCGCAAGGACACAAAGTCGCAAAGACACAAAGAATGAAGACTCTGCAACTCTGCAACTCTGCGACTCTGAGTCTATAGATTGCCGATTCTACCACATCTCGACCGACGAAGTCTATGGCGCTCTCGCAATGAACCATCCAGAAGGAATAGAACCTCCTTTCAAGACAGTAGCTTCTTCTGAGGGGCATAAGGCATACGGCGACGAGTTTTTCTATGAGACAACAAAATACAATCCTCACTCACCATATTCGGCGTCTAAAGCAAGTTCCGACCATTTCGTGAGAGCTTATCACGACACATACGGAATGCCAACTATTGTAACAAACTGTTCTAATAACTACGGACCCTATCAGTTTCCAGAAAAGTTGATACCTTTGTTTATTAATAATATACGTCATCGCAAACCGTTGCCAGTCTATGGTAAGGGTGAGAACGTCCGCGACTGGTTATATGTTGAAGACCACGCTCGCGCTATAGATTTGATTTTCCATGAAGGAAAGATAGCAGAAACTTATAATATAGGTGGTTTCAACGAATGGAAAAACATCGACTTGATAAAGGTGATGATTAAAACCGTTGATAGAATACTCGGCAATCCGGAAGGACATTCATTAGATTTGATAACATATGTCACCGACAGATTAGGACATGACGCACGTTACGCCATAGACTCTACTAAGTTACAGAAGGAACTCGGGTGGGAACCATCGCTTCAATTTGAAGAAGGAATCGAAAAGACAGTTCGTTGGTACTTAGACAATCAAGAATGGATGGATAATATCACATCTGGCGAGTACGAGAAGTATTATGAGGAGATGTATAAAGGAAGGTAAGGTTTAATGATTATAAATATTTTTAATTGTAATTTTTATACAAGATAATATGTTTCTAGTAAAATTATATAAAAAGTATAAAGAAAAAAAAACTGTATCTGCATTCAAACAAAAGATAACAATGTTGGGAAAATCATATGAATTTGGAGAAACTTGTAGTGCTTATTTAGCATTTGGATCAACAAAAAGTGATATTATTGTAGAAAACAATGTACAATTTTTGCCTGGTTGTACACTCAAAACTAGCTATTGCGGGAAAATAGTACTTCGAGAGTATTGTAGACTTCAAAATACAGAAATACAATCTGTTGAATACGTAGAAATAGGTAAATATACAGCAATAGGTCCAAATGTGATAATCTCTGACAACAACAATCACCCTATCAGTCCAGATTTTAGAAAATTTATGCGCACCACTCCACATGGAAGCGATGCCCGCTCATGGATACATGCAGATCATGCTCCAGTTAAGATTGGAGAAAATTGTTGGATAGGTCAAAATGTAAGAATACAAAAGGGAGTAACTATTGGTGATAATTCCATTATTGCGGCTAATTCAGTTGTTACGAAGAGTGTTCCAGCAAATTGTATTGCAGCAGGAAATCCTGCTAAAGTTGTTAAAACAGATATACACTTAATTCCAGCTCCAACTACATGTAAGGAGTATAATGATTATTTAAATAATAATGGCATCTGAATCAAACTCAACGCGTATTGCGAAGAATACTTTCTTTCTATATCTTAGATCATTTTTTGTCCTTTTAATATCACTCTATACATCTAGAGTGGTGTTAAGAGTTTTAGGTGTAGAAGATTATGGTATATACAATGTGGTTGGTGGAATAATAGGAATGTTATCATTCTTGAATTCCTCAATGGCAGCTACCTATCAGAGGTATTACAATTTTGAGATGGGCAAAAATAGTGAGAATGGCTTATCTGAGATTTTTAGATCTGGTATTACTGTTCAGATGATATATGCTTTAATAATAGTTGTAATAGCTGAAACTATTGGATTATGGTTTCTTAAAACACAACTTGTAATACCTTCAGATAGAATGTTTGCTGCAGAGTGCGTGTATCAAATATCGATAATAACATTTGTTGTTACAGTATTTCAGGCTCCATTTACGGCATTAATTGTTGCAAATGAAAAAATGAATATATTTGCAATTGTTTCAGTGATAGATGTTATTTTAAAATTGGCAATAGTATTTTTATTGAACATTATAAATTATGACAAACTTATTGTGTATGCTTTATTACTAGTTTCAATCTCTTTTTTAAATATATCTATATACATAATAATATGTAAGCGAAGATTTTCTAAAACATGTATAATATCGTTAAATTGGGATAAGGAAAATTTAAAACAATTATTCAATTTTGGTGGGTGGGGCATGATTGGTACATTGGCTTATACGTTACAGAATCAAGGTGTTAATCTGCTTCTTAATATGTTCTTTGGACCTGTTGTGAATGCTGCAAGAGGAATTACATTTCAAATTTTACATGCAGTTGAAATGTTTATTACAAGTTTTCAAACTTCATTTAGACCACAACTTACAAAATCATATGCAGGAGGTAATCTATCATACATGTACAAACTGTACTATAGTGCTACAAAAATTTCCTTCTTTTTAATGTGGGGATTATCACTCCCTATCATAATTGAAACTCCAAAAATTCTTGAAATATGGCTGGGTAATAATGTACCAGAACATACAGTGGCGTTTACAAGACTTGTACTGTTGATTTCATTAGTTGGAGTTTACGCTAACCCTACATCATGTATTGCTTATGCTACTGGCGAAATAAAAAAATTCACAATATGGGCTAGTACAATAAATTTAATGATAATACCAATTGGTTATATATTTTTAAGGTTGGGTTATAATCCAGAGTCCGTATTAATTATCAATTTGTTGATAGCAGTACTAGTACAAACCGTAAGATTGTTTGTATTAAAAGGTATGCTCGTTTTCTCAATACGTAAATATATAAAAAAAGTAATATTACCAACTATATCGGTACTTATACTATCCTCTGTTTTACCTTTATGCCTAAAATTGTTGTTGACAACTAATACGTTTATAACTTGCATATTGGTTTGTCTTGTTTCTGTTGTAAGTGTTGTGATTATAACATGGTTAGTTGGTTTAAACAGAGAAGAAAAGAATTTATTATTATCGAAATTGAAATTAATTAAAAATAATATTTGAATAGAATCTAATTTAATTATGTGATAATATTCCATTAGAATCAAAAAGTGTTGAAAATGATGCAAACAAAAATCATCAATCTCCCCAAATTTTTAGATATAAGAGGTAATCTCTCATTCGTCGAGCAAAACAATCATATTCCTTTTGAGATAAAAAGAACTTATTGGTTGTATGATGTTCCTGGTGGTGAGTCTCGTGGAGGTCACGCCTATATCAACAATGAAGAATTTATTATCGCTTTGTCTGGCAGTTTTGACGTCATTGTCGATGATGGGAATGAAAAGAAGGTTTTTCAGATGAATCGTTCTTATTATGGTTTATATATTCCTAAAGGAATGTGGCGTGAGATAAATAATTTTTCTTCAAACTCATTTGCTCTAGAATTTGGTTCAACATCATACGATGAGAATGACTACATTCGTGATTACGACACTTTTTTAAAAATGAAAAGAGATGGAAAAATATAGTGTTTTTGATTGTACTATAGTCGAACTCGACAAACATCATAGCGACCGTAAAGGTAATATTACAGTTGTTGAGAATAGCAAGACACTTCCTTTTGATGTGAAAAGAGTTTATTATTTATATGACATTCCTGGCGGTGAGTCTCGTGGAGCTCATGCTCATAAGGATTTAAGCCAGTTGATAGTTGCTGCATCTGGTTCTTTTCGTGTGACATTGGATGATGGAAAGTGTAAACGCTCTTTTTTCTTAAATCGTCCATATCAAGGACTTTATGTGAAGCCTGGTCTTTGGCGTGATTTGGACGATTTTTCATCTGGAGCTGTATGTATGGTATTGGCATCGGATGTATATCTTGCCGAAGATTATATTCGTGATTATAATGAGTTTTTAAAATTTAGAAAAGAGAAATAGTATTATGGAATTGCAAAAATTCAACAGTAGAAATGTATATATAAGTAGTTCTGCAAAGATTGGCAAAAACGTAAAAATTGGAGACAATACCACTATTTACGACAATGTGGTTATTGGAGATAATACCATTATTTGTAATGATTGTGTCATAGGAGAACCATTGAATAGTTATTATTCCGATATTGAGAATTATAAAAATCCCGATACCATAATAGGGGCAAACTCATTAATAAGAAGCCATACTATTATATATGCAGGTAATAAAATGGGTATTAATTTTCAGTGCGGTCATAGGGTAACAATAAGAGAATATACAGTGTTTGGAGATAATTGTAGTCTTGGAACGTTAGATGACATACAAGGATACTCTGAATTCGGAAACTATTGTAGATTGCATAGTAATGTACATATAGGTCAAAAATCAAAATTGGGTAATTTTGTATTTGTCTATCCATATGTTATATTTACTAATGATCCAACACCTCCATCAGATATCTGTATAGGACCTGAGGTCGGCGACTTCTCCCAAATTGCTACTGGTAGTGTATTACTTCCAGGTATTAAAATAGGTAAGCATTGTTTAGTTGGAGCTGGAAGTATTGTTGGAAAAGATGTTGAAGATTACCAATTAGTTGTTGGAATCCCTGCAAAACCTAAGAAAGATGTTAGAGAGATTGTAGATAGAGAGACAGGAGAAAGCCATTATCCTTGGCCATATCGATTTTCAAGAAATATGCCATGGAGCGAAGATGGATTTGATAAATGGGTAGAGAATAATCTGTGTGAGTGGTAAATAATTCATAATCTTAATTAATAAGTTGATAGCATAATGGTACATCATCTAGCTGATTGTATGAAAAGGAATGTGCCTGAGACTACTAATATATGGCAGTTCTGCGTAATATTTCCAAGTTGCGAAATAGGTGAACATTGCAACATTTGTGCAAATGTACTAATAGAAAATGAGGTAAAAATCGGTAACAACGTAACTATAAAATCTGGAGTTCAAGTTTGGGATGGTGTAGAAATAGAGGATAGTGTTTTTGTTGGTCCTAATGTTACGTTTACAAACGATGTATATCCTAAATCACGAAATCATGATACCTCATTACTCAAAACAAGAATATGCAATGGGGTTTCAATAGGAGCTAATTCTACCATATTACCTGGTGTTACCATAGGATGTAATTCTCTTATAGGTGCCGGTAGCGTCGTTACTAAAGATGTTCCCGAAGGCGAATTGTGGTTGGGGAATCCCGCAAAATTTATTAGAAAAATATAAATAGAAAATCAATAAATTATAAATTATGATACCATTCCTTTCATTAAAAGACGTAACAGCTCTTCATGGAGCGGAAATTAACGAAGCAGTTAACCGTGTGGTAAATAGCGGTTGGTATCTTCAAGGTAAAGAAAATGAATCATTCGAAGAGAATTATTCTAAATTCATAGGAACAAAATATACAATAGGATGTGCTAACGGTCTTGATGCGCTTATATGGATTCTCCGCGCATATATCGAAATGGGTATAATGCAACCTGGTGATGAGGTTATTGTTCCTGCAAACACATATATTGCTACAATTCTCGCTATTACTGAGAATGGTTTGAAACCAGTTCTTGTAGAACCAAAACTTAACACTCTTCAATTGGATGAAGATAAAATAGAAGAAGCAATAACTCCAAAAACAAAGGCTATTGCTTTGGTTCACTTATACGGCAGATTAGCATGGAATGAAAAGATTGCAAGTATTTGCAAGAAATATAATCTCAAGCTTGTTGAGGACAATGCTCAGGCTCATGGATGTCTTACTGCTGATGGTCGTATGACTGGTTCTCTTGGAGATGCTGCTGGTCATAGTTTCTATCCAGGCAAGAACCTCGGCGCTCTTGGTGATGGCGGTGCTGTTACTACAAACGACCCAGAGCTTGCCGAGGCAGTGAGAACCCTTGCTAACTATGGTAGCTCAAAGAAATACGTTTTCAAATATACAGGACGTAATAGCCGTTTAGATGAGATTCAAGCAGCTGTACTTAACGTCAAATTGAAGTATTTGGTTGAGGACAATGCACATCGTAAGGAAGTTGCAAAGTATTATATAGAGAATATCAAAAATCCTTCAATAACATTACCAGACACATTGCCATACGAAAGCAATGCATTCCATCTGTTCCCGATATTATGTGAAAGACGCGACGAATTGCACGATTATCTGGAACAAAACGGAGTGGGAACAGTAATTCACTATCCTATTGCACCTCACAAACAAGAATGCTACAAAGAGTGGAACAATCTATCTCTCCCAATAACAGAATACATTGCAGATCATGAATTGAGTTTGCCTATTGGTCCAAGTATAAGCATGGAAGAAGTAAAGCAAATTGTGAAATTGATAAATAAGTTCTAAAAAGAATTATCAATAATTTTGTTTAAATATTCAATGGATATAACAAAGAATAGAAAAACAAATATATATTTGATTGTATATTATATTATACTGCTTCTGATGTTAGTGTCAAGAAAAGATGCTACATCAGAACCGTCTATAGTTTTAAGATTAGGGTTTCTTATTGCAGTAGTGGCTCCATGCCTTATTTCAAAATCTGTGAGTTATCCTGCGGTTATAATTATGTTTTCAACTATAGCGCGTTTTGGTTTTGCATATTCATATATGCCATATATGACATATATATATGTATTTATCACATTACTTGTTTTTATATTTTATGAAAGATATCGTGGAATTAATATAATTAAAGCACCACCTTTTTTAATTTTTTTTACAATTTATATTTTTTTTATTGATACAATAACAGGGTTCAGGAATCCTTATGCTAAATTTCCAGAAGAAATATTTTATTGTTTTTTAATGTTATTATGTTTCTTTAATATTAGTAGTAAGACATACTCCGAAACATTAAAACAATTACCAATTATATTTTCAATAATTACAATTGTTCTTTCTTTATTCTTTCTTCTCAATCGCAATGAATTTGCACAAGATTACGGTTACGATACTGGTTTAGAGCGTTCTGGTTGGACAGATCCAAATTATTTTGGTATGGTAATTGGCATGGGGTCAATAATTTCCATAATTACGTTATTTGAAAAGAAATGGAAACATTTACCATTATTAGAAAAGATACTTTATATATCAGGAATAATTATTTCTGTGCCAGCGTTAGTTCTTAATGCATCGCGAGGAGCTTTGTTATCACTTATAATAAGTTTTATAGTGGTTATATTATTTTCAAAAAGTAAAATGTTGTATAAAGTCTTAATTATTTTGTTATCTTTGGTAGGTATTGCCTATTTATATAATAACAATTATTTTGAATTATTAGAATATCGTATATCTAGTGATGATGGTACTGGATCAAATAGAACAGTAATATGGACTAACAAACTAGAACATTTTATAAATGGTTCTATAATAAATATTGTATTCGGTTATGGATATGCTGGCGGAGGCTATATCACAGGAAAAGGATTAGGGTTTCATAATGAGTTTGTAGCATTTTTAGTTGATTATGGAATAGTAGGATTATCATTACTTTGTTACATGTTATATTATCCATTAAAATTTATAAAGAGAAAAGATGGTAATTTTTATGTGGTTATTACATTGTTAGTATACTTGGGGTTATGTTTAATGACATTAGAACCATTGTCATTAGCAATACCTTCTTTTTTCTTATTATACTTATATACTGTGATTATTTCAAAGTCGAATGTACTATATTTATGTCATCATTAAAAAATCGTTTTAAAGTGGCAATTGGTAATACATGTATAAATATCACTCGATATGTGTATCAATGTAGCAAGAAAGGGTTTTGGGGTCAATTCTTTTTCTCAATGTATAGATTTATATTTAAAATAATGAATCTATCTGCATTCCCCATAGAGTGTTATGTTTCATATAACAATAAAGTCCCGAAATCTAAACTAATAACTATAGAAACGAATAGATATGGAGTATCATCTGAAATTATTTCTGTTAATAGTGATGCTGAAATTAAATTCTACGAATATTCATTGCCAGACTTATTAATGCTAAAGAGTTCAAACGTAGATATATGTGGTAATTCTGATGTTATTGTTGATACTAAAAATGATTGTGTAATAAGCGATGTTAGCCATAATCTTGGTTCTAATATACAAGTCATAGATGGTTTGTTATATAGGACCCGTGATAATATTTGTGTTCTGAGAAATAATATGTGCAAAGAGAAGGAACATATTGATAGTGGAATAATGATTAGCGGTAAATTCTGTAGAAACTATTATCATGTATTACTTGAGAATTTTATAAAATTACTTTATATAAAACGCTTAGAAATACCCATTGAAGTACCTATCTTAGTAGATAGAAAAACAATGGAGATACCATCACTCAAAAGAATTTTTGAATTATTGGCAGTAGATCTTAAGCGTAAGATAGTATCAATTAAGTCTGGAACAATATATCATGTTGATACATTGTATAGCATTAATAATGTTAATAAAATACCATCTCATCTTCTAATTAATACATCTGATTATAATACATATTTATACAGTAAAACTGCATTAGTAGAATTACGGAATACTTTGTTGACTAATTGTAGTAATAAAGAATTTCCCAAAAGAGTTTTCGTATCTCGTGCTTCTACAAAACGACGAAATTTCAATGAAGATGAGGTTTATGAAGTATTGCAAAAATTTGGTTTTGAGAAAATTGCACCTGAATTGCTTACGATAGAAGAGCAGATGACTTTATTTCACAATGCCGAATATATTGTGGCAGGGAGTGGTGCGGCATTAACTAATTTAATATTTGTAAGAGAAAAGTGTAATGTAATATGTTTTGGAATTAGTAGTAAAGGTGATGAAATACCTGTTTTTAATACAATTGCTAATATCAATGGTGCAAATTTCGTATATTTTCCTCGAAAAACAAAGGAGAATGGCGATGTACACTCTAATTATGAAATAGATTGTACTCAACTTGAATGTTTCCTACATCAAAGAATAATTGATGAACACATAAAATGAAAACTCTTTATCTTTTTACAAATTATTTCCCTTATTCATTTCAAGAAAATTTCTTGGAAGATGAGATTCGGTATTTGTCAAAATACTTTGCGAATGTAAAAATTATTTCTTTTGACAATAATGCTGGTGTATCACGTCCTCTACCGGATAATTGTATTGTTAAGAATATACCTATCAGCAAAGATAGATTTAAATATATTCTTCGTGGTATATTTCACTATAAAACGATAGGAATTATTACTAAGGAGTTTTTTAGGAATAAAGTATATAGTTCAAAGAAAAGGTTTTATGCTTGGGCATCTTCTGTACGTTATATAAATAATTGCCTTAACAATAAGGAATTACAATCTGTTATAAATGATGTTAAAAAGGATGATGTATGTTATTTCTACTGGGGAATAGGTCAATGTTTATTGTCAATATATTTAAAAGGTAAATGTAAAAATGTTTCTCGATTTCATGGCGAATGGGATTTGTGGGAAGAGAGTTACGGAGGATTTCATTCTTTACGAACAGAAGTGGCTTATAGTTTGGATAAGGCTGTATTTATTTCAAGAAAAGGTGAAAAATATTTCAAAGAGCGTTACCCGCATGCAAATACGATTGTATTTCCTTTAGGTTCTAAAGATTATGGAATGCAGTTGGAAAAACCTGACGATGATGTTGTAAGAGTGGTAAGTTGTTCTACAGTATATCCTTTAAAACGAGTAGATCTTATTTTTGACGCATTAAATAATCTTACACAATATAAGATAGAGTGGACTCATTTAGGTGGTGGAAGCCATTTTGAAGGTTTAAAAAATAAAATTCAAGAAGAAAAAAGAGAACATTTAAAAGTTAATCTTTTAGGTATGATGAATCATGATGATGTGATGGATTATTATAGTCAGCATCATTTTGATATGTTTGTCAACATGAGTACAAGTGAGGGTGTTCCAGTTTCAATTATGGAAGCAATCTCTTTCGGAATACCTGTTTTAGCAACAGATGTTGGCAGCACTTCAGAGGAAGTAACTCCGCAAGTAGGGGAACTTTTATCTCCAAATCCTTCCATAGAGGAAATAACCACAGCTATGTGTAAGATACTTAAATCATCCTATTCCCCTCGAGAATTTTGGAAAGATCATTATAATGCAGATAAAAATTATTCTGCATTTGCTAAAATGCTGTTTAATCTATAATTTCAATAATTATGTCCAATAAAAGGTATTGTTTTTTTTCATCAATGCCTAAAAATGTACAAGAAATTGTACAATACCGTCAAGCATCAAGTTTGATAGATGCTGGTTTTGAGGTATATAATGTAGTTTCTGATATAAAGGATGATGAATATGAAAATGGTGTCAAAATTGTTTCATCTGGATATAAAGCAAAAAACTATGTACAAAGATTGATTAATGCACCATGGAAATTATATAAGAAACTATTGCAAATTGATGCACATATATATCATACGGTTCATATAGATCAATTATTATTGTGTTGGTTGTTAAAAAGAAATGGTAAAAAAGTAATAGTAGAATTGCAAGAAGATCATCCATATTCATTATATTGGAAATCAAAAGCACCAAAATGGACAATTTCAATTTTAGTATATTTCATGAAATTATGGATGACCTTTGTTCTTAAAAAAGTTGATGCAATATTGACAGTTACTCCAGATATAGTTAGTTACTTAGAAGAATGGGGTATTCCAAAAGAAAAAATATATCTTCAAGGTAATTTCCCAGTTGTTAATAAAAATTATAAATTAACATTTGAGGACTATATGAATCGAGAGAATAGAATTTTATATTTTGGTTTGATATATTCTTATAGTAAGCAAGAGGTTTTTCTAAAAGCATTATCTGAGCTAAATGATGTGAATTATTTGGTTGCTGGAAAATTCATGAGCAATGAGTTAAACTCATATATGCCATATATTACAAATCTTCCGGAATGGAAAAATGTGGAATTTATAAATGGCTTCAAACATGATGAATTAAAAACTTTCATAAATAAATCTACTATAAGTAATGTATTAAGAGATTTCTCTGTCTATCCAAGAGAAAAAAAAGGCTCTCTGGGTATAATAAAGATCTTTGAAAGTATGGAAGCTGCTCTACCTATTATATGTTCTGATATGCCTACTTATAGAGAAATCATGGATAAATATAAATGTGGGATCTTGGTTGACCCACTAAATCCTGAGCAGATTAAAGAAGCTATAGAATATCTTGTTACTCATAAAGAAGAAGCTTGGGAAATGGGGCAAAGAGGTAGACAAGCCGTCATTGAAGAGTATAGTTGGGATGCGTTATCGGTGAAATATATTAAGTTGGTTAATTCGATATTAAATTAAAATCATTATAAGTATGGATAATCAGTCGAAAAAAGAAATTTATTGGATTAATGCTGTTAAAGCATTGTGTATGATATTTGTATTTTGGGGACACAGTGAACTATATTTGGGGTATTATGTTGGTATAGTTGATAAGTTCCGTCTTACATTCAATGTAAATGCTTTCTTTTTTATAAGTGGCTACTTGCTGTTCTGGAAACAATTATCTTCTCCAAGAATAGATGCTAATGCAAAAGAATTTATGAAAAATGGCGCAAAAAAGACTATCATAAACGTTATATTCAGGATTGCTATTCCATCAATAATATTTTCACTGTTGGTATTCTTCCCCAAATTTATTATGAGAGGTGACATTTTTACAATAAATGAGTTTGTCTATGATACAATTGGAGGTACTACCTTCTGGTTCACAAGTGCATTGGTGTTGGCTGAATTTATACTTATAATGTTATTGTCAACAAGAATTAGAAATATTTGGTTCTATGGAGTAATGTGTTTATTATTGACATGTGTTGGTAATTACCTTGTAATAAATGATATTAATCTAATTAAAGGGACATCGTCGTTTCCATGGCATTATAAACAGGCTTTAATATGCATGATATATATAGCATTAGGTGGTTTATATTGGAAGTATGAGATTGTAATAAAAAAAATCTTAAATAAGTATGTATTAATTGTACTTACAACTATATTTTTAATAGCAATCGTGTTTTTTAGCCATCACTTTAAATATATAACATCTTTATGTGAGATGAACGTATTAGGGGTTTTGATAACTGTATTGTCAACTATTCTGATAATAGAATTTTGTAAAGCAATACCTGAGATTAAAATATTGTCATTTATCGGGCAAAATACAATGGGCTATTATTTCTTGAGTGGTGCTGTTCCTGCAACAGTTTCGATGTTGGCATTAAAATTTGTTCCTGTTCTTCACTGGTGGATGTTAGTAATTATATGGATCGTTAATTTAGTGGTTGCAACGGGATTTGTAATGATTATGAATAAATGGTTCCCATGGTTATTTGATTTAAGATTATTGAAGAAGAATAATAAGTAATATGTACAAGTATTTTCTCAAACGCCTTATCGATATTTTAGTAGGTTTAATCGCATTACCTTTTGTGCTGATTGTAATAATTATTTTTGGACCTATAATATATTTTACTGATAAGGGTCCTGTATTTTATAATGCAACGCGTGCAGGTAAAGACTATAAACCGTTCAAGATGTTTAAGTTGAGATCCATGTACGTGAATGCTCCTGATATTAGAAATGCCGATGGTTCCACATTTAATAGTGATAATGACCCTAGAGTTACACCTATCGGAAAGTTTATGCGTAAAACTTCATTAGACGAATTTCCTCAGTTTTTGAATATTCTTATCGGTGATATGAGTTTTATTGGTCCGAGACCAAAACTTTATAAAGATGGGAAAAAAATAGAAGAAATGGATATAAATCGTCAAAAGAGCTATAATGTAAAACCTGGAGTTACAGGGTATGCCCAAGCCTATTTTAGAAATTCAATTACTAACGAGGAAAAATACTATTATGATGCATATTACGCAGATCATCTGAACTTCTGGATGGATGTAAAAATTGTTTTTCAAACCTTCTGGTCTGTAATAGCTCGAAAAAACATCAATACAGAACAAAGCTATAAAAAATAATATGAAAAAATTATTAATCATAGGCGCATCTATTCTTCAATTGCCCGCTATAAAAAAAGCGAAGGAAATGGGATTATATGTCGCTGTACTTGACTTCAATCCTAATGCAGTTGGTATTCCATATGCTGATGAATATTTCAATGCCTCAACGATGGATGAAAACGCAGTGTTGAGTGTCGCAAAGGAATTTCAGCCAGATGGGATAATGACTCTCGCAACCGATATGCCAATGAGAGGTGTTGCAAAAGTCTCAGACACATTGGGTTTACATAGTATATCATACGAGACTGCAGTTAAAGCAACGGATAAGTATGATATGATTAAGGCTTTTGAAGAACATAATGTTCCTGCACCATGGTTTTATTTAGTGAAAAATATAGAAGAACTAAGCCAACTAAAAGATAAGATTACCTATCCTTGTATTATGAAACCTACTGACAATGCCGGCAGTCACGGTGTTGTTAGAATAAATTCCTTCGAAGAACTTATCGAAAAATACGAATATAGTCACAGTTGTTCACGTCGTGGCAATGTGATTGTTGAGGAATACTTAGATGGCGAGGAGGTCTCAGTTGAAGTGATGGTTGTTGATGGAGAAGTAAATATTCTACAGATAACAGATAAACTCACAACTGGAGCTCCTTATTTTGTTGAGATGGGGCATAGTCAACCATCAAGATTGGATGTGGAGATTAAAAACAAAATAAAAGATGTTGCAGAAAGAGCTTGTAAGGCGATAGGGATTAATAAGGGACCTGCTCATGTTGAGATGAAAGTGACATCACAAGGAGAAGCTAAAATGATTGAACTTGGAGCAAGAATGGGTGGAGATAATATTACTACGCATTTAGTGCCTTTGAGTACTGGTATCGATATGGTTGAATGTACAATAAGGATAGCTCTTGGAGAAACGGCTGATGTTACTCCTACATTAAATTGTGGTTCCGCCATAAGATATTTTGAAGCTCCTTTTGGACAAATAGAATCAATAGAAGGTGTTGAAGAAGCATTGAAGATAGAAGGCGTAAAACAGATTAGTTTTACTAAAAATATTGGAGAAAAATCAACACCTATACATTGTAGTAATGATAGAATAGGTTTTGTAATAGTACAGGCTGAAACGGCAGAAAAGGCTGTTGAACTTTGTGTGGAAGTAATGAGAATAGTAAAAATTGAAATAATCTAAAAAATTGAAATATGGAATATCACAACATGAAAGAAACACGTAAATTCTTAGAAAGCATTGGTCAACCAGGTGGAGACCTTTATTCTTTACCAACTTCAGAAAAGAGGTTTGAAGATGGCGGACAATATCGCTTTGAAGTTCCTGGAATACAAGGTCCAGGTCCAATGAAGGCATTATTAGAACAATTGGATGAATATGGAATAAGAATTCATCGTGTAACACAGACTAAAGGTATAATGTTCTTAACGGATGATGAAATTAAACAAATGGTTGAATATGCTAAGAAATGGGATGTTCAATTGATTCTGGCTTGCGGTCCTCGTGCTACTACAGATACATCAGCATCTGTAAAAACAGAGGAAGGACAAAGAATGGGTTATCGTCTTAGAGGTCAGGAACAAATAGTTCGTGGTATTGAAGAAATAAAAAGAGGAGCAAGTTTAGGTGTTAGAGGTTTCTTGATTTATGATGAAGGTTTGCTTTACGCATTAAATGAAGCTCGTAAAGTTGGATATATACCATCAGATTGTCATTTTAAAATATCTGCACACTCTGGTCATGGTAATGCTTGTTCAGCTCATGTTCTGGAAACACTCGGTGCAGATTCAATCAATCCAATAAGAGATATTCAAATACAAATGTTGGCTTCAATGCGTGCTGCTATAGATATTCCTATTGATTTGCACACTGAAAATCCTAAATCATCAGGCGGTTTCATTCGTCATTATGAAGTGCCAGAATTTATTCGTGTTGCGGCTCCCGTATATTTAAAGACAGGAGGTTCAGTTGCAGCAAATCATAGCTACGATACTACAGAAAAAGAAGCTAAACAACGAGCTAAACAAATACTTCTCGTAAAGAGAATGATAGATACATATTACCCAGAAGCAATAGCTTCTTCTAAATAAGTTTTGTTACCGGTCAAATATATAATAAGAAAGACTTTAGGCAAAATAATATAAATTGAAATGAAGCATCATCAGTATAATCCGAACTATCAGTTTGTTATCCCACCTGTGGATTTTAATAAGTATACAGATCGTAATCTATTACAGTATTGTTTGGGTGCTACCATGTATATGCCTGGTACTAAAGACTTCGCTCAAGCTGTTATTGATAAGAGATATCCAGGTCTAACTTCAATGGTAATGTGTTTTGAGGATGCATGTAAAGAAGAAGACGTACCATCTGCAGAGCAGAATTGTCTTCGTGTTCTTGAGACATTGCGACATAATGTTGAAAGAGGTATTTTGGCATATGAAGATATTCCGCTTATCTTCTTCCGAGTACGTAATGTAGAACAGTTTAAGCATTTTGCAAAACTTCTGCCAATAGAGTCAGTTCCTTACATTACAGGCTTTAACTTCCCCAAGTTTAATAGTCTGAATGCTGCTGCTTATATGGAGTATTTAGTTGATTTAAATGAGCGTGCTGGTGAAGTGTTGTATGGTATGCCAATCATTGAGGATGCTCGTGTTGCGTTTAAGGAAAGTAGATTAGATGAATTAATTGGTATAAAACGAGTGATTGATCAAAACAAACATCTCGTACTAAATGTGCGAGTGGGTGGCACAGATTTCTCATCGTGTTTTGGTGTACGACGTGGTATTAATTACACCATATATGATATCATGACTGTATCAAATTGCTTGATGGATATTCTTAACGTATTTACTCGTAATAATGATTATACTGTGAGTGGACCAGTATGGGAATACTTTAAAGTAAATAAATCGATGAAGTCTGCAAAAGAACTGCCTAAAGTTGATTTGCAGCAAACTTTGATGAAACGTAAGGCTATTGTGAATGATGCTGTGGATGGATTGATGCGTGAACTTGTTCTTGATCAGGCAAACGGGTTTATGGGTAAAACTTGTATCCATCCTTCGCATTTGAATTATATAAATGGTATGTTAGCTGTTACAAAGGATGAGTATGATGATGCTTATCAGATTATGCATACTAGCGGAGGTGTTATTAAAGGTACAAAAGGTATGAACGAAATAGGTCCACATAAAAATTGGGCTGAGAAGATTATGATGCGTGCACAAGCCTATGGTGTAATCGAAAATGACGCTAGTTATATTGAATTATTTGGAGAATAATAATTATGAAAGATCTAAAAGGGAAAAAACTATTGGTATTGGGTAATTCATACTCAACTGTTAATGTTGTGAAACATGCAAAAAAAATGGGATTACACGTAACAGTGACAGGTTTAATACCTAATGGACAGGCAGAAGCTTTTGCTGATGAATATTTTAAAGTAGATACAACTGATTATCCTACACTGTTGCAATACATTAAAGATAATTCTATTGATGGTGTAATGACTGGCTCAGGGGAATTTAATATTATCAATATGATTAATCTTTGTAAATTGGCAGATCTTCCAGTGTATGCGACTAAGGAGCAATGGGATATTTGTCAGGATAAAAGAAATTTCAAAGATTTGTGTAAAAAATATAACGTACCAGGTGTTCCTGAATTTGGTGTTGATGATGTGTTGGTCGATAAAGATTTTCCTGTCATAGTTAAACCTGTTGATGGATGTTCTTCAAGAGGTATAAACGTATGTTACAATGTAAAAGAACTTGAAATTGCTAAACAAAAGGCTCTTGAAGCGTCACCTGCTAAGAAGATATTGATAGAACGTTATATTAACAATGGAGGTTTGACACATGTGGTTAAATATGTTGTTGTGGATGGTAAATTTTATATGCAGGTTATGGGGGATCGTTATGTTCTTAATAATGGTCTGATTACTGCCATTACGTTCTTCCCATCTAAGAATACCGATTTGTTTATGAAGACTGTCGATCCTTATGTACAAGAAATGTTCAGGTCAATCGCTTATGATAATGGAGTGTTTTTCTTCCAGTCCTTACCAGAAGACGAACATATTTACACCTATGAGATGGGGTTACGTACAGGTGGTGGTATGACTTATAAACTTACAGAAGCTACTAGTGGAAACAATGATTTAGAGATGTTGATACATTATGCTATTACAGGAGAAATGTGTGAAAATTCTGACTTGGATTGTATAGACGCAAATCTCAAAGGTAAAAAAGCAGCATCAATGGCAATGCCTCTTTGTCTTGGTACAATTGGTAGTATCTCAGGTCTTGATAAAATAATGGAGATGAAAGGTGTTGTCAATCTTACACATTTCTATGAAGTTGGTGATACTATAGTACAAAAGAATATAAATACTCTTGATCAGTTATTTGCTAGAGTGATGGTTGCTTGTGATTGTCAGGATGAGTTGATGGAAACATTGAATAACATTCGTCATTTGGTATCTGTTAAGGATATTGATGGAAAGGATATGATTATCTGGGATACATTTGACAGACTATATCAAGAGTTTTCTGCATCAAAATAAACAATACAATAAATAGCGTCATGATAGAACTTACAACACCTTTAACAGAAGAAGTTATAAGTCAACTTGAAGTTGGTGATGTGGTAACTTTGACTGGCTATATTTATACAGGACGTGATGCTGTATTGCCAAGAATTATAAAGTTAGCACAAGAAAATCGTCTTAATGAATATGGTATAGACCTACAAGGTGCAGTGATTTTTCACACAGCAGTTAGTCCTGCTGGAGTTGGTCCTACTTCAAGCAACAAAGTTGAGATAGAAAGTAGTTTTGAACCATTATCTAAATATGGTGTAAAAATGCATCTTGGCAAAGGTGCTATTTCAAGAGAGACTGTTAAAAAACTATATGAAAATAATGCGGTATTTGCTGTAATACCTCCAGTTACTGCTTTATTAGAAAGTCAGACAGTTGAACGAGAAATTGTGGCTTTCCCAGAACTTGGAATGGAGGCGATGAATCGTTTAAAAGTAGTGAAATATCAAGCAATTATAGGAGCAGCTAAAGGAAAGAGTATTTATGATTAGCATACAAGAAAAAGTGGCGGATTGTCTTGTTCAAGCAGGATCAACATTTCGCGAAGATCAAAAGGAAGCTTATCGCAAAGCAATAGAGGACGAGAAAATGGAAAGTGCTTGCTGGGTTATGCGTCAGGTACTAGACAATGCTTTAGTAGCTGAGAAACGTAGAAGTCCTCTATGTGATGATACTGGCATACCTCATTTGTTTTTGGAAGTCGGCAAGAATAAAATTGTCACAGGAGAGTTGTTAGAGCAAATAAAAGAAGGTGTACGACAAGGTTTGCGCCAACTGCCTGGTCGCCCAATGGCTATTGATGGTGATGATTATGCACGTATAGACCAAAGTGGTGGCTTGAATGAAGATAGTGGCGCATTAGATGCCTCCCCTATATTGATTAAACCAGTCGATGAGGATGTGTTACGTCTTACCATTCTAATGCTCGGTGGAGGTCCTGCTATCAGAGGCATTACTCAAAGAGTCTTTCACAAACATAATGTTGATGTGGTTATTGATGAAATTGTAAATAGAGCAAAAGAAGGAGTTTCTAAATTGGGTTGTAGTCCTTGTGTATTAGCCGTAGGTATTGGTCGTTCTCAGTTCGAAGCTACAAGTCTGATGATGGAGGCGATGGCTAAAGGTAATTTTAACCGACAAAGCGATTTTGAAAAGAAAATTACAGATAAAGTGAATGAAGCTAATATAGGTCCACTCGGTCTTGGTGGCAGGCATAGTGTTTTAGCTACATTCGCCAAAATTGGACCGCAACGAGCAAGTGGAGTAAGGATTGTAGCGATACGTCCTTGCTGTTGTTTTGAACCAAGAAGAGCAAGCGTTGAATTATAAATTTTTCTACTAATTAAAGAACTCTCAATAAAATAATATTATGAATTATCAGAAACTAATAAGTAATGGGTTGTTTGGTTGTCCTTATTGTCTATTGTTAGCAATCCGTTATAAAGGAAATTTAGGTCGAAAACTTAGATATTATAAATATGCGAATATGACACGAAAAAAAGGTGTTGCCTTTTTTAGAATAGATCGTTTAGCAACAGATTATACCAATGCTTGGTATCATTTTTCAGAAATGCCCAAAACGGAGCGTAACTGGTATATTCAAAATGGTTTTAATCCATCAAAAAAAGTCTATTGTGGATTAGTGCCAGATAATGTGAATCAATATTTGTCAGATTTCGAGTTTTATAGAGCTAGTAATTATAAGAATTTAAAATCAACATTATGGTTTGATAATAAATTAAATACTTATTACTTGCTTCAACCATTTGCAAAGTATTTGCCAAAACATCATTACTATATAGCAGATGGTAATATATATCCTCTTAGTGTTGAAACCAAGCATAATTTCAAAGTAGAAGATATTATGGAATTGATTAAGGAGAAGGCAATTGCTGCAAAGAAGTGTTTGGGAGGACATGGAGATGGATTTTATAAACTAGAGTATGTGAATGGCATTTTTTTAATCAATGATAAAGAAATTTCTAGTAATAAGTTATTTGATTTACTAGAGAGTCTTAATGGTTATATCATTACAGATTTCATAAAACCGGCAAAATATCTTAGAGAAATTGGTGGTGAAGAAGCTTTCGCAGTAATGAGAGCAATGGTAATATATGATGAGATTGAAGGACCGCAATTCGAGAGAGTTATGTTACGGTTAGGAACAACAAAATCTGGACATACTCAAGCTGGTCATGATTATCTGTATATTGGCATTGATGATAATGGTGCGTTTTATAATCCTTTAATTGAATTGTCAGATTATGACTTTGAAAAAATTGAGCTGCATCCTGATACAGGTAAAAAACTATTGGGTAATTCATTAAAAAATTTGGACAAATTAAAGAGCATACTTAAGGAAATATCAGGCTATTTGCCAACTACACCTTATTTGATATTTGACGTTATTCCTACTGAAGATTCTTTCTCTATCTTGGAAATTAATAGTCATGGACAACCTTTTAATTTTGAACCATTCGATCCTGTAAAAAATAGTAAGTTCTTTACAAAATTATTTGATCTCTAAGATGAAAAAAATAATAAGAGTTATAGATAAAGTTATAGGTTCTGCATTATACAGAAAAGAGAGTGTTTTGAAAGATTTAAAAATAAAAAAACAAAACATTAAATCACAATGTACAAAGGAACAAATAAAAGAGATTAAATCATTCTGGAAAGGACTGAAGATCAATAATTATTGGTTTAGTTTTTATAATGAGATATATAATAATGAATCTTTTGATGTTCGTTTTCTCCCAGATGATATTTATTTTTACTTTATCGATCCGTATTATAATTCAAGAGAAGCAGCAAAATATTTAGATAACAAGAATCTTTATGATTTGTTATATTCTGATGTTAAAAGACCATATACACAGATTAGAAAAATAAATGGCTGGGTGTTAAATAATGATTATTGTTCTTTATGTGATGATATTGATTTTTCTATTGTAAAAGGAAAATTGATTTCAAAAATTCCCAATGGTCCTGGAGGGGGGAAGGGAATATCGTTATGGAATCTTCCAGATGAAATAGATGATTTTAAGAAGTATTTTTCAGAACATAATGATATTATTGTTGAAGAGTACATAGAGCAACATCCGTTGTTATCGGCTTTGCATAAAGAGTCAGTGAATACAATTAGATTGGTGACTTTTAGTCACAATAATGAGATTAGTGTTTTATCTATGATAATTAGGATGGGTGTAGGCAATAATTATGTAGATAATGCTCATTTTGGAGGAATATTCTGTGGAATAGATAATAATGGAAAACTTAAGAAATATGCCTATAATAATAGGGGTGATAAATTTGAATGTCATCCTACTTCTAAAATTACGTTTGAAGGATATGTTATTCCCAATATCAATGAATGCATAATGACTGTTAAGACTATAGCTATGCGATTATCAAATACTAATAAGTTGTTGCATTGGGATATGGCTATAGATAAAGATGGAAATCCTGTATTCGTAGAGGTAAATATGGCTATGGGAGAGTTGGACTTCCATCAAATGACAAATGGTCCGTTGTTTGGTGATATGACAAAAGATGTTATTGAAGAAGTTTTTCAACAAAAATCAAAAAGAATAATTCAAAAGATATATACATAAATGTAAGTTGGTGTCATAAATGAAAAAAATAACAATTATAGAAAAACCGAGAGATATTTCTTATAATACGATTCATGAAGTTTTAGTGGAAGCTCATGCAGAGAATCGTAGTAAAGGTATTATTATGGCATATTCGGTTCAAGAAGGAGACAAAATTAAGGAAATAATTGAAGATAGTGGAGGGATAATGTTTGTTGCCCTTGATGAGAATAAGGTGGTTGGAACTGTTGGCGTAGAAGTGAAAAAGGAAAATAGATGGTATAACAAGGGACTATGTGCATATTATGTGTTCGATTCATTACTTCCTGAGTATAGAGGAATGGGAATTTATCAGAAATTGAACGAACAAAGAAATAGTTGGGTTAAAGAAAAAGGCTTACCTATGATTGTGAGTGCAACACATGAAAAAAATAAAAGAATGATTCAGATTTGGAAGGAAACAGGTTTTAAAAAAGTACATTTTAGAGCTGGTTCTGATCATTATAATGTTTTTGTAGCACGATATTTGAGGATACCTGCCCCATCTAATTTTACAGCATTTTGTATGTTCAATATATCAAAATTATTTTATAAATTGAGATATAGAATTGATAAAGAAAAAGGATGTGTTAAGAGATTTGGGATCTGATAATTATTATGAATAAAATATTACATACGGCAAGATATACTAGTTTGCCATTCGAGATTCTTCAAAAATCCTGTCCACAAGGTTTTTTTGTTAAAACTCTTGAAGAAGCGTCATACGAGCAACTTGTCAAAGAATCTGTGGATGCAGATTATTTTCTTGTAAGTGGTCGTTTGCCGATTGATAAAACTGTGCTTGATGCTGCCCCAAATCTAAAAATGATTCAGCGAACAGGAGTAGGTACAGAAATGCTTGATTTAGAAGAAATAAAACGACGTGGCATTCCAGTGTATGTGAATGCAGGTGTGAATGCTCGTAGTGTCGCTGAGCATACGATGGCATTAATCTTAGCAGCTCTGAAACGATTACCTCAGATTAATACCCAAACACATAATGGTATATGGAAAAAACAACAACAGGGAGTGACCACTAATGAATTGTATGGCAAAACAGTAGGTCTGGTAGGAATGGGTAATATAGGTAGATTAGTTGCAACTATGTTAAAGCCATTTGGGGCAAAGGTTTTGTATACAGATGTGTTTCGTCAAAATGAAGATATAGAAATTGATTTGAGTTTGATTTATTGTGAGAATTTTGAAAAGATGCTACCACAATGTGATATTCTCAGTTTTCATTGTCCGCTAACAAAAGATAATACCGAGATACTTAATAAACGAACATTAGCCATGATGAAAGATAATAGCATTATAGTGAATACCGCTCGGGGAAAACTTATCAATTCTGATGATTTGTACGATGCTTTAAAATCAGGATATATCAAGGCTGCTGCATTAGATACTCATTACGAGGAACCAGTAAAGGAAGGTTATAAACTAGCAGAGTTGGATAACGTAATACTTACACCCCATATTGGTGGTCTTTCATATGAAGCTTTTGCAAACATGATAGATGAAGCAATGAAGAATATTATAGCTTTTGAAGAAGGACGATTAGAAGAAATTGAGAATAAACTACTTAAGTTATAATGCAAAATATATCTGATATTTTCATTGATAATCTGTATGGGATTGTACAGAAAGGAATTAATGATGATGTGCGAAATCAAGCACGATTATGCCTGATCGATTATGTAGCATGCGCTATCGGCGGTAGCAAATTGATGGAAAAAGAAAACCATAATTTTTTTGATATAGTCGTACAACAAGGTGGAAATGTTTCTGTAATAGGAAGTGACAAAAAAACAACTCTACATAACGCTGTGTATCTTCAAGCAATGAATGTACATGCAACAGAGTTGGACGATGGTCATCGTTTGGGGATGATACATCTTGGCGCATCAATACTCTCGGCTTTATTACCTGTTGCAGAAGTTGAAAGTTTAACATTTGATGATGTTTTGTTAGGAGTCGTGATAGGTTATGAAGCCGCAATAAGAACTGCTATGTCGATGCAACCATCTCATAAAATGAAAGGTTATCACACTAGTGGGACTTGTGGAACTATAGGATCTGCAATGGCTATAGCGGCAGCAATGCGATTCTCTAAAGAAAAAATGAAAACTGCCTTAGCAGCAGCAACGGCATCTGCTGCAGGATTGCTGGAAATGCAGGAAGATGAGTCGCAACTGAAACCTTATAATTTGGCGCAAGCAGCAGTAGGAGGTGTTACTGCGGCTTATGCTGCTATGACAGGTTTTATCGGTCCTAATGATCCGTTAGGTGGAAAACGAGGTCTGTTTTCAGTAATGTCCGAAAATCCTAAGATAGAGCCAATAACTGATTTTAAGACAATCCCTTTTGAGATTATGCGTATATATCGCAAGCCATATGCAGCTTGTAGACATTGCCATCCAGCCATTGAGGCAGCGTTATATATAAAGAATAATAATGGTGTTAATCCTTTAGATATTACATCTATTGATATTGATACATATAAATTGGCTGTTGGAGGACATGACCATACAAATATTAAGGGAGAAGCTTCCGCTAAGTTGAGCACACCATTTAGCGTGGCATTGGCTTTAACAAAAGATAGTGCAAACTTGATGGATTTTAATCAAGATGCTATAAATGATGTAGATATTTTGGAATTATCTCGAAAGGTTAGGATTAATATCAATGAAGAACTTACTTCATGGTCGCCACAAAAACGTGCGGCTATTGTGAGAGTTACAACTAACAATGGAGATACCTATAGTTATAGGGTTGATTTTCCTAAGGGAGAACCAGAAAATCCGATGACTCAGCAAGATATAGTTGTTAAATATCAGGAACTGGCTGATTTTGCAAATATAGATAATAAAACTGCAAATGATTATTTAAAAGCCTTGTTAAAATGAAGATACTTTTTCTTTCATCATACGGCTATCCGGAACAAGCCGCAAGTAGTTATTTAGGTGGAAATCGTAATCAAGCTTTTGCTGATGCTGGTTTTAAAATGGTTACATATGTGCCAACACCAACACGCGGTGTTACACCTGAGATTAGAAAAAAATATAAGAAAATAAAATATGAGGAACGACTTGATGGAGCATCTGTCGTTCATCGTTTTTCAATGTTTGCAGAGGGTAAAAATCCTATCTTGCGAGCATTAAGATATACTTTGGTTTGCATCAAACATTTTAATCGTGGCGTCTTCGCCAAGGATGCGCGTTCTTGTGATTTGATGTTTATTTCAAGTACTCCCCCTATTCAGGGTGCGATGGCAGCCTTGGTCAAGAAGTGTCGGAGAGATCATATCCCGCTCATCTATAATCTTCAAGATATATTCCCAGATTCTCTCGTTGGAACAGGTCTTGCTAAGAAAGATGGTTTGCTGTGGAAGATTGGTCGTGTGATAGAGAATTTTACCTATCGTAATGCTGACAAGATTATTGTCATTTCACAAGACTTCAAACGTAACATCATGGCAAAAGGAGTTCCAGAAGAGAAGATTGAAGTCATTTATAACTGGGTGGATGAACAGGCTGTGGTTCATATTCCAAGAAATGAGAATAAACTTTTCGAGAAATATAATTTAGATCCTAATAAGTTCTATATCACATATTGCGGAAATATAGGTCTTACACAGAACATGGATCTTTTATTGGATGTTGCTAAAGAACTTTCATCAGAAGATAATATTCATTTCGTTCTTGTGGGAGAAGGTGCAGATAAAGCAAGAGTAGTTAAAAGAGTTGAAAATGAGAATATCAACAATATATCATTTTTGCCTTTCCAGCCATACGAAGATATTTCCCATGTCTTCAGTCTTGGAAATACTGGTCTTATTATCTCAAAACCTGGTGTTGGTGAAAACTCTGTCCCGAGTAAGACATGGAGCATAATGTCGGCAGAATGTCCTGTCATCGCCAATTTCGATGAGAATGAGATTAAGTCAATTCTTAACGATAACAACTGCGGTATTTTTACAAAAGCTGGGGATAAAGAGGCTTTTAAAGATGCGATATTAGAGCTTTATCAGAATCAAGAAAAAGCTGTTCAACTTGGCAAGAACGGCCGCCAATTTATCATGGAGAATCTTACTCGTGAAATTGGAACGAGCAAGTATGTTAAAGTGGTAAAGGAAGTAATGGAAAAAACAAATAAAAGTTATAGATAAAACATGAGTTCAGAATTAAAAAAACGTAACATACCTTTTTCTCCTCCTGATATGAGCGAGGAAGAAGCAAGAATGGCAAGTGAGGCAATTCTCTCGGGTTGGATTACAACGGGTCCTAAGACTAAAGAATTTGAAAAATTAATTGCAGAATATTGTGGTACTGATAAAGCTGTTTGTCTTAATTCGGCGACGGCTTGCATGGAGATGATTCTTCATATTTTGGGTGTTGGTCCTGGTGATGAGGTAATTACTTCTGCATATACATATAGCGCAACTGCAAGCGTTACTTGCCATGTCGGTGCTAAGGTCGTAATGGTCGATACCGCTCCTGATAGCTTTGAGATGGATTACAGTAAACTCGCCGATGCAATAACCGCGAGTACAAAGGTTGTCATTCCAGTGGATTTGGGCGGTGTGGTTTGTGATTATAATAAGATATATACTGCTGTAGAGAGTAAAAAACATCTTTTTAAAGCAAATAACGATATTCAAAAGGCATACGGACGTGTTGTAGTTCTAGCTGATGCTGCTCATGCTTTTGGCGCGAAATGGCACGGCAAGAGAACTGGCTCCATCGCT
This sequence comes from Bacteroidales bacterium, assembly GCA_045591245.1. Lineage (GTDB taxonomy): Bacteria > Bacteroidota > Bacteroidia > Bacteroidales > F082 > Limimorpha. The sequence continues at coordinate 61,170 of JAZNSO010000081.1, forward strand.
GACTTTACATCATTTTCATTTCATGCTGTGAAAAATCTTACGACTGCAGAAGGCGGTGCTCTTACATGGAAAAATCATGATGGTATTGACAATGAAGCAATTTATAAACAATTCCAACTGCTTTCTTTGCACGGTCAAAATAAAGATGCTCTTGCAAAAACTATGTTAGGTGCATGGGAGTACGATATTATCGCTCCTAACTATAAGTGCAATATGACTGATATTATGGCAGGAATTGGTTTGGCTCAATTCAAACGTTATCCTGATTTGCTCACCCGCCGCAGAGAAATAGTTGATATGTACAATAAAGCTCTTGGCGTAAAAGAAGGTTCTTGTTATGGGGATGTAGATGGTCGTAGAATACAAGTGCTCAATCATTATGAGGATGGACAATTGTCAAGTTGTCACTTATATCTCGTAAGGTTATTAGACTGCAATATGGAGTCTCGTAACGGCATAATAAATAAGATGGCAGAAAGAGGTATAGCATGCAACGTCCACTTCAAACCATTGCCAATGATGACGGCTTACAAAAAACTTGGTTTTGATATTGATGATTATCCTAATGCTTATAATCAGTTTTGTAACGAAATAACGTTGCCTCTTCATACTCGTCTTACAAATGAGGATGTCAACTATATCATAGAAAATTTTGTAGAGTTGATTAAAGAAATCAAGATAACTTGCTGTTCTAAGTCTGCTAATCAATCTGATAATAAGTTGGTCGCTCCTGCTAAGCGTATTTTCCTTAGTCTGGCTCACATGAGCGGTCACGAACAGAGATATATACAGGAAGCTTTCGAAACTAATTGGGTCGCTCCATTAGGTCCTAATGTCAACATATTCGAGAACGTTCTTGAAGCTTTTGTCGGGGAGAATAAGAAGGTTGTTGCGCTTTCTTCTGGTACTGCTGCAGTGCATCTCGCATTACTGGCTTGCGGTGTTGGCCCAGGAGACGAAGTTATAGTACAGTCATTTACTTTCTGTGCCTCTGTTAACCCTATTGCATATTTAGGTGCTGTGCCTGTATTTGTTGATTCTGAGTCAGAAACCTGGAATATGGATCCTAAACTTCTTGAGGAGGCTATTAAAGATAGTATAGCTAGAACAGGCAAAAAACCAAAGGCAATTATACCTGTAACTCTTTACGGTATGCCGTATAAGATAGAGGAGATAATGGAGATAGCTGACCGTTATGAGATTCCTGTTATTGAAGATTCTGCAGAAGGTTTTGGCTCTAGGTATAAGGGAAGAGTTTTGGGTACATTTGGCAAGTTTGGTGTATTCTCATTTAATGGAAATAAAATGATAACCACCTCTGGTGGTGGTGCGTTGATATGTGAGGACGATGCTGCAAAACGTGAGATTATGTTCTACGCTACACAAGCAAGAGAAAATTATGCTTACTATCAGCATGAAAAAATAGGTTTCAATTATCGTATGTCAAATATTTGCGCAGGTATCGGTAGAGGACAAATGTTTGTTGCTGACGAACATATCAAACATCATCAACATATCTGTAAACTTTATGAAGAACTTCTTAAAGGTATTGATGGTATAAAAATTCAAATCTCACCATCTACAGATTACGATAGTAATTATTGGCTTAATACTATTATTATTGAACCTTGGGTAAAGGTTAAAGGGGGAGAAGATGCTTACACAAAGACATTACATGGAGTCGTTGGCGGTATCGGAAGTGTGACTCGTGATGCTAAATCTCTGCAAACAGATTGCCAGCCTAATAATAATGTGGAAGCAATGCGTGTGTTCTTAGATAATGCTAATATTGAAGTTCGTCCGCTTTGGAAGCCAATGCATAAACAACCAGTATATAAAAATTGTCCGGCATATATCAATGGCGTGAGCGAAGATTTGTTCAAGAAAGGATTATGCCTTCCATCAGGTCCTTGTGTAACTGATGAGGATGTAAAATATATTGTTGATTGTATAAAGGATAGCATTATTTAACATCATTCTGAGGTTATGAACAACCTTGTTTGAAGATAAGGATTGTTCTTTGTGGATATGTGCGGCTTTTCTCTTTTCATAAAATATGTATTCGATAAGATGGCATCGTTCTTTGGAATGATTGTTCTGTCTCCTTTTATGTTGATAATTTTTCTTATCCATAAGATTGTCATGCCTAATGGCAGATTTATCTTTAAACAGGAAAGAATTGGTCAATATGGAAAGAAATTTAATATCTATAAGATAAGGACAATGAAGTCTGAGAACGACCATAATAATGTCTTTGTCACTACAGCTAATGATGATAGAATCTTGCCTTTTGGCAGATTTCTTAGAAAGACGAAACTTGATGAGATAGTTGAGCTTGTCAATGTACTGAAAGGTGAGATGAGTCTTGTAGGTCCTCGCCCCGATGTTTCTGGATATGCCGATATGCTTCAAGGTGACGATAGGAAAATACTTGAATTGCGTCCTGGAATTACGGGTCCTGCTTCGTTAAAATATATCAATGAAGAAGAAATCCTTGCAAATGTTGAGAATCCGAAACAATACAATGATGAGGTTATTTATCCCGATAAAGTTAAAATAAATCTTGAATATTACTGTAATAGAACATTCTGGGGTGATTTGCTAATCATTTTTAAAACACTCTTCAAAGTATAAACTTGTATTATGGTAATACAAAAGACAGGTTGTTTGACTGTTTGTGTCTATGCAACCTGTCTTTTTTTGTATAATTCTGCTAATTCATTTACATATCTGTTTTACGAATCTTTCATACCAGTCTTCGCCGAAACGTCGTATCATAGGTCCTTTTAGGAACTTATACAATGGAATTCCTTCTTTTTCTCCTTTTCTTTTTGCTGGAACACATACGCTCCATTCATGATACAGAACATGTACAAATCCGTCTTTCTCGATAAGACGGATAGGATAAAGATGGCAACTTATTGGTTTCCAGAAGTCAATCTTGCCTTCGAGATATGCTTTCTCTATCGCACAAAGTGCCGTGCCGTTTTCATGGAAATAAACGAATGCGCATTCTTCGTCATTCACTAATGGCGTTACCAGCGCGCCTCTTTCATCATAATCATAAACGTCATTCTTCTCGATGACTTCTATGCCTTCTGGGCGCATATAAGGTTTTATCTCATCTATGTACTCTTCAATAAGACCGACTTCGTCAGGTTCTAATGGAGCTCCAGCATCGCCGGCAACACAACATTCACCTTTGCATCTCGCCAGGTGGCAACAAAAACGAGCGTTGATAAACTCGTCAGAAACTATTACATTATCTACTATTATCATGCGACAAAGGTAAGAAAAAAAGTTAATATTACAATTTCCCTGGAAGAGCGGCTATCAATTTCTTCGTATAATCGTTCTTAGGATTGTTGAAAAGTTCGTCAGCTTCGTTAAGTTCTTGAATCTTACCGTTATACATCACCGCCACCCTATCTGACATGAAACGTACGACACTGAGATCGTGCGATATAAATATATATGTGAAGTTAAATTCTTTCTTTAATTTGTTAAGAAGATTTAATACTTGCGCTTGCACAGAAACGTCGAGGGCTGATACAGATTCGTCGCAGATAATCAATTTGGGGTTTACTGCCAAAGCGCGTGCAATACAAATGCGCTGCCTCTGACCTCCAGAGAATTCATGCGGATAACGCTGATAATGTGCGGTTTCCAAACCTACTTCTTCTAAAAGTCCGCATACTCTTTCTCTTCTTTTCTTTGCATCTTTCTCAATGCCATGAACCAACATCGGTTCTGCAATCGTCTCCCCTATCGATATCCTCGGATTTAATGAGGAATAAGGATCCTGAAATATAATCTGCGCTTGTTTCCTATATTCCTGCAGTTCCTTATTATTCAATACAGTGATGTTCTTGCCTTCAAAAATTATGTTCCCGTAAGTAGGCTCGACAAGTCGCAAAATGCTGCGTCCCAATGTTGTCTTGCCGCATCCCGACTCTCCAACAAGGCCTAATGTCTCCCCTGGATAGACTTCAAAACTTACATCATCGACTGATTTAATGTAATCGTATGTCCTGCTGAAGATACCTTTACGAAGAGGATACCACGTCTTGATATTCTGTACTTTAAGAATAGGCTCATGTGAATATAATTTCTTGTGATATTCCTTCCTTTCTTCATTGGTGATAAGCAAATCCTTCATAATCTGCTCTTTATCAGACCAATCTCCGTTTAAGAATTCTTTTACGATAGGAAGTCGTCCAAGACGATAATCGAGCGGAGGACGACATGCAATAAGTCCTTTAGTATAAGGATGTTGCGGATTGTTCAAAATGTCGTGGACGTTTCCTTCCTCTACGATACATCCTTTATTCATTACGATAACATCATCGGCAATCTCGGAAATAACTCCAAGGTCGTGCGTGATGAAAATCATTCCCATCCCATTTTCGTGTTGCAGGTCTTTAAGAAGTTTCAGAATCTCTTTCTGCACCGAGACGTCAAGAGCTGTCGTTGGCTCGTCGGCAATCAGGACTTTAGGATTTGAGACAAGTGCCATCGCAATCATAACTCTTTGTTTCTGACCTCCAGAGAGTTCATGAGGATATTTGTCGAAGATAATCTCAGGATTAGGAAGCTTCACTTTATTAAAAAGGTTAAGTACTTTCTTTCTGAACTCTCTGTTTTCGTCCTTCCTCTTTAGACTTTTGTCTTTAGATTTTTGACATGAAATAGCCTCCATTACTTGAAATCCGCATTTATAAACAGGATTCAATGATGTCATCGGTTCTTGAAAAATCATGGCAATTTCCTTACCCCTGATTTCCGACATTTCATTATCGTCGAGAGTAGATATTTCTCTGTCTTCTAAGAGAATAGATTCTGCTTTGACGCGAGATTTCCGTTTGTCGAGAAGCTGCATAATGGCAAGATTGCTTACTGACTTACCAGAGCCCGATTCTCCTACAATGCCTAGAGTCTTTCCTTCAAAAACTTCAAAATCAATACCATGAACCGTTTTGTGCCATTCACCTTCGCGGCAGAAATCGATACGTAAGTTATTGACTTTTAAAAGTGATTTCATAAGATAAGTCCCTAAGTTTTTATGATGATATTATTTCAAAACTACTACAAAAATATGAATATTTTATTCTCATTTGTAATAATTTTTTGTTTTGTCTTATGAAATCTTAGGACGTACAAGCTGCTGTTGCCGCACTGATTTTTATGTCTAAAACTTGCGACAAGGTTCTTCCTGCTGCCAATAAAGTTGCTCCTGTTGTTAAGACATCGTCAATCAATAGGATGTGTTTGCTTTCATAATATTTGCTGTCTTTTATTTCAAAAATATCTTTCACGTTTTCCCAGCGTTCTTCGCGTGATTTCTTTGTCTGTGTTGATGTAAATACTTTTCTGATGAGGCAATCTTTTGCGATAGGGATATTCGTCTTGTCTTCAACGCCTTGAGCTATGACATGACTTTGGTTATAACCGCGGATATGTTCTTTCTTTGGATGAAGCGGAATCGGGACAAGAAGATCGATATTTTGAAATAACTCTGCATTTTTGATGCTTTCACCGAGTTGTTGTCCTAGAAAAAAACCTGCGTCTTTATTTCCTTCATATTTCAACTGATGCAGAAGATGCTGTACTTTTCCTGTCTTACTGAAGAAAAATTCCGCCGTAACAGCATGAAAACTCAATTGTCCCCAAAACATCTGCGCCAAAGGATTCTCAGGATTATTTTCATAATGAGTCTTTGGCAGAAGATAACGACAAGAGAGACAGACCGTTTCTTCGCCTTTCATTAAAAGATTACCGCAGGCAGGACATACCTGAGGATAAAAAAGATTAATAAGATGGTTTAAAATTTTCATTCTGGTTTCATTTTTTGGTCAACGGACATTGCCTATAAAGCTAAGAAAAAAAACAATGTCAAATGTCAGTGCCAAAGTTATGCAAAATATTCTTACGTTTTTCATAATTAACAATTTTTAACATTACAAATGTTACTAGTCTTGCTTGTGAGATGCTTTATCGATGCCGCTTGATATCATAAAACACATCATTAGAAAAATGATAATCATATCATTGTAATAAAATTAGATTAATAAAAACGTTTAATATTTGATTCGTCAAAAGAAACACCTATATATCACTAAGGTGTAAATCGCGTAGATGGAAAAAGTATAAATTAATAACAGACAGAATGAAGTTTTTTATCGGTGTTACAAAAAAATCTTTCATCATTTGTCTTCAGACTTTCGCCTTTTCTTATCTTTGCAAAAACAAAATTCATAATTATGGTACATACATATTCTATAGGCGTTGATATAGGCGGCACCAATACCGATATCGGCATGGTTCGAGATGATGGCAAAATAGTTGCTCGTCACAATATCCCGACAAACAAATATTTCGACATTGACGTTTATCTTAAAGATATTACAGAACATGTCAAGGAAATGATGAAGGAAAACAGCATCGATGAGATTGACGGCATTGGCATCTGTGCTCCTAACGGTAACACATACAATTGTACTTTCAGCGGTGCTACCAACCTTAATTTCAAAGGCGAATTCAACGTACAAGAAATCGTTAATAAATATATGAATGTTCCTGTTGTTGTCTCTAACGACGCTAATGCTGCTGCTTTTGGCGAGATGGTATATGGCGGTGGCAAAGGCATGAAACATTTGATTATGTTCACTTTGGGAACAGGAGTAGGAACAGGTATCATAGTTGATGGAAAATTACTTCTCGGCGCGACAGGCGGTGCAGGCGAATTAGGTCACTCTATCGTCATTCCTGGCGGACGTCATTGCGGATGCGGATTGAAAGGCTGCCTCGAGACCTACACTTCTGCCACAGGAATCCGCCGTACGGCAATCGAGATGTTAGAAAAGAATCCATCTTACGACGGTGTGCTCTCAAAGATTCCTACAGAAGAACTTACAAGTAAGGCGGTCGGCGATGCAGCTAACGCTGGCGACCCATTAGCACTTAAAATATTCGAAGAGACGGGTTATATCTTAGGATTAGCAATGGCAAACGCTTGTTCCTTCTCATCGCCAGAAGCAGTATTCCTGATGGGCGGTCCTGTCAAAGCCGGCGACGTTCTTCTCAATCCAGTACGTAAGTCATTCGCAGAGAATCTGTTGTTCGTATATAAAGGTTCCGTCGATGTGAGAGTCTCAGAACTTCCTGATAACGACGTAGCGATTTTAGGAGCAGCAGCACTTTGTAAAAACAATTAACAATTGATAATCAACAATGTATAGTGTACAATTAACAATGACAATAAAATAATTAATTAATTGTAAATTGTTAATTGTACATTGTCAATTTTTCTTATCTTTGCACTCGAAAAAAATGCCCAATGGTGTAATTGGCAACACGACTGACTCTGGATCAGTAAAGTCCAGGTTCGAACCCTGGTTGGGCAACAACTGTCTTTTCTGAATTATAAGACTAGTTTTTGTAGAATTTTTTAAGAAAACCAAATGATAAGGAAAAGTGGAACCATATTATTCCTTGTGTTATTTTTTTTGACAATTTCGGGGAATTGTCAAAGTGTCGAGTTTTTAGAGAAAAAAATCGAATCTATACAGAAAGACATAAAATTAGCAGAGAAATTACTTAAAGAAACCTCTAAGGATAAAGAGACATCCATAAACCAAATCGCTCTTCTACAGACTCAAATTGCTCAGCGTGAAAATCTTATAAAGACTTTCCAAAATCAAATCAACGCAATCAATAAAGACATCCAGAAAAACAAAAATCAGATAGCTGCCTTAGAGAAAGACCTCGCGCTTTATAGAAAAGAATATTCCAACCTCATCGTCATCAATTACAGAAACAACGGCAAAGCCAACAATTTGCTGTTTTTGTTCTCATCGGAAGATTTCAACCAAGCGATGCGCAGAATGCGTTACGTCAAGGAATTAAACGGACTTATAAAAGAAAAAATAAAAGACATCGATTCTACTCAGATTAAGATACAACTTCAAATAGAAAAGAACGAGAAAAATAAGAAAGATAGGGAGCAGATTCTGGCAAGCGAGAAAGAAGAAAAAGCTTTATTGGTGAAAGAACGCGACAATCTTAATAAGGACATCGCTTCATTAAAGAAAAAAGAGAAACAGATTCAAAAAGATATTACGTCAAAAGAAAAACAGACAAAAGATCTTGACAATCAGATAAAAAAGATTATCGATGAAGAAAACCGCAAAGCGAAAGAACTCGCCGATAAGGAAAATAAAGTAAAAACTGTTGATTACAATCTTTCCGAAGGTTTTGCAAAAAACAAAGGAAAACTGCCGTATCCGGTTGAGCAAGGCATTGTCACGGGAAGATATGGCACGACGCAACATCCTACACTGAAAAGAGTCGCTGTACATAATAACGGCATCGATATAAGTACGACGAAAGGTTCTAAGGCAAGAAGCGTCTTTGACGGAAAAGTCAGTTTTGTCGCAAGTCAAGGCAACAATAGCGTTATTTTAATACGTCATGGTAATTATTTCACCTTGTATTCAAATCTTGACAAGGTTTATGTTAAAAAAGATGACGTAGTCGCGACGGGTCAGGAGATAGGACGCGTTCACACAAATATAAACGACGGCAAGACTATATTGCACTTCGAGATTTGGCAGGAAGACAAAACTACGGTAAATCCTGCTTCATGGATTAAGAAATAAATCAATTATAACACAGATACTTATGAAAAAGAAACGTGTTCTTATTGTGATATTGTTGTTGATGGCAGGAATATTATTTTCCTCATGCATGACACAATCAAGCATAAATATGCGATATAATCAGGATTGTGGATGTTCGAGATGGTAATATGCCGTCATTTGCGTTTTCTGCCCTTGGTAGATTTTGCTTTTGTCACCATCAGGAAATCCATTTGTTTCTTGATTAAATCGACGCCTTTAACCTGCACTTTGACCTCATCTCCAAGCTGATATATATTTCCGTAATCTTGGCCGATGACACGGAAATTCTCCTCGTCTAAGTAATAGAAATCATCGTTTAAATCGGCATAACGTACCAATCCTTCACACTTGCTGTCTTTGAGTTCGACATAAATTCCCCATTTGCTGACACCCGAAATCAAACCGTCGAAAGTCTTTCCGATATGGTCTTGGAGATATTCGGCTTGCTTGTATTTAACTGACTCGCGCTCCATTTCAGCAGCACGTTTTTCCATATCGCTCGCATGACGACATAATTCCTCATATTCTTCTTTGTCGACACTTGGTTGATTTTCAATAATATAACGTTCTATCAAACGATGAACCATAAGGTCTGGATAACGACGAATCGGCGATGTGAAATGAGTGTAGTCCTGAAAAGCAAGTCCGTAGTGACCGATATTTGTTGTGCTGTATATCGCTTTTGCCATCGTTCTAATAGCAACAGACTCAACAAGATTCTTCTCACCTTTGCCATCAACAGCATTAAACAAAGAGTTGTACGATCTTACCAAATTCTCCCTCGAACTGATATTCATGCTGTATCCAAGTTTTGAAACGAGTTGAATGAAGTTGTAAAGTTTCTCTGGATTAGGTTCGTCGTGAACTCTGAACACGAAAGTATAATCCTTAAATTTATTCGATTTTGCTATAGACTCAGCTATCGTTTTGTTAGCCAGAAGCATAAAGTCTTCTATAAGCATATTTGACTCTTTCTGAACTTTGATGTATGTGTCGATTGGTTTGCCGTTTTCATCCAGAATAAATTTCACCTCTTCCGAATGGAAATTGATGCAGCCTTCCTTCATCCTGATGGCGCGCAGTTTCGTAGCCAAGTCGTTGAGCGTCATAAGTTCTTTCTTATTATCGCCATCTGCACCTTCTATCATTGACTGAACTTCCTCGTAAGCATAACGACGGTTTGATTTTATTACAGTTTTTCCAATCCATTTATTGACAATATCAGCGTTTTCGTTTAATTCGAACACAACCGAAAACGCCAGTTTCTCTTCATCAGGACGTAACGAACAAACCATATTGCAAAGTTTCTCTGGCAGCATAGGAATAGTTCTGTCAACGAGATATACCGAAGTGCCTCGTTCTCGCGCTTCAATATCGATAGCGGAATCCTGCTGTACATAATGCGAGACATCGGCGATATGAACGCCAACTTCGTAATTCCCGTTTTCCAAATATCGCAACGAAAGCGCGTCGTCGAAGTCTTTGGCATCCTGCGGGTCGATGGTGACAGTGAAAACATCTCTGAAATCGCGGCGTTTCTTTATCTCGCTCGACTTAATCTTCTCAGATATGTTTTTCGCTTCTTTTTCAACAGCTTTAGGAAACTCAAGAGGATATTCATATTCGGCGAGAATAGATTGCATTTCGACATTATTATCGCCAGGATTACCGAGAACCTTCACAATCTCACCAAAAGGATTCTTTGCATTGTCGGGCCATTCTGTCAGATGAACAATGACTTTCTGCCCGTCTTTAGCTCCTTTATAATTGCCTTTAGGAATAAAAATGCTCAGTGGCATTGAAAGACGGTCGGGAACGACAAAAGCAAAGCCGTGCGACAAACTGAAAATGCCGACAAAATCCGTCTTGGCGCGTTCGATGACCTCAATAATCTCACCTTCGTTTTTCTTGCTCTTACGTTTCGGAAACATCGCCACCTTGACTTTATCGCCATGGAGAGCCTTGCCGGTATTATTGGCAGCAATGAAAATGTCTTCGCCTTCTTCTTCAGGAATGACGTAAGCCTTTCCTGTATTCTTCATATCTACAATTCCAATGACAATCTGCTGCTTAGGTCCGTATTCATGTATATAATCCGGATGAAGAAGATAACGGTACGGACGCTCTTCAATAAGTTTTCCTTCGTTGCACAAAGTGACGAGAATCTGATGAATTACGTCCTTCCCAGCAGCGTCGCGAACCGACATAATTTTGGCAATCTGTTTATAATTCATCGGTTTGAAAGGATTTTCACCGAAAATGGCAAGTATTGTGTTTACGAAAGTGCTGAGACTGTTTTTAACTTTTTTTCTCGACATAATTCAAATATTTTTATTTTTCTCGTATGTTTCTGATTAGTTGTTATGGATTCTTTTATACTTTTTTGATATGTTGAAAGGAAATTCTAACTCCTCCCCTACTTTTATTTCTGTATAATTAATTTCAATAATACCATCTAACGAAGAGTCTTCAAAGATTATTTTCGATGGAATTAATTTGTCGTTAATTTGCTGAAAATCATCGTAACTGAGACTTGATTCTATACAACTGATAATATTTTTATCTTTACCTTCTCTTATGAAACAAGTTGTTGTCTTATATTCGCTTATCTTAAAGTTTTCAGGTGTGATGTAAATATTTTTGGTGATAAATTCTTCCTCTCCTATTTTTGATATATGTTTAGGTTTAGTTTCAAGATTGTAACTATTGTTTTCTATTTCAACTTGATATTTATTGTCTCTGATATGAAAATCGTTTCCTACCAGTAAGCCTTGTACCGACAACAATGGATTTTCAATTATTGAGTCGAGACCATCGATGTTTGTTGAGAAATATGTTTTGTTTGTCCTATTGATGAATTTTACAGAATCCTCTGTTATCATCACTCTTGCTATTTCAACGCCAAGTTTCAGCGATAAGGAAACCCATATCACGCTGTCGTTCTGCATCCTCAGCTGTCCTTTCAATCCCATCTCATTACGCCCTTTTTCGTCTAAAATATTAACGGTAAACTTAGCCTCGAGATTGTCAAACTCGAACTTATTATCTTCAACTTCCTTTACAATATGATTGGCAGATAACATCCTGATATTCGATGTCTCTTTTTTTACAGAACAAGAACTGACGATTAGAATAAGAGCTATGAACCATGAACTAAGAGTCAAGAAACTCCGATAACTCGTGTATGATGACTGTTGTCTGTTGTCTGTTGTCTGTTGACTTATATTATTCATAAACCTTCTCATCCCTAATCTTTTGGTCGATGAACTCTGAAGTTCCGCCTATTTTCTTTGCTTTTTTCCAGTTCTGAACAGCCTTTTTGGTATCGCCTAACTTATACAGAATATCGCCGTAATGTTCATAATTGATACCTTGCGGATTCTTGTCGTAAGAAAACACTTTTTCCATCCATTTCTTGGCATCCTTATAACGTTCCATTTTGTATAAAACCCAAGCGTAAGTGTCCAAATATGTCACGTTCTTAGGTTCTTTCTCAACTGTTTTTGCCGACATTTTCAAAGCTTCGTCGAGGCGAACATTATCCAAAGAAAGGAAATAAGCGTAATTGTTCAACACATAGATATTGTCTGGATCGTTTTTGAGAACTCTATCGTATTGACGGTACATTTTTTCCTTATCTCCAAGTACGTTATAAATATCGGCGATGTAAGTGTCGAAATTAGCCGTCAGTTTTTTATCTGCCGACAAAAATCTTCCCTTTTCAAAGACTTTTATTGCTTCTTCATATTTTTTCATATCGCTCAAAGAAACACCGTTGAAAAGGTAGAAAATCGGCTGTTCTGGATAGAAACGCATTGCTGCGGAAGAATGTTCATACAAATTTTTAGAATTGTTAAGTTCGATGTCTGCAAAAACTAGTTGATACCATGAGATGAAATTGCTGCTGTCTCTTTCTATTGCTTCTAAATAATACTCCTGAGCTTTGTCGAAAATATCATCATTAAAATACACAGTTCCAATAACATAATATCCCAATTCCTTATCGGGATGCGCTTCTATGAAAGCCTCACCCGCCAATTTAGCTTCTTTCACGACACTTTCATTCTCGCCTGATTTTTCACCGAACCAATATTCATAAATCTGAGCTTTCGTGTTGTAATCCAGATTTTTATTCTTAATCGATAAAATAAATTCCTCGAATGCTTTATCCAAGTCACCCTGCTTCTGATAATATTCCATCAAAGAAATATTGATATATGGGTCTTCTGGATGCAATTGCTTTATTTTCAGATATATTTCAAATGCTTCCTTGTCTTGTTTGTTTTGAACGTAAAGTTCAGCCAACATAGATTGATATCGCGTCTCATAAGGAAAGGCGTCAGCTAGTTTTTTCATCTCGAAAAGCACCATATCCTTGTTCCCTAAGAGATTGTAAATCTCTATCTTCTGAAGAGAAAGATATTCGTTAATGCCTATATTGTCCTCATAAACATCAAGTTTCTCAGTCACTTTTTCATATCTTCCAAGATGAAGCAGAGCATCGATATACGCCTCGAGATATTCTAGGTTATTAGGTTCATTCTCAAGAAGTTTGTTATAAATATTGATAAATGATTCGTAATTGTTGTTTAATTTATGAAATTCGGCAAGACGGATTTTATACCATTTATTGACAGTGTCGAGTTCTACGGCAGACTTTATCATCTCGAAGCCTTTTTCTTGTAAGTTTCTTGTCATATATAAATTGCTTAATTCATACATGCTCGCATGATCTTCAGGAAACGCTTCCAAGGCTTTTTCGAAATATTCGATAGCCATATCGTAATTCTCATTGTATTTATTCTCAAGACCTAACGAAAAATATTCTGCGTTCTTAGCCAAGCTTTTGCTTTTCATTGCCTCCTCCATGGAAGGCATCTGATTGACATCTTGACAAAAAACACAATCTGCCAAGAATAAAGATAAAAATAATAATATAAAACCGCCTCTATTCATTGTTTCTAATTCCTAATTTTTGATTATTAAGACATCACAACAACATTTGTTCTTATTTTATGGTGCTACTGACGCGTCTCTACAGGGCACAAATTTTAACTATTAATTGTCAATTGTTCACTGTTTCCCCGTGTGTCCGAAACCGCCCGCGCCTCTTTCTGTCTCGCTGAGGGTCTCTACATTTACGACTTCCATTTGTTCACATTTGGCGAAAATAATTTGCGCTATTCTGTCGCCGCTGTTGATAGTGAAGTCGGTGTCGGATAGGTTTATGAGGATAATCTTCACCTCGCCTCTGTAGTCGGCGTCGATGGTTCCAGGAGTGTTAAGCACTGTGATACCGCTTTTTATTGCCAAGCCGCTGCGTGGTCTTACCTGTCCCTCATAACCTTCAGGAATCTCCATGAAAAGTCCCGTAGGAACCAAAACTCTCTGCAATGGTTTGATAACTATTGCGCCTTCAGGCAAATATGCTCTTAAATCCATGCCTGCGGAGTTAACTGTTTCGTATGCAGGTAGTTGATTGTCTGATTTGTTAACTATTTTTACTTCCATGATAATTATTTTTTGTTTTTATTTATTCTATTTTAAGTGGATTTTTTCTTTCCATTATGAAAACTATACCTAAGAACATCAATATCATCATTGTGTTCAGACTTAGTTCCAATAAGGCACTCATCTCTGATGTTAACGTACTTACGAAAAACAATATTGCGGTTACGATACAATAAATCGTGATTCTTCCTATCTGATATGGTATCGGCATGATGCGCTGTCCCCAGAAATATGATACCGACATCATCACTGTGTAGCACGCCAAATGTGCGATGGCAGCTCCCATATATCCTATTCTCGGTATCAATATGAAGAAGCACAATAATGTCACAATCGAGCCTATCACCGCTATTATGGTTCCGTAATAAGTCTTGTCGGAGAGTTTGAACCATATCGAGAGATTAAAGACTATTCCATAGAACATATTGGCGATAAGGATTATCGGAACGATACGTAATCCTTCTCTGTAGTCGCTGCCGTTTCTTCCGACGAAATGTTGAAGTATGTCCATGTAGAACATCACGCCAAGGAAGATGAGCAGACAGAATATCACGAAATATGTCATCACCTTAGCGTATAATGTAGGGGCGTTACGGTCTTTGGCGTGACCGAAGAAGAACGGTTCCGAAGCGAAACGGAACATCTGGATGAAAATCGTCATCAGGACGCCGAGCTTGAAGTTAGCGGAATAGATCCCTAACTGTTGCATGGCATATTCTTCTCCTGTTATGTTCATCATCGCTAAAGTGGTTTCATCTGGAATCGTGACGAGATATTTGATTAAAATCTTGTCGGCGACTTCATTTACCATTCCTACCAAACTTATCAGCAAAATAGGGAATGAATATTTCAACATAGGAACTATCAGTTCTTTGTCGAGACTTATTCTTAATCTTGAAAGTTGCGGTGATAGTAGAATCAGATTAAGGAGGCTTGCTAAGATATTGGAGATGAAGACCCATATAAGAAGCGACGTCTGTTCCCCGAAGATCCTTTCCGCTATCATCATCGATTTCTCCGGAATGATGACCAAGAACAGGATGTTGAAAAAGATGTTTGTCAAGACGTTCAATGTCTTTATCAGACTGAAACGACCTGCTTTATTCTCTTTTCTCAGCATCGCGAAAGGAATCGCGGCAGCAGCATCAATAGCGACTATTATACCTAATAGAAGTACGTAATGTGTGTTAAACTCGTAATGTATTAATTCAGCGAACGATTTGTAAAAGAATCCGTAAAGGATGAGGAATATTGCAGTTATCAGAAGTACTATAGTCTCGGCGTTATTGAACACTTTCCCGCTGTCTTCTTTTTGTGAGAAACGGAAAAATGTGGTCTCCATTCCGAAAGTCAATATCGCTAACAGTAAAGCGATCCAAGCGTACAATTCGGAGATCTGTCCGTATTCGCCCGAGACGAAGACACGTACATAAAAAGGCGTGAGCAGATAGTTCAGTAATCTTGGAACTATTGTGCCAAGTCCATAAATCACAGTCTGTCCCGCTAACGCCTTTATCGGATTCTTCATAAATTATTCAGATTAATATTTCACTATTTTCTTTACGACGTTTCCGTTTTCGGATTCAACGCTAATAAAATAAATTCCAGGATTATAGTCTGAGAGATTAATTTCCATCTCTTCAGAATCAAACTCTATTTCATCCACTAACATTCCAAATGCGTTATATATTCTGACCGTTGATTGTTGACCGTTGACTGTTGACAATTTTACAAAATCTCGTGCAGGATTAGGATAAATCGTAACATCAGTTATGTTTGTCTCGTCTACATTTAATGTATATGTGACTTCTTGTCCTTCTATCGCACCATAGCAATTTTCATAAACAGGTCTTACATTATAATAATATGTGCCGTTTTCCAAGTCGTTTTCTGTGAATGAAAGATCTTCTGTTGTGGCGATGAGTTCGGTATCACGATATATTTCATAATGTACTACGCCTTCTGTATCGGGTTTTTCCCATTTCAACTCAACAGAATTGTTACCTACTATCACGTTAAAGTTCTTTACGCTTTCGCAGTTCTGTATCATTATGCTTTGACAAGAGCAGTCGTAGATCCAGCTGAAGAATGTTCCTTGTTGACGACCTTTGCCACTGAATATTTCAACTCCGCTTTCGTAGCTTACGATATAGCTACATTCTGCATCGACGCCACCGTTTTTCCATTCTAATGAAACTTCCACTCCCGAATTTAAGGTCTTGGTAAAAGTCGCTTCTCCTCCGCTTGTTATAGTGTAAGTGTCGTCAGGCGAGCCGTCGCTATAGTGAGCAATGATTTTAGCTCCGTTCCATCCGTCGCCGTATTCGTCTTTCAAAGTATATGTTATGTCGCATGATATTCCGTAGTTGATGTCGAAACTTCTTATCTTATTAAATTTATCTTTTACAACTAAACTGAGAGGTATGTTTGTGACACCTCCAGCTTCCGACACTGTAACATTAAACAAAGCCGAAGCTGAGCCGTCAGGAGCGATGCAATTGAACTCCGATTCCGTTTCGTTAATTGTGACGATGCCATTGTTGCACGATAAAGTGCCGGTCAATCCCAAAGCGATTTCATTACCTTCATTATTGATGTATACTCTCAGATCGGCATTTTCTCCAGGTTCGAGGATGCCGTCTCCATCGTCATCGTTCTCTATCGCTATCGATGAATATCTGACTATGCTGCCATATATCGTTTCGATAAATCTTGTCTTAGAGATAATATTGTTAGCATTGTCATAGAATTCCACGTCGAAATAAAGTGTAGTCTTGCCAAGAGCATCTTCATCCATTTCGATAGTGAAAGCGTTTTCTAATGAAAAGATTTGATTAGCCGCTGCATTAGATATTACAGATTCAGCCTTTGTTATATTGACCCATTCATTATCACAGGTTAATTTTGCTGTTACGTTGCTGATTGTCTCTGACGAGATGTTTTCGAAGTCGATGTCGAAATTAATTTCTTCGCCTGGATTTATTTTGTTGTTTGCGTTTTCATCGTTGATAGTAACATCGTTGAAGACCAATGCGCCCATATTGATTGTGTTGATTGCGGCGAGGGCGTCAACTCTGCCAGAGCCTGTATCGTTGTTTTTATTTTCCGAGATTTTAAATGCAGAGTTTTCCAAGACCATGCTTATCTCTTCTGGTGTCATCTCTGGTTTCTTAGAAAGCATCAGACACATCACGCCAGCCACGCAAGGTGCTGCCTGCGATGTTCCTGACAACTTGGCGTAACCGTCATCAGAATAATTCAACGAGATTATGTCGGCTCCTGGTGCGCAAATGTCGGGACGGATAAGTCCGATTCCTGGGTCGTAAGGATAGTCGCCGTATGATGTCTCCTGCCATGTCACTGGACCGCGGGAGGAGAAAACAGAGACGACGTCGTTGCCGTTTACCGAACCGACAGAAACAACGCATGATGTCTCGCCTGCATTGACTTGTTGGTCGGGATGAATCCATGGAGCAGGGCAGCTGCTAGGAACTCTCACGTTGTTAGGAATAGGATTGGTATTCATGGAACCGCCGTCGTTGCCAGCAGATACTGCCGCTATCACACCTGCCTCTAAGGTGTTGACGCAAGTCTGACGTAACATGGTTCTATCGGAGATTGAAGAGTTTGCTATTCCTAACGACATGCTCAAGATTTGTGCTCCGTGCTCTACGGCGAACTCCATTCCAGAACATATTGCGTTAGCGTTTGTATTTCCATTGTCATTCAATGTCTTTACGCACATCAGTGTCACATTAGGAGCAACACCTGTTTGTTTTCCTGAGGTGCCATCGCCACAGATAATTCCGGCGCAATGTGTTCCGTGACCTCTGTTGTCCATAGTGTTGTTATTGTCGTCATACGAATTATATCCGTGATTAGGATATTGCGCACCGCCGTCCCAGAGATGATCTGCTAAGTCGGGATGTTCGTAATTTACGCCAGTATCTAAGATAGCTACTAAAACACCTTCTCCAGTATAACCTTGTTCCCATACTTCGGGAGCGTTAATCTGTATTATGTTACTCGTAATTTCTGGTTCTGCTTTTGTTTTATCTGTGTTGACTGTTGTTGGTTGACTGTTGTCTGTCAAAAGAGCGTTTCTGTCAACATTATGACCGATCATCAAAATATCATCGCGTTTTGATAATTCATAGATTACATCTTTTGTGGTTGTACAGGTGATTGAATTCGAAAGCCAGTGAGAAGTGACATCGGAGACCTTTCCGTTTCTTTTCTCAGAATTGATTATTGAAAGGACTTCATGTTGCGATTTCTCTGAGAAAAGTTTTAGTTCGTTAATGACAAACTCGCGTCTGGCTTGTTTGTTCTTGAGATGACTCGCTTTGGCATTGAGTTCATTTCTATCTATTTGTGACTTGAAAATGATGTTGACACTTAACATCTCATCATTTGTTTCTCTAATAAACTCTTGTAGTTCTTGTTCAATCACGTTGTTTTGTGCCGAACAATAATTGCCGAGGAACAAGGCAATTATCAAACTGTAAATCAATCTTCTCATAACGATAATTTTTATAACCTGCAAATATAATAATTTACTTCTTAATTTCAATTATGAATGTCGTTCCTTTCCCTATTTCGCTTTCAAAATTGATGCTGCCACCCAGTGTTTCTAAAATATCATAAACTATTGAAAGTCCGACTCCCATCCCGCTTGATTTTGTTGTAAAATTCGGCATGAAGATTTTCTTTTTTTCCTCTTCACCTATTCCGCATCCATTATCCTTAATTTCTATTAAGAATTTTTCTGTAAAATCTTTTATATTAATCTCTATCAAACCGTCTTCTTTTCTCCCAATCGCTTGAATTGCATTTTTCAAGATATTACTTAAAACAATACCTAAATTGTTCTTGTCAGAACTGATTCTATAATCTGGCGAGTTTTCTTCACTAAACAAGATCCTAATGTTCTCGTTATTATCGTAAAGATTTATTGTGTTTATTATCAACTCCTTAATATCAAATTCTTCGATGTTTTTCTTTGGAAGTTTTGCATAATCGGAGAATGCCGTTGCAATGTTAGAAAGAATTTCAATTTGTTCCAGAACAGATTTTGTTGTCTCTCTCATTTTTCTATCGATGTCAGGATTTTTCTCATCCCATGCCATCTGCAAGAACTGAATGTTGAGTTTCATAGGTGTTAACGGATTTTTGATCTCATGAGCAACTTGGCGAGCCATTTCTCTCCACGCTGTCTCTCTTTCCGAACGCATCAAATTGTTCGCGCTGATTTCCAATTCCTTAATAAGCTGATTATATATTTTTATCAAATCACCAATTTCATCGTTGCTCTTCCATTCAATAATTTCATTCTTCTCTCCGAGACTTATTTTCTGCATTCTATCTTGTATGATTTCCAATGGTTTGATAGTTTTTCTAGTCATCAAAATTACTACTAAAGCAGAAATTCCCATTAAAACTAAAATTATGTTAATATATGTTATGATAAAATTTGACACACTGCTGAGGCTTGCGTTTCTGTTATCGAAATATGGAATGTTAATAATCGCATGAGTATTTCCATTTTTATCTTTTAAAGCATAGTATGAAGAATTGTAATTCGTTCCGTCAATATTTTCTTCGCAAGAATAAAACATTCTATTTCTAAGCTTAATTATCTCAAATGCTTCTCTATTGATAATCCTTGACTTATATTCGTCATAAAGTTTTGGTTGAGTTGTATTTACCAGATTTCCGTTTAAGTCGTAAATGTTAATATCTGTAAAGTGGTTTTCCTTAAATTTTCTAAGATACTCAGGGTTGGAGATGTCATAATTATCAAAATCATTCTCTATACTTTTAACAATTGTCTTGTTCTTTTCATATTGAAATTGTCTAGTTTTTTTATTTAATGAATTGTTAATGAAAATAAACGAGGTAAGTCCAGCGACTAAGAAAGAAAATCCAAGCGTCAGAATTATAGTTAGTTGCATCTTTCCATGGAAACTTTTCCTTATCTCCTTGATTGTATGTTTCTTAATAAATCTTACGTTATAATAGTACATCAACGATAGTATTATAAATATGTAGGAGAATGGAGCGATTATGTCCATCATGCGTGGTTTTTCCACTGTAACAACAATTGTCTTATTATCCGTAACTTTTGTTAAATGCTTGAATATATGTGTTTTAACATATACTTCTTTTCTGTGTCTGAAATTGTTCAACTCATTTGGATAATTATAGAATCCGAATTTATATTGCAATATTGTGTCTCTATAACAGCAGAATGAATAGTTTGTGAGTTTAGGTGTTATGATATTTTCGTGTAATGTAATAGATTCCGGAATGCCTATGTGATTTAGGATATATTCTTTATAAAACTCTACGTAGCAAGTATTTATATGTGTGGAATCAATAGGAGAGAGGTCGAGTTTTAAAATGTAGTAACTATCTGTCGTAGGATCGTCTATAAGAGTCAGTTCATCATTGATTTTTTTCGTATCGTTATTCTCCAAAATTTCGTTAAAAAGATTATTGCAATTTACCTCGTAACCATCGAAATCTTGAAGAACCAGAATCGTATTAGTGTCACAAATTGTGACAACTTTATTATAATCCTTAATTTCTTTTATGTTAAAATAATTCTTGTTAAAATAATTTAAGATACTATCGTCTGAAGGGAAACTGTTGTTCTTTTGCCAAAGAATAAGATTTTTATCATTTTTCAGAGAATTGCTTACCTTGATAACAGATTCCTCAAAATTATCGTCAGATTCATCGCCAACAATTGACGCAAACCATTCCATTTCTTCTCTTTCCTTTGTCTCATTTATGAGATATAGAATATATGTTAACTGTATGGTCATCAGTGTTATAATGCATATATCTTTAATCACTGACTTAGCTTTCAACTTGCTTTTTTTCTCCCAGATTAGGATGCTATAGAAAAGAATTGCTATTATGTTTGTTAAAATTGAGTAGTGCAGTACTATAAAATTGTTGATTATTATTTCAAAAACTCCGCCAAATATCAGCAGAGAGAGTAGTGACCATAAATACGATTGCTTTTCTGAAATGAGAATTCGCATCAGACTCTGAGTCAGCACAATCATGGCGCAGGTGAGAATTCCTACAATAACAAGAAATATATAACTGTCAGCGACTGTATCGTAAATTTGCAGAAACGAGAATGGGATGTTTATATTAGAAATGAGCTCGAAGATGAGAAACGTATAGAATAATATTATGAAAATTAATGTCGAACTGCTCAATAAAATTCGCACATAATTTTTCAATTGTAATTCTTTATTAAGATTTAAAGATAATATTATGACGTTGCTGAAGAAAACTATTGCGAATACGGCGAGTGTTCCAAGACTGAAAGAGTATTTGCAATTTTCTATAAGACATGATTTGCCGAACAATTCCGAACTTGAAATAAAAAGATTATTATGAAGTGTTATTATTATAAGGTAAATCAGTATGCTTGCGACGAGAAAAAACAAATAATTATTTCTTCCTTTGTAATGCTTTTGTATCAATTGATGCGAAATTACCAGGCTTAAAATAAGTATTGCAATCAGCAGAATTCCGATGATATAAGAGCAAAATCCGTTCATTTTTGCAGAGTAGTCCAGTTCGCAAGTTATAGTTTCGTTGTTTATGTTGAAACACATTTCATACGAGCCGTTTATTTTCGTTGGAATAAAAATGTCATCAAATTCTTTATAGCTATTATGATGACAGAGTGGGGAAGAAGTGAAAAATTTTATGGAATCGACTTTTGTAAGAGTTACGAAATAATCGCTGCGACCTTGTTTAAAGATGCTATTGCTTGACGAGATCTTGCGCAATAAAGTTTGAGGGTCATTTATGTTGGAATTCCAATAAATCAGGCTGTCGTTTTTGTAGATGTAAATTGCTGGAATATTTTCTTCGTCGGTTGCAAATTTCTTTTTTGGATTTTCTATTACGTTTTCAAAATCGATTTGGAAGTCGGAGGAGATGCTGTCGTGTTTTGTCTGAATTTTTTCGAGCGAGGAATAAATTTTGTTTAAAACCTTATCTTCGCTGTTATTTGACTTGATGATAATATTGCTAAGAATTACTATCAGCAAGAGTAAAAACAGACACAGAGACTCTTTTAGAATGTTTTTTTTCTCCATAAAACAACGATATTTGTCTTTTTAACTATAAATCAGCGAATTAGTATCAAGATTTATGCCCTAATTTTAACATTCGATTTAAACGATTATTTTTATTTTTCCGACTCATAATTCATAAACGACCTAAAGCCTCTTAAATCGCCTTAAAATTGCATTTTTAAAGAATTATGCATTTTGACGTATTTTTCAGGTAAATAGTGATTCATTTTTTAAATACATATACCAAACTTGAATATTCCATGTTTTTCTTTGCTTTTATGTTTGATTTCCAACCAATTAATAAACCGTTTACAAAACTATTTTTATTATTCATATATTGTTCACTCAGCATTGAGATATAAAAACTATCCCATTTAAGTGGTTTAGTATCAATTTGTTGAAGCTCTGTTGGCTTGAAAATGTTGTTTATGCTTTCTTTAGAAAAGTGGTTTAGATGTCGAGGAACATCGTATGCAGCCCATTTATCTTTATAATATACTGCGTCGAAAGATTTATAGTTTGGCAGTGCTAGAACTAATTTTCCGTTCTTTTTTAAAATTCTTTGAAGATGATATATTTCGATTTTAAGATTATCAACGTGTTCAAGAACGTGCCACATTGTTATGATATCGAACGAATTGTCAGGAATATTTTGCAATTCGTCTGGAGATAAAACCTTGCTATCTAGTTTTTTTTCTGCAATTTTTCGTGCATTATCGTCAGGTTCTATTCCTGCCACATTGCAACCATTGTTTTTTGCGTATAGCAGAAAATCGCCAATGCCACAGCCAATATCCAATATTTTAGGATTTTGAGTGTATTTTTGAAATCCATCAAAAGCAATATTGAATTTATTCTTAATATTTCTCTTTTTAACTATGTTATAAATTTTTGCAAATAGTCCTTTTTTTTCTTCGTTATGACTTAAATAATCCTCAGATTTATAATAACTGCCAATTTTATCAGGAGCAGGGCAGGGGTAAGTAAATAAAAGTTTGCAATCATCGCATTCCATTATTTCGAATTCTTCTTGAGTAAGAAAATAATCTTTTAACTTCAGAAACTGATGATTGTTTTCGGAACCGCACCAAGGACATTTTTTATTCATAATATTTTATTTCAATAATTTATAACAATATTTCACGTGAAACTATCTGCCGAGGAATACGACGATAACAGAGATGTCTGCGGGGGAGATTCCGCTAATTCTGCTTGCTTGTCCCAATGTTTGAGGTTTGTGCTTAGTCAGTTTTTCTCTGGCTTCCATTGTAAGAGAATTCAATGCATAATAATCGAAATTAGGACTAAGTTTTACGTCTTCCAATCTATTTAATTTATCGGCAACTTCTCTTTCTTTTTCAATATAACCTTCGTACTTCACTATTATTTCTGCTTCTTCAATAATATTTCTGACAGATTCATAACTCAAATCATAATTGTTTTTAAGATAATCCACGCAAGTCATCATGTCAACAAGATTAATCTGTGGGCGAGTAAGAATCTGCGATAGACGCATTTTATTTGCAATGCCAGGTGTACCTTTTGATTTGAGCAGGCTATTTATTTTATCAGGACTTATGTTCGTTGTTTTTAAAAAGTTAACTAATTCATTAACTTTTTCGTATTTATTCTTGTAATGATTCAGGCGTTCTTCCGTGGCGAGGCCGATTTCAAATCCTTTTTCTGTGAGACGAGCATCGGCATTATCCTGACGCAATAATATACGATATTCAGCGCGACTGGTAAACATTCTATATGGTTCATCTACGCTCTTTGTGATTAAATCGTCAATAAGAACGCCAATGTAAGCCTCATCTCTGCGTAAGACCACGGGGGCTAAATCGTGAATGAATTGATGAGCGTTGATGCCCGCCATCAGACCCTGAGCAGCTGCTTCTTCGTAACCCGTTGTTCCGTTTATCTGTCCTGCAAAGAACAATCCGTGAATTTGATGTGTTTCCAAACTATGATAAAGTTGGTTAGGAGGGAAGAAGTCGTATTCAATTGCGTATCCGGGACGGAAGATTTTTGCATTCTCAAAACCCTCGATATGTCTTAGGGCTTTGAATTGTATATCTTCGGGCAGTGAAGAACTGAAACCGTTAAGATAGTACTCCACTGTTGTTCTTCCTTCTGGTTCCACGAATAGCTGATGCATATCTTTGTCAGCGAAACGTTCGATTTTATCTTCGATACTAGGGCAATAACGAGGTCCTATACCCTTGATTCTTCCCGTAAAAAGTGGTGATTTTTCAAAACCTGTTCTTAAAATATCATGTACTTCACGTGATGTATAAGCGATGTGGCAGCTTCTTTGTTGTTTGGGTTTCTCTACTTCGAGGTATGAAAATCCTGTTACGTCGTCGTCGCCCTTTTGTTCTGACAGTTTGCTAAAGTCTATACTTCTGCCGTCTATGCGCATAGGTGTTCCGGTTTTCATTCTATCAGCTTCGAATCCTAAAGCAACGAGTTGTTCGGTAATTCCATGGCTCGCGCTTTCTGAGATTCTTCCCCCAGAGAATGACTTTTCTCCTATAAAAATCTTTCCGTTCAGGAAAGTTCCATTAGTCAAGATTACGGTTTTGGAATAAATGTCACCGCCCATTTGGCAATGCACGCCTCTGATGATGTCGCCCTCTACAATCAATGAATCGACGTGGTCTTGCCAGAATTCGAGGTTTTTCGTTTTTTCCAAGACGTTTCTCCATTCGGCAGCAAACTCAAACTTGTCGCTTTGCACTCGAGGGCTCCACACGGCGGGACCTTTTGATTTGTTCAGCATTCTAAATTGAATCATCGTCTTATCCGCTATTATTCCCATTTGTCCTCCCAGTGCGTCTATTTCGCGAACAATCTGTCCTTTTGCTATACCACCTACAGCTGGATTGCACGACATGGCAGCCATGGCGTTCATGTTCATCGTAATGAGAAGTGTTTTGTTTCCCATATTAGCGGCTGCCGCTGCAGCCTCGCAACCGGCGTGTCCGCCTCCAACAACGATGATGTCATACTTGTCAAAAATCATATTCTGCTATTTATTTCACGTGAAACATTTATTCTAACTGTTTATATATCAATTAATAGTTCTCATTAAGAGACATCTCTCTTCTTGATTTCTCATCTCTTTCTCGTCTTCCTCACACAAATCATCAAAACCAATCAAATGCAAGACTCCGTGAGCCATAACTCGGTGCAACTCATCCTCGAAACTCCGCTCGAAAGTGACGGCATTCTCCCTGACTCTATCTACGCTAATATGAAACTCGGCTGACAAAATCTCCTCGCATTCATTTAATGGGAATGTTATAATATCAGTATAAAAATCGTGACCTAACAAATCAATATTCATCTTATACAAATACTCATCGCTACAGAAGAAGTAGTACAATTCACCAACCTCTTTCTCATAACTTCTGACAAAATCTCTAATCCAATCCTTAACATCCGACATCTCCTCTGTCAGTATTTCTGTATCGATAAATTCTATATTAATCATTGCTTTCCTCCGCTTTATTCATGTTCTTTTTGAAAAAATAATCGTTGATTTTTGACCTGTAGAACGGCTGATATTCGATGCTGTTCATCCTCAGAAACTCTTGCTGTCTTTTCAAATTTTCCTGATACTTTATTTCGTCAATTTTATGTTTTTCATAACTTCCTTGAAATTCTCTGGACTTACGTTTCTCTTCTTTTTCGCGTTCCTCCTGAGCATTCTGTGCTTTTAACATTCTGGACAGAATCTCTTGATTACGTTTTATGGTTTGATTTGTTATTTTCTTGTTTACGAGATCCTCCTCCAATTTTTCCATATCCTTTATGATTTTGTTAATGCCGTCGTCTCCTGTCATTCCATCTTTTTTCATTTC
Source organism: Bacteroidales bacterium (assembly GCA_045591245.1). Lineage (GTDB taxonomy): Bacteria > Bacteroidota > Bacteroidia > Bacteroidales > F082 > Limimorpha. The sequence continues at coordinate 87,333 of JAZNSO010000081.1, forward strand.
TTCCAGCATCTTCTGCATTTGTTCACGCAACATTTCTTGTTGTGCAGCCATACGTGCAAACTCTTCGCTCATTGACTGTTGTGGTTTCCCATCTTTTTGTTGTTGCTGTATCTCTTTGCGCATCTGCTCCAGTTGCTTTCCAAGTTGCTCCTGCAAGTCTTTCATGTTTTTCATGCTTTGATTTCCCTTCTGGGGTTTCTTGCTGTTCTTAGGTTTGGAACATGAACCACTCGATTCCATCATGCTCTCATTCATATCATTCAGCGATTCAGATAGCATCAAAGCCAGATTATTCATCGACATCATTGCTCTTTGTTGGCGAGAAGTCGCAGCAGATAACTTCATTTCATTCATGTCCTTCATGGCAATATTTAACTGATTGCCAATTATTTGCAATTCAGTAAATATAAAATTCTGAATATTTGGCTGACGCATAGCCATTCTTCTTAAAGAATCTTCAACCATCGCAAAATTGTCAACAATCTCCTTCTGACGACTGATCTTTTCTGATAAGGTTGGGTCATCTTTTTTCATATTGCCGACATCGCTCATCAACTTCTCCTCCTCATGCGAAGAGCGTACTACATTCTCTAATAATATTCTAACCAAATGTGCGTCCTCAGCCAACTTCTCCATGCCCGACATCATCATGTTCATAGACATATTTTCGGTCATTTCCTTCATCTTCTTGCCAGCCTCATTTTTCTTCTGGATCGAACCTTTGTCATCGCCGCTTTTTTCCATCTCGCCAGCTTCGTCTAAATCGCTATTAATTTCTGACTCCATCTGTTCGTCCTTGGATATGTTAAAAGGTTCTTGCAAACCATTGTTCTTTTGGATAATCGAATCTAATTCCTGCGACAATTTATCAAATTGACTCTTAGCATCTTGCGCGCTGAGAGAATCGTTGTTCGACTCATTGGTATTCTCTAACTTTTCTGACAATTCATTCATCTTGTCAATCAGTTCGTTAAAATCTTTTTCAACTTTCAATTGCTCAAGCAGAGAAAGATTTCTATCCATCATTTCCTGAAGTTCTTTGTTATTCTTCTTTAGATCTTGCATCATTTGTTGCATTTTTTCACGCGGCATATCTCTGAGCATCTTTTCAAGTTCTTCCATCAACTTCTTCATATCGTCAGGAATGACCTCCTCGAACAACTTGTTAATCTGTTCTTGTTTCTTCAGAAGTTCTTCAGATATAAGCTCGTTCTGTTCCATAAACTCTTTAAGTTCTTTTTGCTCTTCCTGAACCTCTTTCCATTCCTCCTGAATCTCTTCTTGCTTCTCAAGAAGTTCTTTGATCTTCTCTTTATCAGTCCAGTCCAACTCTTTCTTCGACATCAAGTCTTTTATCATTTCTTCAATGTCTTTACGAAGCTGATTCAAATCATTTGTCTTTTCTTCTAACTTAGAAATAACATCTTTTTCAGTGGCTTTTGCAAGAGAATCAAGAGTTTCACGAGTTGGCAAACTTATATAAAACAATTCAGAACGCCTTGATTTAGAACCATTAATTCCATCATTGTCCCAAATTTCAAAATAGGTCTTTACTTCATCTCCTGGATACATTGTAAGAGTATCTAAATCAATACTATAGTAAAAAGATGTGCGAATATCTCTTTTGTCAATGTTAATTCTTTTCACAAAAGACTGATTTGGTTTGTTTTCAACTTCAAAATGATAAAGCAATTTTGAAAATCCATAATCGTCAGCAACAAGTCCAGAATAATATGTTTGCTTAGAAAAATTTTCGTTAAAAGGTTGAACCTGAATTTCTGGATAAGCATCAGGAATCACCTCAACAGTAAAGGGAATCTGGTTATTGCCTTCGCTCCATTGATTCGAAACATTTACATAAAACTTCGATGTACGTAAAGCTTTGAAACGATATTCATAAACATCAGTTTTAGATGTAATATTGTGATTTGCAGAATCATACATAATATTCATCGAGCATACATCGGAAGTATGGAAAATGAATTTCACGTCAGTGCCTTGAGGAACCAAAATTCGTGTCTTTCCTGATAATGTTTCTTTTTTTCTGTTAATATATTTTGGGAAAACCAGTTCCGTTTCATAATGAAGTAAGGTTGGCGATGGGTTGACAATTATCTTTATTTCTGGGCTAACGTATTCTCCAGCAGTAATTTGAAAACTTTCAGACTGATAAACATTGTTAAAAATAAAGCGAAAGTCGTTAGTTGAAAGTTTCGACATAGTTCGTGTGCCTGTTGAAGTATTCACATAAAAAGATTCAGGGATTTTTTCGCCAGTGACGTGAATCTTAAATTCCAAATCATCTCCTTGGATAACTTCAATTTCCTTGGACTGAAGACTTACTTGGAAAGGAAGCGGTTTTTCATAGAATTTGTCATAATTGATGATTCTTTCAACAGGTTTTTTTGAGAAGTTAGGTGCAAAGATGATAAGAGCAAATAATGTTACGAATACAATGCCAAAAATTTTAAGATACTTATAATTTTCTTTAAGATTTACAGCATCGCTAAACTTAATGGGTTGAAGATTCTTGGCTCGTTGTTCTATTGTCGCGATAAGCAGTTCGTTGTCGGGATTGTTGTTGATATTATCTGTAAGTTGAAGAGTATTAAGAAGTTTGTCTTTAATTTCAGGGAAAAATCTACCAATAAGAATGGCAGCGTCTTTGTCAGACATTTTTTTTCTGAAACGTATTAAATTAGTAAGAGGAATAACAAAGTAAATAAAAGATACAATAGAAAGTAAAGAAATCAGCGTAACGAGAAGTATAAACCTAATCTTTCCTGGAAACCATGAAAAATACTCTATACCACTGAAAGTCAGATAAAACACAATTATCAAAATTGTGCCTATCAAAACACCTTGAATAAGCTTGTTAAGATAAAATTTCTTAATGAATGAATTGATTTTATCTAACAAAATATTATTGTATGACTTTTTCTCGTCAGAGTACATTACACCTAATTTAATAACCTGCAAAGATAATAAATTGTCAACAGACAACGGTCAACGGACAACAGAATTTTTAACAAATAAAAATAGCTTAAAAATTATCGATGTAATTGCATTTTTCGATAGTATAGGTGTGTAAAAAACTATTATTTTTGCAAAAAAAAATAAAAAATATGAAAGAAGTACGTGTACGTTTTGCTCCAAGTCCAACAGGACCGCTTCATATAGGCGGCGTCAGGACAGCTTTATATAACTATCTTTTTGCCAAGAAAAATGGCGGTAAGATGATTCTTCGCATCGAAGATACCGACCAGACACGTTTCGTTCCAGGCGCAGAAGATTATATAGTGAAATCATTAGATTGGTGCGGCATCAAATTCGATGAGAGCGACATCGTCGGTGGAGAATATGGTCCGTACAGACAAAGTGACCGCAAGCCTTTATACAAACAATACAGCGATGAGCTGATAGCAAAAGGTTTTGCATATTATGCCTTCGATACAGCCGAAGAACTTGACAAATATCGCGCTGAAGCAGAAAGTCAGAAGAAGACCTTTATATATAATGCCGAAAGCCGTAAGACATTACGTAACTCGCTTACAATAAGTGCAGAAGAAGTAGAGAAAATGATTGCTGAGGGCGTGCCTTATACAGTGCGTTTCAAGATGCCAGAAAACTACGAAGTTAGAATGCACGACATTATTCGCGGCGATATCAAAGTGAATACAAATACATTAGACGATAAAGTTCTCTTTAAGTCAGACGGAATGCCAACATATCACTTGGCTAACATCGTCGATGACCATTTGATGAAGATTTCTCACGTGATTCGTGGTGAGGAATGGTTGCCTTCAATGCCATTGCATGTTCTTTTATATCAGGCATTTGGTTGGGAAGCACCAGAGTTCGCGCATCTTCCATTGTTGTTGAAACCTGACGGCAACGGCAAACTCAGCAAGCGCGATGGCGACCGCCTCGGATTCCCAGTATTCCCACTTCGTTGGGTCGATCCTAAGAGCGGTGAAGTCTCTTCAGGTTATAGAGAATCTGGATATTATTCAGAGGCTTTCATCAATATGTTGGCACTTCTCGGTTGGAATCCAGGAACGGAACAAGAAATTTTCTCTATGGAAGAACTTATTGAAGCCTTCTCATTTGAACACTGCAACAAATCGGGAGCTCGTTTCAATGTGGATAAGACAAAATGGTTCAACCACGAATATCTCTTGAAGAAATCGAGTGAGGAAGTAGGTGAGGAATATCTCCAATGGCTTGAAACAGAAAAGGGCATCAAAGCTGACAGAGATTATGTTGTGAAAGTGGCAGGTTTAGTCAAAGACCGCGTCAACTTCGTGAAAGAATTATGGGATCAGAGTTTCTTCTTCTTTGAGGAACCAACGACATACGACGAAGTTACTGTTAAGAAACGCTGGAAAGAAAACTCTCCTGAGCTGATGAGAATGGCGAAAGAGTTGATTTTAAGCATTGATGATTTCTCAGCAGAAAATATTGAGAAGGTTTTGAACGAATGGATTACCTCCAACGAACTCGGCATGGGACCTGTGATGAACGGATTACGTTTGATGCTTGTCGGTGCCGGCAAAGGACCACACATCCACGAAATCTTAGAACTCCTCGGCAAAGAAGAAGCTGTTAAGAGAATCGACAAAGGACTCGAGGTGCTTGCTTAAAGACTAAAGACTCAGAGACTCAAAGACGCAGAGCTTTGTAACTTTGCGACTTTGAGTCTCTGTGACTAAATATATCATTATGTCAAAGATTACAATAGAAAATATGGAATTTTACGCCTATCATGGTCATTTTGAAGAAGAGCAGAAGATAGGCACTTGGTTCAGTTTGGATTTGACGATGGAAGTCGACACAAGCAAAGCTGAACTTACTGATGAATTAGAAGACACTGTAGATTATTCGGCGGTTTATCAGGTTGTCAAGGAGCAGATGATGATACCTTCTAAACTTATAGAACACGTTGGACGTCGTATCTTGAATGCTGTGAAAGAACAATTCCCTGATGTCAAAGACGCGATGTTGAAAATTAGAAAAATGAATCCTCCTATCGGAGGAAAGATGAATTTCGTCTGTTTGGAGTTGACGATGAATAATTGAGGCAAAAGAAAAAAGTCTAAAGTCTAAAGATGAAAGTCCAAAGATGGAGACTGAAGCTAACGGCTATGAATTGTATATTTAATGTAAAGGGAACTTCTATAAATTCCCCGTTTAAATAAATTTTGACAATCATATTAATAACTTTTGCGTGCTTTATGTTTCTCTTTGGAATCTTTTTATCTTTCTCTCAATCACATAGCTCGCTATGCTCTTTCGAGAAAAACAAAAATCTTCTCAAAGATAAAATCATAAATCACTCGCAAAGCAATTTATAGAAATTCCCTAAAAACATTCGCGTAGATTAGTGAACTAAAACCACCTCAAAATTATTTTGTTAATTTTTTTGTAATTATGTTTGTGGTTTGAAAAAATGTTGTATCTTTGCACTCGCAAAAGGTATCATGGCCGAGTGGCTAGGCAGAGGTCTGCAAAACCTTGTACGGCGGTTCGACTCCGTCTGGTACCTCAAAAGTAGAGACGTCACACTGTGGTGTCTCTTTTCTTATTCATGTCAATCACACATTATTCATTATGCTTAGGTGTGATTGACGCGTCTCCACTATCATTTGTAATTATTATTTTCAAATTTTCCTCTGTGAACCTTATTCCATTTTAAATCATTCTCGTCAAAAGGTTGAGATTCATGTTCTTTATGACCTAACGCGATTATAGAAAGTACCGAGAATTGTTCTGGGATTCCGAGTAACAACTTTACATTATCATTGGCGGAATTGCCTTCACTGTCTTCGCGGAGACGAATCTGAACCCAGCAGCTGCCAAGACCTAATTCTTCTGCCGCAAGTTGCATATTGATACTTGCAATTGAACAATCCTCAATCCAGACATCTGTTTTTGTTGTGTCGGCTGTTATAACAATTGCAGCAGCAGCTTTTTCAATAAGTGTTGCTCCTGATGCCTTGCTCACCGACAATGCTTTAAGAGTTCTCTTGTCTTCAACTACGATAAATTCCCAAGGAGTACGACGATGCCCTGATGGTGACATCAAAGCGGATTTTAAGATATAATCAATAGATTCATTATCAATAATTTCTTCTGAGAATTGACGACAGCTGCGTCTATGTTTTAATAAATCAATGAATTTTTTCATGGTAGATTTTCTTTTTGACAAAGATATATATTTTAACGCTTTTGTTGAAATAATAATTCCTAATAATACCTTTCATATTGCCATAAATTATTAATTCTTTGTATATTTGCCAAATTCTATTAAAATTCAAAATCAAACTGATATGAAAAAAGTATTTTACCTCTCATTGTTGATATTGTTGTATGTAACATCTTGTAAACCAAAACCTCCTGTCGAAGAAACGAAGCCAATAACTCTAAGTGTCGATACAACAGAAATCCTCGCTAACGGCGAAGACATTGCTACTTTTACAGTCTTATGCGATAAAGAAGACGTTACCGACGACTGCCTTATCTATTTCGCTGCAAACAACGAACAACTCAGCGGATACACCTTCTCAACCACAGAACCGGACACCTGTAAATTCTACGCACGTCGAGGTGAAGTGAAATCCAACATAGTGACAGTCATCGCAAAAGAAGTCGTTCCTGATGAACCTGACGAACCAGAAATACCAGAAGTCGAAGGCCCGATAACAATCTCTGCATCTACGGATACTATTATCGCTAATGGAATTGATGCTATTAACTTTACAGTAATACAAGATAGCACAGACGTGACATCATTAAGCAAGATTTTCGTCAACGATAGCATTATCGAAAGCAACGTGTTTTCAACGACAAAATCAGGTGATTATATCGTTTATGCCAAGAAGAACGACACCATCGTCTCCAACGAAATCTCTTTCTTCGCAAAAGAATATGTGGAACCTGAAATCCCTATCGTAATAACAGCATCAACCGATACTATCGTCGCCGACGGAATCGACGCTATCATATTTACCGTGACAGAAGGAAAAAGAAATATTACCAATAATATCGACATCTATGTCAACGGAAATAAGATAGAAGGAAATAAATTCACAACTACCGTCGCTGGTGAATATTCAGCTTACGCTAAAAGAGGCGACGTGACATCAAACGAAATCTCGTTCTACGCAAAAGAAGTTGAAGAACCTGAAGACCCTGAGAAACCGATAGAACTTTTTGCATCTAAGACTAATATCATAGCAGACGGCATCGACGCTGTTACATTTACAGTAAAACAAGATAATATTGACGTGACTTCCGAGGTCGAGATTTTCGTCAATGGAAACAAAATAGACGGAAACACTTTCACTACGACAACAGCCGGAAATTATAATGTCAACGCCAAGAAAGGAGAACTTGTTTCTAATGAGCTTAACATAATTGCGGAAGAATATATCGAACCAGAGAAACCCATTGAACTCTCCGCTTCAACGACTTCCATCACAGCAAACGGCATTGATATAATTAGTTTCACCGTTATTCAAGACGGCGACAACGTGACCGACCAATCAGAAATTTATGTGAATAACAGTCTGATCTCAGGCAATCAGTTCTCGACTTTCACGCCAGGAACTTATACAGCATACGCCAAGAAGAACGAAGTCATTTCAAACGAAATAAGTTTCACCGCCGAGGCAGGCAGCGACACAGGAACTACCATTGTCTTTGCCGAAGGCGTAACCGTCAATTCCGGATGGTACGATGTGAATAAGGTAGGCATGGGTGACAACGGCGACATCAATATGTGCTGGGCAGCATCATGTTCCAATATCATACAATGGTGGCAAGACCGATACGTAGCAGCAGGCAACACTTTGCCGGCTAATGCCGTCACTGGTCCGGGAGCAAACGGAACTTATCAGTTAGCGTTGATGGATATGTATCATTCGTTATGGGATAACACAAGAGGCGGCAGCATCGCCATGGGAATTGAATGGTATTTCAACGGACGTAACATCGAACAATACGCTTCTCCTGGTTCAATGGCAGTGCCTCTCGATGAGAATTCCGGAGGGTATTATAAAGACATCTGGGAAAGCCAGATACTTCCTAATACGTACCACGACTATGTGTACGCTATTGTACCTGGAAGCATCGAATTCGACAACCTTATAAGTATTGACGTAAACAATTACACCGTCTGGGGTGGGGGCTCCGGTCTCTCCGGCATCGACCGATTGAAAAAATTCTCCGACTTGGTAGTCGAATATATGTCACGAGGAATGATGTCTCTCACAATTTCATTAAATGCTAACGGAGGTCTTATGCACGCCACAACTTTATGGGGATATGAAATCGACAACGCGACAGGACTGCTCACTAAGGTATGGCTCACAGACTCCGACGACTTAGAAACAGAACCCAAAACAGAAATATTACACGAATGCACAGTCAGCTATGATGAGACAAGCGGCAAAGTTAAATTCACCGGAATACCTCGATACGGAGCTTTCTACGCTATGACGCTCTCTCCGGTTTCTATATACGGATCTCTTTAAAATTGAAAATGGAAAGTTGAAAATTGAAAATTTAAAATTGAAAATTGAGAATCTGAGAATAATCTTAGGTTCTCAGTTTTTTCAGTGAAGACTCTTTGTCTCATTGACTTTTTACTGACTTCGTCATTGCGTCACCCAAAAATTTTCATCGAATAATCTTTCGATTACCTTATAGCGTTTATAATCATGACTTTGGAGATAACTTCGTCGTTAAGAGGAAGTATTATCTGTAAAGTCGTGATTGTTTTTGCCATACTCATAACCTTGTCAATACTTATATCGATATATCCGGTATCAGGATATGGATTTCGTTAAAGTTCGTGAATTAGAGGATGTTGACCGCGAATCGGAATTTGAGGCAATTATATCGTCCAATAAACCCTTTGCGGTCAATCTGCGACTGCTCTGAAATCGCTAACCTTAACAATCTCACCGTCTTCCATCCTGATGAAAATAGGAAATCTTCCGAATGTTATATCAATGGCTCTGCTTGGTAAGATATGCCAATATGAATAATCCGAGGTCGTTGTCTCTTCTCTGAAACTCACAATACTTTCAGGGTTGCCCCAGATAAAAACATCAACTTTCTCAACATCGCTTTCTCCTCTTCCCATCATCATCGAGAGCCGTTTCAGTCCAAGTTTGCAATATTTACATCCAGAACTAGCAACGGCAATCATTTGTTTTCCTTCGCCTACTTTAAATTTCACAGTACTATCCAAACTGACACCATCGTTTTCAAAATTAATCTTCACGATCTCATCGAACGATTCGTATAAATCTATACTGCTTATTTCTTTTTCGGAAGAATAAATTTTGTTATATATTGAATCGGGTGGCGTGATTATAAAAATAATTAACAATGTAGAACTGACTATTGACAATGGAATCCACGCACGATGATTGCTCTCTGCGCTTTTTTGCCGATGGAGCAACATCAGCACAAAAACCACAATATTCTTTAAAATCGATTCTAGCGGGTTTAATTTAACGAAATCACCGAAACAATGGCAATTGTCATCATTACGAAATAATGCCGTATAAATCAAAAATAACGTAAAAAAAACGAGTGTTGTCAGGACAGCAGTTTTCGTGAACTTATAATAAACATTAAGGATAAGGAAGATTCCTAAAATAAATTCACCTGCAATCAGGAGTCGCGACGCAAAGGTCGTCACAAGGAAGTTAAAGACATTAAAGCTATAGATATAAATTTCAAATTCGTCAATAGAAAGCAGTTTAAGAATAGCAGCAATGACAAATAAGACTCCTACTACCGCCCTTATAATTCTGTTTGCCAACATTTGAATTAGATTAGAACAGATTTATGTAAATCTAAGTTATTCTGTATAATACAAAATCATTCGTTCGATAGCTCTATTACAAACTTCACAGAATGTAGAACCATTAAAAGATTTCATAAGGCAATCAATCTTAGGACGATACATTCCTTTAGGTTCATAACCTCCGCCTTCAAAAACGCCTACTTCATTTAAATATTTGCCGTCTTCAGGTGTTGGAACTGGCGTTTTTTTCTTAACCATATCTTTCCACTTGCTGTCAAAATCAACTAAAGTGGTGATGTTCGGTTCCCAAGGTTCAATGCTAAGGTTATAAAATTCTTCGTAAGAACCTGAGTCATCGTAATATTCATCGCCTAAGCCAGCAAAACCATGACCGAATTCATGGATAATGACATCAGATGAGAAATGGTCGTCTGTTGAACTTACGCAATAGAAATTATAGATGCCGCCTCCTCCATATTTTGAAGTATTTGCCAAGATGTAAATCTGGTCGTAAGGCACCATTCCTGCTAGATTTCTAATTGACTGATTATCGTAAGACATACAATAACGTTCAGAATCAAAGGTATAGAACGAGCAATTGACAGCAGTGTTTTTCCACACGTCCTCGGCAGGAATACTCACGCCAGAATCTTTTGAAGGTGCCATGACAGCTCTGATGTTAAATCTATCTTTATATGAAATGTATGGATCGTATGAGAAAAGACATTCTTTAAAAAAATTGCAGTCAATCACGAACTTACCCATTTCCTCTTGAGTATACCCATCTGGAAGTATAACAATATCAACGGCTTTGTCAGGAGCATAATCACCATAGACATTAAGAATAGAGTGAGAAAATTTAGGTGCGTCTTGAATGAAATAATCATTAGGATTTATAACCAGACGCATCTTCTCAATAAAATCACCGTTATAATCTCTCATATAAAAGGCAACATCAACCAATTCTTTTGGATACGGCATAATAACTGATTCGTTAAAACCTTTTGTAACTGTTTCTGCTTCAGGAGTTGTCTGCCATTCTCCGAAAAGATTGCAATAACCTCTAGAATAAATTACGACATCAGAATCATGCAACATGACCTCGAAAAGATAATCTCCATAGCCAAGACTATCAACGAGATTGTTGCGAGTTCCTCCCCAAACCGGTTCCATCACGTATTTGTCAAGAGCATAGTAACAAGTGTCGGAGTTACCATATATATAGTAGTCGATTCTTAGCTGCTGATTCGTGAAATAAATATCGTACTGAGCGTTTACATTGTTAAAAATCGAACAAAGAGATAACAACAGAAATAACTTTGAGAAAAATCTTTTCATAATTCAATAAATATTAGGAAAGCAAAGATACAAATTTATTTCTCACTATGCAAATAAAAAAAGGGCGCGGGGAGCGCCCTCTGCATTAATAAACCAAACTACTTACAAAGCTATAGAGAATGTTTAGTACTTGTGTTTGCAAAGGTAACGATTTTTTGGTTTTGTCAAGAAAATTGAGGTCAAAAAAGCGTTTATTTGAATAAAAAAAATCATTTTTACAACACAATAAAAAAATAAAACAATACTACATAATTTTAGTAAAATATATGAAAATCAATAATAATTATTTTATAAAAACACTACATTATTGTAATAAATCCCAAACTAAGATAAAAGCAACAATGTCGTATTCAAATAATATTTTTTTTGATTAAAAATACTTCTAAAAAAGGAATTTATAAACAAATTACATTCAATTGTAAAAAAATACAATGCATTTTAGCACCAATTTAGATATTTTTCAAGAAATTTATCATATCTTCATCTCGTGACAAATTGAATTTTTTCCTCAATCTGTAGCGCATAGTTTCCACACTTCTCAAGGTAATATTAGAGATTGCAGCAATTTCCTTGCTTGACATATTAATATATAACATAACACAAAGTCTCTTTTCAGACTTTGTCATATCCGGATATTTCCGACTTAATCTGTCAAGAAAATCTTTATAAATATTATTAATCTGATTATTGAAAGTCTCAGTATTATTTAACAAAAGAGGATTATTTTGCATACTGTTGTAAATATTCTTGATTTTATTTTTGTATTCGCCTTCCGAAGAATCAAGAATATCTTTTAACTCTTTCCTGATAGGATTGATGTACTCATTATATAATTTTGTATGCAACGCCAGACTCATAAGCAGTTCCTCGTTTTTCTTCAATTGAATTTCCATCAAATCACTTTCCATTCTCTCAATTTTAAGCTGCTGCCCATAAACAATTTCCTGATTCTTGTAATACAAAATCCTGTTTCTGGAATACAAGACAATTAATGTTATCAACATGATTGACAGAACAATGCTCGTAACGACAATAACCGTCTTACCAATCTTGCTTTTTCTTTGGTTAATATTCTTCAACTCCTTGATTTTCATTTCCTCCAGATTCAATGAAAGATTATAACCAGTATAAATGTTTTCCAGTTTTTTATCATGTTTGCTCATATTAGCAGAATCGCCTAAGATGTCATATCTGTTAAATAGCGAATACGCCTTTTCGTAATCATTAATTTCAGCATAACATTTAGACAATTGATAATAAGACAGATAACAAATGTCATACATTTTAAAAGTTTCCGTACTGTCGCACAAAATGCTCAGAATATCAATAGCCAGATTTATGTTATTTCTTTTTTTCTCTAACATTCCTAGATTATACATAAACTCTCCGCATTTCTCATACTGCTTCATCGAATACGAATCTGTAATTGCCATCTTATAATATTTTTCGGCGTCGTCATAATTACGCAGCGAATCGTAGATTTCAGCCTTATAACCATAGTTGTCAATGATAAGTTCTGAATTCAATTTCTCGGAACCTAAACGCAATGACGAGTCAACCAATGCCATCGCATTATTATAATCTTTATTTTTTATGCAAATTACAGCTTTATTTGTCAGAGCTTTAGCAATAAGATTTATATTTTCATCATTAACTTCGTATTCCAGAATTTTATCAAGATAAACCAACGCTGAATTATAATCTCCGTTTTGAGAATAAATATCGCCCAATGCCATATTCGCCTCTATGCTGGCTAACATATTGTTAATCTTATTAGAATAATTGACAGCTTTTTTCGCCGATTCAATACTTTGCTTTTCGTTGCCCTCATAATCATTATAAAGATAAGCAATTTTCACAAACATCCTACATATCGATTCGTAATCATTGCTGGCATGCATCTCTGCAATTGCCTTCTCGTAATATGAAATCGCAAAAGAATACGCGCCACTGTTCTCGAAAATATTTCCCATAACAATATTGCTTTTCAAAGATTGGCGGACATCCTCGGCACGATTTGCAATCACGTAAGCCTTATGAGCGCAGTTAAACGCAAACTCAGGATTCGTTTCCATATACGATTCTGCAAGAAAAATCAGTTTGTCGAAACTTTCCTCATTGACAATGGTTTTATCTATCTCATTGTTTATCGCATTATATTGATAATTATTGTTGCCATTAGCATTAGAAAACAAAAACAAAACAAGCAATAGTAAAAAAAAGTTCTTTTTCATCCCTTTTAATTTTCTGTTCGTTCTGCAAAGATAAAAAATGGACAGAGACAAAACACCTTTTTAGAAAAAAGTTTCAAAAAACACTTGACAAAATCTCATTCGCATATTATATTTGTGGTTTTGTAAAAAATATCACAAATCATACATAAATGAAATTATCTCAATTCAAATTTAACCTTCCTGCAAATCTCATTGCAAGCTATCCGGCAAAGAACAGAGATGAAGCACGTTTGATGGTTGTTAATCGCAAAGATGGTTCTATAGAACATCGTATCTTCAAAGACATTTTGGATTATGTTAACGCAGGCGATGTGTTTGTTCTCAACAACACGAAAGTTTTCCCTGCACGTCTTTACGGAGAGAAAGAAAAAACCGGCGCGAAGATAGAAGTGATGTTGCTTCGCGAGCTCAACCATGAAAGCCGCCTTTGGGACGTCCTCGTTGATCCTGCGCGCAAAATCCGCATTGGCAACAAATTATATTTCGGAGATAACGACGAACTCGTCGCTGAAGTCATCGACAACACAACCTCGCGCGGCAGAACATTACGTTTTCTTTTTGACGGAACACCTGAAGAATTCAAAAAAACAATTACCGATTTAGGAAACACTCCACTACCAACAGAAATAGCACGACCTGTAGAACCTGAAGACGCTGAAAACTACCAGACTGTCTTCGCGAAATGCGAAGGTGCGGTGGCAGCTCCTACAGCAGGAATGCACTTCAGCAAATCACTTATGAAACATCTCGAATTACGCGACTGCGTATTTGCTGAACTTACCTTACATACAGGAGTAGGAAACTTCAGAGATATTGAAGTCGAAGACCTTACAAAACATAAGACCGATTCCGAAGAAATGGAGATAACACAAGAGACTTGCAACATCATAAACACAGCTAAAGCAGAACACTGCAAAATATTTGCAGTCGGAACAACATCGCTGAAGGCTTTGGAAACAGCAGTGACGATCTCTGGTCAGATAAATCCTTTCAAAGGATGGACAAATAAATTCATATTCCCACACTACGATTTCAACACAGCCGACGCGCTCATCACAAACTTCCACCTCCCAAAATCACCGATGATGATGGAAGTCGCAGCATTCGCAGGTTATGACCTCTTGATGCAAGCATACAAAGTAGCAGTAGCAGAGAAATACCAGTTCTTTTCATACGGAGATGCGATGCTCATTTTATAATTAACAATTAATAATTAAAATGACGATGAGCAAAGTCTATTGACTGTTGTCCGTTGTCTATTGACCTTAAATATAACAAAATGAATCAAGAAGAATTTTTCAAGAAAATAACAGCTCATGCTAAAGAATACGGATTCGTATTCCCATCAAGTGATATTTATGACGGACTCTCTGCCGTATATGATTACGGTCAAAACGGAGTCGAATTGAAAAACAACATCCGCCAATATTGGTGGAAAGCGATGGTGCAAATGCACGAAAATATCGTTGGCGTTGACGCTGCCATCTTCATGCATCCTACAGTGTGGAAGGCATCTGGTCACGTTGATGCTTTCAACGACCCGATGATTGACAACAAAGACAGTAAAAAACGCTATCGCGCCGACGTTCTCGTAGAAGACCACATCGCAAAAATTGAAGAGAAGATAAACAAAGAAGTTGAAAAAGCGAAGAAACGTTTCGGCGACGCTTTCGACAAGGAACAATTCGTCTCTACCAACGCACGTGTTGTTGGTTACAAACAAGAGATTGAAAACATTAGCCATCGTCTGTATTCAGCTATGGAAAACAACGACCTTCCAGGCATCAAGCAACTCATTGAAGACCTCGGCATAGTTTGCCCTATTTCAGGCTCACGCAACTGGACCGACGTCCGTCAATTCAACCTTATGTTTGCTACACAAATGGGTTCATTAGCAGAAGGCGCAAATGAGATTTACCTTCGTCCAGAGACTGCACAAGGCATCTTTGTCAATTATCTGAATATTCAAAAGACCGGCAGAATGAAAGTGCCTTTCGGCATTGCACAGACAGGCAAGGCATTCCGTAATGAGATAGTTGCTCGCCAATTCATATTCAGAATGAGAGAGTTCGAACAGATGGAAATGCAGTTTTTTGTACGTCCTGGCACCGAATTAGAATGGTTTAAACATTGGAAAGAAGAACGACTCAGATGGCATCTCTCACTCGGAATTCCTGCTGAAAAATATCGTTACCACGACCATGAAAAACTCGCACACTATGCAAATGCAGCAACCGACATCGAGTTTGAATTCCCATTCGGATTCAAAGAATTGGAAGGCATCCATAGCCGCACCGACTTCGACCTCAGCAGCCATTCAAAATTCTCAGGCAAGAAATTACAGTACTTCGACCCAGAGACAAACGAAAGTTACATCCCTTACGTAATCGAGACTTCCATCGGTTTGGACCGTATGTTCCTCGCAATGTTAAGTCACGCTTACACAGAAGAAAAACTTGAAGACGGTTCAGAACGCGTCGTGATGAAATTCCCAGCAGCTCTGGCGCCTTACAAAGTCGCTATACTTCCTCTCGTCAAGAAAGACGGACTTCCTGAAAAAGCTCGCGAAATCATGGATGAACTGACACCTGACTTCATGTGCCAATACGAAGAAAAAGATTCTATCGGAAAACGTTACAGACGACAAGATGCTATAGGAACGCCATTGTGCGTAACTATTGACAATCAGACATTAGAAGACAATACGGTAACTGTACGTGACCGCGATACTATGGAGCAGATCCGCGTCAAAGCCGATGAGCTTTATAATATTATAAGGAATAAAATAGCTCCAAAGAAAATCTAAAATCAAGCGACCTTCGGGTCGCTTTTCTTTTTAAAAACAACCTGCATATTCCCATTTCGCCTGCCACTGAAAAAAACAACTATAATATCAAAATTAATAATGACAATTGTATGTAAGCATTACGGAAAAAATCTTATCTTTGTCGATTATTAAAAAAACTAAATAGTAGGTGGTATATGAAAGACTCGTATAGAGAATATAAGAACCTGAATCTCACACAAATTGCTAAAGAGATTCGTAAATACTGGGAAGATAACGATGTTTTCCAAAAAAGTTTAGATAACCGCAAAGATGGTCCTGCATACGTATTTTATGAAGGTCCTCCGTCAGCAAACGGAACTCCTGGAATTCACCACGTTATGGCACGTACCATTAAAGACATCTTCTGCCGTTACCAGACTTTAAAAGGAAAGAGAGTCTCTCGTAAAGCAGGTTGGGACACACACGGACTTCCTGTGGAATTAGGCGTAGAAAAGAAACTTGGAATCACCAAAGAAGATATTGGCGTTAAAATTAGCGTCGATGAATATAACAAGGCTTGCCGCGAAGAAGTCATGAAATATAAGGACCTATGGGACGAACTTACACGTACCATGGGTTATTGGGTTAACCTCGACGACCCTTATATCACATTCAAAAACGAATATATCGAGACCTTATGGTATCTCCTTTCGGTAATCTACAAAAAAGGTCTCCTCTATAAAGGTTATACAATCCAACCTTATTCTCCTGCTGCCGGAACAGGATTGAGTTCTCACGAACTTAACATTCCTGGTTGCTACCGCGACGTAAAAGACCTCACATGTACAGCATTGTTCCGCGTAAAAGCAGAACAATCAACAGTAAAAAACAATCCTTTCGGAGTAGATGTTCCTTTTAACAGCATACAAATCGCTGCATGGACAACAACACCATGGACTTTGCCTTCAAACACAGCATTGTGCGTCGGAAACAGCATCGACTATAATCTCGTAAAATCTGTAAATCCTGTCAGTGGTGAAATAGCTTATTTCGTGTTAGCAACTCCATTGATGAGTTCTTTCTTCCCTAAAGAAGAAGAAAAACCATCATTCGAAGATTATAAAGTCGGCGACAAGAAACTTCCTTATGAAGTTCTTGGAACTTGCAAAGGAAAAGACCTCGTCGGTTTGGAATATGAACAACTCATTCCTTGGGTCAATCCAGGCGAAGGCGCATTCCGCGTAATACACGGCGACTACGTCAGCACAGAAGACGGTACTGGTATCGTTCACATCGCTCCAACTTTCGGTGCTGATGACGACCGCGTAGCAAAACAAAGCGGCATACCTCCACTCCAAATGATTGACAAAGACGGCAAGGCTCAGCCAATGGTTGACAGAACTGGTAAGTTTTTCAAGATAGAAGACTTAGATGAAGAGTTCGTAAAGAATTTCATGAATGTCGAGGCTTATCGTCCTTACGCAGGTCAATATGTTAAAAATGCTTTTGATGCAACAAAGACTGAAAAAGACAAGTCATTAGATGTTGACATCGTTGTTTTATTGAAAGAAGAAGGCAAACTCTTCAAGAGCGAAAAACATACTCACAACTATCCACACTGCTGGCGTACCGACAAACCTGTTCTCTATTATCCATTAGACAGCTGGTTTATAAGAAGCACCGCATTAAAAGACAGAATGATAGAACTCAACAAGACTATCAACTGGAAACCGGAAGCAACAGGAACAGGCCGTTTCGGCAACTGGTTGGAAAACCTCGTCGACTGGAACTTGTCACGTTCACGTTACTGGGGAACTCCACTTCCAATCTGGCGTACTGAAGACGGCAGCGAAGAAGTTTGCATCGGCAGCGTAGCAGAACTCCGTCAAAGAATAGACGAGTCTGTTAAGGCAGGTTTTATGACAGAAAATCCTTACGCTTCAGAAGATTATAACAGCTTCGACTTACACAGACCATATATCGATAACGTAATACTCGTCTCATCAGACGGCAAGAAGATGTTCCGTGAACCAGACCTCATCGACGTTTGGTTCGATTCAGGAGCAATGCCTTACGCACAAATTCACTACATGGGCGAAGAAGGCAAACTCAACGACGAGACATTCCCAGCCGACTTCATCGCTGAAGGCGTCGACCAGACACGCGGTTGGTTCTTCACATTACACGCCATAGCTACCATGATTTCAGATTCTGTCTCGTATAAGACAGTTATCTCTAACGGCTTGGTATTGGACAAGAACGGCAACAAGATGTCGAAACGACTCGGCAACGCAGTCGACCCATTTGAAGCAATAGAGAAATACGGTGCCGATGCAGTACGTTGGTACATGATAACAAACTCACAACCTTGGGACAACCTCAAGTTTGACGAAGAAGGCGTTGACGAAGTACGTCGTAAGTTCTTCGGAACATTATACAACACATACGCATTCTTCGCTTTGTATGCAAACATCGACAAGTTTGATTTCTCAGAAGCAGAAATTCCTTACGAAGAACGTCCTGAAATCGACAGATGGATTCTCTCTGAATTGAATTCTCTGATTGAAGAAGTCGATAACGATTATAAGAACTACGAGCCAACAAGAGCAGGTCGTGCTATAGCAGAATTCGTCGATGCTCACTTAAGCAACTGGTATGTACGTCTTTCACGTCGTCGTTTCTGGAAGAGCGATGTCACAGCAGACAAGACATCAGCTTACCAAACATTATATACTTGTTTAGACGTCTTGGCAAAGATTTCAAGTCCTATAGCACCGTTCTTCGCTGAACGTTTATACCAAGATCTTAACGCAGTGACAGGTCGCGATGCAGCAGAATCAGTTCACCTTACTGATTTCCCTAAGGCAAATCCAGAACTCATCCATAAAGATTTGGAAGAAAGAATGGAGATGGCACAACTCGCATCATCAATGGTGTTGTCGTTGAGAAAGAAAGCCAACATTCGTGTTCGTCAGCCACTTTCAAAGATTATGATTCCTGTCAAATCAGAAAAAGAACTCGAACAATTCAAGAAAATCGAACAACTCATTCTTTCTGAAGTCAACGTTAAGGAAATAGAATATCTTACAGCCGACAAGAATATCTTGGTAAAGAAGGTTAAGCCAAATCTCAGGAACTTAGGTCGCCGTTACGGCAAGATGATAAAACAGATAACACAATTCTTCGCAGAGATTGAACAAGAAACAATCAGAACTCTGGAAAATGTAGGTTATTTGGACGTGACTTTAGACGGACAAGAACTTCACTTGGAACTTTCTGACGCTATCATCACAACGGAAGACATTCCAGGCTGGGCAGTCGCTACACAAGACGATTTGACAGTTGCTTTAGACATCACCATAACTCCAGAATTGGCAGAAGAAGGTTTGGCAAGAGAAATTGTCAATAGAATCCAGAACATGAGAAAAGACGGCGGATTTGAAGTGACAGACCACATCATGTTGACAATTGAGAAGAACAGCAATATTGACGCAGTCGTTGAAAAATACCAAGACTATATCTGTTCAGAAACTTTGGCAACATTGAATCTTGTTGACAATATTGGTGAAGAAGTTGAGGCTTTAGAACTTATTGACGATATTACAGCCAAGATTAAAATTAACAAAATTTAAGATAATAAAGTCTTGTTTTTTAGTGTAAAAATTACTAACTTTGACAACATTTAAATGTCTAACTCAAAACAGGAAACTATGGAAGAAAATATAAACAACCAAGACAGAATCAGATATTCTGACGAGGAGCTTCTCGAGTTCAAAGAATTGATTCTTGAAAAATTGGCGAGAGCGAAAGAAGACCTTGAAATGTTGAACGAGAATGTGTCGCGCAGCGGCAATAGTGCAAATGACACTTCACATACTTTCAAGATTTTGGAAGAAGGTTCCAATGTTTTGTCAAAAGAAGAAAACAGTCAGTTGGCAGCTCGTCAATACAAATATATCCAGAATCTGGAGAATGCATTGAGACGCATTGAAAACAAGACTTACGGCATTTGCAGAGTCACCGGTAAGTTAATTCCTAAAGAAAGATTGCGCGCGGTTCCTCATGCAACATTGAGCGTTGAAGCAAAAATGGGACAAAAGAAGTAATGAAGAAACCGCTTATAATCATTTTAATAGTTTTGCTTGTTGACCAGATCTCAAAATTCTGGGTCAAGATGACTATGACTATAGGCGAGAGCATCCCAGTTTTCGGGAAGTGGTTTCAGATTTATTTTATTGAAAACAACGGCATGGCTTTTGGCTGGGAGCTGGGAATGCAATGGGGAAAAATTGCACTTAGTCTCTTCAGGATAATAGCCGTGGCGTTGTTTTTTTATCTCATATATTATCTCAGCAAGAAGAAAGTCAAGTTCGGACCTTTGTTCGGAATCTCTCTCATCACCGCTGGCGCGCTCGGAAATATTATCGACGGAATGTTTTATGGAATGATATTCAGCGAAAGCACTTTCACACAAGCGGCGACACTCTTCCCTGATGGCGGCGGTTATTCTGGTTTCATGCAAGGAAAAGTAGTTGATATGCTTTATTTTCCTTTATTCACTTTCCCAGAATGGATTCCTTTCTTCGGAGGTCAGATTTTCTTCAGCCCTATTTTCAACGTCGCAGATAGTGCCATAACAATAGGATTCTTGTACCTCTTGATATTCCAATGGGATTTCCTGAAAAACATAGATAATATCGACAAATTAAAATTAGAGAATACAGAAAATAATACATAAAAAAGATAACCATGAGTGAAGAAAAATACGGTCATATTGTACAGATCATCGGACCTGTTATTGACGTGGCTTTTGATGATGAATCACAATTGCCAAACCTTTTAGACGCTTTAGAAATAGTAAAAGATAACGGTGACAAAATCCTCACCGAAGTTCAACAGGACATCGGTGAAAACACGATGCGTACTATCGCCATGGACTCAACTGACGGATTACGTAGAGGCATGAAAGTCCGTTGTTTGGGCAATCCTATATCAATGCCAACAGGCGACCAAGTCAAAGGACGTCTCTTTAACGTTATCGGCGAATCTATCGACGGTTTAAAGAAAGTTGATTCTGTGAAACGCAACAGCATTCACCGTGACCCTCCTAAATTCGAGAACCTTTCAACAAAACAAGAAGTTCTTTTTACAGGTATCAAGGTTATCGACTTGATTGAACCATACGCAAAAGGCGGTAAAATCGGTTTGTTCGGTGGTGCTGGCGTTGGTAAGACTGTCCTTATCATGGAACTTATCAACAATATCGCTAAGTCATATTCTGGTATGTCTGTTTTCGCAGGTGTTGGTGAACGTACCCGTGAAGGTAACGACTTGTTAAGAGAGATGTTGGAATCGGGCGTTATAAAATATGGCGACGAGTTTATGAAATCGATGGAAGAAGGAGGCTGGGATCTCGATAAGATAGATTATAAAGAACTTGAAAAATCACAAGCAACTCTCGTCTTCGGTCAGATGAACGAACCTCCTGGAGCACGTGCCCGTGTTGCTTTAAGTGGTCTTACCATGGCAGAATATTTCCGCGATGGTGACGGCGAAACTGCTGGGCGTGACATTCTGTTCTTCATCGACAATATTTTCCGTTTCACACAAGCAGGTTCCGAAGTATCAGCATTGCTCGGACGTATGCCTTCAGCTGTGGGTTACCAACCTACTTTGGCATCAGAAATGGGTGCTATGCAAGAAAGAATCACATCAACAAAGAGCGGTTCTATCACCTCTGTACAAGCAGTTTACGTGCCTGCCGACGACTTGACCGACCCTGCTCCTGCAACGACTTTCGCTCACTTGGACGCAACAACAGTTCTTAGCCGTAAGATTTCCGAATTAGGCATCTATCCAGCCGTTGACCCTCTCGAATCAACATCAAGAATCTTGTCACCTAACATCGTTAGCGAAGAACATTACAATACAGCTCAACGCGTAAAGAACATTCTTCAACGCTACAAAGAATTGCAAGACATCATCGCAATTTTGGGTATGGATGAATTGTCGGAAGAAGACAAACTTACAGTTAACAGAGCTCGCCGCGTACAAAGATTCTTGTCGCAACCATTCCATGTCGCTGAACAATTTACGGGCATGCAGGGTAAGTTCGTAAGCATTGAAGATACCATCAGAGGTTTTAATATGATCATGGACGGCGAAGTTGACCAATACCCAGAAGCTGCTTTCATGATGGTTGGTACCATTGAAGAAGCAATAGAAAAAGGTAAGAAGTTGTTAGCCGAGCAGTAAAAAAGAGTACAATAAGTTATGAGATTAGAAATTATAACTCCAGAAAAAATTGTCTTTAAAGGTGATGCCGACTTAGTGCAACTGCCTGGTAGCGACGGATTGTTCGAGATTTTGAACAACCACGCTCCTATGATAGCAGCACTCGGTAAAGGTAAAATGAAAGTTCGTAACAACAACGAATACAGTTATTTTGAAATAAATGGAGGCATAGTAGAAGTATTAAACAATACAATACTTGTACTCGCCGACTAATTTTAGTTAAACAAATAATGGCTGCTATTAATTATATGGCAGCCTATTTTTATTATTGTTATGATTTGGATTGTAATGCCTATTCTGATTGTCCTGATGTTTCTATTAGGCACAGATTTAAATAAAAAATCGTTTCTCGATGTAATACGTAACCCTCGTGCTGTAATTGTAGGAATGACAGGTCAGCTTATAATATTGCCCCTTATCGCTTTCATCTTATCAATTATCCTGAAATTGCCTCCCGTATATTTTATGGGAATAATGCTGATTGCTTGTTGTCCTGGCGGAAGCTCTTCCAATGTCTTCTCAATGCTAGCAAAAGGCGATGTCGCCTTATCTGTTACGCTGACAGCAATTAGCAGCGTCGTAACCTTGTTTACAATTCCCTTCATAATGGAATTCGTCTCCGGATACATATCAGAACAAAACAATATCGATATTCAGCTTCCTTTCAGCAGATTGATAGTACAAAATATTGTGCTTCTTTTTGTTCCTCTTATGTTAGGAATATTATTTCGTCGTCTTTATCCTGAAGCTGCCGCCAAAACCAACAAGACTCTTAGCAAAGGAGCCTTCCCTGCCTTGATGCTTCTGGCATTTATATTTTTCATTCAATATACTGAAGAGATTATTGACAATTTTGCTTTACTTGGCTTGACAATTGGCGCGTTGATATTGGCATCGATGCTATGCAGTTCACTGCTTTCAAGATTGACAAAATCTAATGAAGCAGTAAGAAGAACCATAGTAGTAGAAGTTGGAATGCAGAACGCAGCCCAAGCAATCGCCATCGCAACGTCACCATTTATTTTCAACAATGCAGAGATGGCGATACCTGCAATCATTTACGCACTGCTGATGAACGTAATATTGCTAATTTATGTCGCCGTCATAAGAAGAAAAAATGCGAACTGAATAAAAAAGATGCCACTATTAAAATGACATCTTTAAACAATATAAAATGAAAAAGGAAATACTTTCTAATATCAATAGTTGATATTATTGATTATCAGCAGTTCATTCCGCCGCAACAGTGAATTGTTTGTCCAGTGACATATCTTGACAAATCACTTGCAAGGAACAATGCTGTATCAGCTACGTCTTCTGGTGTGCCACCTCTTCTCAATGGAATAGTTTTCATCCATTCTTCTTTTGCCTCATCAGAAATCTGATTTGTCATATCAGTAATGATGAAACCAGGAGCGATGCAATTTGCTCTGATGTTACGTGATCCCATTTCTTTAGCGATAGATTTTGCCAATCCAATCAAGCCAGCCTTTGATGCAGCATAGTTTGCCTGACCAGCATTGCCTGAAACACCGACAACAGAAGCCATGTTGATGATACTTCCACAACGTTGACGTGCCATTACAGGAACCACTGCATGAATGAAATTAAACGCCGATTTAAGATTAACAGTGATAACATCGTCCCATTGTTTTTCAGACATTCTCATCATTAAAGTATCACGTGTAATACCAGCGTTATTGACCAAAACATCGATGCTTCCAAAATCCTGATGTATTTGTTTTACTGTGGTTTCAACATCATTGAAATCTGCTGCGTTTGAGACATAACCTTTGGCTTTAACGCCAAGTGCCTGTAATTCAGACTCTGTTGCTCTGATGCTTTCTTCATTCAAATCTGTGAAAGCGATATTACAACCTTCTTCTGCGAAACGTTTTGCTATAGCTTTTCCGATGCCTCTTGCTGCTCCTGTGATAACAGCCGTCTTATTTTCTAATAATAATCTCATTTTCAAAAATTTTATTACAATTTATACATTTGCAAATCTTCTTCATTGAAATTTTCTACAAATGTAAGAATTTTAGCAATTTCAGCTTCACCTAAAGCAATCATTATTTTGCATGAAGTGCAGAAACGTGATGCTCTGTTGCTGTCTTGTAAAAGCAAATGACACATGATAAGATATCCCATTGCCTCAACCATCTTACGTGCTAAGAAATCGTATGATTCTGAAGAAGTTCCGAATTTATCGGCAGCAGCAACAATTTTAAGATAACTTTCTTTCATACTGTCGATGCGCTTACGCAATGGCATCAATTCATCACTTATCGGCATTGCTTCGTATTCTTCAATGCGTTTCAGATACGCGCCGTTTCCTATGAATCTTATTGCAGCAACAACTTGAAGTTGTGATGTTCCCTCATAAATGCTTAATATTCTCGCATCTCTGTAAAGACGTTCGCATTTGTATTCTTTCATAAAACCGGAACCGCCATGCACTTGGATACAATCGTAAGCGATTTGGTTAGCATATTCGCTTGAGAAAAGTTTGAGCATAGGAGTCATCATGTCAGCGCAACGTTGAGAATATTTCATATCCTGACGTTCTTCTGCTGTAAGAGTTCTCTCTTTGCTTATTGAATCATATATTTTATATAAATCGACGAAACGAGATGTTTCATAAAGCAAGGATCTTGTTGCGTCGATTTTAGCTCTCATCAAACTGAGCATTTCATAAACCTGAGGAAAAGCTATGATTGCCTTTCCGAATTGTTCGCGCTGACGGGCGTAGTTGAGTGCTTCGTGATAAGCAGCTTCTGCAAGTCCAACAGATTGTGCACCAACGCCTAAACGTGCGCCATTCATCAATGACATGACATATTTGATAAGACCCATACGGCGGTCGCCGATAAGAAGTGCTGGCGCATTATTGAAAACCAACTCCGCTGTTGGAGAGCCTTTGATACCGAGTTTATTCTCGATACGTCTCACTGTAACTGCATTATCTCTTCTGTCGTACAAGAAATAAGAAAGGCCTCTGCCGTCAGTTGTTCCAGCTTCAGAACGAGCGAGAACAAGTTGAATATCAGCATCGCCGTTGGTAATAAAACGTTTAACGCCATTGAGTCTCCAGCAGTTTTGTTCATCATCAAAAGTAGCTTTAAGTCTCACTGACTGGAGATCAGAGCCGGCGTCAGGTTCGGTAAGTGCCATCGAGCAAGTGAATCCTTCGTTGATAAGAGGAAGATATTTTTCCTTGATTTCATCCGAAGCGAATTCATAGATTGTCTCGGCACAGTCTTGAAGTCCCCAAATATTAGCAAAACCAGCATCGGCACGCGACACTATTTCTGCTGCCATGACGTAAGGAACATAAGGGAAATTCAATCCTTTATATTTACGAGGCAACGACATACCATAAAGTCCGGCATCGCGCAAGACCTCATGATTTTTCTTCGTGCCTTTAGCATAAACTATCTCATTATTGATTACTTGCGGACCTTCGTGATCTACATCTTCTGAGTTAGTTTCTAAAACATTAGCTGCTAAGTCACCAACAATTTCCAGTACTTTATCATAACTGTCGATAGCATCATCAACGCTTGTTGGTGCCATCATATCATTCTCACAATCGACAAAATTGCGTTCTTTCAACTTGATAATCTTATCCATCACAGGATGTGAAAGATAAAACTTTAAGCTTTCGTTGTCATTATAAAAATTCATAGTCTTGTGGTTTATAGCATGTTAGATTTATAACTCTTAATCATCTTTGGTAAAACATCCATCACGTCGCCAATGATAGTATAGTCGGCGATGCTGTTGATAGGTGCGTTAGGATCTGTGTTTATTGAAATAATCTTTGCAGATTGGTCCATGCCAGCGCGATGTTGAACTGCGCCCGAAATACCGCACGCGATATAAAGTTTAGGACGTACTGTGATGCCTGTCTGACCTATTTGTCTTTCCATTTCTGTGAATCCGGCATCGACGGCTGCACGTGTAGCTCCTACTTCGCCGCCAATAACTTCAGCAAGTTCGTGAAGAAGAGCGAAATTCTCTTTTGACCCCATGCCGTATCCGCCAGCGACGATAATAGGTGCGCCCTTAATGTTAACTTTCTGAGGTTCAATGTTACGACCTAAAATCTCAACGCAGAAATCGCTTTCGTTTATATAGTCTTCAGTTTTAAGATTACGTACAACACCTTTATGGTTAATGTCATACACTTCTTTTTTCATAACGCCTTCGCGTACGGTTGCCATCTGAGGTCTTGTCTCAGGAGAGACAATTGTAGCGATGATATTTCCGCCGAAAGCAGGACGGATTTGATACAAAATATCCTTATAAACCGTTTGAGTTTTTGCATCGGTATGGTCGCCTATTTCCAAGCTTGTACAATCTGCTGTGAGTCCGCAACGAAGATATGAAGCAATGCGAGGAGCGAGGTCACGACCAACTGCTGTAGCTCCGAAAAGAACAATGTCTGGCGTTTCCTCTTTGATTAACTTAGTGATAGTACTGAAGAATGGCAATGTCTGATAGAATGGCAAACGAGTGTCATTCAGATAAAAGACAGTATCTACACCAAATGGGAATAATTGTTCTTCTATATTTTTTATGTCGTTTCCTATGACGATAGCATCGAGGCGCGAGTTAAGCCTGTTGGCGAGCTTGCGAGCCTTAGAGCAAAGCTCCAAACTCACCTCAGCTACTTGTTGTTCCTCTGATATCTCACAGAATACAAATATGTTGTTCATACTTTAAGTTTTAAGAAATGTTATTATTTGTTTTTCAAAGCTTCTTCAACGAAAGAAATGGCGTCACCAACTGTGGTGATTTTTTCTGCTTGATTGTCTTGGATCTGAATCTCAAATTCTTCTTCAAAAGCCATGATAAGCTCAACAGTATCCAATGAGTCTGCACCGAGGTCGTTTGTGAAACTTGCGCTGTCAATTACATCTTCACGATTAGCACCTAATTTGTTTACGATAATGTCTATGATTTTTTCTCTTGTTTCCATGATGATTCTTTTTAAAATTTTAATTTTTTTTTAGATAATGTGAGCTACTATAAGCTCTTTCATAAGTTCGTTAATTTCGCTTTCGCTGTTATTTATTTTCTTATTCTCCTTACTTGTAAGAACAACATTTTCAATTGATTTTACTTTTGTAGGCGAGCCGTTAAGACCTAATCTTGAAAAGTCAGGATTGATGTCATCGGCATTCCATTCTTCTATTTTGAGGAAAGGTCTCTTTGCCCACAATTCTTCCATGTCGAGGTTTCTTTCCTTTGCTTCAGAAACAGAGCAAGCCTTCTTGTTTGTGAGAAGACGTGCTGCGTGGCGAGGGCGGCAGTCGTTGGCATTGCCATGAACTGTAACTAAAACAGGGAATGTTGTCTTCACTGTTTCTACACCTCTGTCCAAACGTCTTTTGATTACTATCTCGTTTTCTGTCATAGAAATAAGTTCCTCTGCGTATGTAATTTGAGGCAGTTCTAACTTCTCAGCTACTTGAGGACCGACTTGAGCGGTATCGCCGTCAATAGCTTGACGACCCGAGAAAACGATGTCAACTTTACCCAGTTTCTTCACTGCTGCTGACAAAGCGTATGAGGTTGCCAAAGTATCAGAACCAGCAAATCTCTTGTCGCTAATAACGATGCCGTTATCTGCACCGCGGAACATCGACTCGCGTATTATCTCTGCTGAACGTGAAGGTCCCATCGTAATGATAGTAACCTTTACCGACATCGTATCTTTAAGAATATCTTTGCAAGCAAGAGCCATCTCAAGAGCCTTCAAATCGTCAGGATTGAAGATTGCAGGCAATGCAGCTCTATTGATTGTGCCGTCTTCTTTCATGGCATCCTTGCCGACATTGTGTGTGTCAGGGACTTGCTTTGCCAATACTACTATTTGAAATTCTTTATTATTCATCTTTTTTTCTTGTGTCTTCAATTAATGCAAATGATAAATTTCCTTTGGCACAAAGTTTTCCGTTGACAGTTGCCTTAGCTTCACAGAAATACATATTCGCTCTTTTGTTTGATAATGAAGCTTCTACTTCTATTGTGTCGCCAGGAACGACTTGTGACTTGAAACGCACATTGTCGATGCCTGTGTATAAAGTGATTTTTCCAACCAAATCATCAAGCATGAGAAGAGCGCATGACTGAGCCATGATTTCACATAATATCACACCTGGAACTGTAGGTTGTCCTGGGAAGTGACCTTTCAGGAAAAACTCATCTCCTGTGACATGATATTTTGAATGTGCAACACGATTCTCATCGATGTTAATTTCATCAACGAGCAACATTGGCTCGCGATGTGGTAAATAATGTTTTAATTCTTCCTTATTCATAGTATTGTATATAATGCCGTTCGGCTATTGTTTTTCAATAATTTATATTTTACGCAGTGCTATGCAAGCGTTGTGTCCGCCGAAACCGAGCGATTGTGAAATCGCTATTGTAAGGTCTGCTTTCACGGCTTTATTAGGAGTATAGTTGAGGTCGCAAGTTGGATCTGGTTCGTTCAGACCGATTGTTGGTGGAACTATACCTGTGTTTAAAGCAAGAGCTGCTGCAATAACTTCAACGCCACCTGCTGCACCAAGCAAATGACCTGTCATCGATTTCGTTGAATTGATATAAGCTTTGCGAGCATTTTCTTCACCTATCGCTAATTTAATAGCAGCAGTTTCAGAACTGTCGTTAAGAGGTGTTCCTGTTCCGTGAGTGTTGATGTGAAGTATATCATTTTCATTAAAATTAGCTTCGTCTAAAGCCATTTTTATGGCGCGAGCCGCCTGTTTGCCCTCTGGATGAGGAGCTGTAACATGGTGAGCGTCGCAAGTATTTCCATAACCACATACTTCAGCGTAAATTTTTGCTCCACGAGCTTTTGCATGTTCATATTCTTCAAGAAGAATGATACCTGCACCTTCTCCAAGAACGAAACCAGCACGACGTTTGTCGAATGGCAAAGAAGCTTCCTTAGGATCTTCAGCGCGAGTAAGAGCTTTGCAATTGGCAAAACCAGCAATGCTGATAGGATTTACAGCAGCCTCACTACCTCCAGTAATGATAGCGTCTGCATAACCGTGTTTTATTGCGCGATATGCTTCTCCGATTGAGTGAGTTCCTGTTGCACAAGCTGTTACAATAGGTACACAAACACCGCAAGCATTGTGACGAATAGCGATGTTACCTGCTGCAATATTTGAAATCATACTTGGGATGAGAAGAGGAGAAACCCATTTAGAACCTTTGTCAGTCCATTTTACGATTTCTCTTAAAATGGTGTCAAAACCACCTTCTCCAGAACCTACATAAACGCCGAGACGTTCAGGGTCGAAACATCCCTCATTGCCCTTCATGGCTTCTATTGATGCTGCCATTGCATATATGGCGAACAAGTCGTTACGACGTGCAAAAGCAGAATCTACGCCATGTTCCTCTGGATTAAAATTCTTCACTTCAGCGGCAATCTTCACAGGAAGATCTGTCGTGTCCAATTTTGTAATGTAATCGATGCCACAGACTCCGTTGACGAGATTATTCCATAAAGTCTCAACATCATTACCTAACGGGGAGATAACTCCCATTCCTGTTATAACTACTCTTTTTTCCATATTCTTACCATTCTAAAATACATGCTCCAGAAACAAATCCTGCTCCAAAAGCACTCATTACTATTAAATCACCTCTTTTTAATTTGCCTGCTCTACTAACTTCATCAAGAAGAATCGGAACGCTAGCCGATGAAGTATTGCCATATTTTTCAATATTGATATGGAATTTCTCTTCAGGTTGCTTTACGAATTCCTCAATATTCTTGATGATACGTAAGTTGGCTTGATGAATCAAAAAATGGTCTATATCGTCGGCTTTATAGCCTGTTGCTTTCATCACCGCATTAATATCTCTTACAGCAGCACGTGTGGCAAACATAAACACATCTTGTCCGTGCATAACCAATGGAAGGTTGCTGTTTTCTTTAGTATTATATGGTGAATATTGCAATTCATGTTTTTGATAAAGTCTGTCCCAGTTGCAAGAAGCTGACATCTTGGTTGCCTTGATTTTGTCACCTTCTGTAAGCACCACAGCTGCTGCTCCATCGCCAAAGAGGACACTGGCGGTACGGTCGTGCCAATTAACCATGCGTGACGGCTCTTCTGCACAAACGATAAGTATGTTCTTGTATTTTCCGCTTTTGTAGAATGCTTCCGCAATTTCCAAAGAATAAATAAAACCGACGCAAGCTCCATTAAGATCGAAGCAAGGACACTTTGCGCCTATCGCCCCTTGTATAAGGCAACTCATTGCAGGAGACACATACTCATTAACAACATTTGCACATATAATGTAATCCAAATCTTTTGCATCCATATTTGCATCGGCTAATGCTTTCTTAGCAGCGTCGATAGCCAAATCTTCTAAATTTTCCGATGAAATAATGCGTCTTTCTTTAATTCCGGTTCTCGAGGTAATCCATTCATCGCTGGTGTCGAGAATCTGCGAGAGCATCTCGTTTGTTACAACTAATGACGGATGAGAACGTCCGGTACCGATAATTTTCATAATTCGTGTGATAAAAAAATTTGATGCAAAAATACTGCGGCAGAAAATAATTATGTTAAAAATGTGGCGTTTCTGAGGTGAAATGACATATTTTGGGACAAAAAGTGGTAAAATTATGAAATATGGGGTGAAATTTTTGTAATTTTGCAAACTCGTGACTAATTATTAAACTATTTTTAATGAAAAAACGCATAAAAGATAACTTTGCATCATGCCTTTTGGAGGTCGGAAACATAGTAACTAATCTTACTTTTTCAGTCCTATTCGCGTTAGTATTCCTCGTAATTTATTCTCCTTATTCTGAAACATCATGGTTCGGTGTAGCAAAATCTGAAAGTTTCCTCTTGACAACAACATTCGTTGTGGTATCAATCCTGTTTTTGATAATAAGCAGGACTCTGATGTTTTTTGCATCAAAAAAAATCATAAAGATGACTTATCTTAAATACGCAATATGGTTGTCTGTAGAGATTATATTAATAGGTGTATTTCATTCCATACTTTCTATGGTTTATGTAAAAATCACAGACTTTTCAGTGTCCTTTATTATATCGAAAAGTATTATGATAACGTTCTTGGCTCTTGGTTTCCCTTATGTAATTTCTGCTATGTGGGTGACTATAAAAGATATGCGTAGCACATTACTCGTCACCGACACCAAGAACATCGCTTCCGACGGTGAAGCAATAGCCCAAAATATTGACATCATAAATATTGCCGACAATAAAGGAGTTCTGAAATTCTCCGTCAAACTCGATAACTTGTATTACATCAAGGCAGAAGATAACTACACAATAGTTTATTATTCTAAAAACGGACTGCTGAATCGTTATATGATTCGATGCAAGATACAAACAATTGAAGAAACCTTCAGAAACACTCCTCTCATGCGATGCCACAGGACTTACATTGTCAACACAAAGAAAATAAAAGTTTTGCGACACGAAAGCGACGGTTTTTATGTAGATTTCGACTTCGAAGGAATAGACCCGATTCCTGTATCTAAGACTTATTCTAATGCAGTTGTCGAGTTCTTCTCGGGCAAAAATATGCAACATAACACGCAAGTTTCTAAATAATCTTATGATTTCCTGTTTTAGGACAACATATTTTTTCATTTTCAGTTAGTTTTTGTAAGAAAAAAACTTCGTATCTTTGTAGAGATTAATGTATAGGGGACTTCTATAAATTCCTCGTTTAAATTAATTTTTGACGATTATGATAAAAACTTTTTCGAGATTTATGTTTTATATTGGAATCTTTTCGTCTTTCTTTCAATCACATAGCCCGCTATGCTCTTTCAAGAAAAACAAGAATCTTCTCAAATATAAATTCATAAATCTTTCGAAAAGCAATTTATAGAAATCCCCTATAATTTTACAATTAGATTCACGAAATTTTTAACATTACTATGAGTACTAACATAATTTTATCTGAAAACACTAAAATGGCAGAATTGGTAATTTCCAATCCAAAACTGCTTCTAACATTGTCTCGTTTTGGAATAGAACTCGGATTTGGCGATAACAGCGTCAAGGAAGTATGCAAAAAATCAAACATATCGCCATCATTTTTCCTGCTGGTCTGCAATTTATATCTATACCCTGACTTCATGCCTTCTCGCGACGATATAAAAATGGTTGATGTAAGCACTTTGTTATCTTATCTATCTGAATCTCATAAATATTATGTAGAAGAAAGATTGCCACATATCGAATTTCATCTCAAAAGAATTATTGACGCTTGTCCAGATAAGTTCGGAAATACAATAAATAGGTTCTTCAGCGAATATAAAGACGAGGTCTCAAACCATTTCAAATATGAGGAAGACGTTGTCTTTCCGTACATTAACTCATTGTACAACAAGTCACAAAAACCAGAATTCACTATCTCAGAATTCAAGTCAAATCATAGCAACATAGAAGACAAACTTAACGATTTGATGAATATTCTTATTAAATATCTTCCTTCAAATATTTTTCCTAAAGAAAGAGTGGAAATATCAATAGACATAATGGAAATTACGTCAGATTTGAATTGCCACACTCTAGTTGAAGAGCGTATTCTTGTACCATTGGTAGAAATGATGGAGGATTAAGCGATGAAAAACAATAAGATAATTATTGCAGAACCTTCTCCGATAGTCGCCGCAGGTTTGTCGTCATTCTTTGATAACATGAATCAGATTTCTGTTGTTTCAATCGTCGATAATATTGATAATTTACAAAACAAAATGATAGTCCATAATCCTGAATTGTTGATTATCAATCCAATCCTTTTCGGATACTCAATAGATAAATTATTTAAACAGATTTCGCAAAATTTCCCTGACACTATTTCCATTGCACTTGTATCTTCATATTTCGATAAAAGTTTATTGAAAAATTTCGATGACATAATCGAACTTAATGATAACAAGCAAAAAATCATCAATAAGATTGTCAATATTTTGAATAAAAATGATGAATCATCTGCGCAGAATGACAGTGTTGACTTATCGAATCGCGAAATTGACGTATTGGTTTGTATTTCAAAAGGGATGACCAACAAAGACATATCAGATTTACTGAACATATCAGTTCATACGGTTATTACGCACCGAAAGAACATTGTTAAGAAAACGGGCATAAAATCTGTTGCAGGTCTGACTGTTTATGCGCTGATTAACAGTCTTGTAGAAGAATCTGATATCAATGTGTGATTGTTCCGCTTATTGAATTAAAACGACAATTGCGATTATAGCAGCGAAAATAAGGGATTCTAACGATGCCTTTCCCAACAAGGCATTGAATTGTTTCCCTTCGCATTTATTTAATTTGATGTAAAGATTTACGGAATAAACAATTAAAGGAATTATTGCCAGCGACCACATTCTGTAATCACATACATTTCTCATGAAATAAAAACCTAATCCGCAAGCAATCAATGGGTTTAATAAGAAGACGGCTTTCATGAACTTGCTTCCGAATATTCCAACTGTCGTAGTTTTATTGAATAACTTATCCTCTTCTTCGTCGCGAATGTTGTTCACGATAAGTAACTCATCAACAACGAGCCCCATCGCGAAACCTGCAGCTATTATTTCCCAATTTATTTCTTTCGTTAAAATAAAATAGGTAAAACTTACAGGGATAATCCCGAAGAATAATATTACTGCTATGTCGCCTAAGGCGTTGTATGATAATGGAATTGGTCCCATTGAGTAACAAAAAGCAGCTGCTATTATCAATAATCCGAAAGGTAATAAAATCCAGCCTCCCCAATATATTAAAGGTAATCCAACAAACAGACATAAAGCTGCCGATATGAATATTGCGATGCGCATCTCTTTTTGCGTTATCTCACCGCTGACCAATTTTCTGTCCTTGCTGAGACTGTTCTCGTTGTCGCAGCCAGTCTGGAAATCAGCATAGTCGTTGACTAAATTTGATGTCGTTTGCGCTAAGACCGCAAATATCAAACATAATGCTGCAGGTAACCATTTTACGTGACCTTCACTGAAAGCTATAGCGGCAGACATTATCACCGTCGACATTGATACAAAGAAAGAATACGGTCTGATGGCGAAAAACCATTTTTTAATACTTTTTAACATACTTTTACAATTTACAATTAACAATGTACAATTTACAATTATCTAACAGTCCTTTCTTATCTTTTCCCTTCATACATTCTGCACAATCCGAAAGTCAGTGCTTTTTGACGAACATCTTTAAAGCCGCACTCTTCCATCGTTTGTAAAAAATCTTTAGGTTTAGGGAAGTTCATAACAGATTGAGGCAGATAAGTGTAGGCTTTATTATCGCCAGATATTTTCTTTCCGATGAAAGGCAATATGTGAAGGAAGTATAATTTATATAATGAAAGTAAGATTTTATTTTGAGGGACGGAGAGCTCTAATATTAAAAGGAGTCCGTTAGGTTTCAAGACGCGATGAAGTTCTTTCAATCCTTTCTTTTTATCTTCAAAGTTTCTGATGCCGAAGGCGATGAAAGCCGCATCGAAAGTGTTGTCCTCGAAGCTAAGATTTTCGCAGTCTTCCACTTTTAACGTGATTGTAGAATTTAGTTTAAGCTCTTCTATTTTCTTTTCACCCACTTTAAGCATTCCCTCCGAAATATCGACTCCTGTCACGCGAGGAACGCCTGCTTTTGCTAAGGCGATGGTGGAGTCGGCAGTTCCGCAAGCCACATCTAGAACCTGAGAATCTGAGAATCTGAAAACTTGAGAATTATTTTTCAGTTTTTCAGATTCTGAGTTTTTCAGATTTTTAACGATGCGTTTAACGGCTTTCTTCCTCCATATTTTATCAATATTGAGTGAAAGTATATGATTTAATTTGTCGTAAGTAGGAGCGATGTTATTGAACATCGAACGCACGAAATTCTTTTCTGCCATACCTATTTGAGTCTATAAGTCAATGAGTCAATAAGTAGAGACGCGTCGAGTACACCGATAAAATTAATAATATGTAATTGACACGTCTAAACAAGTCATTGTTCATTATAAATTATTCATTTCTTTTGTCGAGAGCAATCCGCAGGCGGCGTCGATGTCTTGTCCGCGTGAGGCTCTTATTGTCGCGATGATGCCTTTGTCGTTGAGGCGGTCGCGGAAACGTATCATGTCTTCATTAGTCGGGCTTTGAAAGTTGACGCCAGGGATGTTGTGGAAACGAATGAGGTTTACTCTGCAACGGAGGCTGCCAAGTTGTTTAGCGAGTTCTTTGATATGGTCGGAAGTGTCGTTGAGACCTTTGAAGACGATATATTCAAAGAAAACGCGACGTTGTCCGCTCCAGTCGTGCTGACGTATCGCATGTATCACTTCGCGAATAGGATAAGCCTTTTCTACAGGCATGATCTTCATTCTCTCATCATGGAAAGGAGAGTGAAGACTGACGGCGAGGTTGCATTTCGATTCTTCAAGGAAACGTTTCATATAAGGTATCACGCCTACTGTCGAGACTGTGATGCGAGTCGGGCTCATGGCGAGACCCCAGTCGGAAGTCATGACGTTGAGAGTACGCATGAGGTTGTCGTAGTTGTTCATCGGCTCGCCCATTCCCATGAAGACGAAGTTGGTGAGTTTCTCGTATTCCGGAAGGTTTAAAATCTGATTTAATATGTCGCTTGCCGGAAGATTCTCTTGAAAACCTTGTTTACCGGTCTGACAGAAGAGACAGTTCATTTTGCATCCGACCTGCGATGAGACGCATAATGTAGCGCGGTCTTTATCAGGAATGTAAGCAGACTCTATGAAGTTGTCGCCACCCGGAAATAGATATTTCTTCGTGCCGTCTTTCGATTCCTGGACATTGGCGAAGTCTCTGTAGCCTGTAGTATAATTCTCTGACAAAAGCTGACGTGTCGCTTTGGAGAGGTTCGTCATCTCATCGAAGCTGCCGCAATGTTTTTTATAGAGCCATTCTGTCAGTTGTTTGGCTGTAAACTTCGGCAATCCATGTTGATTGACGATTTCCTGTATTTCTGATAAAGTTAAACCGAGTAATGATTTCATGATTGTATTATTCCTATTCTAATATTTTACGCAACAAATATACGCAATATTATTCCTATTTTGGAGATTTTGGGAATAAAATAACTCGATTTTAATGTAGAAAGATTGTAGGGTTGTATCAATGATACCTTCAACATAAACTCTCGTTGATGCGTCTAATAAAATTAGGAATTATATTTTGTCATTAACCTTTCGTCAAACAAAAAAAGCAGCCTCGATTTTTCGAAGCTGCCTTTGCAGTACCCAGGGCCGGGATCGAACCGGCACGAGTGTTACCTCATCGGTTTTTGAGACCGACGCGTCTACCAATTCCGCCACCTAGGCATAAATTTCAACGAACTGTTGCGTCTCATTTGCGAGTGCAAAAGTAATAATTTTTTTGTTACGTCAAAGAAAAATTTTTTTATTTTTGCAAAAAATTTTAAACCCAATAAATTAATGTCATGCAACAGCCTTTAGTATCAATTTTTTCAGGTAGGGCCACACGTTATTTAGCAGACGAAATCGCTAAATATTATGGCAAACCCCTCGGAGAATCAAGCGTATTAGTCTTTTCTGACGGTGAATTTCAACCTAGTTTTGAAGAGAACATAAGAGGAAGAGACGTGTTCTTAATCCAGTCAACTTTCCCTCCACAAGAAAATATGATGGAGTTGTTGTTGATGGTTGACGCTGCAAAACGTGCTTCAGCTCGTAGAATTATTGCCGTAATCCCTTATTTCGGTTTCGCACGTCAAGACAGAAAAGACCGTCCTCGTATCAGTATCGCCGCTAAATTGATGGCTGACTTGTTGACAACAGCAGGCGTAACACGTGTCATCACAATGGATATCCACGCCGACCAAATCCAAGGTTTCTTCAACGTTCCAGTAGATAACATCTTCGCTTCAAAGATTTTCGTTCCTTATATCGAAAGCCTTAACTTGCCTAATTTGATGGTAGCTTCTCCAGACGCAGGTGGTACCCGCCGCGCTGCTTCTTACGCTAAGATGTTGAACACAGTGTTCTCAATCTGCCACAAACAACGTTCAAAACCAAACGCTATCGAGCAAATGTTGCTCATCGGTGACGTAAAAGACAAAGACGTTATCCTCATCGACGATATGATTGACACTGCAGGTACTATCACTAAAGCTGGTAAATTGATAAAAGATAATGGCGCTCGCAGCGTCCGCGCTTTCGCAACACACCCTATCTTGTCGGGCGAAGCAATGGAAAGAATCGAAAACTCAGTATTCGATGAAGTAGTCGTAACAGATACTATTCCAATTGAAAATCCAAGTAGCAAAATCCACGTACTTTCAACAGCTCCTCTCTTCGCAGAAGTCATCAAACGCGTTGAAAACTACGAATCATTAAGCGACTTATTCAAGAAATAAAAATGTACGGACGTGGCTTGCTGCGTCCATATGTAAATAAATTATTAACAAATTTTTAAAAATTAAGTTATGAATTCAGTATCATTGAGCGGTTCTCTTCGCGAGAACGTAGGGAAAAAAGATGCTAAAAAATTACGTGCACAAGGCTTAGTTCCTTGTATCATTTACGGTAACGGTAGAGAAGTACGTTTCTACACAGAAGAAAAGAGCTTCAAAACTATCCTCTTCACTCCTGAAACATACATCATCGACTTCACAATCGAAGGTCAAGTTTACCGCACAATCCTCCAAGATGTACAATATCACCCAATCAGCGACGAAGTTCTCCACGCTGACTTCTTGGAAGTAACAGAAGAAAAACCTATCACAGTTACTCTTCCTGTCCGTACAGAAGGTACATCACCAGGCGTTATGCGCGGTGGTAAACTTAAAGTGAGAATCCCTCGCCTTAAAGTTAAAGGTTTGATTAAAGATCTTCCAGCTATCGTTGTGGTTAACATTTCTGAATTGAACGTCAACCAAGCTATCAGAGTTAAAGACATCAACATCGAAAATGTAACTCCATTGGTAGCAGCTAACAATATCGTTTGCGACGTTAAAGCTAAGAAATCAGCTGTAACTGAAGAAGAAACAGAAGAATAATAAAGTATTTAAAGTACTTAAAGTGCAGAAAGAAAGAGCTCCTGATATTTTCGGGAGCTTTTTTTATGTCTAAAGGCAAAAGTCTAAAGTTAATAAATATGAATTCAAAAAATCTTTCGCCTTTTGCCTTTTGTCTTTAGTCATTTCTTATCTTTGCATTATGAAATATCTAATAGCTTGTCTCGGAAACATAGGTGTCGAATATGATAACACACGGCACAATATCGGCTTCAAAGTCGCTGATTATCTTAATGAAGATTTAAAAGGAACTTTTACGACAGGACGACTCGCTCAGGTGTCGGAACTGCGTTATAAAGGCAGAACTTTGGTTGTTATCAAGCCAACGACTTATATGAATCTCAGCGGCAAAGCTGTTAAATATTGGATGCAGCAGGAGAAAATTCCTATTGAAAATGTTTTGGTCGTTTTGGATGAAATTGCTCTTCCGCTTGGAACTTTACGTATGAGAAAAAAAGGTAGCGATGCGGGACATAATGGTCTCGCTAATATCATAGAAAGTTTGGGAACTAATGTGTTTCCAAGGCTGCGTTTTGGCATAGGCGACGACTTCCCAAAAGGAAAACAGATTGATTTTGTTCTCGGAAAATGGAAACCTTCCGAATT
This sequence comes from Bacteroidales bacterium, assembly GCA_045591245.1. Classification (GTDB taxonomy): domain Bacteria; phylum Bacteroidota; class Bacteroidia; order Bacteroidales; family F082; genus Limimorpha. The sequence continues at coordinate 126,504 of JAZNSO010000081.1, forward strand.
GGATATTGTGAATTCGCGCTTAGATACAGCCGCAAGTTTTATAAAAAGTTTTGTAACTCAAGGTGTTGACCTAACCATGAATCAATTTAATAATAAATAAGACGTAAAATTACAAAGTCTCAGACTAAAGACGTGCCAATTACACCAATGAGAATTAACAATGTGTAATTGATGTTTCTTAATAAGTCCGTTAAATTTTTCTTTTTAATTAGTAAATTATTTTACTATTTTTTGTAAATTTGCGAGTTCTTTTAAAAAATAAGATATGAGAAAGAAATCTTTACTTTTATTAATGATAATGATGTTTATAGGTTCATTATCAACAATCAATGCACAAGAAAAAAAGAAATTAATCGGTGATTACTTATCTATCGGCGGTTGGATGAACATCCAATACGATTATGAGCGACAACTCCAAAACGACAATTTTACCTTAAAAGAAATCAGCACTTTCAATGTTCGTCGCGCTCGTCTCGACATTAAAGGTAACATCAACCCTTATTTGGAATTCCGTCTTCAAGGCGACTTTGCCGTCAGTCCTAAGATGGTTGATGGTTTCGTTAAAGTCAAGTTGGCTAAATATTTCAACATCCAGGCTGGTCAGTTTAAGATACCTTTTACTTTTGAGAATCCACAATCTCCTCTTACTCTCGAAGGTATAGAATATGCACAAGTTATCAGTAAGTTGTCTGGCTACAGCGATGTATGTCATGTTGCAACATATTCCGGCGGTCGTGATGTAGGTTTGATGTTATACGGTGATTTGTTCCACTTCGAAAGGGACGGAAAAGAAATTCCAATCCTCACATATAAATTAGGTGTTTTCAATGGTAATGGCATGAATAAGAAAGATGCCAATGTTGGAAAAGACATCGCAGGAAGCATTGAAGTGTGTCCTGGCGTTAAAGGCTTGAAACTCGCAGCTTCTTATTATGACGGAAATTATCTGTTGGATGAAAATGAAAATTTGGTTTACGATGATAATGCAGAAAGAAATCGTTTCACTTTCGGCGGAAAATATGAAAACGGAAAGCTCACGGTGCGTTCGGAATATATTTACGGCAAGACAGGAATGGGCGACAGAATTCCAGGCGAATATTATCTCCTCGAATCTGATGGCGTGTACGTAGCAGCAGGTTATTGGTTCGACATAAAATGTGAAAAATCTGGCAATGTCCAAAGAATACGTCCTGTGGCACGTTATGATTTCTTTAGAGAAGACATTACAGAGATAAACACCAACTCGACATATTATATGGTTGGTATAGATTGGTGGCCAATGCAGAACCTCCGTCTCTTAGTTAACTACACATTGAAAGACAAAGTTGCAAACGACAATTTTGGTCATTTGTTACAAGCGCAACTTTCAGTTAAATTCTGATAAGATATAAGTTAGAAGTGGTGATAAACATCATCACTTTTGTTTTTAAACATAACATTAATCTTTTATATGAAGACACGTAAACTAAAAGCACTATTTTTGAATGAGGAATGGCTAATCGTTTTACTCGGTTTTGTCATTTTAGCGTTAATCGCCATTTTCCCAGAGATGATGAATAACATAAAAATGTTAAAAGTAAGCACTCTCGACACAGCGAGCGGCTGGATAAATACAGCATATACTTTCGTATTCTTGTTCCTCGTGATTCTTATTTCAGCACTAACCATGAAGAAACCTGTCAAAGGTATTTTTCTTTCGTTCTTAGTGATATTCATACTTACTATGCTTGCACAGCTCTGCGCCAGCATTCCATTCTGTAAAGAATACGGTCTTGAAGCTGTTCTTTTTGCTGTTCTTTTCGGATTAATCATCAGCAATGTATTTGGTGTTCCTGAATGGTTAAAGCCAGCTATCCAAAGTGAGTTTTATATTAAAATAGGTATCATCTGCTTAGGTGCTACCATTATCTTTGGAGAAATTGTAAAATCTGGAGCTTACGGACTTGCACAAGCATTATTAGTAGTTTTAGTTGTATGGTATTTCGCTTTCTGGATTTCACGTAAGTTATTCGGCGTTGATGATGAAATGTCAACTATGATTGCGAGTTCAGTAAGTATCTGTGGTGTTTCTGCAGCTATTGCCACATGCGGTACAATCAGAGGTAATCAAAAGAAACTCAGCTACGTTATTTCCTTGGTTATGGTTGTTGCTATACCTATGTTATATATCATGCCATTATTATGCGACTGGATTCTTCCGCATATTTTCCCTAATAACAATATGGCTGCTCAGCAAGTTGCAGGAGCATGGCTTGGCGGAACCATCGACACTACAGCTGCCGTTGCAGCATCAGGTGCTATCCTTGGCGACGTAGCAGGCGACACTGCTGTCATCGTGAAGGCATCACAAAACGTGTTGTTAGGTGTAGCTGCATTCTTCATCTCATTATTCTGGTCAGTACGTGATACTCATAGTGTTATGGAGACAAAAGGTATCACAATTTGGCATCGTTTCCCTAAATTCGTTTTAGGAATGGTTGTCGCTTCAGCAGTGTTCAGTATCTGGTTTAAAGGCGGCGTTGAGATAGACGGAGCTATAGTGAAATACAAAGCTATAGCTAAGAACTTCCAAGGAATATTCTTCTCTATCGCTTTCGTTTGCATTGGTCTTGAAACACGTTTCAAAGAGATTTTCAACAAAGAAAATAGAGCATCGTTGAAAGCATTCTTAACTGCGCAGACATTCAATATCATATTCACATTCATAGTGGCAGTAGTGATATTTGGATTTATAGCAAACTGAAAAATCATAGCATAAATTCATGACCTCAGAATACATTGTTGTTCTGAGGTTTTTTTATTGCCATAAGTCAAAAATATTGATGATTTTTTTATCTGGGAAAATTGAAAAATAAAGGTAAATTCGTTAAAAACACAAGTCAAAAAAAATTAAAATCAATGTAAAAAACGGAACAAAAATTGATATATATTTGAGCAATAAAAACTCCATAAAAAATTAACGTGTTATGAAACGAGCATATCTGTTTTTTCTGATTATAATCATGCAAATCGGGGTGCTATTCTCGCAAAATAATGTCAGCGGAACTTTAATAGACAGCGTTACTTACGAGAAGATACCATTTGTAAATGTAGGACTTATGCGTGCCAACGACTCAGTTTTTGTTTCTGGTGCCGCATCTAATGAAGATGGTTTTTTCAAGGTAGAACACGTTCCCAACGGAAAATACATATTCGTCGTTTCTTCAATAGGTTATGAATCGACAAAAAAAGTGCTTGATGTCGCATCTGATTTAGACCTTGGACTTATCAAGATGAAGCCAGGCAGCACTATATTAGACGAGGTTGTTATCGTTGAGAAGCGACCTTTGTTCAGCAGCGAGGGTGAGAAGACCTTATATAACGTGAGTGAAGATCCGAGCGTGCAGACAGGTACGGTGTCAGACGCTTTGCAGAATGCTCCGGGCGTGGAGGTTGACGTAGAAGGAAATATAACATTACGCGGAGTTTCCTCGGTGGAAGTCTGGATTAACGGACAACCGTCAAATCTTAATGAAGAGAACCTGAAAACATATTTACAGCAGATGCCTGCTAACGCGCTCGAGAGAATTGAGGTGATAACGAATCCTTCAGCGCGTTATTCTTCAAACAGCGACGGCGGCATCATCAACATCGTCACCAACTCCAAAATCAAGAAAAACCAATTCATCAGTTTCGGCGCAAGAGCATCGTCATCGCCAAACGCATCGCCTTGGGTTTCTTACGTGTGGGCAAATGAGAAAATCTCTCTCAACCTCTTCGTCAACGGCAATTATTCCCAATGGAAGAACTATAACAAAGGCTACAGTACCTCCTTCGATATGAATTTAGATACTACTAACCATACCACTTACGAAGGAGAGTCGTTTTCGAATAACTTTGGCGGAGGCTTCAACATCAACTTCGACTATAACATCGACACAATGAACACCATCGGTGTCTGGATCGGAGGCTGGCCTCATGCTAACAACAGCGAGAGCTTCAACGAGACATTCCGTCACGAATACATGCAAGAAGCAGGCATGTATCATTATACCACGGAAGGAATATCGAAAGGTCTCAATCAGTTCTATCATGCCGGATTACAATACATGCATAAATTCAATAACGAAGGCCATAACATCAGCCTCAGAATGACAGGCAATCTGTCGAATGGCTACAGCAATTCGTATGACAAACAAACTTACGAGACGCAGACATGGATGAACGTTGATTATAGAGAACTCACTGAATATAACGACTTGGGCTATGGACTAAATATCGACTACTCACTTCCATATTCTGAAAACGGCGAAATAGGATTGGGAGCCTCATACGAATATAGTCCTGACACTTACTATATTGATTATGACACTCTCGCCAATGGAGAATACGAGACAGACCTTATGAGAAGCTTCAATAGGGAAGTGGGTTCTTATGAATATGACGTTTATCTTACCCTTCAACAGAAATTCGGAAACTTTGTTGTAAAGCCTGGCATCAGAATGGAATATGAAAATATATGGAACAATATATCAGGTTATACGGAGAGTAATCATTCCGAAGACTATCTCAACTGGCGTCCTTCGATACACCTTTCATACAGAACAAAATCGATGCATAACTTCAACTTGAGTTATTCACGCCGCATCGCCCCTCCAAGTGCAAGAGAACTCACCGATTATAAATTCTATTCGACAGAATCATTCTCGACAGGTAACTTAGAATTGGTCCCAACTTATACAAATTCCGTTGAAGGCGGATGGACAAAATACTGGAACAAATTCGGTTCCGTCGGATTGACAGCATATTATAGAGATTCAAGAAACACTGTAGATAATATCAGCGACGTAGTATATGATGATTTCTTCGGAAGATATGTCCAATATTCTTATCCTGTCAACGTCGGCAAGTCGTCGAGAAAAGGATTGGAAGCCAACGTCACATATCGCCCGACAGCGATGTTCAACATGCGACTCTATGCTAATGTCTATGATTATTATTTCGAGACAATATTCAACAAGACTGGCGAGGTCGTCAGCGACAACTCAATAGTTTATAGCGCACGTCTGAACCTCTGGACCAAGTTATGGAACAAGTTAGAGATACACGCTTCAGGTAATTATCGTTCACCACGTCAGTCGCTTTTCGCGGAGAGTCATGCCAACTATTCCATTAACTGCGGTTTGCGTGCCGACTTCTTCGACAGAAAAATGTCGGTGCATATCAACGTGAACGACATCTTCAACTGGAACAAATGGGATAACAATACCACTAATCCATATTATGTCTCGTACAGTTCATTCAAATATAACAGCCGTTCAATCAGTGCAGGTTTGGTATTCCGTTTCGGTAAGATGGAGTTAGAAAGACATGCTCAAACTGGAGGAAGCGAAGCTCAGAATCCGGCAGCGGGGATGTGATATTAATAGTTTAGAGTTGATAAGTTTTAAGTTTATTGGTAGAGACGCAATTAACCATAGTCTCTCCGAAAGTAAAACTTTGTATATTTGCATTTGTTAATTAAATGTAGTGATTCATTTTACATAAAACATTCTAATTATGATGAAAAAAGTCGTTTTTATTTCAATGATATTGTTATTGTTGTTTGTTTCATGTCAAGATAAAAAGACGAGTAAACCTGTCGCTAAGCCGACTGTGCAGAAACAGGAAATCGTGGTTCCTTCATTCAATGCCGACTCTGCTTATAGTTATGTGAAAAAGCAGTTGGACTTCGGTCCTCGTGTTCCAGAAAGTAAGGCACATGCACAATGCGCCGAATGGTTCATCGATTTCTTCAAAGATAAGGCTGACACTGTTTATGTGCAAAACTTCAGGACCCGACTATATAACGGCAAAGGCATCGATGGAAAGAATATCATCGCCTCGTTCAACCCTCAAGCTAAGAAGAGAATACTCCTCGGCGCACACTGGGACTCGCGTCCTTTTGCCGACCACGACCCTGACGAGAAAAATTGGAATACTCCTATCGACGGAGCTAACGACGGAGCCAGCGGCGTAGGCGTACTGATGGAAGTGGCGCGTGTGCTGAAAGAAAATCCTATGAACACAGGCATCGACATCATCCTCTTCGACTTGGAAGACTACGGCGCACCAAAATATCTTAACCTTATGACCAATGACGACTGGGCATTAGGTTCACAATATTGGTCTAAAAATCCTCATATATTCAATTACCGCGCCTACTTCGGCATATTGCTCGACATGGTGGGAGCTCCAAATCCTAAGTTTCCGAAAGAATATTATTCTCAACAATTTGCGCCTTCATTGAGCAATGACGTATGGCGAATTGCGAGAGAATTGGGTTACAGCGACTATTTCACGAACGAGATTGGACATCCAATCAATGACGACCATATCTACGTAAATGTCAATGCCAATATCCCAATGATTGACATTATACATTTGGAAAACAATGAGGAAAGTTCATTCTATCCTTATTGGCATACATTAAAGGATAACATTGAACAGATCGACCCTAAGACCTTAGGAATGGTTGGTGATGTGGTTTTGAATGTAATCTATAGGAAATAAAAAGAGCCACATTACGGACTCGAACCGTAGACCTACGCATTACGAATGCGTTGCTCTACCAACTGAGCTAAAGTGGCTACTCTAAAAAGGCATCATAAAGATGCCTTATTTTATTTTTGCAAAGATACAATTTTTTTCAATTCAACAAGAAAACAGAATATTATTTCTGCTGAAGTTGAAAAGTATCTTTTAATGTTACTGTTCTGTTAAATACCAGATGTTCTTTGGTGCTTTCCTTGTCTGCCGTAAAATATCCTATTCTTTGGAATTGGAAATGATCAAGCGGTTTGGCATCAGCAAGGAATTTTTCCACATAACATTCTTCTCTGACTTCTAATGAGTTAGGATTTATCACCTGTTTCATTGCTTCGAGTGCCGAGCATTGCTGCTCTTCTTGAATAGCAGCGATGGCGTCGCGAGGATTCGCCTCCATCCAAAGTCTGTCATATAATCTGACTTCTGCTTTCAAACAATGGTTGCAACTAACCCAGTGTAAAGTACCTTTTACCTTACGGTTGGCACCCGACATTCCGCTCTTTGTCTCAGGATCGTATTCAGCATAAACTTCTACAACATTACCATTATCATCCTTCTTACATCCAGTGCATTTTACTATATAAGCATTTTTCAAACGAACTTCATTGCCTGGTGTCATACGGAAATATTTCTTTGGAGCATCTTCCATAAAGTCCTCACGTTCAATCCATAATTCTCTGCTGAATGTAATATTATGAGTACCTGAATTTTCATCTTCCGGATTATTAACAGCTTCCATTTCTTCCGATTTTCCTTCCGGATAATTAGTGATTATCAATTTAACAGGATTGATGACTGCCGACACGCGCGTTGCACGAGCGTTCAAGTCTTCGCGTATCGTACTTTCCAAAAGAGCGAAATCATTTATAGCATCGTAAGTCGTGTAACCAATCTTATCGATAAGCATTTTTATTGACTCTGGGGTATAACCGCGACGACGGAATCCGCAGAGAGTTGGCATTCGTGGATCGTCCCATCCATTGACAAGACCTTCCTTAACCAAGATGAGAAGATTACGTTTGCTCAACAAGGTGTAATTGAAATTCAATTTATTAAACTCATATTGGCGAGGACGATGGTCGTCGAGGTCTTTTTGTTCTTTAAGTTCATCAATGAAATAATCATACAACGGACGATGTACCACAAATTCGAGAGTACACAACGAGTGTGTAACACCTTCAAAATAATCGCTTTCGCCATGAGCGAAGTCGTACATAGGATACACATTCCACTTGTTTCCTGTTTTATGATGAGGAGTTTTCACCACGCGGTAGATGATAGGGTCACGGAAATGCATATTAGGATTTGCCATGTCAATCTTAGCGCGAAGTACCATTTTACCTTCTTCTACTTCGCCACTATTCATCTTCTCGAAAAGTTCGAGCGACTCTTCTACTGGACGATTTCTATAAGGGCTTTCTGTACCAGGAACAGTTGGTGTCCCTTTCTGAACAGCAATGACATCAGAACTTTGCTCATCGATATAAGCCTTACCTTCTTTTATAAGACGAACTGCGAAATCCCAAAGTTGTTGGAAGTAGTCAGATGCATAATATTCGTTATTCCATTTATAACCAAGCCATTGAATATCCTCCTTTATGGCATCGACATATTCTATATCTTCTTTAGTCGGATTGGTGTCATCGAAGCGAAGATTACATATACCATTATATTTTTCAGCTATGCCAAAATCGAGGCAGATTGCCTTTGCATGACCAATATGAAGATAGCCATTAGGTTCAGGAGGAAAGCGCGTTTGAACACGTCCGTCATTCTTACCATTCTGCAAATCTTCAACGACCTTGGCTTCTATGAAATTAAGAGATTTTTTCTCTTCTTTTTCAAGTTCTTTCAAATCACTCATACTGTAAATTTTTGTGCAAAAATAATAAAAAAATAAAGTTTTATATAGTTGAAAAATTTATTTTACAAGTCAAAAAGTGACAGATCATTGTTCCAATTTCAAGTCACCTTCTTTAATCCAATTCATCTTTCTGAACAACTCACCGAAAATCCAGGTTAGTACTGCAGGTAAGACGAAGCATATCAACAATATACCGAGCCACATTTTTGTTCCGCCGTCAGGCATTGCCGATATTATTCCGAAAGGTCCGACCAAGCCGCAGGTTCCCATTCCCGCGCCGATAGGGATGTTTTCAAGTTGAAAAACACACGTTGATATTGGTCCTGTGATTGCAGCCGCTAAGGTAGGAGGAATCCATATTAAAGGATTTTTTATTATGTTTGGCATCTGCAACATTGACGTTCCTATGCCTTGAGAGACGAGTCCGCCCCAACGATTTTCTCTAAACGACATCACTGCAAAACCGACCATCTGTGCGCAACATCCTGCTGTGGCGGCACCCGCTGCTATTCCTGAGAGTCCGATAGCGATACACAGGGCAGCACTGCTGATAGGTAGCGTCAGAGCCATTCCAACTGAAACAGAGACAACGAGTCCCATCAGTAACGGACGCATTTCTGTAGCATTTTCTATGAATTTGCCGAATGCTTCCATAAAAGCATTGATGCCAGGACCAACAAACATGGCAAGTAGCACTCCGCTTATTATCACCACAGATGGCGTGACGAGAATATCAATTTTTGTTTCTTTTGAAACTATTTTTCCGAATTCTGTACTGATGACGGCGGCTACGTATGCACCTACGGGACCTCCGAGAGCATTGCCTGCTATGCCGGACACTGTAGCGGAAAACAATACGAGCGATGGAGCATGAAGCGAATATGCAATAGAAACACCTATTGCTGCACCCGTGGCTTGTTTGGCGTATTTTGCAATTTCAATCAAAAGAGGGATGTTCAGTTTCTCTCCCAGAGTGGTGAATATAGTCCCCATGAGCAATGAGGCGAAAAGACCGAAAGCCATTGCGCCAAGCGCATCAAGGAAGTAAGATTTTACTGATACACTTACTTCTTTCTTCTTTAAAAAATCTTTAAAATTCATATTTCCAAAGATGTCTGGTTTATAATCAATCGCGTTTAAAAATGTCGCGCGTATAAACTTTCTCCCTCACGTCATCCAAGCAACTGTCGTAACGATTTGCAATAATAGCCTGACTTTGTTTCTTGAATTCAGACAAGTCATTAACGACTTTGCTTCCGAAGAAAGTACTTCCATCGTCCAATGAAGGCTCGTAAATAATTACAATCGCGCCTTTTGCCTTCACTCTTTTCATCACGCCTTGGATGGAACTTTGTCTGAAGTTATCGGAATTTGATTTCATTGTGAGACGATATACGCCTATGACACATTGTTTCTCTGCGTTAGCATCATAATGGCTATAATTATAATAATCGTAATAACCAGCTTTCTTCAGGACTTGGTCAGCGATAAAATCCTTACGTGTTCTGTTGCTTTCAACTATCGCCGACATCATATTTTGCGGGACGTCTTCATAATTTGCGAGAAGCTGTTTTGTATCCTTAGGAAGACAATATCCTCCGTAACCGAAACTCGGGTTGTTGTAATGATTTCCGATGCGCGGGTCTAAACATACTCCTTCTATGATCTGCTGCGTGTCAAGTCCCTTCAATTCGGAATATGTATCTAATTCGTTGAAATAGCTCACTCGTAATGCAAGATATGTATTCGCGAACAATTTCACCGCTTCCGCTTCGGTGCTGCCCATGAACAAAACAGGCACGTCTTCTTTTATTGCGCCTTGCTTTATAAGCTCCGCAAACTGACGTGCCGCTTTACTTAGTCGCTCATCGTTCTGGTCGTATCCTACTATGATTCTGCTCGGATACAAGTTATCGTATAACGCCTTACTCTCTCTTAAAAACTCTGGGGAGAAGATGATATTCCTGCTTCCGGTCTTCTTTCTTATTGCTTCGGTATAACCGACAGGTATGGTGCTTTTTATTACCATGATGGCTTCAGGATTATATTTCATCACCTTAGAGATGACATCTTCCACCGCCGAAGTGTCGAAGAAATTCTTCACGCTGTCGTAGTTTGTAGGTGCTGCTATCACCACAAACTCAGCGTCTTTATATCCTAACTCAGCGTCTAAAGTGGCGCGGAGCTTTAATTCCTTATTTGCCAGATAATCCTCTATATAATCATCTTGTATAGGTGATTTCTTATTGTTAATCATCTCCACGCGCTCCGGCACAATGTCAACAGCCGTCACTTCATTGTGCTGCGCTAATAACGTCGCGATTGATAATCCGACATAACCGGTTCCTGCTATTGAGATCTTCATAATCAATTAAAAATTGAAAGTTGAAAGTTGAAAATTATTTTTTTGATTTTAACGTTTTTATACTTGATGTTAATATTGCTATTATTTCTTTTACATCGATAATTAATTCTTCATATTGTTGTTGATCAATTATTTCGCTTTCTACCAATAATTCTAACCAATATGATGTCTCATCTGCTTCTTTTAATGCAATAGATAACTTATTAATAAAATCAGCTGTACTTTGAGCATTATTGCTTTCTCTAACGTTAGCACCTATACTGGTTCCGCAACGAAATAATTGCTTCGATATTATGTATTCCTTCTTCTCATCTAGTAATTTACAAAATTTAATTATCCTTAAAGCAAAAGACTTTGACTTTGTCCCAATAATATTTTCCTTTCCCATATATTTAATTTTAGTTTCTACAAATTTCAATTTTCAGTTTTCAATTTTCAGTTTTCAATTTCATTTCCAGCCAAACGGATGCTTGCTTAATTCCAATCCCGCTAATGGATGATAGTCGCCTTTAAGTCCTATCGGCTGAGCGTTTCTTATTTCATAGACCATCTCTATGCAGTTTCTCGCTTCTGAGATTCTGAAGCCTTCTCCGTTAAGAATTTTTCTGTAGCTTTCAGTATGAAGTTCAGTAAAACCTTGACTGAATTCAAACTCGCTGCCGTCAATCATAATGGTTCTGTAGGTTCTCTTTTCTCCTTGTACAGCATTCTCCGGCAATGTGTCGGCATTGATACTCAAGAAATATCGCACTCTCGCTTTTTCCAACTCTAAATAACCCGCAACTCTGTCATGGCTTGATACGTGGACGAAGCTTCTTTTTACATCGCCGAAAATCCATTGCAGCATATCATAAAAATGAATTCCTATGTTAGTGGCAACGCCGCCGCTTTTGTTGATATCGCCTTTCCAGGAAGTATAATACCAATTGCCTCTCGCAGTGATATATGTCAGGTCAACATCATAAATCTTGTCTTTCGGACCTTCATCAATCTTCTTCTTCAATGCGACAATCGACTCGTGAAGACGCAACTGTAAAATAGTGTATGCTTTTCTTCCCGTCGATTTTTCTACTGCTTCTAAAGCGTCGATATTCCAAGGGTTCAAGACGACAGGCTTCTCGCAAATCACATCGCAACCTAATCTCAGTCCGTAACGTGTGTGCGCGTCGTGAAGATAATTCGGCGTACAAACCGACACGAAATCAATTTTCTGCCCTTTTTCGATGAGACGAGTGTTATGACGGTCGAATAATTCCTGTTCTGTAAAAAATGAAGCCTGCGGGAAATAGCTGTCCATTATCCCGACGCTGTCGTTTTTATCGTAAGCGGAAACCAAGATGTTTCCTGTATCTTTTATCGCTTTAAGATGTCGCGGCGCAATATAACCGCCAACTCCTATTATTGAGAAATTCATATTCTATGCTTTATGCCTCGAGCTTTGAGCTTTGAGCAAATGCTCACGGCTCATAACTCAATGCTAATTAATTATCAGTTTTCAATTTGATTGAGACGCACCAATTACATATTGTTTATTTTCAATGGTGTAATGTGCCACGTCTCTACATTAATTTTCAACTTTCAACTTTCCATTTTTCAACTTGTAATTCTCTTCCACATTCGCATACGCGATTTTCATCAAGTCTCTTTCCACATTCGCAAACCCATCCGATCTGTCGCGCCGGAACTCCTGCCATCAAAGCATTGTCGGGAACGTCTTTAGTCACGACGGCTCCTGCCGCTATCATGGCGTATCTTCCAATAGTATGTCCGCACACTATTGTGCAGTTTGCTCCGAGCGACGCGCCTTCCTTAACCAATGTCTTCTTATAAACTCCATGCACGGGATATTTCGCTCGCGGGACGGTAACGTTGGTAAACACGCAACTCGGTCCGCAAAAGACGTTATCTTCAAGTTCGACACCTTCATAGATAGAGACATTGTTCTGAACCTTGACGCCGTCACCAATCTTGACGTTGTTGCCGACATTGACATTCTGACCGAAAGAACAATTCTTGCCAATGACAGCTCCTGACTGTATGTGACAGAAGTGCCAGATTTTCGTACCCTCGCCAATAGTTACATTATCATCAATGTATGAAGATTCATGGACAAAATAATCTCTACCTGTTGTCTGTTGTCTGTTGTCTGTTGACATTATAAATTATCTTTTTCAATATCCTTGAAATAATTTACCGTCCCGACTTTAAGCTCGTATGTCGCCAAATCGTCGCAAACGATAATTCCTTTAGGATGCATCTGTAATGCGCTTACAGTCCACATATGATTGACGCTGCCTTCGATGACTTGAGCGAGTGCTCTTGCCTTGCCGTGGCCGTTAGCGAGAATCATCACTTCTTTGGCATCCATCACCGTTCCTACACCAACTGTCAAGGCTGTCTTAGGAACCTGATTTATGTCGTTGTTGAAGAATCTCGAATTAGCGATGATAGTGTCGGTTGTCAATGATTTGACTCTTGTTCTTGAAGTCAAAGAAGAACCTGGTTCGTTGAAAGCGATATGACCATCAGGGCCGATGCCTCCCATAAAGAGATGTATGCCGCCGTACGATTTTATCTTGTCTTCATAACGTTGACATTCTGCTTCAAGATTTTCAGCATTTCCATTGAGAATATTAACATTTTCTTTCTTTATATCAACAAAATTGAAGAAGTTATTCCACATAAATGAATGGTAACTTTCAGGATGATTTTCTGGAATTCCCACATATTCATCCATGTTGAAAGTCACGACGTTTTTGAAAGACACCTTTCCTTCTTGATGCATTTTTATCAAAGCCTTATAAGTACCGATAGGAGTGGAGCCTGTTGGCAATCCAAGAACGAAAGGTCTTTCTTCGGTAGGATTAAACTCGTTGATTCTTTTCACGATATGATTAGCCGCCCATTGCGACATCTTATCATAATTAGGTTCGATAATTACTCTCATATTTTTACTTTAGCTGTTGGCTATTGGCTATTGGCTATAGCTTACCGCTGATAGCTGATAACTGATAGCTAATTTAACATTGAAATTACTTTTTCTATTCTTGATTTAAATTCTTCTGTTTCTTTTCTTATTTGCTTGACGAAACTATTGTCTTCTAATGCTCCTATAACTGCAATTTTCTCGTCTTCATTACGGAATGTGCTGTTACGTATTTTATTGTCATAATCTTTCTTTCGTGACAAATAAACTTGTTCACAAATATAATTCTGAATGTCGATTGCTTTTCTCATAAGTTCGCAGAACATCTCATCGTTTATCTCTTTAGTTTGCATCAAGAAATACAACGAAAGGCAAGCGTGTTTCATTTTATCTTTCGGATATCGTGCCCATATTTCATTATATCTGTTATGGATTTCATCCCAAGAATTTATCACATTGTTATTAATGTCATCACGTAACTTATCAACATCTTCCTTCATCATCATCTGTCCGCCGAGATTAATCCAGACTTTTCTTCTCAATCCATTAAATTCGTCTTTTATCTTCGTGAGATTGACAGGATTATCGTTGAATATTGAATTTGTGATAGTATTTATCGCATAGTAATGAATCATGTCGCGATAAGCATGATAAGCGTTATAAGCCTTTAGAATCACGACTTTACGTCTGCTATTTTCTATATTTTCGCCCATGATTTCCAATTTACCGACAACTTCAGGTTTTGTCATCAAATCGCGGCCAATCTCACGCAATTCGTGATACTTGTACGTTGAGCAATCTTTGTTTTGTGAGTTAAGATAAGCCTTTGCCGTCCATACTTCCAACATCTTGCACGCTGCTATTATTTCCTCGATAGTGTCAGGCGCAAGAGTTTCAAATTCAATATTTTGTATTCTTCGTTTACGTGTGTCGCGCTTATGATATTTAGATGTATTTCGTGCTATGGCGTACATATTATACATCCACCAGTAGGCTGGCATTATTTCGAGTCGGTCTTTACTTACATTATTGTTAACCAAGCTGAAAGGCAGCAATATGTTCATCTCATGAGGATAATCGCCTTTAGAGAGGAGCGTAAAAGAAGCAAATTTTGACGAATGTTTTATGCTGGAACATAATCCTGGCCAGAAACCTCTGCTTGCGACCAATTCTCCATCGGTGGCACGGCTGTTATGATTTGATCCCAAAGTGGCTCCGGCAGCCATGTTGCTTTGTCCCATAATGCAAGCCGAGATAAGGAACGAGTTGTTATGATGCTGCTCGTGCGCCGGGAAAATGAGATTGTTCAAGACCTCACAGCACGAAATTGTAGAATTATCGCCCAAGACAGAATTCAATATCCTTGCACCATATTTCAAGTTGCATTTGTCGCCGATTATGAATCGCGTTGCGACTACGGAATAGAAAATCCTGCATCCGTAACCGACTATTCCATTGACTAAAATCACGCCCTCGCCAATCTGTGAAGGTTCCTCTTCCGAAGAATTTATCGTGATGTTCTTAAGTTTGCTCGCGCCTTTTATGTATGTATACGGACCAATCTTGGCATCTTTCAAAATCCAGGAGTTTTTTATCACCGTCGATTCTCCTATTGTACCATAATAACCTCTTCTTGAATCGAACGATTTTTGTGTTATATCGAAGAGACGTTGCTGAAGTCGCTTGTCGTCAACATATTTTGCCCAAAGATATGCGTCGGCGGTTATCATTCCATCGAAAGGAAGTATTTTTCTGGCACCTGTTTCATTCATCACTTCGAGCCAGATTCTAACTTCTTCATCTTCACCATCTTTGATAATGCCATTTCCGAATTTTGAGTGGTCGGTAGTGGAAATTTCATTAACATTAAATAGTATGCATCTGTCACTGATGATATAATTTGCCAGATAATGAACGTTATGAATCGCTACGTCATCGCCGATGTCGCAAGAGACAATGCTGCTGTCAGTTATTCCAACAGGGACTCTTAAATCGTGATATTCAAGAATTTCCCTTCTGATTCTGCCAATTCTCACCAAACCGAAGAAGCTGTTGCGTTTCACCATTCTCGGATCGAACTCATCTGTAACCCAGACATCTTCCCAGTTTGTTGCGACATTCTTATTGATAACCAGACTTTCTATCTCGTCGGCACGCAAATGACGCCATTTATTTTTCGGAGAAGAAGTTTGCTCATAACGAAGATAATATTCATCCTTGCCTTCTGGAATAAATTTTGAATCGATGAAATTTTTGTAAATCCTGTCGTATGAAAGGATTCTTACTTTACTGTCGTCTGCCATAGCTTTAAATTTAGTGTAGTTTGGTAATTAATAGCTTCGCCTTCTGGGTCACAACGAACTATCAGCGATAATAACAACGCTCAATTACTGAAAGTTGCAAGACCAGTCAGCATTATGTTATGTAAACTCGCAAAGTTACTTAATATTTTCATAAAGCGAAATAATAATTTGGATATAATTTTTAACTTTGCAAAAAAAAATTGATGATACTTTGTTTAGAAACTTCCACTGCGGTTTGTTCGGTGGCACTTATAAAAAACGGCAATGTTATTGCTTTAAGAGAAAGTCTTGACGGTCAGAATCATGCTGAGAAAATCACTATTTTTATTGATGAGGTGATGAAAGAGGCAAATGTCGCATATAAGGATTTGGATGCTGTTGCAACTAGTATGGGTCCAGGTTCATACACTGGTTTGCGCATTGGCGTCAGTACGGCAAAAGGCTTGTGTTATGCAATGGAAAAACCGCTCATCGCTATTGACACTTTAGCATCCATGGCATACGGTTTTGTCGAAAGTCGAAAGTCGAGTGTAGAAAGTCAACAATCATATATTTTATGTCCTATGATTGATGCTCGCAGGATGGAGGTTTATTCTGCTTTCTTCAATGAGAAGATGGAGAGAATTGCTGATACAGAAGCTATTATCATTGATGAGAGTTCTTTCATGGAACTGAAGCAAAATCATCATCTTTATCTCTTTGGCGATGGTGCCGACAAACTTACTTCTCTTTTTGAAAATGACAAAGGCATAACTGTGGTTGAGAAGTTCCATTGCTCCGCATCATATATGGCGACATTGGTTGACAAAGCCTTTAAGGAACAGCAATTTGTCGATGTCGCATATTTTGAGCCTTTCTATCTGAAAAATTTCGTGCCAGGTATGCCGAAAGTCAAAGGACTTCATTAATAAAAAAACTCCGAGTTTCTTATGATTCTCGGAGTTTTTTATTGGATTATTTTATAATCAATCACCTAAAGTTGCTACCATAACAGCTTTGATGGTATGCATTCTGTTTTCTGCTTCGTCGAAAACGATAGAATTTTCTGATTCGAAAACTTCTTCAGTGACTTCGATGCCGTCAAGACCGAATTGTTTGTGAACGTCGCGGCCGACTTGTGTTTCTAAGTTGTGGTAAGCTGGCAAGCAGTGCATGAATTTACATTTTGGATTGCCAGTCATCTTCATCATTTCAGCGTTAACTTGGTAAGGTTTCAACATGCTGATACGTTGAGCCCATACTTCAGCTGGTTCGCCCATTGATACCCAAACGTCGGTGTAGATGAAATCGCAGCCTTTAACGCCTTCTTCAACGTTGTCAGTAACTGTTACTGTTGCGCCTGTTTCTTTAGCTATTTCTTTACATGTTGCTACGAGTTCTGCGTCTGGTTGTAATTCTTTTGGAGCAACGATTCTAACGTCCATACCCATTTTTGCGCCACCGACCATCAAAGAGTTACCCATGTTGAAACGAGCGTCGCCAACGTAAGCGAAAGTAACTTTGTTCAAAGGTTTGTCTGTGTGTTCCGACATTGTCAAGAAGTCAGCGAGGATTTGTGTTGGGTGGAATTCGTTTGTCAAACCATTCCATACTGGTACGCCAGCGTATTTTGCTAATTCTTCAACAGTTGCTTGGTCGAAGCCACGATATTCAATACCGTCATACATGCGACCGAGAACGCGAGCTGTATCTTTCATTGATTCTTTAACACCGATTTGTGAGCCTGAAGGTCCTAAGTATGTTGCATGAGCGCCTTGGTCGTAAGCAGCGACTTCGAAAGCGCAGCGTGTACGTGTTGAAGTTTTTTCAAATATCAAAGCGATATTCTTGCCTTTTAATCTTTGTTGTTCTGTTCCTGCATATTTAGCGCGTTTGAGGTCGCGAGCTAAATCTAAAAAGTATTGAATTTCTTTTGGAGTGAAGTCTAACAACTTCAAAAAGCTTCTGTTTCTTAAGTTGAATGCCATAATTTTATGATTTTTTGTTTGTAATTTCTAACGTTGCAAAAATATGAAATTTATTTAGAAAAAGACAAACAAAACATGAAATATATTTTTAGTTCGAACTTATCTCGTACGAATCATCAAAGTCCTGAATTTTTTGTATATTTGTAATCTGATTTAGAAATTATTAATCGCTTAACATTTTACTTATGAGAATTAAACTTTTACTGACAATGCTGTGCCTTTTAGGTATTGTAAACCTGAACGCACAAAACGCTCCTGTTGCCGATGTCAAGGCTGAAGTTAACGCCGATTCAAACGTTGACCTTATATGGAGCTGGAACAAAATCGTCCCAGAATCAATAGTCGTTGACTTCGAGACTGGCAATCTCAACCAGGCCGATTTTAATAACGACATGAACGCTCCATGGGTCATCACCAACGATGCGTATGAAGGCAACTACGCTATCAAATCGTCATGCGAAGGCATAGGCGACGGCAAGTCTATAATTGAAATCACTGTCGATGTTCCTTTCGATGGCAAGATGAGTTTCTACCACAGATCATCGTGCGAACAGTTCTTTGACAACGGTTATTTCTATATCGACGGAGTTCAGAAAGCCGTCGCTACAGGCATTACCGACTGGAGCTACAGAGAATATACCGTGAAGAAAGGTGTTCACACCTACAAATGGGAATATTCTAAAGACGCTGTCGACTCGGCTGGCGAAGACGCTTATTTCGTCGACAACATCACTCTCTACAAGCCTATACCTCCATTTGAAGGTGGCTGGATTTATTACGACGAAGGAGAATACGCCAACGCTGCCGGCTCTCAGACAGGTTCCATCTACTGGGGCATTAGCTTCCCTGAGACAGCGGAATATGCTGGTTATTATTTGACAAAACTCGCTTACTATGACAAGAACGCTGGCAAAGTAACAGCAAAGATTTACTTCGGTGGAGAAACAACTCCTGAAACTTTAGTGCACGAACAAGAGTTTACAGTGACAGGCTCCAACCAATATGTCGAATTGAATCTTAACACTCCTGTCGCTATCGATGGCACTCAGCCTCTTTGGATTACATTCTATTCAACAGAAGATTTCCCTGCAACAGCATGCTATCACGTCGGCGATTCTAACAGCGACTGGATCTCTTTCAACGGAACAACATGGGATCATACCGTAGATTACGGAATACCTTATACATGGATGATAAGAGGTTATTTAGAGAACGCTAAAGGAGAAATGATTTCGTTGGGTCGACAGACAACAGACAACGGACAACAGTCTGGTTTACGCGACTTTATGAATTTATATAATGTATATAGAACAAATGTTCACACAGACGAGATAGTGACTTTGGCAGAGAACGTCAGCGATACAACATACGTAGATAACGGTTGGAACGCTCTCGGAACTGGTGCATACAAATGGGGCGTAAGCGCAATATATTCAGATAAAGCTGAATCTGAAATCACTTGGTCAAATACCTTGGACAAAGATATGTTCACTTCTTTAGAAATGATTGTCGATGCTAACAACGAACTCAGCACTGAAGGTGCAAAGATAAAATTCACAAATCTCGACGAACCTGATATGGGTTACGACTATAAAGTGAATGTCGATGCTACAGGCTCCTACAAATGGGACAGCTTCCGTAAAGGTAATTATTCCTACACTGTTTCATTGAAAGGCTATGACACAATCTATGTCGACAGAGTCGAGATTTGGGACGAAACAACATTAAACAACACACTCGTTGAAATTCTTGCTCCAGTCGAAAATCTCTTCGTCTCAGCAACAGGTTGGGCGATGTGGGAAAACAAAAACTTCAGCAACGGCGGAGGCGAGTTCTTCTACGATTTCGACAACGGTTCTATGGAAGGTTGGAACACTATCGACGCTGACGGCGACGGATTCAATTGGAGAATAACAACCGACATCATGGGTCCTGGCTACGGTCACGACGGAAGTAGATATTGCGTTATCTCACAATCATTCGACAACGACTCATTAGGACCTCTCACTCCTGACAACTATCTCGTCACAGCAGACAAATATCTCATCAAAGAAGGTTCACAACTTTCGTTCTATGTCTGCGCTCAAGATGCAACATGGTCGGCAGAACATTATGGTATCGCCATCTCAACTACAGGTAATGAGAATCCAGAAGACTTCATCATGATCTTTGAAGAGACACTGACAAGTAAAGGCAGAAACTCATTGCAGTTACAAAATACAAACCGCGACGGTGCTAAACCTCAAGGCGCATGGTATCAGAAGAAAATAGACCTCAGCGAATATGCAGAACAAGAAATTTATATCGCTTTCCGTCACTTCAACTGTACAGACCAATTCTATATCGACGTTGATGATATCCGCTTGGTAAACGAATCTAAATATAGAGACAACGCTCCTATTTCATACGACATTTATTTAGATGATGAATTTGAAGCTAATGTGACAACGAATTATTATCAGCACAACGTGGAAGGCTTAGCTAATACAACGTACTCAACTAAAGTTGTTGCTAACTATGCGACAGGTGAAAGCGAAGCAGTGGAAGTGTCGTGGATGTATGAGTCATGCGAGACATTTGATGGAGCAACAGAATTGACAGGAGAGAATTTCTTCGGCAGAGCAGCTTTGAATTGGGTTCTTCCAGGACAAGACATTTCTGAGGCAGATGACTCTTTCTCTTTCGACTTCGAAGACGGAACATTAGATGGCTGGACAACCATCGATGCCGATGGCGATATGCTTGAATGGAGAAACTCCGCTGGTTATATGGAACCAGGATACGGCGTTGACGGAAGTCAGCATTATGCAATGTCTGAGTCATTCAATAATTCGTTCGGCGGAGCCTTAACTCCTGACAACTATCTCGCCACAGCGAAGAAATATCTCATTAAAGAAGGAACTCAGCTCTCTTTCTATGTCTGCGCTCAGGATGAAAGTTATCCTTATGAACATTACGGAATCGCTATTTCTACAACAGGAAACACTTCAGCCGACGACTTCGCGACAATCTGGGAAGAAACGGTAACAGCCAAAGGCAACCGTCAGACTAAATGGACAAAGAAAACTATCAATCTTAGCGACTATGCAGGTCGTGAATTGTACATCGCATTCCGTCACTTCAACTGCACCGACCAATACATCTTGAATATCGACAACGTCACTTTGACTTCAGGAAGTAAAGAAAACAGATCCGGAGAAGTTTTAGGTGTGATGGTATTCCGTGGCGACGAACTCTTGACACCAGAGCCTATCACAGGAAACTCATTCGTCGAGGAATTCCCAAGCGATGTAGAAGAAGAATATTGTATCAGAGTGGTTTATAAAGATTACTCCATGGCTTGCGAGCAATGCGTGACAGTTCAGCCTGTAAATGTCGAAGAACAATCTGCTAACGACATCAACATCTATCCTAACCCAACAAACGGACTCGTCAACGTGGAAGTGGAAGATATGACACGCATCAGCGTCGTCAACACTATGGGACAAGTCGTATATGATAAAGATGTTGATAATGAAAATGAAACAATCGATATGACACAATATGAATCTGGCGTTTATATGTTAAAGATAACGACAGAAAACGGAATAGCAGTTAAGAAGATAATGAAATTCTAAGCTTTAGTGAAACGAGCCGTCACTTCAAAATGGCGGTTCGTTTTTTTCAAAAAATCTCATATTTATTTGGAAATAAGAAAAATAATTACAATTTTTGCAATGTTAATTAATAAAGCTTTGTACCATGAAAAGATTGTTTTTACTTATGTTCTTTATGGCATTTGTCTCTGTAAATGTCTATTCGCAGTCGGATGATAGCGATGAGATTTATAATATTGTTGAGGAAATGCCTGAGTTTCCTGGCGGAACTTCGAAGATGATGGAGTATATACAAGATAATCGACAATATCCTGCTGAGGCGAAAGAATTAAATGTTCACGGAAGAGTGATTGTGAAATTTGTCATTGAGCGCGACGGCACTATAAGCAATGTGAAGGTTTTAAGAGGTCTTGGTAGCGGTTGTGACGAAGAAGCAATCAGACTTATCACATCCATGCCAAAATGGAAACCAGGAAAGCAAAGAGGTAAAGAGGTTCGGACATATTTCACTTATCCTATAACGTTCTAAGCGCAGTCTGAATCAAATTCTTAACACAAAAACTAAGGAGGTCATTTCACAATGAAGCGACCTCCTTGGTTTTTACAGAATGCTGATTATAATCAAAAACGGTAGTGTAAACCAAACTGTGTCAAGATAAATTTTTACCTTTTTAGGTTTTCTCTTGTTGCCCCGCGGGGCAACAAGAGAAAAATCCATTTCGGGCGCAAATCTACATAATTTTAAATCTCTCTCCAAATTTAATCGCCAT
>JAZNSO010000082.1:0-21632 GCA_045591245.1 Bacteroidales bacterium
TGCCATCTTCGATTGAATGTTTTTTAACTGTTTCATTAAAAAATTTGCAGAAGTCGTCTGCCATATAGAAAATATCAATAACTTTGCTGTCGGATAACATAACGTTTTGTTCTTTTTGTTAGCACTTTAAAGATACAAAAAATATCGTTATGTTATTCATTTTTAGTAAATTATTTTATATCGAACTCACGTTAATTTAAAATCAATTGATTAAAAATAAACCAAATGAAAAGCAGTAAATTTATCTTAATGATTATGTTTGTCGTATTCTTTGGAATGAATATGATGAATGCCCAAAATCTTAATGTCGAGACTTACCATCTCGATAACGGATTAAAAGTCGTTTTGTGTGAAGATCATTCAACAGCAACGGTTTACGGAACTGTCTTTGTTCACGCAGGTAGTAAAAACGATCCTTTAGATGCAACAGGAATGGCTCATTACTTCGAGCATATCATGTTTAAGGGAACTGACAAAATCGGAACAACCAACTGGGAAAAAGAAAAGGTCTATTTAGACAGTATCGACATTATGTATGATAAATTACATGAAACGGATATCCCTGAGGAACGTGAGTCGATACAGAAGAAAATCAATGAGTTGTCTTTGGCTTCGGCAGATTATGCTATCCCTAATGAAGTTGACCTTATTCTAAAAAGAATGGGCGGCACAAATCTCAATGCTGGTACATCATTCGATTATACCGTCTATTACAACAGCTTCCCGTCTAATCAGATTGAAAAATGGATGGATGTTTATGTGGAACGCTTCCGTAATCCGGTTTTCCGACTCTTCCAAAGCGAGCTCGAGACTGTTTATGAGGAGAAAAACATGTACAGTGACAACCCTATGTCTGCTTTCTCTGAAATGATGTATAAGGAATGCTTTGGTGAACATCCTTACGGACGTCCTGTCATCGGTCTCACCGAACATCTTAAAAATCCTCAGACATCGAAAATGCGCGAGTTCTATAATACGTATTATGTGGCTAACAATATGACTCTCATCTTGGTAGGTGATTTTAATACAGAAGAAGTCAAACCTATGATTGAAGAGAAATTCTCTGTATGGAGAAGCGGTGAACTGCCACAACAACCAGAATATAAGCTTCCTTCTTTTGATGAAGAAGTCGTGAAAGAAGTAAGAATGACTCCTATAAAAGTAGGCGCTATCGTATATAAAGGAATTGATAATTCCAATGAAGATAATATTCCTTTCACGCTGATGATGTCGTGTCTTAGCAATGGCGCAACAGGCATAATTGACGAAGCTACATTAAACAAAGAGTTTTTAGGCGCTGTGATGCTGCCAATGTCGCTCGAAGACCATGGATCATTGATTTTCTTGTATATACCTAAAATCATTGGTCAGTCTCATAAAAAAGCTGAGAAAATAGTTTTTAATGCTATCGAAAGAATAAAAACCGGCGATTTTAGCGATGTCTTATTCGAAGCTCAAAAAGCAGAACTCCTGAAACAAAGAATGCTCCAGTTGGAAAATGTTCACAAATTGTCAAGTCTTTTTATTGATTTAGAATCGAGAGATATGACGTATGAAGATTATCTAGCTGAAACTGAGAAGATTAAAAATCTTACAAAAGATGATATAGTCGATGTGGCAAATAAATATTTCACAGATAATCGTGTTATATTGAGATCAAAGATGGGATTTCCAAAGGCTGAAAAAGTGGAGAAACCCAAATGGAAACCTATGGAAGTGAAAAATACTGAGGCTAAATCTGATTTCGCAAAGAAAATAGAAAGTCAAGAAGTGAAAGATATTGAACCTCAAGTTATTGAATTTGGAAAAGATGTCGTTATTGAAAAAGCTAACGATGCTTTCACGATGTATTCGACAAAGAATCCATGTAATAACTATTTTAATTTGTATATCAACTACAATTATGGGATGATAGACGATCCTGATTTGGAAAAGGCTGTAGTCTTGTTAGGGTTATTTGGAACAGAATCAAAGACTTTTGAAGAGATTGAACTTGAATTGCAAAAGATGTGCGCGTCAATGACTCTTAATGTGAATGCAGGATATTGTCAGTTGTATCTGTCTGGTTTTGAAGAAAATCTTGAAGAAATATTGACTTTGTGTCAGGATAAACTGTTTAATGCAAAGTTTGACGATTCTAAAATAGATCTGATGATGGAGAATTATTATGCTTCGAGAATGATAAAAAGAAATGATGCATCAACATGGGACAACGCTTTATACAACTATGTTATTTTCGGAGATAATTCTTATTATAAGAACCAGACTCCGGTAAAGAAATGGTTGAAACGTGATAGTGACGAAATTATCAGTGAAGTGGAAACTGTTTTCAATTACAGCGGTGATATAGGTTTCATTGGAAATACTGATACACAAGAAGTTATTAAAATGTTGAATGATTATGGACTCATTAAAAACGATGCCGTTAAAGCTGATAAAAAAGTGAAAAAACGCATCAATTATGATGAAAATGTTGTGTATTTTGTTCATAATAAGAAATTCAAACAAAGTAATATTAATTTTTATGTCCCAAGTGAAAATCTGAATGATAAAGAGAAATTAATCAGTAGAGTTTTTAACAAATATTTCGGAACGGATATGTATTCTATAATATTTCAGGAAATTAGAGAATTCCGTTCTTTAGGCTACAGTGCACATTCTAACTTTTCTTACGATTATTTAGATAGATATCCAGGTTATTTGTTCGCTTCTGTCGGAACCCAGGCGGATAAGACAAATGAAGCTGTTGAAGCCATGTCGGGATTGATAAAAGATATGCCTAAAAAAATGGAGAAATTTAACGTGTCGAAAGAAGCTCTTCTAATGTCAAGAAATTCGCAATATATCACTTTCAGAGACATTCCTGTCAATGTGGCATATTGGGTAGAAGAGGGGTATGACCACGATCCAAGAGTGGATAATACAAATTATATCAAAGAAACGACATACGATGATATTGATAATTTTTATCAGACAAAAGTGCATGAGCGTCCGATGGTTATCATGATCGTCGGAAATAAAAAAGATATTGATTTGACCGACTTGGAAAGATACGGAACAGTGAAGATCTTGAAGTATAAAGATATTTGCAAAAAAGGTTCTTGGATAAATTGATAAGCTAAACTAATAACTTTTAAGAACTGAGAAATTAGAATGTTCTCTTTCTCAGTTCTTATTTTTTTAGATTGTAATTAAGAAAATAGAAACACACACGATTTTTATTAGCAATATTAACATTGTTTTTATTGATAACAACTGAAGCTGAAATGCTTGCTAATTATAACGTTAATCTTGAAAATGTCACAGAAGAAGTCATCGCTGCAAATGAAGTTAATCAGATGGAAGACTCAGATTCATCTTCTAAAGTGTGAGAATGCCTTTTAGATGATATTCTTTCTATTACTCGCTTTTAATATCGCATTTTACTAAGATTCTTCCTAAGTAGTTACTTGCTATGAGAAAGAATATGTTGATGAGATATAGATAAGATACTCCATTTATAAGTATATCCGCAAATACGAAAAAAATGAGTATAAGCCTAGAATGTAGATGATTCGACGTGATGTTATGATAATCTTGCCTTTTCTCTCGAAACGGCTTTTTCTGAGGTTTAATGTGTGAAATCCCATGCCGATTAGGAAAACAGCAGTCCATAAGCAAAATAATATGGAGATGTGAAGTCTTTCTATTTCATATTTAAGTGTATAATCTTCAGGATTTGTGAAACGTTCTATCATTATATAGATTAAGAATGCTGCCATAATCCATATTGGTATTGCGTATTTTAATCTGTTGCGCCAATCAGGTTTGGGCTCGAATGCTTTTTTTTCAGAAAGCTATACCAACTACGTTCTTCAATAACTATTCCTATACTTAGTACTGTCGCAAATACAAAAACAGCGACAAATAACCAGATAAAATTGCTACTAAGCATGCTTTTATTTTTTATATGGAATTACGGGAAACCTCAGTTTTGAGAGGTTTTGGATTTTCTACTTTAAAGAAAAAGACGTAACAATTACGCATTGTCAATCTTTTATGGTGTAATTGGTACGTCTTTACATTAATTCTCAGATTCTCAATTTCTCAGATTTAAAAGTGGAGCTGGAGGGAGTCGAACCCTCGTCCAAACAAGGAACACCCATGCTTTCTACATGCTTATTCTGCTGTTGATTGTCGAGCTGAGCAAGGAAACAGACACCCTAAACTCAACCTTATCTCCTAAATTTCACTATGCGGCCGGAGCCTCCGCATCGCTATCCCGAAATTGTTGAGCACCTCGTTCCCGGACCGGAATCAGGACTGTCCATCCGCGAGATGTCCCGTTCATCCACCTTGTGGACGAATTAAGCAACGATCTACTGTTCTTCGATCAAGCAGCGAGAGCGTAGTTATTTTCGCCAATTAATTTTTCGCAGCTAAGATTTATGAGCTTCACTGCACGGCTCAGCATGCTTACATGACCATTCTACAAGCTGTCAAAACCAGTCAACCCCATGTCAATGAACAATTTATAATGCATAATTCATAATGCACAATTCGCTTGCAAAGATACAAATTTTAATTCACAATTACAGTTGCAATCAACAATTATTTTATTTCCTTGTTCAATTATACTCGCAATAATTCATTTATCTCCCACCTCCCTAATTATGAATTGCGAATTATGCATTATACATTATGAATTATTGTGGGCGTTCCGGCTACGCCGTCGGGCTTTCCGCTATATCTTTGCTCGCTCCGTAAACTGCGCTCTCAAAGGATGCCGCTCCAATCCCTAACGCATAGCGGATACTATTAAAAAAATGTGTCACCTTTGAAAATCTGTGATTCCATCATTCTCTCCTCGGCTGGCATTCCGTGCTAACGCACTCCATACCATCCCTATTGTCTTCCGCCCTTACAGGGCTTACTTCATTAACTATTAACTATTAACTATCAATTATACATTCTTCATTATGAATTATGCATTATGAATTATGCATTGTCAATTGTATACCACAAACTTCCTAACATCATCGCCGCCAATCTCATTACCGCATAAAATCACTAACCTCTCTATGACATTATGTAACTCGCGAATGTTGCCCGTCCAACGATATCTCTGCAGTTCTTCTATCGCGTCTTGCGTGAAAGTCGGAGCCGACTTTCCCATCTCCGATGAAATACTATCAACAAAATATCCTACCAACTCAGGAATGTCATCCAACCTGTCGCGCAACGGCGGCACATTGATTATTATCACGCTAAGTCTGTGATAGAGGTCTTCTCTGAAATTACCTTTCTGTATCTCTTCTTTAAGATTCTTATTCGTGGCAGCGATGATTCTCACATTGACATTGATCTCACTCTCCCCTCCTACCCTCGTAATCTTGTTTTCCTGCAAGGCTCTCAACACTTTAGCTTGTGCCGATAGACTCATGTCGCCGATTTCATCAAGGAATAAAGTGCCGTTGTTGGCAAGCTCGAAGTCGCCTTTCTTCATCTTGATGGCTGAGGTGAACGAGCCTTTCTCATGACCAAAGAGCTGACTTTCTATCAACTCAGAAGGTATAGCCGCACAGTTGACTTCAACAAAAGGAGCAAAGGAACGGTTGCTAAGTTCATGCAGCTGTCGCGCCACCAATTCTTTTCCAGTGCCGTTCTCACCTTCAATGAGCACACGTGCATTGGTAGGAGCAACCTTCTCAATTATATCATGAATCTCATTCATCGGAGCGGAACTGCCTATCATCTGATACTTGCGATTTACGACCTTCTTCAAGGCTTTCGTCTCTGTCATCAGCTGTGATTTGTCCAAGGCGTTACGCAAGGTGATGAGCAGTCGGTTCAAATCTGGCGGTTTTGAGATATAGTCGAAGGCTCCTTTTTTTATCGCTTCAACGGCAGTGTCGATAGTGCCGTGACCTGAAATCATGATGACAGGCGCGTCGCTGATTTTTTTCGCTTCTTCAAGAAATTCAATACCGTCCATCTGTGGCATCTTGATATCGCATAATATTGCATCATACTCGTTCTCTTTTACCAAAGGAAGAGCTTCGATGGCGGATGCAGCATCATCGACCTGATATTTCTCATGTTCCAAGATCTCTCTCAAGATACGACGGATAGCAGCTTCGTCGTCGATAACTAAAATCTTTGCCATAGTTATTGTTTTGGTGTGAGACGCATTTTCTTTAACTTATAGCTTATGACGGCTTGGTGTTTAGACAGCAGGTCGCCGCCAAGAACTCCGTCAACGGGAGGAATCTTCAGCATCGCGTATGAGTTATTTACGTTAGATAAATCCATCGCGACAGCTTGATAGTCTTTTATAGACAGCTCACCGAAACTTAATTCTTCTAATTTAAATATAAAACTCGAAATGTCAGTGCCGCCTATTCCTGCCGAGAGTCCTTCTTTCTCGTTGAACTCAGGATTGTCGATATAATCTAAAATCCGTTCCTTGTCGAAGACAGTCCTCGAAGCTCCGGTATCAACTACAAAACGAGCTGACTTGCCGTTAATCAACCCCTCCGCGATAAGATGAAATCCATCACCCTCGATGCTTATGATATTAATAGGTACCTCTATGTAATTCATAATTCATAATTTATAATTCATAATTAGCCACTCATAGTGCATAATCAACTTATTAATTTAATTATGCATTATGCATTATGAACTATGCATTAATTAAAAGTTCGGTTTCAAAGCGTATTTATGATAGAATTCTTCGATGATAGCTACGGCTTCTTCCACTGTATCAACGATATGGAAGATCTTGAAGTCTTCTTCACTTACCATACCTTCTTTAAGCAAAGAGTTTTTAAACCAGTCGTTGAGAGGTTCCCAATATTCTTTTCCAACCATGATGATAGGGAAAGAAATGAGTTTGTTTGTCTGTATCAGTGTGATTGCTTCCGAGAGTTCATCTAACGTACCGAAGCCTCCAGGGAATGCGATATAACCTTGAGCGTAGCGCATGAACATCGTCTTTCTCACATAGAAATAATCGAAGTTGATGTTCTTATCTTGATCGATGAAGGGATTAGGTTTCTGTTCGTGAGGAAGGACTATGTTGAGCCCGACGCTTTTACCGCCGCCGAAGTGCGCTCCTTTGTTGCCAGCTTCCATAATTCCAGGACCGCCGCCTGTGATGATACCGAATCCTTTTTTCACTAAAAGATAAGCGGCTTCTTCCGCCATCTTATAATATTTGTTGTCTGGTTTGGTACGAGCCGATCCGAAGATTGCGACACAGGGCCCTATCTTAGAAAGAGTTTCATAACCTGTGACAAATTCTGACATTATTTTAAACACTGACCAGGAGTCCTGCGATTTGATTTCTGTCCAGTTTTTTTCTTCAAAAGCTTCTCTTATTTTAGATTCGTCGATAGTCATAATGATTGATTTTATAAATTACACAAAGATATAAATATAAGTTTAAATTATAACAAA
The DNA here is from genome assembly GCA_045591245.1 of Bacteroidales bacterium. Classification (GTDB taxonomy): domain Bacteria; phylum Bacteroidota; class Bacteroidia; order Bacteroidales; family F082; genus Limimorpha. Next base: position 7,441 of record JAZNSO010000082.1, read on the forward strand.
AGAATGAGATTAATATTGTTCGATGCACATGTATTCATTGGCAGATTGTTTTGGTTCTTAGGTTTCATGCGAAAATACTTTTGAAATAAATTAATTCTTCGTTACTAAACAAACTGACTTTGTTTCGAGCCCAACGCTTCAAAACAATCCTCGAGTATTCACTTTTATTTAGTCCAGCTTTTTTGAATAATAATTTTATCAATTCTTCCTGCATTTTCTTCTCTTGTGTACTCATTTCCATTCCTCCTTATGTGCGTTGTTATAATCTATTATAGGTTTGAAGTATTCGTATTCTTCTTCGCTAAGCAAATCTAAATTGTTCATCGACCATCTTATCAAAGCTGGTCTTACAATGTCAGACTTCTTGGTGCCAGTTTTCTTGAGCAAAACCTCGATAGCTTCGTCAACTAACTCTCGTGACCTCTTGACTTCTTCTTTAGTTGCCATAAATTTAATTCTTGCCTTGTGTTGCAAAGTTAAACATATTAAATCATTTTCGAAACATATAACAACAATATTTTTGCAACAAATTTGAATTAATTTGAATTAGCGCGGAAATACTATGTTATTATCTTAAAAATAATTAACAATTATATACAGACAAAAAAAGGAGTCGGTCAAACTCCTTTTTCCTTTATCATAACGTCGATAGCTCCGACGCCGAATTTCATTATCGAAGCCATTCTGTTACTTGTATTCTCGTAATTCTTCAGTTCCTCGATGATGGCGTTCTTCAAGACACCGTTGCCGACACCATGAATGAAAGTCACCTTGTCGTATTCATTAGCGATGGCGCTTTCCAACATCTTCTTGAAGTAATTAATCTGCGTCCTGAAAATATCGTTGCTCGACATACCTAATATATTATCCACCAACTCGCCAATATGTAAATCTACTATCGCTTCTCCCGGAGCTGTCTGATGACGGTCGATAGCGGCTTTCTCTTTCACCAACTTCTGGTTAGCAACGACTTTCTTATTATCTTCTTTCATCAGTTTTGTGAAGTCGGTCTCCGTACCTTTTAGAGCTGTGACGCTCGAGAGTTTTATCATCACGGCTTTCTCTCCAAGAACACCCGATTCGGTGTAGCTTCCGTCTTTGAAGAAACGGCTGCTTCTGAACGAGAAAGGCGCGTGCAGCGGATGATAGACGAAGTCGGCTTCTTCCTGCGAGAGAATGACTTGTATGTAGCCTTCGCACCAGAACTCGATGTCGTCGCGAGATATTGATTCAATCACGACTTTAGAGTGCGGGGCGACGCTACCGTAATCCACATTGACGTATTTCTCATTTTCCTTGATATTAAAGCTGTATAAAGCGTCGGCTTCAGTATGATTTACGAGTACTACGTCAAGCGATCCTGTCAACAGCCACTGCTGATCCTGAGGCACGAAAGCGAGGTATAATCCTTCGTCTTCTGCATTACGGCCGAAGCGACGCAACGCGCTCTTACGAGCTTCGTCATTTTCTTTTTCCTCTATAATCTGTTTCTGCTGAATTTCCTTCTGCACATTATCAACGACTTGCTGTCTTCTGTCTGGTTGCGAACGGAAGTCCAAGACGAGGTCGCTCATCAAGACCGGAATATCGAAGCCGTCTTCTATAGTCACCTCCACCATTCTCGTATCTATAATTCTCTTCACTGTTCCACCGCCCGTAGCGTTAAGGAAATTCACTTTATCACCAACTTGAAATTTTTCCATATATGATTTATTTTAATATTGATTAATCTTTATTTTTATTCTGAAGCAAAAAGATTTCTTTCTGACGTCTAATCTCATTTGCCAATTCTTCTTCACTCGGCAATAACAATTGATATTTTGATGTAAATATCTGTTCACTACCTTTAAGAATAGAATATCTTGCAATATCCTTGTCAGTCTGACTACAAAGCAAAATGCCAATTGTAGGATTATCGCCTTCCGTACGTTTCAACTCATCATACATTCTAACATACATATCCATTTGTCCTACATCTTGATGAGTAATTTTTCCAACTTTCAAATCAACTAAGACAAAAGCCTTTAGCAAATAATTATAGAAAACTAAATCAATGTAATAATCTTCAGATTCTGTACGAATGAGTTGTTGGCGAGCTACGAATGCGAAACCTTTTCCAAGTTCCATGAGGAAGTCGCTCATATTATCAAGAATAGCTTTCTCCAAATCCTTTTCTTTATATGATTTATTGTTGGGCAATCCAAGAAACTCCAACACTGTAGGATTTTTAATAAACTCTAATTTATCCTGCTGAAACATCGTGGTTTTTTCTTTCATTTCGTTCTCTACAGGTTCCTTGACTTGCGACAGTAGCAAACGTTCATAATACTGTGTGTTGATATTACGATCAAGTGTGCGAACACTCCACATTTGTTCGGATGCTTCTTGCATATACCAATTACGAGCCGTCACGTTCTCAACACGCATAAGACGTTCATAATGGGACCAACTCAATCTATACATAGATCCTAATGAAAATATCTGATTTTCATTGTTTTCAGATTTAGCAGACACTGTCTGCTGAATCTGAAAATCACTAAATGAAAGATAAAACATTCTGAAACTACGAATATTACTTTCAGAATATCCTTTACCAAATTCTTCTGTCAGTGCTTCAGATGCTAACTTAATGATATATGAGCCATATTCCGCTCTTTCCTTACCTTTTTGCATTTGCTCCACAATACGTTGCCCTAACAGCCAATTAGATTGCACTTGCGCGTAATTGATTGAAGCATATGCCATTCCTCGAGCCGAACTCACGATACGTTTTAACGACTCGATAAATTCCTTTTCATCTCTTTTGATTAACGGTTCTTTCATTGTTGTAAAATTTTAGGCGACTATATACAACTTTACACTAAAGTTTTCTGATGTAAAATTAAATACAAATATAACATTTTTTCATCATTCATATTAATTTATTCATTATTTTTGTTATATATAGTGTATAAGCAATAACGGAATTATTTATGAAGTCATTAAAAGATTATATCACCAATTTCAATATAATTGATGATACATTGAACAATGAGCGAATGTTGACAGAAATGGCGGCAATCGGCAATATCAATAGTAAATTGTGTATTTATGTTAGAATGAATGATCCTGGCAAAATTCCACATTTTCATATTGTAGATCAGTCAACACTTGGATCGGTATTTCATACTTGCGTAAAAATCAAAGTCGCAGAATATTTTCATCATACTGGCAAAGAAGATGTTTTAAACTCCAGTCAACGAAGGGATTTAGTAAAGTTCTTAAATGGAAAGGATAAATGGGGTGAAAGTAATTGGAAAGTTCTTATTAAAGAATGGGATAGAAACAATTCCGATGTTGAAATTGATATCGAAACATCTATGCCTGATTATAGAAATTTAAAATAACTTTCACTAAAATTGAACTTCTTCTGGATTTATTTTTATAAGACAAAATTTTATTTTTAGTGTAAAGACGTATATAATTGTAAAATTTTAATTATTTATAATTTGAGAATAACTACTTCCGTTATTTTGCAATACAGACGAGTTCCGAGTTCCCAAAATATTACTGTTATTTTTGATTTTTACCTTTGCAAAAATAATAAAAGTCATCGGACGAATGTAGCAAAGAAAAAAGATTTCTATAAATTTCTTTTCTCATAATTATGGATTATGAATTATACATTATGAATTGAATTAACTATCTTTGCAATCGTAAAATTTTATTCTAATGACTCGTCGTTTCAATAGTTATAACTCTTATTTCGTGAAGAACTTCGGTGGTCGGGTGCAGAAGATAAGCATCGACGCCGGATTCAGCTGCCCGAATCGTGACGGTAAGATAAGTACCGGCGGATGCTCGTTCTGCCGCAACGATGCTTTCAACCCTTCGTATTGTCGCCCCGAGAAAAGCATTCGTCAGCAGATTGAAGAAGGCATCGAGTTTCACCAGAGACGCTACCGCCGCGCAAAACAATATCTCGCCTATTTCCAGCCTTATAGCAACACATATAAAAACGTCAATGAACTCGAGAAGATATACAAACAGGCTCTTGAAGTGGAAGGCGTGATTGGCATCGTTGTCGGCACGCGTCCCGATTGTATCGACGAAGAGAAGCTTTCTTTGTTAAAGGAAATTAATAAATCGCATTATGTGATGGTGGAATATGGAGTGGAGTCGGTTTATGACGAGACTTTGAAAAGAATAAATCGTGGTCATGATTTCGCTACAGCTAAAGATGCTATCAATCTCACTCATGAATACGGACTGCCTTGTGGAGCGCATTTCATCTTCGGACTGCCAGGCGAATCGCGCGAGATGATGATAAACGCCGCCAATATAATATCGGAGCTTCCATTGACGACAGTGAAGTTCCATCAGCTGCAGATCTTCAAAGACACTCTCATGGCTGAAGAATATCTCGCCAATCCAGAGGCGTTTCATCTTTTCACCTTGGAAGATTATATAGAGTTCGTCATCGACTTCACCGAAAGGTTAAATCCGGAAATAGTTATAGAACGTTTCGCCGGAGAAGTGCCTCCTCGTTATCTCATCTCGAAACCTTGGATGAACCTTCGCTATGACGAAGTCCTTAATCTGATAGAAAAACGAATGGAAGAAAGAGATACATTTCAAGGGAAATTCATAATTCATAATGCATAATTCATAATCGTGATGTATATAAAATCTAACGAATTATTTAAACAGACTCATCCAGAGAGGATTTACGACAGCATTCCGCGTCCTAATATCATCGCGGATCATTTGTTGACGCCCGACAATATGGGTTCTATGATAAGATTAGCAGATAACATCGGAGCTTCTGAGATGTGTTTTCTCGGTGTCTCCCCCACTCATAGTCTTTCTAAAGTGAAGAAAGCAGCGGCGAGCAGTAAGGATAATATTAAATGGTATTATACCGAAGATGACGATTTAAGGAAGATTGTCGGCAACAAGAAAATCGTCGCCATTGAGACGAGCGACGATGCTGAATGTATTTATGATTGTGAGTTGCCGAAGGATGTGGCTTTTATAGTCGGGAATGAGAGTCGCGGAATACGAGAAGAGATTTTATGTCAGTGCGATAAGATAGTTTACATTCCTGTTCCTGGTCCCACGCGTTCGTTGAACGTCAGTCATGCTGCTGCAGTAGCGATCTTCGAATGGCAGCGACAGATGTTGAAGAAGAAATAAAAAATGGTTGTCAATTTCTGGCAACCATTTAAAATATTCGCTCATTTTCTGTAATTAATACATTCTGAATTTAAAGGTGACTACAAAATTATGCAAGTTGGTATTTTCTCTCACAATGAGGTCTGGAGCGACCATATCATAATAATTAGTGTACTGAGAATATAAATTATAGTTATGTTTTTGCAATGTATATGCATAAGCAAAATCCACTGTAACAGAGTGTTTTGTAAATCCAAATCCACAAGAAACAGCATTTCTTCTATAGTCATTTTCAAGAACTCCGTAAGGACTTCCGTAGAACGAATAACCGCCTCTGAAACAATAGTTTTTATAACGCCACTCTGTGCCTAATCTAAGATTCATCGTTGCATCGAAAGTATTCTTCAATGTTTCGTTGTACGATTGGTAATCATAATTATAAGCCGACAATCGTACTGATTTGTAATCGACATATTCATAATCTGCCGTTATCATTCCGAAATTACCGAATATAAATGCCACACTTCCATTTGCTTTCCAAGGAGTCACCATTGAATAATTGAAATATGATGTTGGTACGATGTACGTTGCGTAGATTCCATATTCATCTATACTTGACAATGTTTCCGTTCTCCAAGTGTCTGTAAGATTATATATTGTAGGAGTGTGGAACGATGCGCCGAGGCGAATCCAACTAGCGGGATAAGCGATTATTCCCAATTTTCCATTGAATCCCCAGCCCGTTGTGTATAAAGATTCTTCTTGATACCAATAATTTTCACAGGTAGTTGTTGAGAAATCTTCCTCATAAGCTGTTATTTTTCTGCTATTTACGTATGGTAAATTAATCGAGAGACCTAAATAAATCTTATCGCTGAAATTGATGCAAGTTGACAGCGACCATTCATTTGTACCGCCCCACGAATTAACACCTTTTCGCTGTCGTAATCCACCCATAGGGACAGGAGTTGTCAAGCTTCCATCTTGTTCAAAGTTAATCAAATACGTCTGCCACAAAGGATAGATATAACTTGGAGAATAATAATCCAACTCAACGTCGTTGTAAATTTCATTTGCAATTATTTCAGCGAAATATGCATCGACCAAAGAATTATTGTCGTTGTAAGCATCAACATAAATGCTATTGTTGAAATTATTTGTTCTGTTCATTCCGAAAGCCCAGGTGATAATATCATTTCCTGACTTATTGACACCGACATATCCGAAACTGTTCAACGACAATTTCGTTTTGCTGTCGGTTCCACGACCTTCGTTCAATTCCGTTGTCGTATAAGTTGTATATGTTGCAGGCGTGAAAGTGAAAGTTGCTTTTCTGTACAATCCCAAGCCTGCGGGATTTATGCTGAGAGAAGTAAAATCCTGACCTACAGCACCCATTGCATTACCCATTGCCATACTTTTCGCAGTGCCTTGATAATACGTCGCTGAGATATTATATATATCGTTAATATTCTGCGCTCCAAGGCAGAACGGCACTATCGCAAACAATATCAAAAGAACTCTTTTCATAACATTTGGTTTTATCGTCTTGCACCACCTACTCTGCCACCGCCGCCCATGCTGCCGCCTCTAGACGAACCAGAATTGAAATTACCGCTGCTTCTCGAAGAGCCTGCATTGCTTGGTCTATTTATGCTAGAACTGCTTCTTGATGAACTGGAAGTATTTGTTCTGTTTACTGTAGAACTATTTCTTGAAGAGCTAGAATTATTAACGTTGACAGAAGAGTTATTTCTTCCCGAATTGGAATTCGGTCTTACGTACTCTGAACTTGAACGAACCTGACGATTGCTGTTTGCTGGTGTATATGTTTTGCGTTCTGAAGAAGAACTCGACGGTCTCATTGACGAAGATGCGCCCGACGGTCTGTTTGGTCTGTTTTGAGCGTTAGAGACTCTATCATTTGCACTGACTCTTGGAGTTGTCGTGCTTATTCCACTGCTTGAAGGTCTCACGTTGCCAGCTGGTCTTGCGCTGCCGGATGGTCTGTCTGGTGATACGGCACCGTTTCTATTTGTCACTGGCACGAGTCCTGCTGAAGAAGGTCGAGAACCATTTGTTGCCACGTGCAATCCACCGCCGTTCGGTCTTGTACCATTTGGATGCAGTCCGCTGCCTCCTGGATGGGGAGAATTACCGCCTGGATAATATGGAGGATAAACAGGATATACTGGGTAAACAGGATAATAAGGATAATAATAATGTGGATAATAGTATGGGTTCCACCACCAGTCATAATACCAATTATAATATGATGAATAATAGTGATATGGATAACCGTAACCTATTCCAAATGAAACGCCGTAAGGATAGCCGACACCGAAATAGATGCTTGTATTGCCTCCGCCGCCAGATTCCTCGTCGTCATCATAATAATAGTCGTAAGTATCTTCCAGATATCCGCCGCCAGATGCGTTGTTTGCAAGATAATTATCATCGTAATAAATCTCTGTGCTTGTATATACCACGCCGTTGGTATCTGTCACGGTTTCTGTTCTTTCGTAGAGAGGATCTGCTTTTGACTTTGGTGTTTGGTCTTCACTGTAATATGACTGATAATCATATTGTGAATTGCTGCTTATCTTTGATGTGCTAAAGCTGCCATCGTTCGACACAACCAACTCCTTATCAGATTTGCCATCTTTATTATAAGGAGAATAATATGCGTCATCATTAATAACATTATCGCTTGTGGCACATGAGGTTAACAGAGCAGCCGCCGCGATGATAAAAAATTTTAAATGCTTCATTTTTATACTTTTTAAAGTTATGAATTCATGCAATTTTTTCTTAACTTTGCACGCAGAAAAATATACAAATTCTATACCAAAATAACGATGGCAAAAGATTTAACATCACGTCAAGAAAATTATTCCCAATGGTATAATGATCTTGTTACAAAGGCTGATTTGGCAGAAAATTCTGCCGTTAGAGGTTGTATGGTTATCAAGCCATACGGATACGCAATCTGGGAGTTCATGCGCGACGCTCTCGACAAAATGTTCAAAGACACAGGTCACGTCAACGCTTATTTCCCTTTGTTTATTCCCAAGAGTTTCTTCAGCAAGGAAGCCAGTCACGTTGAAGGCTTCGCTAAAGAATGCGCTGTTGTGACTCACTACCGCCTCAAAAACAATCCTAACGGTTCTGGCGTTGTTGTTGACCCTGAAGCAAAACTCGAAGAAGAACTTATAGTTCGCCCAACTTCCGAGACAATCATTTGGGACACATATCGCAATTGGATCAAGAGTTATCGCGACCTTCCTATATTGGTTAACCAATGGGCTAACGTGGTTCGTTGGGAAATGCGTACACGTCTTTTCCTTCGTACTGCCGAATTCTTATGGCAAGAAGGTCATACCGCTCACGCAACACGCGAGGAAGCTATGGCAGAAGCACGCAAAATGCTCGACGTTTATGCTGAATTCGCTGAGAAATACATGGCTCTTCCAGTGATCCGCGGCATCAAGTCTGCCAACGAACGCTTCGCTGGCGCAGAAGAAACGTTCTGCATCGAGGCTATGATGCAAGACGGCAAGGCTTTACAAGCAGGAACATCTCACTTCTTAGCACAAAACTTCGCAAAAGCTTTCGACGTAAAATTCTTGAACAAGGAAAACAAACTCGAATATGTATGGGCAACCTCATGGGGCGTTTCTACCAGATTGATGGGCGCGCTCATCATGTCTCACTCCGATGACAATGGTTTGGTTCTACCACCAAAAATCGCTCCTATCGAAGTGGTCATCGTTCCAATTTACAAGACCGACGAACAAAAAGAAACAGTTCTCGAATATTGCGCAAGCATCAAGAAACGTCTTGAAGCAAGAAGAATGCGCGTGAAGTTCGATGATCGCGACACCCAGAAACCTGGTTTCAAATTCGCAGAATGGGAACTTAAAGGTGTCCCCGTACGCATCGCAGCAGGCCCTCGCGACGTAGAAAACAACTCGGTGGAAATAGCACGCCGCGACACCCTCGAAAAGAACACTGCTACAATCGATAACATCGAAGATTATATCACTAACCTCCTCGAAGAAATTCAGGATAATATCTTCAAAAAAGCTCTCGACTTCCGCGAGTCAAGAACTGTTAAAGCCGACACATGGGAAGAGTTTAAAGAACAAATCGAAAACAGCATGTTCGTCTATGCTCACTGGGACGGAACACCTGAGACTGAACAAAAAATTAAAGAAGAAACAAAAGCAACTATCCGCTGCATTCCTTTGGACGACGACTTCGAAGACGGCAAATGCATCTACTCAGGTCAACCTTCAAAACGCCGCGTGATATTCGCAAGAGCGTATTAAGAATTGACAGTTTACAATTAACAATTGACAATTATCCAATCAATATCAATTGTATACTGTTAATTGTCAGTTGTCAATTGAAACAAGTCTACCTCGGGCATCTGGAGAAATATATGAGTTAATCTCCGGCTGCCCTTTGTAGTATATGTTACCGAAGTCGTATATTCTAGCACATATCGAATCGCTGCAATTGACATAAATATCATTACCTCTATATAACATAATGTCGGCAATCTTAGCAGACACTTCTTCAAAATGAATCACACCCAATCCTTTCCTAAATATATCAATAGTATCGCTGCTGCCTTCAATGTTTACACATGCGGTTCCATCATAATAATTTAAGTTGATCCGTCTGCATTTCAGTTTCAAATCGATAGTTCCGCAGCCTGCTTCAACATCAAAATCAAAGACCGAAAGAGTGTCGTCATTGATAAAATCATCAGAAAACAAATCGCCTATAGAATGATAATATATCTCATATATGTCAGAATCATAATATATGTTTGCCATCGGACGAAACTCGCTGTTTCTAAAAATATTACCCATATTGTCGTTTCTAACTATCAAAATATCATCAACCACATCACTTATTATATTCTGCATGATATTTTCACCTGCTGTAAATTCTATGTAGCAACTGTCTGATTTAATTAATCTGATGTCGATATTGTCGCTGATATGAATCCTGTTGAAATCGGGCAAGACCCTTGTCTCATTGACTATCTCACCATTTGTCAATGGCATTTTATTACACGACGATGTTAATATTGTTAACAAAATGAATATTAACAAAAAACAAACATTTGATGATTTATACAGATATTGTTTCATATTCATAGTCTTATTCCGACTCCCCAGCCGATAAAATCCGCGATGCCAAAGTGCGTGTTCAAAGCAATTTTGGCGTATGCGTAGTTTCCTACATTAACTTTAAATCCTAGTTTCTGATACCAGCGTCCACCGCTCATGTCTCTCCCGTAAAGATGATAACCGAAATTTATGAGAAAAGACGCTTCTCCCATAGTGAGTTCGTATGCTAACCCGATGCCAGGCTTCAACATTTCAACAAAAGAATATGCTTTGTTATAATATTCTTTTACGATAATGTAGGAACATCTGTTATATACCAAATCGGCTGCTATTCCTAACTTGCTCAAATTACTGATTCTATCCATCGCGTAAAATTCCAAGTCAAAAACAGCAATGTTTTCGTTTTGTTCGTATTTTATCCTTTTCACGCCCATCGACATTCCGGCATAATATTCTGGTTCTATTTTTCCGAAGTCATTGTTTGTTATCTGTTTAGGGATGTAATCTTCTTTCTCCTTGATGAGATATGTAGTTCCCACACCAGCATTGATGATGTTAATTCCGCTATTCGGGAAATTGGAACATCCGTTTGAAAAATGAGTAAGTCCCGCGAAAGCAGACAATTTGAATCGTTCTGAGATATGCCTTTTGTATTCAAAAGTAAGACTTATAGCCGCATTGATATAAGCTCCGATGGACGAATTATAAATGTTTTCCGAAGGATGAAATTTCTCAGTAAGATAGCCAACGCCTACGCCGAATCTGAATCCGAAAGTATTGATTTTGCTTTTGTTAAAAGGAAAATCTATAAAAGGATATATTGCGTATGCTTTTCCTATGATGTCAACATTGCCAAGATTTGAATAGAAGGCAGTGATACCTATCGTTGGATAATTCAGAAACGACTGCCATGATTGTTTGCCGTAAGTCTGTTTCTGTAATGATAATTCAAACATCGGGAAATTGGCAGAGAAAGCTGTCATTTCGAAATGGTGATGAATGAAAAAACCATAATTGAGTCTGAAATCGACTTCTACGTTTTTCATCAAGGAATCAACAGAAAAAGATTTCTCATTCCCTCCTCTATTGCTCGTAGCAAATGCTTCATTATGAATATTAAAGATAAAGATGAAGCTTAGAATTAATGAAATTAAGATGCTTTTTTTCATGGCGCGAAGTTAATAAAAATATGAAAATCTGAAAATCTGAAAAATCTGAAAAATCTTTGCGGCTTTGAGATACTGAGACTTTTCGTCTTTTTCATATCTTTGCAAAAAAATAATTATATGAACGACAATATAAATTCCAATAGCAAACAGCCAACAGCCAACAGCCAAAGTTCAACAGATGCTTTCCAGAGATTGTTGGATATTATGGACCGACTCAGGGTGGAATGTCCCTGGGACAAGAAACAGACTATCGAGAGTCTGCGTCACCTCACTATAGAGGAAGTCTTTGAATTAAGTCAGGCTATCGTCGATGAGGATTATCAGGATGTTAAGAAAGAACTCGGCGATATTATCATGCATATCGTCTTTTATTCTCGCATCGCGGAAGACAGAAATCTCTTCACCATCGACGATGTTATAAATGGAATTTGCGAAAAATTGATTATCCGTCATCCTCATGTCTTTGGCGATACTTCGGTGAAAAATGCGGAAGAAGTTGCCGACAATTGGGAAAAAATTAAACTCACTAAAGAACATAACAGAAGCGTTCTCGGAGGAGTCCCTAACGGAATGCCAGAATTGTTGAAAGCATATAGAATGCAGGAGAAAGCAGCCGGTGTTGGCTTCGACTGGAATAAAAAGGAAGATGTCTGGGAAAAAGTTGAAGAAGAGATAAATGAGCTTAAATACGAAGTCGAGAACAATGGCTCTAAGGAAAGATTAACAGAGGAGTTCGGCGATGTGATGCTCGCTCTTGTTAATTATTCACGTTTCATAAAAGTCAATCCGATGGATGCTCTTGAAGTGGCAAACAAAAAATTCAGAAGTCGTTTTACTTTTGTCGAGGAAAAAGCCCGCGAAATGGGAAAATCGCTCCTCGATATGAGCCTTGATGAGATGAATGAACTTTGGGAGATGGCGAAGAAGAATTGAAATCTGAGAAATTGAGAATCTGAGAAATTGAGAAATTGAGAATCTGAGAATCGATGAGAAGACTACTTCTGATATTATTGATGTTATTGTCGTTGACTGTCAACAGCCAACAGCCAACAGCCAACAGCCAACAGTCAGTGTCATATATTAAATCCTACTGGCATTCGGGATTGACGGTTCTCGGGCAGCCTCTGCATTACGAATGGAAAGATTGGTCTGTCTTCGGTGGAATCGCGACTGCAACGACGTTGGCTTTCGTCTATGACGACGAGATTTTTAATTATATCGACAAGACTTTTACCAATTCGCAATCTAACACCATTTCTCAATATTCAGATATTTACGGCGAAGAGTTGTTTATTGTTCCTTCAATAGCATTGACTTACGGAATCGGGGCGATCGCTAAAGATACTCGTCTTAAAAATATGTCGCTCGCTACATTGCAATCTTTCATCTTCGCCGAAGTGGCTTCCGCTGGAATAAAGGTCTTGACTTGTAGAGAACGACCTGATGCCAATAGCCAACAGCCAACAGCCAATAGCCAGAGTTGGCTTGGTCCTTTCGCGACATTTGAAAGCACGTCGTTTGTTTCGGGTCACTCCACACGAGCTTTCGCCTTGGCGACGACGGTAGCGGGCTTCTATCCGGAGAAGAAATGGATTGGAATCGTTTCTTATTCTTTAGCGACAATGACTTCACTCGGACGCGTAATTAGCAAAGAACATTGGACTTCCGATGTGATAGTTGGAGCTGCGTTAGGATATTTCATCGGAAGAGGTGTCGTGAAGTTTAACGAGAAAATAGGAAATATAAATCAAGTCAAGATAGAACCTATAGCTACGAATTATGGAGTCGGGATTGCGGTGAGGTTTTGACAATTCATAATTCATAATTGAGGCAATACGTCGTAATAATTATGCATTATGAATTATGCATTATGCATTATGCATTATGCATTGAAAAAAAACTTTAGTCTTTAGTCTTAGTCTTTAGTCTTTTTATTATATTTGCACAATCTAATTATTAGCAAATCATTGAGAAGAAATGGGTGAATTCTGGAAGAGGTTGTTGTTCGGCGCAATATTCGTTGTCATTGTATTAGGCAGTATCATTTTAGGTAGATTCAGTGCTTCCTTGATGCTCTTGCTTGTAGTGATGTTGGCGTCGAAAGAAATTGCGAATCTTTTTCCTCATGATCAGAAGAAACCTTTGAAAGGCATTGTCGGGTTCTGTTCCGTGATGTTGTATGTTTTCCTTTCTTTGTTCTCAGAAAGTCCCGATTCTATAGAAGGACGTATTTTTATTGCGCCTATATTTTTCTCTATGCCATTATTGATTGCCTTGTTCTCAAAGAAACATGATTATGTCAGTGTAATCGGGGCATCGTGGCTTTCAATGATTTTTGTTGCAATACCATGCGGTATAATGACAATGTTTTATAGTGAAAATATTATTGGAACTGACAACGGTTGGGTTCTTCTGATATTCGCTTTTATATTGATTTGGGTTAACGATATTTTTGCATATCTGACAGGAAGTGCGATAGGACGTCATAAGTTGTTCCCAAGAATTTCCCCTAAGAAAACTATAGAAGGAAGCATAGGAGGCGCGGTTTTCACAATGTTGTTCGCATATTTTATTAATCGTTTTATTCTCAATGTTTTCTTCTTTGAGAATTATATGAATGACATCGAAGTGCTTTTCCTTGCACTATGTGTAGTGGTCTTCGGAACTCTCGGCGATTTGACGGAGTCGATGATGAAACGTCATGCCGGCGTTAAGGATTCTGGTA
>JAZNSO010000083.1:0-11540 GCA_045591245.1 Bacteroidales bacterium
CTTGGCCCTCCGACTTTCAAGAGGTTGAATAAAACGCGCCACAGGAATTCCGCCAGCAGTCTCTATCAAGAAAGCGAGCTCGTCCAGATATTCCTCCGTCTTCTCCCTATTCTGCTGTTGGGTGCACACCGCAATCAACACTGCTGTCTCTTGCTTCTCCTCGTAAACTACAAACTTATCTGCCATATATTAAACTGAAAATTGAGAATTGAAAATTGAAAGTTGAAAGTTGAAAGTTGAAAATATGCTGTGAGTTATGAGCTGTGGGTTTCGGGCTTTCTTGCTCGTGGCTCATAGCTCATAGCTCGATGCTTATCAAAAACTTCTGAAACCTATAATTTCCCTTACTTCTTTTATCGTCTTACTTGCGCTTTCGTGAGCTTTTTCTGCGCCCATTCGAGCTACTTTTTTAATGTATTCGTCATTGCTTGCCAATTCGTTGATACGTTCGCGGAAAGGAGTGACAACTTGAATAATATCTTCAGCGAGTTGTTTTTTCATATCGCCATAACGGATGCTCATATTATTATAAGCGTCGTCGAAGAACTGAACTGTTTCAGGAGCAGAGACTATCTTCATAAGATTGAAGAGGTTCTGGATAGGTTCTGGTTTCTCCTGATTTGGTTCTGTAGGACCGCTGTCGGTCACGGCGCGCATCACTTTCTTACGAATCGACTTGTCGTCTTCGCACAAGAAGATGGCATTGCCTTCGCCTTCCGATTTGCCCATCTTTCCGCTGCCGTCGAGTCCAGGGACTTTTACCAAAGCATTGCCGAAGTTAAATGCTTGTGGTACTGGGAAATAATCTACGCCGTAGATGCGGTTGAATCTTTCTGCAAAGTCGCGGGCTTTCTCTAAATTCTGCTCTTGGTCTTTTCCGACAGGAATGTAATTAGATCTGTGAATCAAAATGTCGGCTGCCATCAAAGTAGGGTAGGTGAGAAGACCAGCATTGACGTTATCTGGTTGTTTGCGGACTTTTTCCTTGAAAGTAGTGACGCGTTCCAACTCGCCTATGTAGGCGTTCATATTTAGGAAAAGATAGAGTTCAACTACTTCAGGGACATCGCTTTGTACATACAAGGTTGCTTTTTCTGGGTCGAGACCTGCGGCGAGATATTCTACCAAAATCTGTTTTACTCTTCCATGAAGGTCGTCTGGATGAGGATGCGTTGTAAGTGAATGATAGTCAGCAATAAAAAAGTAACAATTATAACTATCTTGTAATTTGATAAAATTCTGTACTGCTCCGTAGTAATTACCTAGATGAAGGTTGCCTGTTGGTCTTATACCGCTTAAAACTATTTCTTTCATATTGATAAATTAATACGCAAAGATAATAAAAAAACTGTGATGTCTATAGAAGTGTGTCAAAAGTTTTTTGGTGTGAAAAATAAAAAAGTGCATAGAGATTTTTACATTTATTTTTGTCTCTATGCACTTTGCAAGTCTGAACGTTGCGACTTTTATAATACAATTTCTTCTCCGTTCTTGTTAAGGAAGTTATATTGTGTTATTTGGAATGATTTTACTTCTTTTATTTCGATGCTTCTATGGTATTTTCTTTTCCATTTTCTTCTGATTGAGAAAAATCCTTGGTTAAGATACGCATAAATAAATGGATGGACTTGCACTGTGATGTGATTCTCGTTTTGATCTAAAAGCAAGTATTTCAGATTGTTCTCAATTTCATCTATAAGAAGTGATGATGATCTTATTTTTCCTGAACCATGGCATGTTGGGCAAACTTCATGTACGGTGACTTCAGTTTCCGGTCTGACTCTCTGACGTGTTATCTGTATGAGACCGAATTTTGTTGCAGGCAGTATTGTATGGCGGGCACGGTCTTTCGACATTTCTTCCTTTAGTTTGTTGTACAGTTCTTTTCTGTTTGCCGAATCGTGCATATCGATAAAATCGACGATGATTATTCCGCCCATATCGCGGAGCCTGAGTTGACGCGCAATTTCTTTTGCTGCTTCCAAGTTGACAGACAGTGCGTTCTCTTCCTGAGAGTTTTCCTTGTTGACACGTTGTCCGCTATTGACATCGATGACGTGCATGGCTTCGGTGTGCTCGACGATGAGATATACACCGTTTCTAATTGTGACAACCCTACCGAAAAGTCCGGCAATTTGCTTGTTGATGCCGAAATGGTCGAAGATGTGTTCTTTGCCTCTATATAATTGAAGTATATTTAATTTCTGAGGCGCGATGGTAGAGATGAAACTTTTTATGTCTTCGTACAGATTATTGTCATCGATATAAATGCCATTGAATGATTCGTTCAGCATATCTCTCAAAACGACAGATGCTCTGTCTAATTCGCTGATTAGTTTAGAAGCAGACTTACTGCATCCGATGGCATTGCTCATGGTGTTCCATTTATTCAGCAGGCTCTTGAGGTCGGCATCTAATTCTGCTACTTTTTTACCCTCGGCTACTGTGCGTATAATTACACCGAAATTATTTGGCTTAATGCTCTGTATCAGAAGTTTAAGTCTTCTTCTTTCTTCGCTGCTCTTAATTTTCTGAGATACTGATATTCTGTTTGAAAATGGCACGAGGACTATATAACGTCCTGCGAAAGATAAGTCGGCGGTGATGCGTGGACCTTTTGTGTTGATAGGTTCTTTTGCTATTTGTACAGGAATCCTCTCGCCGACAGATATGAAGTCGGTGATTTTTCCGTTTTTATCGATGTCTTTTTCTAGTTCAAAAGAATCTAAGCCTAACTGGGAAGTATGTCCTTCGACAGCAAGTTTCGTGAACTTTTTCAACGATTTAATTTGAGGTCCTAAGTCTAAGTAATGTAAGAACGCATCTTTCCTGCATCCGATGTCAACGAAAGCAGAATTAAGTCCGGGCAGCATTTTCTTTATACGTCCGAAGTATACATCGCCAACGGAGATGCTGTTGTTTTTCTGCTCTTTATGATATTCTACAAGCTGTCCGTCTTCCAACAAAACAATATTAACCTCCGAAACATCAGAACTGATGATGAGCTCTCTGTTTATTTGTGTAGTGTCCATTCAGTTAAATATTTGCAAAGGTTTAAAAATTAAAAAAATAACACAACATTAAAAATTGACAACCTGATTGGCAATTAAATTTCGTAATGTTGTGTTATGTAAATCAGAATAATCTTAGATTATTTCTTCTTCTTGTGTCTGTCCTTTCTTAAACGTTTTTTACGTTTGTGTGTTGACATTTTGTGTCTTTTATGTTTTTTACCGTTTGGCATAACTGTAAATTTTATGATTTATATTATTTTACTTCGTTAGCAAAAGTTTTTGAAGGTTTGAAAGCTGGAATGTTGTGAGCTGGGATGATGATTGATTGGTTAACTTTGATGTTTCTACCAACTTTTTCTGCTCTAGTCTTTCTGATGAAGCTACCAAAACCTCTTAAATATACTGGTTCGCCTTCAGCAACTGATTTCTTTACGATATCCATGAATGCTTCAACAACTACTTGAGTGCTTGATTTTTCAAGACCTGTCTTTTCAGCAATTTGTGCTACGATTTCTGCTTTTGTCATGTCTATAATTTTAAATGTTAATGATTAATTTTTTAGATTGCAAAGGTAACAACTTTTTTGATAGATAAATCAAAAAAAAATAAATTTTTTTACTAAAAGCATTAAAAATCTGAGAAATAGCATTTATAACATGATTTTTTTTATAAATCTTTACAATACATCTAAAAAAATGATGTAATTTTGGTAAAGAATTTTAACATTTATATTATGGCAAGTTTGAATAAAGTGATGCTTATAGGGCGTCTTGGAAAGGATCCGGAGGTAATTACGTTTGAAAATGGAAATAAGAAAATGTCGGTTTCGCTAGCAACTTCTGAGCGTTACCGCGACCGTAACGGCGAATGGGCGGAACAGACCGATTGGCACAATCTGGTGGCTTTTGGAAATATAGCTCTCGACATCGCGGAAAAAAGACGTAATTATATAAAAGGTGATATGATGTATGTGGAAGGTCGTATCAAGACACGCCAATATGTGGATAATCAGAATATTACACGTTATGTTACAGAAATTGTCGTCGATAAGATGATGAGCATGGGCGCAAGTCGTGCTGCTCAGACCCCCGACCAACAGAATGCTTCCTACAATAGTTATCAACAACCATCAGGCGGCTATCAGCAGCCTGCTTTCAACACAAATCCGGTGCAGCAACCGATGCCAGCTCAGGCTCCGACATTCAACGTCCAGCAGCCTCCGCTTCCTCAAATGCCTGACCCTATGTACGATGGAGAAGACCTCCCTTTCTGAAATATGACTGATTCTCAATGCACCGAGCTAACGTAAAAAAAATATCTGCTACTCGGTGCATTGTTATTTCTGGAACTTTATTTTTATTATCTTTGCACTCGTAATTTAAATCGTTTTATTTTGGAAATATCTTCAATAGACCCTCTTATATGTCTGCTGACGACCGTTGTAGCAGAACCTTTTTTCATCGGAATTTCTTTAAAATCTGTGATTTGCTTAATAGTAATGTGTGTTCTCCTGCTATGCTCCGCAATGGCATCGTCAAGCGAAACCGCTTATTTCTCTCTTCAACCAAACGACATCAATGAGTTTGAATCTTCTTCAAAAAGAAACGATAAATTAGTGCTCGAAATACGCCAAAAACCTAAAACTCTGCTCGTAACAATTCTGATTACCAATAATTTGGTTAATATATCAATCACCATACTCTCAACATACATTATGAGTATGATGTTTAATCTCTCCGGATATCCGGTGGCTGCTTTCATCCTCAATGTGGTCGTGGTGACTTCTTTGATATTGCTTATCGGCGAAATGATTCCTAAAGTGTTCGCCTCGAAAAAATCAAAGTCTATCGCCTTGGCAATGGCTCCGATACTTAAGGTGCTTATCGTGGTTTTCAAGCCTTTAAGCAGTATTTTCGTGTCTTCAACATCGTTTCTCGATAAGAAACTCATTAAGAAAACAGGTCATATCTCGCTCAGCGACTTATCTACTGCCGTCGATATTACAACAGAAGAAGGTTCGTCGCCAGAAGAGAAAAATATGCTTAAAGGTATAGCGACTTTCGGAGAAAAAGATGTTAGCGAAATCATGCGCCCTCGCGTCAATATGTTTTCTCTGTCGATGGAAACGACTTTCGATGAGCTTATGCCTATGGTCGTTGATAAGGGTTTCTCTAGAATTCCGGTTTATGACAAAGACCTCGACGATGTCAAAGGAATGTTGTATGTCAAGGACTTACTTCCTCATATAGAGAAAAAAGATTTTGCATGGCAGAATCTGATTCGCCCGGTTTTCTTCGTGCCCGAAAACAAAAAGATAAATGATTTGTTTCAGGATTTCAGAGCTAAGAAAATTCATATCGCGATTGTCGTCGATGAATATGGCGGCACTTCCGGATTGGTGACTCTTGAAGATATTGTTGAAGAAATTGTGGGCGACATCAGTGATGAATTCGATAAAGAACCTGAAAATGACAATTATAAGAAGATAAATAATGAGACTTATATATTTAAGGCTCAGATAAGTCTCATCGATTTCTGTAAGGTTTATGGCATCGATGACGATTATTTTGATGAGATAAAAGGCGAGTCGGATACGCTTGCTGGAATGATATTGGAAAAAGAAGGTCGCATCCCTGAAACTGGCTTCAAGTGCGGATATAAAGAATTTACTTTCGATATGGTGGAAGCCGATAAAAAACACATTATTAAAATTAAAGTAACATATAAAAATGAAGAACAAGCAAACCAACAGTCGGCAGGCAGCAACCAATAGTTGTTTGTTGTTAGTTGTATTTTGTATACTTTCAGTATTGTTCACTTCTTGTGACGAAAAGCAATACCAACCTAAACCTAGAGCTTATTTTAGAATAGATTTTCCTGAAAAAGAATATGTTAGGATAGATACGATGAGATATTTCAGTTTTGAATATCCGGTTTATTCCACTATAACTCCCGACTATTTGTCGCCAAACGAGAAAGAGTGGATAAACATCGAATATCCTGCTTATAAGGGAACATTGCATCTTAGTTATAAGACTGTCGAAGATAATCTTGGAAAATATCTTGAAGATTCATATTACATGATGACAAAACACGTCACTCGTGCTATGGGAATTCGCGACAGTTTGATAATAAATCCTGACAGAGATGTCTATGGACTTATGTATTTTCTTGAAGGAGAAGGCGTTGCATCATCCTTGCAGTTTTATCTTACCGACAGTGTCCGCCATTTCATGCGAGGATCTTTATATTTTAACGTCAACGTCAATAACGACTCGTTGGCTCCTGTAATTGATTTTATCACTGACGATGTCCGTCATCTTATAGAGACGATGGAATGGAAAAACTAATGTCCTTCAAGATGTTAGTTTCGTGTTTTTACTACAATCTTATTGAAAGGAATCTTTAGTTGCGAATGTTCGGATGCCATCTCAACGAGACGTACTGATCTGCCGCAACAAGAACTTCCATAATGACTAAAGTCAGGGAATTGATTTTTGCGACGTTAATCATTTCTATTAAATGTAAGATTCTTTGTTGCTGTCTAATTTAGGGCAGGCGATGGCTAATTTCTTGCATCTCAGCAGTTCTGAATGAAAACCAGCGTAAGCGAATGCGGTGCAGTCTGCTGCCAACAAAAGGTCGGCATTGTTGAAAGTTCCCGATTGAGGATTGATGAGATGAAGTTGTATTGGCCAATTGATAGATGTTGGAGGTGAGTTTGCAGAACCTTGATGCCCTTTGGGACGATTCTTTTTATCACGGCGATCTCGTCGTAAGCCTCAACTTCTTTTTCTTCTATCGAGATAGCCTTCATGGGACAATCGCCGATGCAGGCTCAAAGACCGTTGCAATATAATTCACTGATAAGGCAAGCTTTTGCGTATATACCGCATCCGTTGCATAAATCTTCGTTTGTTGTTATAGAAGTCCCCTATAATGTTTCTTTTTTTATTATCCAATGAATTCAGCGAATCTGTCAGTCTGCTCTTTCAATTGTTTGGTCTGCTCTTCTGTGAGAGAAAACTCTCCTTTGACCCAAGCTTCTAATCCTAATTCGATGCCGGTTTGAGGTTC
Source organism: Bacteroidales bacterium (assembly GCA_045591245.1). Classification (GTDB taxonomy): domain Bacteria; phylum Bacteroidota; class Bacteroidia; order Bacteroidales; family F082; genus Limimorpha. Next base: position 7,092 of record JAZNSO010000083.1, read on the forward strand.
TTTCATCACATCCATTTTTATATATTCCAGAAGTTCGTTAAGTTTTTCACGGCACGATTTTGTCTTGTTTTTGCCGCCGGCTCCGCTGACCGTAACTTTCTTTCCTTGCACGGCAGTCGGATTTGCGAAGTTTGAAACATCCATTGGTCGTGACAGCCAGTCGAAGAGATTCTTCAGCAATCCTGGATAACTGCGATTGTATTCAGGCGTGAAAATCCAGATGCCGTCGCATTTCTGAATCTTCTGACGTATTTTTGTGATGTAAAGCTGTTTCGCCTTGATTTGACTATCGTGTGTCTCGTCCTGAAATCTGTGTCTGCTGTTTTGCAGTTCTCCGTCTTCTGTGAAATGACTTTGCTGCTCAGTTTGATGACCTATTTCAAGATCTTGATTCATAAATGGAATTTCCTCGAAATCAAGGTAGGAAATCTCGAATCTGTCTTTTAAAAATTCTTCCGCCATCTTGGCAAGTTGTCGGTTGAAGGATTTTTCCCGTAAGGAACCGATTATAAAGATTATCTGTTTCATAATATGATTTTTCTAATGAAACAGACAAACGACAGTATTGTTTTTATAAGTCAGATTATTTCAGATAATCTATAGGGAATCGGTAGAATACCATTTCGTAACTTGTTGTATCTACTTCTCTTTCTTCTACATACATGCCGATTGTTTTGTCTGGCAATACGCATAATGAAGAATATGCCGAGAAACGAGGCACGACTATTTTGCCGTCGTTCCAAGTCTTGCCATCGTCTTCGGATATGTATATTGCCACGTCGCGGCGGGAACTTCCGGTAGGGAGACTGTGTAATAATGTGTTTTCATCATATCTTATCAAGTCGCCGTTGCAAGCCGGACCGATGAGGTCGTTCCAAACTGATGTGGTTTCGTTCCAAGTGATGCCACCGTCGTGCGAGATATTATACCATCTCTTGCCGGAAGTACGTATGCTCATCAAAATGTCGCCGTTGTTGAGTTCCACGACCTTAGCTTCGTCGCCGCCAACAGAAGCGCGACCCGAGACGTTCCAAGTCTCGCCGTTGTCGTCAGAATAAACGACATAATTGTTGATAGAATATGAAGAGTTTTCTCTTATGCAAGCCACAAACATGATTCTTCCTTTTGAAGTCAGAAGACCGTTGCCCGATGCACAGAACGAAGCGCGCCATTTTTTTCTTATTGGGTCGTCACATTCATAACCAAAGATAAAATGCGTGATGTCTTCAGGTTCGCTCCATGTTCTTCCGTTGTCGTAACTGACAGATTTGTAGGTACGATTAGGATTTGTCGGTGTTGACTGCCAGAAACCTTGTCCGCCTACGAACACAGCGATGAGGCCGTTCTCGTCGTTGGTATGAGCTACGGCGCAGTCGCCGAATCCTTCCATATAGCCGAATCCTTGCGCTATGGTATAAGGCTCGCTCCATGTCAAGCCGCCGTCGGTGCTGTAGTTGCATAATATGTCGATGTCTTCCGGGAGGTCGGTTTCATTTTCCTTACGTTTGTCTGTGAAGATGACAAGGCTGCCGTCTTTGGCGGTTATGATTGTAGGAATACGATAATATTTTGAGCTGTAATCGCCAGGACGATAGACGACAGTACGAGTGAAACCATCGAATTTTTCTTTCTTCTCGCATGAAGTCAAAACTAAGATTGCAGTAAATATCAAAGGAAACAGCAATATTTTTTTCATAACGTCATTTTTGGCAAAGTTACAAAAAAGCTGATGGATATTGCTTTTTTTTCTTAAAATAAAATAATTGGAAAATATCTCTTAAATAATTTTCTTTTTAATTTTAAATGACTTAACTTTACGCTCTCGAATAATAAACATACAAGAGAAACATATTAAGATACAGAAGAACAGCATCATTACTTGAATTGTAAAACATAAACAATATTAAAATCTAATATTATGAAAAGGTTTTTATTATTAATCGCACTTATAATCTCTGGGATGGGATTATGTGCACAGAATGTCGGCGACAATGTTTCAATAGATTATGTTCGCTACGTATTGAAATTTACAGTTACAAGCATTGAACCCGCAGAGTGTGAAGTGGTCTGTACTTCCAAAGCGGCATCAGCACCGATTGTTGTAAAAATTCCGTCAACGGTTACTATAGGAGAGACGGAATACAACGTGACGTCTCTTGGCTATGAAGCGTTTCGTCAGAAATCAATATCTGGTGTTGAATTACCAGAAGGCATTACTTCAATTGGCGACTACGCTTTTTATTATTGTACCTCGTTGACTGACAGAAATAGAAATTCCAAATACAGTTGTCACGATTGGCAACCGCGCTTTTTATGGTTGCGCGGGATTAGAAAATTTGAATTTTGAAGAAAATTCACAACTTGTTACTATCCGAGGCTATACTTTTAGAGGATGCGCATCTTTAAAGACTGTTATATTCGAAGATAATTCGCAATTAGATACTATTGCAAATCAGGCTTTTTATGAATGTACAAACTTAACGACAATAGATTTTGGTGATAATTCGCAATTGAGGTATATTGGTGTTGAAGCCTTTTATAATTGCTATAATTTGAGTACTATAGAGTTTCCAAGTACAATTACTCGTATTGAAAATTATGCTTTTAGGCATTGTTCCCGGTTGAAAAGTGTTGTATGTAATGCGGTAAATCCTCCTGAGATAGATTATTATGCTTTTTATAATACATACCTAAGTTACGTTTATGTTCCAGCAGAGTCTGTTGATATTTATGAAAGTACTTATCCTTGGTATCGTTATACAATAGAAGAATTGCCATCTGAAACATCTCACGTTCCAGGTTCTTTTGCAACCATCGATTACGATGGATATTCGTTGGATTTTATCGTTACGGATGTACAAAACGCGAAGTGTGAAGTCATCTGCAGTACAAAACCAACGGTAGAGACATCGATAACAATCCCTTCGTCAGTGCAGATAGATGGTGTTGACTATACGGTTGCTTCTATAGGAGGAAGTGCATTTGCTTATTGTTCATATCTGACAAGTGTTGAGATTCCGAATACGATTACATCTATAGGAAATTATGCTTTCAATGCTTGTTCAAATTTAACTATTCTTGAGTTGCCAAGCTCTATTACATACATCGGTTATGCGCCATTTCATTATTCATTATTGAGTCTTATATGTAATGCCGAAACTGTGCCATCAGGATGGGATATTTTATCTGGAACCAGTCAAGACTTAGTGGTTTATGTTCCTTCAAGTTCAATAGATTTGTATAAAAATGATTCGGAATGGAATGAACGTACCATAAAAGAAATATCGTTATCATTGCCAGTGGAGGGTAGTTCTGAAGTGGTTGATTATGGCAACTATTCTCTTAAATATACTATAAGGAATAATGTAGAGTTGGCAGAATGTGAGGTGACTTGCGTTGAGATGCCAAATGTTCCTACTGCAATTGTCATACCTTCAAAAGTGACAATAAAAGGTGCTGAGTTTGATGTTACAGTTGTTGAAAATGAGGCTTTCAAGGATTGCACAAATCTTACAAGCATAGAGATACCAAGCGGAGTTACATATATTGGCAGTTCTGCTTTTTACAGTTGTTCAGGTCTGACAAATGTCGCATTCGCAGAAAACTCGCAACTAACGTCTATTGGCGGTTCTGCCTTTAGAGGTTGTTCAAGTTTGTCAAGCATAGAAATACCAAGCGGAGTTACGTCTATTGGATATTATACTTTTTACGGTTGTTCAAGTCTGGCAGATGTTACATTTGGAGAAAACTCGCAACTTACTTCTATAGGAGATGCTGCTTTTAGCTATTGTTCAAGTCTTGCAAGCATAGAAATACCAAGCGGAGTTACGTCTATTGGCGGTTCTGCCTTTAGCGATTGTTCAAGTTTAGAAAATATAGTTGTAGAAGAGGATAATACGGTTTACGACAGTCGGGGCAATTGCAATGCTCTTATAGTGACAGAGTCAAATACATTGTTAGTAGGCTGTAGAAACACAATTATTCCTGAAACGGTTACGTCTATTGAAAGTTCTGCCTTTTACGGTTGTTCAAGTTTGTCAAGCATAGAAATACCAAGCGGAGTTACGTCTATTGGCAGTTCTGCTTTTTACGGTTGTTCAAGTCTGGCAGATGTTACATTTGGAGAAAACTCGCAACTAACGTCTATTGGCAGTTCTGCCTTTTCCGGTTGTTCAAGTTTGTCAAGCATAGAAATACCAAGCGGAGTTACGTCTATTGGATATTATGCTTTTTCCGGTTGTTCAAGTCTGGCAGATGTTACATTTGGAGAAAACTCGCAACTCACGTCTATTGGCGGTTCTGCCTTTGCCGGTTGTTCAAGTTTGTCAAGCATAGAAATACCAAGCGGAGTTACATCTATTGGCGGTTATGCCTTTTCCGGTTGTTCAAGTTTGTCAAGCATAGAAATACCAAGCGGAGTTACGTCTATTGAAAGTTATGCCTTTAGCG
>JAZNSO010000084.1:0-77160 GCA_045591245.1 Bacteroidales bacterium
TAGACACAATATTCTGTTGCGATACCGCTTACAACAACATCTTTGTTAGCATAATCTTTCAAAGCAACTCCATTTGAGTTGACAGCTTCATAACCAGAATATTGTTCCTCATCTTGTTTGCAGCCTTTACGGAAGATGTTACGATTTGGATCTGGACGGTTGGCTGGGTTTTCCACTTTGGTATAGAACGACTCATGGATTGCGCCGCCGCGTGTTCCTTCCACGCAGTGTGGAGGCCAGATACCACCGAACTCAACAAATGAGCTGTGATTTGATGGGTGACAATCTGTTATATAAATAACTTCTTGTTCTGGATGAGCGTTGATGTATTTAATCGCTTCTTCAACAGCTTCTTCAGAATGTCCGCATGCTAATGAGCCATCAATGAAATCATAAAGCATATCAACGACTAAGTGTGTTGGAGCAGCGTGATTCTCTTTTACGAAAGAATATCTCTTGCCATAATCCAAATGTTGTTGAACGAAGTCTGTAGGATAATTTATAACAAAATCGACAATACCTTCACCATCCTTCATTACAGGGAGGATGTCAGGGTTGATGAAGCCGCCGTAAGGTCTGAGATTCAAAGCATCATAACGTTCCTTCACTTCTTTATGTAAAGCAGAATCTACTTTAACAGCGTAAGTCTCAACCATCTTCTTACCAGCTTCATAATCACCTTCAGATTTTATACGTTGTATTTCTGCAAGAAGTTCGCCGAATAAACCGCGCAATTTTTCATAATCATTGATAACGAAATATGTCTTGCCGTCTTTAATTTTCTTCTCGATGACATTATCAGCCCTACCTTTTTCGTAACACCATTCAGAAATGAGTTTGCGGTCTTGCATGTGAGACTCTGTCACATTCTTACCTAATTCAATACGAGAAAGCTGACTCATCAAACCGTTACGGATGAAGTTTGCATAAGCTGCTTTATAAGCTTCCATGTCAGGCATGATGCCGAGTTCAACCATCTTAGGGTCTGCGCAATAATAGAGACCGAATAAGTCGGCGCGTGATTCTTCAAGAGCTGAGTTATACTCTTTCAATGCGTTAGGTTGTGTTGTTGGAAGAAGTTGTCCTGAACCATGACCGAGACATTCATGTAAATCCGTATGAACTACATCTGCATGAGAACCATATTTCTTACAAAGATCTATTTCTTCTTGAGAATAGGCAAACTCTGCCAAAACACTCTTTGGTGATTCTTGTGCTGCCTTATCGTAAGCGTCCATCAAGTTTGTAATTGTCACTGATTTTGAACCGTAATCCTTACGAATCCAGTCGGCATTAGGAAGATTGATTCCGATTGGTGGTGCAGGGAAGCAATCACCAGCTAATGTAGTAACGATTATACCTTTAGCCGTAACGCCCTTACATTCTTTTTTCTTAAAACGTTCATCGACAGGAGAATTATCTTCAAACCATTGTGCATTCTGACTGATTATTGAAGAACGTTTTGTAGCTTCTAAATCTTTGAAATTCACAACTGCTTCCCATGTTGCTTTCATTCCCATTGGGTCGCCATAATCTTCAATAAAACCATTAACATAGTCAATCATAGAGACAGAATCTTGTACCCAAGCCACATTATATTCGTCCCAAATGTTAAGGTCGCCAGTCTTGTAATAATTGATTAACAAATTTGTATAATTACGTTGAGCGTCATTTTCTGCTACTGTATTAGCTTTTTCCAACCAATAAATAATTTGGTCGATTGCTTCGCCATAGAGTCCGCCTGATTTATATACGTCTTCATAAATCTTTCCGTTTTCCTTGACAAGTTTTGAATTCAAGCCGTATGATATTGGAGTAGCGTCATTAGGATCTCTTTGTGCATCATAGAATTTTTCAACTTCTTCTTTAGAGATGTCGCCTTTATAGAAGTTTACAGCTGAATTCTTAATGATATCGTTTTCTCCACTACGACGTGTTGCGTATAAATCTTTGTCGAAGATAACTGGTGTGATGAATGTCAAAAATTCTTCAAAAGTCTCATTTTCAGCGAGAGGAAGTTGTGAAGAATCAGAATTCTTAACTAACTCGGCAAAATATTCTTGAGAGATTTCTGGAACGAATTTGTCTTCTGCATAATGATGGTGAATGCCATTGCTGAAGAAGACACGTTTTGCGTAAGTAAGGAATTTTTTGAACTCTTCAGTGTTACGATCGCCGCTGTAAGAATTGAGGATAGCCTCATTGGTTTTGCGAACTGTCAGGTTGTACTTGAAATTTTGGTCAGCGAGAATATCTCGTCCGCATTTTGCAGCTTCACCAAGGTAATACAAATACTCTTTCTGCTGAAGACTAAGGTTTTCCCATTCAGGGATTTGATAGCGCATGATTTTAATATCAGCAAACTCATCGACGAGATATTTGAAATTTTTCTCGTCATTTTCTGCTTGTTGCTTGTTTGAATTACAACTAAATAACAAGCCAACAACACTTAAACCCATAATAAACTTTTTCATTATAAATAACTTTGATATGATTCTTAGGTGATTTATTTTTGTTAAAGAGCTTCTTTGATTCTCAGTAATTGTTCCAAAAGAGGTTCAACGAGATCCAGACGAAGCATATTTGCACCGTCAGATTTCGCCTCTTTAGGTTTTGGATGCGTCTCCATAAAAATGCCATCGGCACCTACAGCAATAGCAGCCTTGGAAATCAATGATATCAATTCAGGCTTACCACCTGTCACACCAGACGTTTGGTTCGGCTGCTGCAACGAATGTGTCACATCCATAACTACAGGAACGCCGCATTGTTTCATATCATAAATATTTCTATAATCGACAACCAAATCCTGATATCCAAAGAAATTGCCGCGTTCTGTAAGCATAACTGCATTATTTCCAGACTGTTGAACCTTCTCAACAGCGAAACGCATAGAACAGCCCGACAAAAACTGACCTTTCTTAATATTGACAATCTTTCCAGTTTTCGCTGCTGCCAGCAACAGGTCGGTCTGACGGCACAAAAAAGCAGGAATCTGAAGTATGTCAACATATTCCGCTGCCATTTGTGCTTCTTCAACAGCATGAATATCTGTCAGTACCGGAATGTCAAATTCTTTCTTTATTCCATCCAAGACTTTCAAAGCCTTTTCGTCGCCTATTCCCATGAAAGAATCCAAACGGGAACGATTAGCTTTACGATACGAACCTTTGAATGCAAACGGAATATTATATGACTTACACAAAGAATTTAACTTTTCGGCAATCATATACGGCGACTCTTCATCCTCAATAACACAAGGTCCTGCGAAGAGAAAGAATCTATTTTCTTTCATATCTTTAAGAAAAGGGAAATTTGTATATTCCATATTGTTATTTCTTAAAATGTTTTAATACTTCTTCAAAAGCAATCTTGAACCAAGCAGTATAATTCTGGGGATTAGCAGCAATATCCTGACGTACATTTTCCATCGTCTCATATTTCCACGATGCCACTTCATCGGTATTTATAACTGGAGTATCGTCGGTAATTCCAATAAACACATGATCTATTTCATGTTCTATAAGACCTTGACATACATCGGCTTTATACGTAAATTGGAATGCTTCCTTTATCTCGCACGACATTCCCATTTCTTCTTTGAGTCGACGCGATGTTGCTTCTTCCAACGATTCTTGATGACGAGGATGCGAGCAGCAGGTATTAGTCCATAAACCTGGTGTATGATATTTCGAGAAAGCTCTTTGTTGGAGCAACATTTCTCCTTTCGTATTGAAAATGAAGATGGAAAAAGCGCGATGAAGTTCAGCTTTAACATGAGCCTCCATCTTTTCCATCAAACCGATAGGGTTATCGTTGGCATCAACAAGTACTACGTATTCTTGCATAATTTATTTATACATTAAATCTAATATTCAGAATATCACCATCTTGAACCACGTAGTTTTTACCTTCCACGCGGAATTTCCCAGCTTCTTTCACAGCTGCTTCCGAACCATATTTCAGGAAATCATCAGTACTCATAACTTCTGCACGAATGAAGCCGCGTTGCAAATCAGAGTGAATTACGCCAGCAGCCATCGGAGCTGTATCGCCGAGATGTATCGTCCAAGCGCGTGTCTCGTCAGGACCTGTTGTAAAAAACGACTGAAGTTTAAGAGTGCTGTAGGCATAACGCACCAACTTGTTCACACCAGGTTCTGTTAAACCAGCATCTTCCATAAACATCGCTTTGTCTTCTTCATCCAATTCAGCTATTTCTGACTCCAATTTACCAGCAATAACCAACATTTCGTCGCCATCTTTCAAAGATGCTTTCACTGCTTCAGAATATTTGTTACCTGTGAGAGCTGATGCATCGTCAACATTACAAACATACATTATAGGTTTTGCTGTAAGAAGCTGAATGTCTTGGATATATTTTTTATCTTCGTCGGCGACTTTTGCATCACGAGCATTCTGCATATTTTCAAGAGCTTCTTTATAAACTGTCAAGACTTCGTAAGCTTTCTTGTTGTCTTTCTCTCCGTTTTTCATAAGTTTTTCTACGCGTTGTAACTTACGAGTAACAAGGTCTAAGTCACGGACTTGAAGTTCCAAATCGACGAGTTCCATGTCACGTACTGGATCGATGCTGCCTTCGCTGTGAGGCACGTTTTCGTCATCGAAACAACGAAGCACGTGAATGAGAGCGTCAACAGTCTGAACTTCAGCAAGAAGTTTATTACCGACGCCTTCACCGCCTTTTGTCAATCCTGGGAGGTCAACGATTTCCACTGTTGCAGGAACAATTCTCTTAGAATGAGAGATGTCGTCAATGAGTTTTAGACGCTCGTCACGAACCTCACACATACCAATATTAGTCTTTGTAGCAAAACCACCAATATCAGCTTTAGTATTTGAAATACAATTAAATATAGTTGTCTTTCCAGTATTGGTCAAACCAATGATTCCACAATTCAATGCCATAGTATTATATTTTTTTGCAAAGATAACATTTTTACTTAGACAGAATAAATATAACTCATTATTTAAGGAACAAAAAAGTCGTCTAATTTGAAGCGACTTCATTATAGACGACCTTTTGTTATATATATTTAGAAATCTATTCTATTCTTATCTCGTCGAGCATTATCCATGCATTTTCGCCAGCATAGTCATGCCATTCAGGTAAGATTTTGCAACTTTCCACATATACCTTAATATATTTGACGCCGCTTGCATTCAAGACGACTCTTGCATCTTCCCTGCGTCTCACTTCCATAGAATTGTTGTTATACATAGGAGATTCTGCAATCTTAGGTTCTGTGAATGTCGTACCGTCGGTTGATACCGATACCATTATCCTCTTTGGCATCAAAACCCAATCATTTGGACAAATTCCATAGCCTACATACAATTTGTTAATGTCTTTTGCTTGTGACAATTCTATTGTAAATTCAGCGTCTTTGCCGTAGAAACCGAGCCAATCTTCGTTCCAATTTCCAACAACACCTGCCCTATTGTTCATAAGAGCGGTCTCGCTGTTTTTAGAATAATTCTTATGTGGCTGTTCAACGAATTCAGTTCCAGCTATTATGATTCTTTCAAAAGCTTCTATCAAAGTAAAAGATGGAGTTTTTTTAGCTGCAAAAGCCTTTGCTTTAATGACAACATTTTCATTAATGCTAAACGGTTTTGTGAACAACTTAGATTTCTGTGTCGGTTCGCTGCCGTCTGTAGTGTAATAAATCTTGGCATCAGCGTCGTCACAGGTTAATGTCACGTTCATTTTCTTGTCGAAACGCTCAGAATCTGTCGTAATTACAGGTGTTGCGACTTTAGAGAAAGCTTCTATTACACCTTCTTTATATAATTTATTTTCCTTAGTTTCCTTATAATTGAAAGGTCTGATTCTTACTGTATATTCATATCTATCTTTGTTAATGAGATATTTTTCAAATGCGCCAGGACCACAAGTCGCAGTTCCAAGAGGAGCCTGTTTGTAATCGATATTGACAGTCCAATTGTCTGAAAGTTCCATCTGATTTATTCTTTCAGCGACTGAGAGATTCTTGTCGGAATATTGATAGATACTGAAATTGAAATGTTCGTCGCTTGTCACGAACAAACCTTGCCCCATTCTGTTGACGAAAGCGACCCAACGAGTATCGGAGCGGTTTCCATTATCTTGAGGTTCTTCATGCAATTCAAAGAAATCTCTTGCACTATTTTCATAAACGTTAATCTTGCCAGATGAGTTTCTATCAGGATAGTTTTCAGTGTCTTTTCCAAAATATTTTACCTTGTTAAATTGCAATGGCATCTGGAACTGCAATCCTATTTTAGGGAATGTCCCGACCATTTCTTCTGCTTGAATATTATTTGCGATAACAACGTCAGCATATCCATTGATTTCGTAAACTTGTTCTGTAGTAATGACAGTCATATCATTAGGATTTTTCATTTCAATAACAATGGTAACAGCAACTCTCGACTTGTCGATTCTCTTTGTTTTGATTGAAACCGGATTTATTGTCAATTCATTAAGATTTGCATTCAACCATTTAGGAAGAGCGTTGCGGTCAACATCGTCGTTAAGTGTTGGGGCACGCCAGAAATTTGGTTTTATAGCACCTTCAATCATTTGTTCTCCATGATATTCGAAAGATGTCGGAACACCTTGCTTCTTGTCTATTACAAAACTGAAACTATCGTTTGAAACTATAATCTCGTCGTTTGTTTCATTCATATCTACGTCAGGAATATTATTCAATGCAACTGATTGAGGTACATCTACGTTGAGAGCGAATACGTCGTATGCTATTTCTGTTCCTGCAGGTCTCATTTCATTGCCTTTCTTTTCTTTGAAAGAGAATTCGATGAAATATTCGAGTTTAGCAAATTTGTCATTATTTTTACCGTCCATTTTTGGTTTAGGTATTGAAATATTGACAGTTGTAGAATTTTGAGGAGATGCGTCAATATCCAAAACATTGCTTTGCAATTTTGCTCTTTCGTTACTGTAGATTGTGTAAGAACATTCGAACTCATTTAATCTTCTGAAATAGAAGTTGTTTTTGATTTCAAAAGTTCCTTTTTCAATATTGATAGGATTTACACTTATGTTTTGATATATTTTCTTCACTTCAGCAAGATGATGGTGTGGTTTTCTATCGCTGGTTACCAAACCGTTGCAGCAGAAACTGTCATCATTGCCAACACATTCGAGGTCGCCGAGGTCGCCGCCAGCAGCATACCATTTAACACCTGTTTTAGGGTCGATTTGAATGATACTTTGGTCGCACCAATCCCAGATGCAGCCGCCTTGCAACTGATCATATTTATTTATAATATCCCAATAATCTTGCATTCCGCCGCAGCTGTTTCCCATAGCGTGAAGATATTCAACCATGATGAACGGACGAGCCAAAGAATCAAGTTCTTCTTCAACAAATTTTTCCAAATAACTTGGACTTGAATACATTAAGCCGATAATGTCTGTATTGTAATCATAAATAGAACGCTCGTTGATGACAGGACGTGAATTGTCAAAATCCTTAACCATCTTGTACGCTTCTTCCATACATATTCCATTGCCACATTCATTACCTAACGACCAGATAATAATTGACGGATGGTTTTTGTCTCTCTGTACCATATTGTTACATCTGTATTTGAATGCACCGACCCAACGCTCGTCTTTTGCAAGACTTTCATCACCATACCCCTGAGCGTGCGATTCATTATTTGCTTCATCAATAACATACAAACCATATTTATCGCATAATTCATACAAATAAATATCAACTGGATAATGTGATGTACGAATTGTATTGATATTGTTTTGAAGCATCAGTTGAATGTCTTTTTCAACCAGATTGCGTGTGACTGTTTGTCCGTTCTTGCCATCATGTTCGTGGCGGTTAACACCTTTGATGTCAATAGCTTTGCCGTTAACTTTAAGTTGTCCGTCCTTAATTTCTACTTTTCTGAAACCAATCTTTGCACCAACAACTTCAATAACATTGCCTTTCTTGTCTTTCAATCTGATTGTCATGTCGTAAAGATTAGGCTTTTCAGCCGACCATGGTTCAACGCGGTCTATGATTTTCTTGATACGAATTGTAGAATGACCTTCCGATTTCTGACTATTGAGAATTTCTTTCTTCGTAAGTTCCTGAGTATATAATTTATTCACGACGAACTTAGCATTTTCTTGATTTACAATCTCAACTTCGACATTCAACTTTGAAGGGATTTTCTTTCCATAGTTAAGGTTGATATCTATTTCAAAAATACCTTTTGAATAATTGTCATTGAGTTCTGCTTTTACGAAGAAGTCGAACACATTAACTTTGGGTTTTGAATAAATAAACACGTCACGTGTTATGCCGCTCATGCGCCAATAGTCTTGACATTCAAGATAAGAACCATCCGAAAAACGATACGCTTCAACTGCCAGAGTATTTTCAGCACCTTTGTTAATATATTTTGTGATGTCAAATTCAGCAGGTGTTTTGGAGTCTTCAGAATAACCTACAAAATTGCCATTAATCCAAAGATAGAAAGCAGACTTCACAGCACCAAAATTGATATAAACGTTTCTTCCATCCCACTCTTCCGGAACATCGAAAGTATGAACATAGCAACCTACCGGATTATATTCTGTTGGAGCGTAAGGTTGATTTGACGGAAATTCATTTTGTTGATTGATATATACAGGAACACCATAACCATTTAATTCCCAGTTGCTAGGAACAGCAAGCAAATCCCATGATGAAACATCGTAACCGACCTCATAAAAACCTTGCGGTTTGTCGGCAGGTCTTTCGACCCAGTTGAATTTCCATTTGCCATTGATACATTTGTAGAATGGAGAATTTCTGTATTCAAGATTCTTTATTCCATTTTCATCTTGATATGGAATCACGTTGGTACGAGGAACTACTTTGTTTACCTCAAAAACGGAAACATCATTCCACCAATCCTTGATTTCCTGAGCCTTGACATTAAAACATAATGCCATGACAATTAGTAAAATAATTGATTTAATTTTCATATAACGTTTAATTAAGTTTGTAATTTTCACAATTTCAAAAACATTGCGAAGATAATGATTTTTTCTTTAATATTTGTAATAAGAACGATGATAGATTCTAGATATTTTTATTATTTTTGCGTTAATATTGACTGATTAAAAAGTTATTAAATTTTAAGGAAATGAAAAGAATAGCAAAACTTTTATTAGGAACAGTTGTTATTACAATGATGTTGTCGTCATGCGCAAAAGGTTGCATTTGCAGAAACTTAGACAACGGAGCATCTGAAGAACTCTACGGAGTTTATTCTAAAAAAGACTGTGAAGCTTACACAGAATATTACCAGACAATATCTCATCAAGATAATGTTGAATGCACAATGGAATGGAAATGAATAACTAATTGTATATTATGCTGAAGAAAATATTTTGCATTGGAAAAAAACATCCGATATTCGTAATACTGACGATAGCATTTCTGGTCAGGCTAATGTTTGCGGCATTTTCCAACGAAAGAGGCTATGAATACGAACATTTTCTATACATAGAAATGCCAAACGCATGGATTGACAATGCAGAATATCAAAGCGATACATATTCTTACAATAAACCTAAAGGTATCAGTCTGTTCTATCTCAGTCTCAATTACGCATGGATAGCAGTTCTTAAATTCTTAGGCATTAACAGTCTTACATGGCTCACGTTCTTCAGCAGATTGTTGCATGCGTTCTTGTCGTTATTCGTGATATCTTTCGGATACAGAATCACTGAATTAATGTCAAACAAAAGAACTGCCTCAATGGTCGCCATGACTTTGGCTTTTCTGTACATAATACCATATTCCAGCATCCACAACACTCCTTATTTCGTGTGCATCGCATTCCTGATGTACTCCACATTAATTATTCTGCGACAAGAAATCAACAGATACGGAAGCAAATCCGTCAACGTGCATAGAACATCATTTCTCATTGCAGGATTTTTCTTAGGACTAGCATTCTCAATATGTTATTCCGTAATACCATACATAGTAGGCATTATCTTAACCTTGATGTTATGCAAAAATGTTAAAAACTCACTTATAACGTTGTTGGGGTTCTTAATTTCAATATCTATAGCTTTAGTAATCCCTGATTTGCTTGTTTGGGGAAAACCTTTCACAGAATTAAAAGCTTACATCGAAACCATTCCTCAACTAACACTTAGCGCAAATCAATTATGGATAAGTCTCACAAGCATTATCTTATTCTTACTCATTCTGATACCTCCATTTAGCATCATGCTGTTATGCGGTTTCTTTAACAAATGGAAATCAAAATTATTGTTGTTCCTACCTACATTGCTGTCGATATTGTATAACATTCTTCACTATTCAGAAATGTCATATATGATACCGATAATCCCTGTCTTCATTATTCTCGGAATCATAGGATGGAAAGACATCAAAGACAATTCCACTTTCTGGCAGAAAAACAATGTCTTACATAAAATATTGATAGGTTTCAGTATAGTTATCAATTTCGTTATATTGTTAAGTATGTTGATGTACAAATAAGAATTAAAAAGTAAAATTATTATCACATGAACAAAGATGAGGCAAGAGCCAAGATTGCTGAACTGAGCAACATTATTGAAAACCATAATTATAATTATTACATACTGGCAAATCCTACAATAAGTGATTATGAGTTTGACATGATGCTTAACGAATTGATTGCTCTCGAACAACAATTCCCTGACTTGATACTCCCCGACTCTCCGACTCAGCGTGTCGGTGGTGATATAACAAAAGAGTTTCAGACTGTTAAGCATCGCTATCCAATGCTTTCTCTGTCTAATTCATACAGTATAGAAGAAGTTAAAGATTTCATAAACAGAATCAAGAAAACCATTGATGATGATGTCGAGTTTGTCTGCGAACTGAAATTTGACGGAATATCAATAAGTCTCACATACGAAAACGGAGTTTTTGTCAAAGCCGTGACTCGTGGTGACGGAACCCAAGGTGATGACGTGACGACAAATGTTAAGACAATACGCACAATTCCGTTACGTCTCAAAGGCGATTGCCCTGACTTCTTCGAGATGCGCGGTGAAATAATTATGCCTCATAGCAGTTTCAACACCATCAATGCAGAACGAGAAGAACTTGGTTTACAACCATTTGCAAATCCACGAAATGCAGCTGCCGGGACAATAAAACTGCAAGATTCAAAAGAAGTTGCAAAACGCAAACTCGACCAATATTGCTATTTTATGATGATGGACGACGACAAGATGATTTTCAAGAATCATTACGAAAGTCTGATGGCTGCCAAACAATGGGGATTCAATGTTTCAAACTATATGGCAATATGCAATGGCGTTGAAGATATTGAAGATTTCATAAATTATTGGGATGAGAAAAGAAACGAACTGCCATTCGACATCGACGGCATCGTTATAAAAGTCAATGATTTCAAGCAGAGAGATATTTTAGGTTACACTGCAAAATCACCTCGCTGGGCAATAGCGTATAAATTCAAAGCTGAAGAAGCACATACAAAGTTGTTGCGTATTGATTTTCAAGTCGGTCGACATGGAACGATAACTCCTGTCGCGAACCTTGAACCGATACAACTTGCCGGCACAATCGTAAAAAGAGCCACACTTCACAATGCAGACTTCATCGAACAACTTGACCTTCATTATGATGATATTGTCAGCGTAGAAAAAGGTGGCGAGATAATTCCCAAGATTACGTCCGTAGATTTAAACCAAAGAAAAGAAAACAGCACGAAAGTTATTTTCATTGACAGATGTCCAGAATGCGGCACTCCTCTCATCAAGATGGAAGGCGAAGCTGCATGGTATTGTCCTAACACTCTCGGATGTCCGCCGCAAATCAAAGGACGCATTGAGCATTTCATAAGCAGAAAAGCAATGAACATTGAAAGTCTCGGAGAAGGAAGAGTCGAAGTACTTTTCGAGAACGGCCTTGTAAAAGACTACGCAGATTTATACAGTCTCTCCTACGACATGATTTTCGGTCTTGAGAAGACAATCGTAGTTGACGAAAATGATGACATTTCTCGTAAAGTCAGTTTTAAGGAGAAGACAACCAATAATATCTTAGATGCTATCGAGAAATCTAAATCTGTGCCTTTTGCAAGAGTACTTTTTGCACTGGGAATAAAATACGTTGGTGAGACCACGGCAAAACTCATCGCCAAGTCTATGAAGTCAATAGACAATATCATTAACGCAACGATTGAAGAACTTACAGAAATTGAAGAGGTTGGAGAGAAAATAGCCATCTCAATCAGAGAGTTCTTCGATAACGAGAAAAACATCCTTATCATTGAGAGATTAAAATCGGCAGGACTTCAGTTCGAGCAGGAAAAAAAGATTGTCAGTGAAAATCATGTTTTAGCAGGTATGAATATTGTCGTCAGCGGAGTCTTTTCTACCATGAGCCGTGATGAAATAAAACAAATAATTGAGAATCATGGAGGAAAAAACGTATCATCTATATCAAGCAAGACGACATTTGTCGTTGCCGGCGATAAGATGGGACCTGAAAAACGCAAGAAAGCTGAATCGCTAGGCATAGAAATCAAATCAGAAGAAGACTTCCTGAAAATGATTAAAAACGACGAAACTCCAGAGAAGATAACTTCATTTGTTCAAGGCCGTTTTGATTTTTAAAACGAACGCTAAGTACTAACCGCTAATTTATTTAGTTTTCTCATAAACAATAAAACTCGAACAGACATTTCGCGTCAGATTTGCAATGATTCGCGGACTAAACTGTCATAAAAAAATCCGGATTTCTCCGGATTTTTCAGTTTATCGTTTCAACTGCTGTTGCTGTTGCCTTTGCATCTCTTCCAAACGTTTTTGGAAATTCGATTTCTTCACAGGTTTCTTCTTTGCCTGTTCAATCTGCCTGCGCAGTCTGTCTTCATTAATAGAAATCTTGAAGATGTACATCTGTAGGAATGAGAACAAGTTGACCAAGAGATAATAATAACTTAAACCTGCTGAGTAACTATTGAATACACCTAAGAATATTATAGGCATGAGATATAACATAAGTGTCATTCCTGGCATTGCCTGGTCACCTTGGGCTTGCTTCATTTGCTTATTATTAATATAGGTGTAGAGCAATGTCGATGCTGTCATCAATAATGTGAACAAACTTACGTGGTCGCCGTAGAATGGGATGTTGAACGGAAGATCCAAGATGCTGTCGTATGTCGACAAGTCGTCTGCCCATAAGAATGGTTGTTGACGTAACTCGATACTTGAAGGGAAGAAACGGAAGATAGCAATCAAGATTGGGAATTGCAATAACATTGGCAAACAACCTGATGTAGGGCTTGCTCCTGCTTTTTTGTAAAGATCCATGATTGCTTGTTGTTTCTTCATGGCGTCATCAGGTTTCGGATATTTGGCATTGATAGCGTCGATTTCTGGTTTCAATACGCGCATCTTTGCTGATGACATATAAGATTTGAAAGCGATAGGCATCAAACAGATCTTGATGATAAGAGTCAAGATCAAGATAACTACGCCGTAACTCCATCCGTATTGACCTAACCAATCGAAGACAGGAATAACGATAAGTCTGTTAATCCATGCAACTAATTTGCCGCCGAGAGGAATTTGTTTTTCAAGATTTATGTCATATTGTTTCAATTCTTTAAAGTCGTTTGGTCCGAAATAATACGACATTCCTATTGTATTGTCTTCGTTCAATCCATCGAAAGGAATATCGATGATTGCGCTCATTGACTTCTGATAACGTGAGTTTGAAGGTCTCGACTTAGTATGCATTTCAACGAAAGCATCATCGAAACTGTCTTTTGAGACAATTGCATAACTGAAGAATTTTTGTTTGAACGATATCCATTTCAAACCGGAACTCAATTCTTCTTCTGCTTCAACCGCTTCTGTTTGAGAAAGTGTTTCTACGTCATTGTTAGAGTACATATAATATATTGTCTCAACATTGAAACGGTCGTTAGCTTTTTCTTGTTTAAGTACGTCGACAGCCCAGTCCATTGTCATAAAACGGGTATTTGCAGGTATAATTCCCTTTAAGTTATTCGTTACAATATCAAAACCAACCATATATTGATCTTTATACATTGTGTAACGGAATTCCAAATATTTGTCAAGAGACTTATTACCTTCTGCGTCAGCAACATAAGCGCGTAACGACATCACTAACGAATCTTTTCCGTTAAGGTTTATATTTTCACCGCCTTCGTACAAACTACCATTGATATATGGTTCAAAATAAAGGTCATAAGAATTGATTCCCTTTCCATCGGCAATGAATTCCAAATTAAATCTTGACGTTTCTTCATCAAAACCAATCAGAGGAAGTGTGTCGTATGTCTTGTAATCTTTCAGTTCTATTGTCTCGACATAAGCACCTCTTGAAGAAAGGTTCATTTTAAGCACCTCATTTTCAAGAACCCAAGTCTTATCTTCACCTAAAGATGCTTTTGCAAAAGAACCATATTGGTTATAACGACTTGCAAATGATTCATCTTGAGAGTTAGATTTCTTTTGTTCCGACATTTTTGCATTAGTCTCTGCCATGCTGATAGAGTCAGTCACGAAGCGCGCTCTGTTAACTCTGTTTATAGAGTCCTGAATGTGACGTTGTTGTGCTATTTCTTCTTTAGAAGGCGTCATCCATACTGACCAACCAATCAATACACCTAAAATTAGGATGATACCAATAAGAGAATTTTTATCCATGCTGTTACTTTTTAATTTTTAAAGGTGCAAAAATAATATAAACGTTAAAATCATACTATTTTCGCACCTATTTTTCAATGATAAAATTTAGTGTTTTATTGAATTATTTTGCATTATTATCGTGATGTTTGAGCATAGCTTTCACAAAACCTACAAACAAAGGATGAGGTTTTGCCACCGTACTCTTGTATTCCGGATGATATTGGGCTGCTACATACCATGGATGATCTTCAACCTCAACAACTTCGACAAGATTTGTATCAGGGTTGACACCGGTAATCTTCATACCGTGATTTTTAAACTCTTCCATAAATTCGTTATTGAATTCATAACGATGACGATGACGTTCAGAAATCATGGTTTCGCCGTATGCCACATACAAATTCGAATTCTCACTGACCTTGCAAGGATAAGCTCCGAGACGCATTGTTCCACCCATATTTACGATATTCTTCTGTTCTGCCATAATATCTATAACAGGATGTTTTGTATCTGAATCCATCTCGCGAGAATGAGCGTCAGCATAACCGAGAACGTTTCTTGCGAATTCAATAACAGCACATTGCATACCGAGACATATTCCCATGAAAGGAATCTTATTGACGCGAGCATATTCAACTGCATTGATCTTACCTTCGACACCTCTGATACCGAAACCTGGAGCAACAAGAATTCCGTCTAATCCAGCAAGCTTATCAGCAGCATTCTTTCTTGTAATCTCTTCACTATGAATACTCTTGATATGAACTTTTGTCTCATTAGCGACACCACCGTGAATCAAAGCTTCGCGAATTGATTTATATGCATCTTTCAACTCTACATATTTTCCTACCAAACCAACAGTGATGTCATGCTTAGGATTGTGAAGATGATGCAAAAATTCCTTCCAGTTTTCAATATCGACTTTTTCTGATATTGGTGAATTTGTTTTTCTAAGAACTTCTTTATCAAGACCTTCATTCATCATCAAAATTGGCACATCGTAGATTGAATCAGCATCAATGCATTCGATGACAGAAGTCTTTTCCACGTTACAGAAAAGAGCAATCTTTGATTTTATTGATTGAGAGATATGTTTTTCGCATCTGCATACGATAATATCAGGCTGTACGCCTTGTTCTTGCAACATCTTTACAGAATGCTGTGTCGGTTTTGTCTTTAATTCCTGAGCAGCAGAAAGATATGGAACCAATGTCAAATGTATAACAACTGAATCTTGTCCCATTTCCCATCTCATCTGACGGATTGCCTCAACGAATGGAAGCGATTCAATATCACCAACCGTTCCACCTATTTCTGTGATGACGAAATCATATTTTCCAGTATGACCAAGGAGTTGAACGCATCTCTTAATTTCATCGGTGATATGAGGGACTACCTGCACTGTCGATCCAAGGTATTCACCTTTTCTTTCCTTGCTAATTACATTTTGATAAATACGACCTGTTGTCACATTGTTTGCCTGTGATGTTGGTGTATTTGAAAAACGTTCATAGTGACCTAAGTCTAGGTCTGTTTCTGCACCGTCTTCAGTAACATAGCATTCGCCATGTTCGTATGGATTTAAGGTTCCTGGATCTATGTTGATGTATGGATCCAATTTTTGAATGGTTACGGAAAAACCTCTGCCTTGCAACAGTTTTGCCAAGGATGAGGAAATAATACCTTTACCCAAGGATGACGTAACGCCCCCTGTAACGAAAATGTATTTTGTCTTTTTCATCGAAAAAAGATTTTATTTAAATAATGAATTCATTTAGACGGGTTGCAAAATTACGAAACTTTATTGAGAAATAAAAGAGTTTTTATCATTTTATTTTATCTGAAAAAAAAATCTGCAAAGCATGTTTCCAAGAACAATTTTCATCCGTAAAACGTAAGTAAATATGAATATTTTCACAAAAAAACATCTTTCATAATGTGAGAAATGAATTATATTTGCAAAAAAAGTCCTTATATGAAAATCAAGAATTTCAAAATAAGAGCAAGTTACCCTAACTTCTTCATGCTCAATCTTTACATGAAACAAAACCGTTTCATTTTCGAAAAGGAAAACGAACGCGAAGGCAATAAGCCTGGAACCGTCATCTATCAGTTGGAGAATGACGAAAATCTATATGAAATCGCACCGAAATGGTACGACATCTATTATCTTCTCACAAAAAATAACGACGAAGAAATAAAGCATTTCATATCTTTGCTCATCGAAGAACGCGACAACGACAATTCTCACGAAGAAGAACTAGAATCGCTCAGAAACACGCTTTATGAAGATTGCGTGAAATATGTCAAGGAAAATTGCCTTTATGAGGACGAAAGAATCGTAACGACAGTAACGCCATACAATTTCTCAGAAGTTGTCATAAGTAACAAGGGTAAAATGCTGATGGAACTTACAAAACAATGTTATGCAGTACCCGATTTCTGTATCATAAGCTCCAACGCATTCCAGGATGAAGACCAAGAAATTCTTCTTCGAAAAGCTATTCATAACCTTGAAGTTATGACGAAAAGCAAATTCGGCAGCGAGGAAGAACCACTTGTTTTTGCTCTGAGAAGTGCGATGCCACAATATATTCCAGGACTTATGCCGACACTTCTGAACATCGGCATAAACAGAAAAGCATATCGCGGTCTAAGCAGGAAATACGGCGAGAGCATGGGTAACCGTATCTATCTCAACACATTGAGCAATATAATCACCATGCTCGAAATCGACTACGATTATACAGACGAAAACAATCTCACGACAGAAGAACAACTCTGCAAGATTAAGATGATGGAAAATCTTGTCATTAATAAAGAAGGTAATGACAAACTTCTCGAGGACAGTTTCTATCAGGCATTCCGTTTCTTGACTTACGTCAGGAATTTCTACATCAAGAATCAGGATCTGGTTCTTACATTCATGCGCGGCAAAAAGGCTTATCCGTCAATGATTCTTCATAAGATGGTTTGGACCATCGGCAATGAGAATTCTTATCCTGGAGTATTGTACAGTCGTCACAGCCGTACTGGTGTAGGTCGCCAGATTGAGAGTTATCCCGACATCTTTGGAGAGGAAATCATGACAGGAAACATATCTTCGGAAGATTTTGAATACTTCGACCGCGCAGAGATCAAGGATCTGTTTCCAGCCGTATATCATTTCGACCCGCTGCTCATCAATCTGGAAAAAAGATTTCAATCGCCGGTGACAATAGAATTTGCCGTTGAGACTCATAGTAAGGAAAACATCTCAAACAAATCAAGTCTGTTTGCCGTTCTACAACTGAACAAATCGGAACTGACAGGACGAGCTGCCATGCTATCCGCTATCGACTTATACGACAAAGGTTTCATCGACAAAGAAATAATAATAGATTTGGTACGACCTTATCATCTGCGACAAATCTTCTCTGATACCATCGACAAAGAATCTTTCTCACAGCTGAAGTTTTTCTGTAATGGAGTCAACGTTTTGCCACGTACTGCTGTAAGCGCAAGATTATGTTTCAGCGTCGCGTCCGCAAACAAGATGAAAAGTCAAGGTTACAATGTCTGCTTGTGCAGAGAACGTTTCACGCCAGAAGACACAATAGTTCTCAATGAAGTCGATTCCATCTTGAGCATGACGCCTGCCGCAATACACGTCGTTACGGCTTGTCGCGGATACGGCATTCCGGCATTCCTGAATTTAAGTGATTATGGAGTAAAAATTATCGACAACAAACTCGTGAACAAAGACGGGATGGAAATTTGCGAACACGACTGGATTACTGTTTCCAGCAAAAAACACTGCGTATATAGCGGAAAAGCAAACTTCACCCCTGCCCGATTCAGAAAATATCTCGATGACGACAATTTCACATTCACTGACGCAAAAGAAGAAAAAGTATTCACCAGATTGCGACCCGCTTACGAGAAATACCAACAGATTATAAATTCAACTAAAGTCAATTATATCAACGACATAAATTCTTTGGCGAGGATTATCAGTTATGATTTGAATCAAGATCCTGAGAAAGCTAAAGTTATCGTTAACACATGGTACAATCTCAACTCCAATTTATATCAGAATCAAGTGCTTGAGAGCAAAATGGGCTCCCATAACGAGCAATCGCGCGTCTTTAACCTTCTAGACATTGACAAGAAAATCGACTTTTTCAAAAACATCATCGTGAAATGCGAAAACGAGAGACTTAGCGGTTTGGAAGCAGGTTCTTTCATGCTCGGACGTTTTCTCGCAAAACCTTTACCTAAGGTATTTTGGGAAGCATTCCTTCCGAATGAGATTGCATTCATGCTTAATGAATATGTCTTATACGAAAAGTATCTAACTGTACTTCAAGAAGTTGGAGAGACAAAACTCACAAGGACGAGTTCAAAAATCATCTCTGAAGGTTTGCACGCGCTAAAGGTTAACAATTTCGACTATTACACTTTCATTCCGTTAATGAATGTTAACATAAATTGGAACGAAGTCAAACGTCACGTCAACCTTTTGAACACCAAACAAGACCTCACGCTGATTTTCATTGACACCATTTCAAAACCCATATCAGATATATTTAATTTAGACCAATTTTGGGTCAGAAGCAAAATCGAGAAATTGTTGAATTATTGATTGCAAAACGGTGTTATTTCTCTGCAAACATAAAAAAACACGGATTTGTACATGTTTTTAGTCGCAAATCCGTGTAATTTTGCATGAGGCACTACCGTTTTTATTTTGATTTAACAGTTAATATTTTTTAACGAACAACGTCAATTTTCCGTTATCCGACACATATTTCAGGTTGGAAAAGAGTTCGCTTCTCTCCTTCTGTTTTTCTACCAGGATTTCGTTTTCAACCATAACATAATCATAATCAAAGGACAAAGCCGTTTCCATTATACTATCTTTATCATGCATAGCGGTAAAACCTTTTCTATTCATCAAGATAAAAGGCGTATTCTGAGGATATGAATACAATGTCAAAATCTTAGCATCTTTTGAAACATTCACAGAATTAAGGAATTCTTCTGAACCTTGATAATTTTCAATAGTTCTTTCAGAAGCCTTGCCCCAATATCTTGCACGCCTTTTCTGTTGCATTTCATTAACATTTTTTAACATAAAAAAAATTAAGACAAATGAAATCATTAAAGGAACTAAAAATTTAAAATCGCTCACTATTACAGGTAATATCTTTATAATCAAAGTAAAAAGTAGTAATAAAGGCAGAAAATAAGTGTCGATAAAATAGTAATCATGATTTGGAAACTGTTTAGCCATCGCTATTGTAAACAAGAAATAACCAAAAATCATAATTAATATTAAGAAAACGAGAGATAAAGTTTTCTTACGAGAATTATCTTTATTTTCAATATCTTTAAATTTTTTAACACATGCAAAGGCAAATGCAATTAACGAGATGACAATAAACGAATAATAGTGTATCTTTCCGAAATAATGGAACTTCCAATTGTCTTTTGTTTTAGACATAATATTCCAGAAATCGCTCCAGTCATCCGCTGGCATCAGTTCCGAAAGGAACAACGTACCATATTGAGCAGCAATATGTTTATTCCAAAAATAATAAGCCAAGATAAATAACATCGAAGTAAAGACAGGAACAATCTTATTCTTAAAAGCTGATTCTTTTCTTAAAATTCTTAAAGATTCAAAACTTAACATAGCCACGTATATCACTGCAAAAGAAGAACGTATCAATACAGATAAAGTAATGAAAAACATTGACAAAACAAATGACTTATTGCTATCGTTTTCAAAATATTTCACATAAAAATGTAAAGAAATTATTACAAAAGTCAGTGCTGGAATTCCTGGTATGAAACCGTTGAAATAATAAGCGTAGACTGGCGATGTCATAGCAAAAGCCGTAATTAGCAGCGACTTAATCCAGTCTTTGGTAATCTGGAATGTCAATTTGAATAAGAAAAACATTCCTGTAAGCGCAATCATGAAAGTTATGATTCTGAAAATCCAAGGAGATGTGATACCAGTGATTTTCATTACAATAGCGACAAGATATTCAACAAACGGAAAATCAACAGAAGTGACTGTATTGTCGTAAGCACACTTCCACCAATTGGGAAACTGCTTATTATATATAAATGTTTCTGGATGGAACAAATCTAAATCATTATTAACAAAACCCAAGGCGATTGCATATCTGTCTGATTGCGACCATGCATGAATAAAAGACGGAAATTCATTCATGTATGGAAGTTGAATATAAACGCCTGCCAAAACAATGAATATCAACGCAATTATATATAAGAATCTATTTATGCAATCGCATTTCATAATGAATAGTTTACGATGCAAAAATAGTGTTTTCCTAAAGATATTTCTTCAAATAAACAATATATTTGCATATAAAACGACTGTTATATTTCGGAGTGTCCATTCAACATCATAAATTTGTCATCGTTTTCTTCCCGCCTTTTTTCAATTTAAATTCTTTCATTGTTCCATCTGGCAACAAAAGTTTATATGTTCCTCCTATTTTGGATTTAATCTTTATCTCAGTCACTTTTCCGTCTTCCCAGGAGCAGTCAATTTCAGCTCCGTTCTCAGCGCATAATCCTTTAAAACACCCTGTATTCCAAGCTTTTGGCAATGCTGGCAGGACTTCAATAAAATCATCGTGCGATTGCAGCAGCATCTCCGCAATACCAGCAGTACCTCCAAAGTTGCCATCAATCTGGAACGGAGGATGAGCGCAGAACATATTCGGATAAGTACCTGCTCCCACTCTATCGCCAATCATTGCTGGCGTTAACAAATTTTTAAGAAGTTTATATGCACGCTCGCCATCGTGAAGTCTCGCCCAAAAATTAATCTTCCAAGCTCGCGACCAACCCGTAGCATCGTCACCGCGGCGTTCAAGACTCAACCTGCAGGCATCGTACAAATCCGGAGTTTTCGTCTTGGTAATAAGATTTCCTGGATGCAATCCAAAAAGATGCGAAACATGACGGTGATGAATCTCGGGCTCTTCATAATCTATAAGCCATTCTTGCAGATAACCTTCTTCACTGATCTGCATTGGAGGAAATCTCTTCAAATCGTTTCTCAGTTCATCAGCAAAATCTTTATCAACATTCAATATTTCAGAAGCTTCAATAACATTTTGATATAACTCCGTAATAATCTGAATGTCCATCGTTGGTCCCATACATATACTCGCCACTCTTCCATCTGGAAGATAGAAAGAATTTTCAGGTGAAGATGTCGGTGCTGTCACGAGCCATGAATGCTCTTTTTCCTCAATCATAACAGAGTTGAAAAACAGAGCAGCACCTTTCATTACAGGATATATTTCTCTGAGATAATCAATATCTTTCGTAAAGGAATAATGTTCATAAAGATGTTGGCACAACCATGCTCCGCCCGTATTCGTTGCGCCCCAAGACGGATGTTCGCCAGGAGCAGTAAATCCCCATAAATTACATATAGAATGCGCCGTCCAACCTTCTGCTCCATAAAAATCTTTAGCAGTCTTTTCGCCAGATTCCACAATACTTTTCGTAAATTCGATGAGCGGTTTATGCAACTCAGAAAGATTACAGACTTCTGCAAGCCAGTGATTCATTTGCACATTAATGTTAAGGTGATAATCCCCATTCCATGGGGTCTGAATAGTATTAGCCCAAAGGCCTTGGAGATTAGGCGGCAACAATCCCTCTCGAGTAGAAGAAATAAAGAGATAACGACCGTACTGGAAATACAAGGCAGCCAATTGCGGATCATCTTCATCCTGAAATTCGAAAAGCCTGTCGTCAATGGAAAGATTATCTGTTATTGCTTCTCCGAAATCGACTTCCACCCTATTGAATAGCTCCTGATATGAGTTTATATGATTCTTTTTTAGATAATTAAAAGAATGAGATTTTGCTTCATCCATCATTTCATCCACAAAATAAACATAATTTTCGTTTTTATAATTTGTGGCAGAAGAAAAAATCAAAGTCAAATCGTTAGCATTTCTCACTACAATTTCATTATCGACATATTGGACGTCACCGCCATCATTTTGCACGGAAAGTTTTGAAATATACTTCATTCCCTCATTGCCGCCGCTGCCGTCTTTTAACTGTCCGAACATCACAATTGCTTCATTTTCTGTTGTTTTCTCTACACATTCTGGTCTATCCATCTTAATATTGACAGAAATCATCTTATTCTTGTCGGCAGTCAGGCGAACCACAGCCACGTCAGAATCGCGAGACACGAAATATTCACGACGGAATTTTGTTTCATTCGTCTCGAATTCTGTTGTCGCGACCGCATTATTAAGATTAAGTTTTCGAGTATATGAACCATCCTTAATGTTAATATCATTGTATAAATATTCTATTTCAATATTTCCCAAAGTCTGGAAACATCCGAAATTAGCGACAGCACCGTTTCCCCAATTAGAACCATTGTTAGAACATGTAAAAGAGTTGTAAACCAATTCCTGAGCCTCGAAATTCTTGCCATCGAGAAGCAGACGTTGTATTTCAGGAAGAGCCTCTTTTGCTTTAGGATTAGAATAGTCAGCAACTTTTCCAGACCAAAGAGTTATATCGTTGAGCACAATTATTTCTTTTTCAATTCCGCCGTCAGGCATAATCCCAAGGCGACCGTTACCGAGAGGCAGCGTTTCCTCCCAACAATTTGCAGGTTCCTCAAAGAAAAACTCCAATTTATTTATATCTTCCTTATTATTATTTAGCATCCAAACACATATCATAATGGTTATTAATTTCCCTAAGTAACCCAATTTATTCCATTTGTAAATCAATGCAATAAGAGCGATGATAAGAATTAGTTTCATATAATGTATTTTTTTTCAAAGATAAGTTTTTTTTCTTTATCTTTGTAATACATTTTACGTTTTAAAAACAACTATAATATGGCTAATATTTTTTCAAAAGTAGAACAGAATTTCTTGATGGAATCAGGCATTTCAGAAATGACCACATTGGTTCCGTACATAATAACCGACAGCGTACCTAAATTAGGCTTGATGACGGCATTGCGTTTTTTAGAATGGGTTTCAGAGAATGAAGAAGGCGTAATTAGTTTATCTTCAGACAAATCGTTAAGGAATTTCATAAACAGCACACACCATTTTTTAGAGCATTGGGACGAAAAAGAGACAAAATTGGTTCTAGAAAAATACGGTTTAGACGGAATTAAGAAACCTAATCTTTCAGGTTTGCAGTTCGTCCAAATGGACGAGTTCTACCCTATCTCGCCAAAGCAGCATAATTCGTTCTTCAATTATGTCAACAAGAATTACATCGAAGGCTTCGGTCTCGACCCAAAACGCGGTTTGTTCATCAATAGCAATGACATAAAATTACATCAAGGCAAGTCGTTCAGAGAAGTTTTCCCTGACTATACCATCGACCTAAGTTTACGTTACCGTCAAGCCACTAACAATATGGAACACATTCAACAGCAATCTATTTTCCTCATTGACGACTGGTGTTCCCAATACGACGATAAGATTAAGTTAAAAGGCGACATTGGCTTCATGATTACCACTTTAGGTTCCGACGGACGTATTGCTTTTAATATCAAAGGTACAAGTCTGCATTCAAACACGGCTTTGAGGCAGACAAATTTCGCAACACAGGCAGATGCAGCATCAAGTCTTGGAGGTATCGAAGTAGCGAAAAACCGTATGGTTATCACTATTGGTTTAGAGACAATTACAAGAAATCCTAATACGGTTGCAATAGTCTCAGCAGCAGGAGAATCTAACGCTTATATCGTAAAGAACGCTCTCGAATCAGAAATGACGACACAATATCCAGCAACTTCATTACAACGTTTAGACAACAGTCGTTTCTATCTCACAAAAGGTTCCGCATCTAGACTTGAAGATTCAATCAATCACTATTTTTTTAATGATGAGTGGAACTTTGAAAAGACAGAAAGAGCAATTATAGGTCTTTGCAAGAAGTTAAACAAATATGCTAGCAAACTTACACTCGAAGACTTGACAAACGACGCTCGTTGCCGCATGATACCGAATCTCAGTTTGGAAACTGTTAAAGAAGTTATTAAAGCAACCAAAGATAAATTGTCCAGAGGTTCTGTTACACAAACCAACAAGACTATATACAATTCAGGGCCACATCACGATGACATTATGCTGGGGATCATGCCATTAACCAACAGACAATTACGTCCAGCAAGCAATAATGTTCATTTTGCAGTGATGACATCGGGATACAATTCCGTAACTAACAAATTCCTTCTCAACGCATTGAAAACGACTCTTAATTTCATTGAAAAAGATGAAATACAAATGATTCATTATCCAGATTTCTTTGAAGAAGGTTACAAACATAAATTCGACAAGGACATCTACCACTACTTGGACAATGTAGCTAGAGACAATCAATATGAAATGGACAGAGGGTTCTGCCACCGACTATTACGTTGTTCCGTCGTCATTTGGAATTTTAAAAATATTGATGAGTTAAAAGCAAAATACAATGAAGTCATAAATGTTTTGGAAAACAGTTATGATGGAGAACCCAACACACCTGATTTACAGCAGTTAAAAGGAATGATTAGAGAGTTTGAGGAGGAGTTAGTATGGGCATATAACGGCGTTTCAGTAAAGAACGTCCATCATTTACACCTTGGATTCTATAAAGGAGGAAGCGGTGCTAATATGATTGATTTCGACCATGATGTCTTACCTATATTAAATCAGTTCAGAGAGTTACAGCCTGACATCATCAGCGTGGTTTTAGATCCAGAAGGCAGCGGACCTGACACACATTACAAAGTATTGCAAGCTACGGCAGCAGCTGTAGCAGAATGGAGCAAGGAAAAAGACTTGTCGAATCTAAGAATTTACGGATATCGCAATGTATGGTTCAAATTCCATCCAGCGGAAGCAAACATGTACATCCCTGTTTCTCTTAACGCCCTGGCGGTCTTAGACAAATCATTCGCAGCTAGTTATCTGTCACAAGTAGATGCAGAATTCCCAAATCCAAATCATGACGGGCCATTCAGCGACATCGCTAAAAAGACATGGATTAAGCAACTACAAGATATTCAGTTAATTTTAGGTAAAGATTACTTCTATGAAAATCCTCGTCCGTTAATCAGATCCACACACGGTTTGATTTTCATCAAAGACATGAGCGTCGAGGAATTCGTAGCTATTTCTGATGAAATGAAGGAACGTTCTGAAAAGACAATATAACCGAGTTAGCATAATTCAGCTATGAACTATGAAAAAACCGAGTTTCCTCGGTCAAACAAATATCAAAATTTCGTAGTTCATAGTTGTTTTTTTATATCAAACATCACCTTTTCATAAATTCCATCCGCATCAAGTTTAAAATGATGCATCAATTCCTCAGATTTTCCCGATTCACCAAACACATCATTCATACCAATCCTAACGACTCTAACAGGTTTGTTTTCTGATAAAAATTCAGCTACTGCGCTACCCATACCGCCAATAACCTGATGTTCTTCCACAGTATATATTACAGGGAAACGACTTGCCAAATCAAGCAACAGACTCTCATCCAAGGGTTTAATCGTGTGCATATTGACGACCATCACCGATTTGCCTTCCGACTCAATACGTTGTGATACCTCCAAGCACTCCCATACCTCATGTCCATTAGCAATCATACAAATGTCAGAGCCATCTTTCAGCACTTGCCCTTTACCTATCACAAACTCTTGATTTTCATCTGTAAAATCTGGCATAGGTTCACGACCGAATCTTATATAAACAGGACCTTCTAATTCGAGTATTGCTTTTTCTGTAGCTAATTTTGTCTGTGTAGCATCACATGGAGAAATAACTGTCATTCGCGGCAGCACCCTCATCGTTGCAATATCTTCCAAAGCCTGATGCGTCGCGCCATCAGGACCGACAGATACGCCAGCGTGTGCTCCTCCAATAATAACATGTAAATTATTATAGCACACAGATATACGAATTTGATCACACGCTCTATGAGCAGCAAATACACCATAAGTACTAAACACAGGAATCTTATTTGAAAGAGCCATACCTGCAGCAACTGCGACGCAATTTTGTTCAGCAATACCCAGAGATAAAAATCTTTCAGGATAGGTTTCGGCAAAAAAATTCATACCAACAGAAGATGTTATATCAGCACCTATCCCGATGACATTACTATTTTTCTTGGCAGATTCCAATACGCCTTCACCAAAACCAATTTTTGTTGCTTTATTACCTTTATTAATATATGGGTTCATTCTTTTTATTCCAAAAAAGTTATTAATATTCACAGCTAACAATATAGTTCGTTCAAAAACTTATCTAAATCGTCTTTAGAAGGAACTTTTCCATGCCACTTATTATCATTTTCAATACTTTTCACACCTTTGCCCATGACTGTATTTGCAAGAACAAGAGTTGGTTGACCGATGGTAGCTCTAGCAATTGCGAAAGCGTCAATAATATCATTATGGTCGTGACCGTCTATTTCAACAACATTCCATCCGAACGATGACCATTTTTCGGCGAGAGGTTCGAGCGCCATAACATTTTCCGTAGAACCATCTATCTGCAATTTGTTACGGTCAATTATAGCACAAAGATTATCAAGACGATAGTTAGATGCAGCCATTGCGGCTTCCCATACACTACCCTCTTGAAGTTCACCGTCACCCATCACGCAATACGTTCTATAATTCTTGTCGTCCATCTTTGCAGAAAGAGCCATTCCAATCGCGATTCCAAGACCTTGTCCCAAAGAACCAGCGGAAGTCTCAACTCCAGGAAGTTTAAAATCTCTACTAGGATGACCTTGCAATCTGCTTCCGAATTTACGCAATGTAAGTGTTTCATCCTTTGGATAGAAACCAGCCTCTGCTAATGTTGCATACAAAACAGGAGCAGTATGTCCTATAGATAAAATCAAGCGGTCACGTTCTTCCCATTGAGGATTATTAATATCATAATTCATCTCATTGAAATACAATACTGAAAAGAGATCCGCCAAATCAACAGAGCCGCCAAGATGACCAGAACCAGCTTCTGTTAACGAACGTAAAATCGTCTCTCTTATGTTGCGAGCTCTTTTCTTTGTAATGCTAATTATATCATTCATAATATTAACATTCAACTATTTAGAACAATGAAACAACAATATCTTTAATAACGACAAAGCCTATTACAATCGAATAAACGACCTTCAACAACGTTCCTGCGACAAATCCCACAAACGAACCTATTGCAGAACGCCAAGCCAATTTATCATCCACTCCACCCATTTTTTCTCCGATATATGCACCAAGAAACGGACCTGCCAAAATTCCAATAAGTCCAAAAGGACCTATTACAATTCCTAAAATAGGTAAAACCACAACACCGACAATCAATCCTATCGTGCTTCCTTTCACCCCTGCTTTAGTACCTCCGAATTTCTTCGTACCCCAAATAGGGACAAAATAATCCAAAATTGTTATCATTGCACATAACACACCATAGATAATCAGGGTCTCAGACGAGTAATTCACCCCAGTAAAAAAATGAATTAATAGCATCGCTGCATAACTAATAGGAACGCCGGGCAAACCAGGCACTACGTCACCAATAACTCCAATTATGATGAAAACTACTGCTAATAAATAAATTAGATACTCCATAATTTTTAAATTTACTACTTCCAATAATAATTTAACATACTACCTAATAATAATTAACTACTACAAAGATACATTTTATTTCAAATCTAATGACATTTTTTATAATTTTGCTTCGAACCTCAATTTAAGAAACCGTCGTTATGAAACGAATTATTTTAACAAGCATACTGCTCCTGTCGGCCATGTTGAATTCAAATGCCTGGGAGTTTATTCAAGCGAATTCAGGGAAAACAAATTCTCTTGGCAAATGTTCCGTTACATTACAAGATTTTTGGTCGGTACATCATAATCCCGCTGGTTTTGCTTCATATAAGGATTTCAGTTTCGGCATTTCATACGAAAACAAATTTTTATTGAAAGAATTAGGCACGAAAAAAGCAGGTCTGCTATTACCTACAAATTATGGCACCATCGGAGTTTCTTTTTCACAATTTGGTTACAATCACTATAATGAAAATATCGTCGGACTAGGATTTGCCAGAAGCTTCGGTTCTAACCTAAACATTGGCTTAAAGTTCTACTATCTATTTATTTTATTTTCTGATAATTATGAGAAAAAATCCGCACCTACATTTGATGTCGGAATACAATATAAAATCAACGAATCTTTACATATCGGAGCTTATTTATTCAATCCTGCAAACGTAAAATTCAGAAGCATACATAAAGACAAAATACCCATAATAATGAGGCTTGGTCTGTCATATTTTGTAAACGACAACTTTCTAATATGCAGTGAAATAGAAGAAAATTTCAACGACAATTTTTCTTTTAGATTCGGATTAGAATACGAGATATACAAAGATTTATTCTTCAGAAGCGGATTCCAACTTATGCCAGAATTACTCACATTTGGAATCGGTTATAATTACAAATGGTTCATCGCAGATATATCTGCCCACATGAATCAGGAACTCGGTGCGTCACTAAGTTGCAGTTTGAACTTTAGAATCAATTAGAAACAACATAATGAAAAAATCAGTCGGAATATTATTTTTATTATTGATGTTCAATACCATTTGCTTTGCGCAAGTCAATAAGGACTTAATCATCGAGCAAATAGAAAGGATGTCTGAAAATTCTGAAGAAGACAGCGATTATTCCGAATTAATTGAATCATATTGGGATTTAGTCGAGAATCCAATTTATATAAACAGTGATGAAATAGATCGACTTGCTGAGTTTAAGTTTATAAGCGCATTCCAATTAGAGAATATCAAAAAGTATAGAAAAGAATACGGTGATTTTAAATTTATTGAAGAATTATATGAAGTTAAAGATCTGGATAAAAAAACTATTGAAATATTAGAAGGTTTGATTTGTTTTAACGACAACAGTAACAAAGCATTACGATTAAAAGATTTAAAATACGGCAAAAACAAAATTCTAATAGAAGTGAATCAATGTCTTAACAAGAAGAAGGGATACATCAATATTGAAGACAGCTTGCTTTATCAGAAACCTAATTCAATTTACCTTGGCAGTCCGCAAAAAATATATTTACGATACAATTATTCTTATAGAGACAGAATCGAAGCAGGATTTGTATTAGAAAAAGATCCTGGAGAATATATCATCAAAAGTTTAATCAACGATTCTATTAGGGAACTACTAGGGAAACAATGTTATTCAGGATTTGATTATTTATCCTTTCATTTACTTCTTAGTGATTTAGGTTTTTGTAAGGCTCTTGTCATTGGAGATTATAAAATCTCCTTTGGTCAAGGGCTGACAATGGGATCTGGAATTGCATTATCGACATACGGCGGTAATATGATGAGAAGAAACAAAAAAATATCAGCGAGCAAATCAGCAAATGAAGCTTATTATTTGAGAGGAAGCGCCACGACATTAAAATACAATAACTTTGAATTAAGCGCATTTTATTCATACAAGAAAACCGATGCTAATACAAAAATTTACGATTCTATCAGCGAGACACCTTTGAAAATCACAAGTTTACAACAAAGCGGACTACATCGTACATACAACGAACTGATGGATAGAAGAATCATCAGCCAACGACTATACGGATTCAACATAAGTTACAAGATTTCAAATCTACAAGTTGGATACACTATGCATAAAACAGATTTGAGTGCAGAACTAATGCCCGACGAGAACATCTATAACACATTCTATTTCAGAGGTAAAAAACTAACAAACCAAGGTCTTGACTTCTACTATATATTGAAAAAAACTATGATTTACGGTGAATTTGCTTTGAGCAGCAACAAAGGAAGCGCCGCACTAATAGGGACAACAATTCAACCTGCTGGATATATCGAATTTACTATTCTGTATCGCAATTACGCAAAAGATTATCAATGTCTTTACAGCAATGCCTATGCATCTGGAAGCAAAAACAGAAATGAGAAGGGATGGCTTCTCAACTCAACAATATCGATTGCCGCCAACTGGAAATATTTGATGAGCATAGATTTTTATAAATCAGACTGGTTAAAAAACAACGCATACTCCCCAAATCATGGGCATGACTTTGATATGCAACTCAATTACCAACCAAATAAGAACACTCTTTTTTTCATCGAATTCCGAAACAAAAACAAAATGAAAAACACAGGTGACAATAATGTATTTCAAAAATATTTGGTTGAAGAAAGAAACAATATGATTAGGTTTCATGCTGCATATCAAATTTCTAATTACATAACATTGAAGAATCGTCTTGAATATCACTTCAACAAAGATGACGACATTAGTTATAATTCATATTTATTATATCAAGATATAATATTCGCACCAGTTGACAAAGAATACAATCTGGCATTTAGATATGAATTGTTCAATGCTGAAGAAGGCAGCGTTTATGCGTATGAAAGCGATGTACTTTACGCTTTTTCTGTCGGAGGTTTGTCGGGCAAAGGCATCAGAACATATATTGTCGGCAAATTAAAAATATTAAGACAAATTCAGATTTCCAGCAAAATAGGATTCACATTCCACGAAAACAAAAACGAAATCGGATCTGGTTTGGAAACAATATACAACAACTGGAAAGGCGATGCCAAGCTTCAGGTAATTTGGTCTTTTTAAGTCAATGTTTAACGAAAATTATATTTCATAGAAAATAAACACATTATAAATAAAGTTCACCTATTATATATCAGAAAAAAATCATATCTTTGTAGAAATAAAAAATAATAGATAATATGGAATATTCACAACAATCTAACAATCACAACAACAATGAATTAAAGAAGTACACTCCTATTTTCATAATAGTAGGCATTGTATTTTTGGTAGTAGTATTTTGGGGCAGAATAACCAAAACCATACCTGCAGGTCACGGCGGAGTTTTGTTCCGTTTGTTTGGCGGGGGTGTCGATGTCACCAGAACATACGAAGAAGGTTTCCATTTCATAGCACCATGGAACAAAATGGTCGTTTACGAAACACGCCAACAAGAAATTTCCGAGGAAATGAGTGCTTTGTCATCTAACGGTTTGGAAATCAAGATTGAATTCTCTGCATGGTATCAACCGAAATGGGAAGATTTAGGAGAACTTCACGTAAAAATCGGAACAAACTATCTTACAAGAATCGTTGTTCCTGCAATGCGTTCGGCAGCAAGAAGCGTCGTAGGCCGCTACACTCCAGAGCAAATCTATTCAACAAAGCGTGATGCCATCCAAGAAGAAATTTTCGTGGAAACAAAAAAACTTTTGGACGAACAATATGTTCAACTAAATCAAGTTCTTATTCGTTCTGTCACCTTGCCTCCAACCATCAAATCAGCTATTGAAAGCAAGTTAAAACAAGAACAAGAAGCTCTTGAATACGAATTTAAACTCGAAAAGGCAGCTCAAGAAGCAGAACGTCAACGCGTTGAAGCAGAAGGTAAAGCAAAAGCAAACAGCATCGTCAGTGCAAGTATCACAGACAAGATTCTCCGCGACAAAGGCATCGAAGCAACATTGAAATTAGCAGAATCACCTAACTCAAAAGTAGTCGTCATAGGTGGCAGTGATGGAATGCCAATCATTTTGGGAGACGTAAAATAAAAAACACAATGGGGACAAAACAAAATTTGTCCCCAACTTTTAAAGTGGAAAAGAAAAGATTATGGCGAAAGAGAAAACACAAAACAAAATCCACATCAAAAACAAAAGGGTTTCTTTTGAATATTTTGTCATTGATACATACATGGCAGGTATCGTTTTGACAGGAACCGAAATCAAAAGTATCAGAGAAGGCAAGGCCAGTCTCGCCGATTCTTATTGCACATTTAAAAACAATGAGCTTTTTGTCACTGGGATGCATATAACAGAATATTCACATGGCACCTACAACAACCACGACCCGAAAAGAGAACGTAAGCTCCTTCTTACAAGAAGAGAACTCAACAAACTGAAAACCAAATCAAATGAAAAGGGTTTCACCATAGTTCCAATAGAAATGTTCATCAATGAAAAAGGTCTAGCAAAAGTAACTATTGCTTTAGCAAAAGGTAAGCATTTTTACGACAAACGTGACACCCTGAAAGATAAAGACAACAAGAAAGAAATTGAAAGAGCAAAATATAAATACGATTAATCATGAGAAAAATTAACATAATAATATTGGCAGTCATTAGTTTTATTGCCAATTACAATCTAAATGCACAGACTACAACAAACAAAATCAATTGGATGAGCTTTGAAGAAGCCGTAAAACTTAACGAGACTTCACCTAAAAAAATATTTATCGACGTTTATACAGACTGGTGCGGATGGTGCACAAAAATGGACAAAACGACATTCATTGACCCTTCTGTTGTTGAATACATGAACGAAAATTATTATGCAGTGAAATTCGATGCAGAACAAAGCGGAAACATTGAATTCATGGGACATACATTCACTGGCACTCCATCACAAGGCGGCAGAAAAGGCACCCATCAATTAGCACAAGCATTGTTACAAGGCAAAATGTCCTACCCGTCATACGTTTTTATGAACGAGGAAAACCAGATTCTTACGATAGTTCCAGGTTACGCTGAAGCAAAAGAATTTCTGCCGATTCTGAAATATTTCGGTTCAAACGCTTTTCTCACCACTACATGGGAAAAATATTCAAAAAACTTAGAACAATAATCAATTTTAATTTGCGTAATTCAATAATATAAATCTTATATCCGTTTGTAGAAAACCTAAAACAAGAAATTGTCATGCGTAAAAATATCTGGATTATAGTGCTAGGATTCGTACTTGCTTTTGCCTCATGCAAAAAAGAAGTTGATTTCAGCGACAACAACTCGTTAAAATTAGCATTCTCTACCGACACCATCACATTCGACACTGTATTCACTTCAATAGGTTCTTCTACTCGACAATTGATGATTTACAACGACAACAATGAAAATCTCAAAATAAGCTCCATACGTCTAGAAAGCGGCAATATGTCACAATTTGCAGTCAATATAGACGGTGAGTCTGGATATGATTTTTCGGACATTGAAATTTATTCCAAAGACAGTATCTTTATTTTCGTGAGAGTTACCATAAATCCCAATGACCAAAACAATCCGTTTTT
Source organism: Bacteroidales bacterium (assembly GCA_045591245.1). Taxonomy (GTDB): domain Bacteria; phylum Bacteroidota; class Bacteroidia; order Bacteroidales; family F082; genus Limimorpha. The sequence goes on from JAZNSO010000084.1 coordinate 33,912, forward strand.
CGTTGAGGACAAACTTATCTTCGAGACAAACAATAACAAACAAGTTGTAAATCTTACGGCTTACGGACAGAACGCGAATTACATTGTTGCAGACCAATACATAAATGGTTTCCCTAAGTTTAAAATAATTGCCGACAGTCTTCAAGAAATTCATTGGACACCAGAAAAGCCATACGTCGTATATGGTTACGCTTTGATAAATTCATACGGAACATTGGTCATTGACCCTGGCACTCAAGTGCATTTTCATAACGGAGGCGGTTTATGGGCATACAGCGAAGGTCAGTTACGCGTTGAGGGAACGCCTGAAAATCCAGTTGTCTTCCAAGGAGACAGACTAGAGAACTATTACAATGATGAACCAGGACAATGGGATAGAATTTGGTTGATGGAGGCCCGCGAAGGATTCGGACACACAATAAATCACGCCATTATCAAGAATGGTTTTATTGGCATTCAAGCTCAGACCTTCCTGAAAAACAATAAGGCACCTTTAACTATCCACAACACAATAATTGATAATCATACAGGTATTGGCATTTACTCTAATTTGTACAATCTCAAAGCGAGCAACTTTATAGTTTCAAATTGTGGCAAATATGCCATCGCTCTAACAGGAGGCGGGGAATACGTATTTGAACAAGGAACTGTGGCAAACTATTGGAACAAAAGCACCAGAACAACACCGTCGCTGCTATTTAATAATATTTACCAAAATCCTTTAGACGGAAATGCATACGCCTGCAACTTTTACTTCGAAATGGACAATTGTATCTTATATGGAAATCACGAGGATGAATTTAACACAGACTTCTACCCTGGTACTGATACGACATATTACTTCAATAACAGTTTGTTAAGAACAAAAAGAAAAAACAGTGACATATTCAACAACTATAACGAATGTATTTTCAATAAAGACCCTAGATTCATAGACAGAGAATTAAACTATCATATTGATAGTCTTTCACCTGCGATAGGAATAGGAAATCCGTACTATTCAACAGGATTATTGCAATATGATCTAGACGGCGTTATGAGAGGCGAACATCCTGACGCTGGAGCGTATCAATACGTACCTATCTCTGAAGAGTAGTTTTATAGATTTTTTTGTTTCCAACCATATCGGTTACAATAACTTCCAAATTATTGTAGCCTTTTTTGATATGATTATCAACCTGATACATCAGCAATTTTTTCTTAGGATCATAATCTGCCAAAACCCATTCGCCATTGACAAACATCTCATATTTGCTGATACCAGTTTCCTTATCCTCGATCTCAAGTCTTAAAGACCAATTATCTTTTATCGAAGAGTTACTCTTAAAATTGACAGGAATAACTCTTGGTGCAACTGAATCTTTAGCAATTACATAAATTCCCAAAGCGTTGGTAGAAGCCTCTATAAAACCATCAACATTCTTATTACCAAGAAAAACAAACTCACCATTTTTTGTAAAAGAAGCGACATATAAAGTTGTATCATCAACATATTTATCTTTAGGCTTCATACAAATCTTTATGCGCTTATGTAACGGAATCTGCTCATTCCCAAGCAAGTATGCAAAATTTGAATATATGTTTTTCATAGTATCTATCTGAGTAGCCTTAATCGAAACATTCTTATAAAATGCGAATTCTGGGATTTCAGCTTCAAAACCATCCATACAAATATTTGAAGGCACACCATCAAAAATCCTATAATAAGAACGAGGCAACTCAGGTTTTGGAGTAGAATCAGATTTCTTCTTACCCACCAAAGTGAAATTTAATACAGATTCATTATTATTGTAATCTTTTACAACATATTTCATTTTTACCACATCTCCATGCTTTACGCTTACAACACCATTTCTTACCTCATAAAGTTCTAATTTATTGAATTCATCAATTTCTGACCTTATAAAACGTTCTTTATCAGTAACATAATGAGCATAATCAATCAAACTATTGATATAGCGAGTCTCATTATATGAATATTTATCAGATTTAATACTGAAAATCAATTCATTATCAGCATACAACTCTATTATATAAGCTCCATTTTTGTTATTTGAACCATCAGCCTGATCATATACATTTATTCCAAATGCAATATTTCCATTAACACTAAATTTATGATTATCAAGAATATACTTACCATTTTTCAAAGTAGTTTCTAGATAAATTGCTGTATCAGAATGATTGACAAAAGAATTATCTAAAGGATATATCGCAAGACCTTTAATACAAGGCTTAATTTTATCATTGATTTTCAATCCGAAAAACATAGGATTGACAGGTTCCTGCGTTTCAGTATATCTAATTTCGTAATGAAGATGCGGACCACCAGAACTACCGCTATTTCCCGTAAGTCCAAGATAATCACCTCTTTTTACAGGAAACTCACCTTCGTTTAACAAAATATTTTGTGCAAACGACTTATCTTCATATTGCTTTGCCCTTACGAAGTCTGTAATTTTCTGATTGAACTTAGACAAATGAGCATAAACAGACGTAAAACCATCATTATGAGTAATATACAATACTTTTCCATAACCATAAGGCGACACTCCTATCCTACTCACATAACCATCAGCGACTGCAAAAACCTCCTTTCCTTCAACACCTTGCGTCTTAATATCAACTCCAGCATGAAAAGCATTGCTACGAAGTTCAGCAAAAGTGGCAGAAAGATAAACTGGAATCTTCACCGGATTCGGATACTGAGGATAAGAAACTTCTTGGGAATATGAAAAACTATAAACAAAAAGTATTATAATCAATAACTTAAATCTCATATTTTAAAAGCATTTACATAAATTCAACGATATACAAAAATAATAAATTATCAGATAAAATTTGAGTTTTTTCATGCTTTATTTTTATATCTTTGCATATATAATGATTGGAAAAATGTTAAAAAAAGAAGAAACTTCTCTGTTAAAAATGATACTAATAAGATTATGTGTCGTTTTATTTCTGCTGTCGATAAGCAGATGGTTTCTTTATATATTTAACACAAACAAATTCAACAATATAGAATTATCAGAACTAGTAAAATTATATTTCGTTGGCTTCAGATTCGACATACACACACTGATTATCTTTAACGCTCCATTATTGATTTTGTACACTATCCCGTTAAGAATAAAATACAACGTGATTTACAAAAAGACGACAGATATTATTTTTATTGTAACTAATTCATTAGCAATAGGATTAAATCTTATTGACGTGATTTATTACAGGTATCTCGACAAAAGAATGAGTTCAGAACTATTCACTTTTTTAAGCGGTGGCGATGAGAACCAGGGTTCATTAATGATGAACTTTATTATCGACTTTTGGTTTATGTTCTTGATATTCTTCACTTTATTATTTTTCATCATCATACTGACAAGAAAGACAAAGTTAAAAGATGAGTTTCAGGCAAACGATAGACTTTGGTACGTTAAACAAACATTGATTTTTATCATAACTTTAGGAATATCCGTAGTTGGCATCAGAGGCGGTATTCAACTGAAGCCAATAAATCTATTAACCGCAACAGAATATACGTCGGCAGAAAATACACCTTTGGTAATTAACACGCCATTTAGCATCATAATGAGTTCGACATCTTCAGAACTTGAGAAAATTAATTATTTTGATGAAGAAATCATTGAAAGAATGTACAGCCCAATTCATAATAATTTGAGTCACAATAGATTCATTAAATCAAATGCAGAAAATTACAATATAGTCGTGATAATTATCGAAAGTTTCGGACAAGAAATGATTGGTTTTTACAATTCAGAATATGCAGAAAGTCTGACACCATTTCTGGATTCACTGTTTAAAGAAAGTCTGACATTTGACGGAATGGCAAATGGTCGCCGTTCAATAGAGGCTCTCCCATCAATATTCTGCGGATTGCCGTCACTGATGCCAACTGATTATCCTTCATCAAGATACGCAATCAACAGACTTTATGGATTCGGAAACGTTTTGAAAGAAAAAGGATATGAGACAGCATTTTTCCACGGAGGCAACAACGGAACTATGAGTTTCAATACCACTTCAAGATCTAGCGGTTTCGATAAATACTATGGCAGGGACGAATATAACAACGATTCTGATTTTGACGGAACATGGGGAATTTATGACGAACCATTTTTGCAATTTACAGCAGAAAAACTTAATGAATTCAACAAACCATTTGCCGCTGCTATTTTCACATTGTCATCACACCATCCGTATTCATTACCAGACGATTACATCGCAAAGGAAGCAACAAACAAGGAACACTTATCGCCTTTTGAAAAAACAGTCAAATATGCCGACTATGCATTAGGCGAGTTTTTCAATACAATTTCACAATATGAATGGTTCGACAAGACTCTGTTCGTAATAACTGCCGACCACGTAAATCCCGAACACAAATTCAATAATTATAAAAACGCCAGAGGCAATTTCCAAGTTCCGTTGGCATTCTATTCTCCTCAAATAATTGAAAACAAACACATTAACGAAATAGCACAACATATCGACATTGGAGTTTCATTATTAAGTGCATTAAATATAAACGAAAGCACATTCAGTTTCGGAAGAAATATATTCGACAGTTTGCAAAGGCAGTCACATATCTCGTTCTTGAACAACATTTATCAATATTCAGACGGGAGATATCTGATGAAAAGCGACGGCAAAAACATAACTGCTGTTCATGAATTGAAAAAAGATAACAATATTGGAAAAAATATTTACAAAAACAATGACGATTCTTGGAACGAACTTGAAACAGAATTCAAGCTGCGTTTGCAACAATACAATAACAGAATGATAAACAATAAATTATATAAATAATGAAGAAAAAGATTATTTTTATTGTAAATCCAATATCAGGACATCACAACAAGGCAAATTTTCCAAACCTTGTTGATTCATATATTGATAAAAACAAATACGACTATAGCATTGTTTTTACAGAAAGGGCGAACCATGCCACTGAATTAACGATGAAAGCGATAGAAGACGGATATGAATATATAGCAGCTGTTGGAGGCGATGGTACAATCAATGAAGTTGCTAAGTGCCTGATTGGCAAGGATCAGACGTTTATCATTGTGCCATTTGGTTCTGGTAACGGTCTTGCCAATCACCTTGGAATTCCTTTCAAGATAGAAAAACACATCAAGGAAGTCATCAACAACGGCAAGGTTTATAAAATCGATACCGCTACGATGAATGACATTCCTTTCATTAGCATAGCTGGCATCGGTTTCGATGCATTGATTGCAGATTATTTTGCAAAAGACGAAAACAGAGGTTTCATAACATACGCCAAATTGATTACAGAAAAATATCCGAACTACAAGCAAAAAGAATACACTCTTATTTTAGACGACCAAAAGACAATTAATTGCAAACCGTTTTTCGTAACATTCGCAAATTCAAATCAATTCGGATATAACGCGGAAATTTCGCCCAAGGCAAGTGTTCAAGACGGACTTCTAGACGTATGTATTTTCAAAAAACCAAACATCCTTGAAGTCCCGATAGTAGCCACTTATTTCCTAGCAAAACAAATTGACAAAAGCAATTTCATTGATATTTATAAAGCTAAGAAAATCAATATCATTCGTAAAGAAGATGAAGTTGCCAACATAGACGGAGAACCTATGGAAATGAGCAAGGACATAACGGTAGAAATTAAACCACAAAGTCTTAACATATTACTAAACTGCTAACATTATGTTTGAAAAATATATTACTATTTTAGAAAATTTTTTAAGCGGTATCGGATTAGGAAACAAGGCATCTTCCTATACTGCAGAAGTCATCAGCGGCATAACACTCCTACTCTCTGCAATTGTTATATTCTATCTTTCTGTTGTTATAATAAGAAAAACAGTTTACGTTTTTATAAAAAACAACAATTCAGAAAGAGATGACATCCTTATTAAAAACAAAGTCTTCAAGAGGTTATGCTTACTCATTCCAGCATACATAATCAGATTAAATATTGAGGCGGCAATACCTACATTTCACATACTTTCATCAACAATCGTTTTATTCACAAAAGTATATGAAGTGTTCATTTACAGCCAAGTACTTGACAGCATACTGACAACTTTAAACGACATCTACAACACCTACGAGATTTCCAAGAGCAAACCTATCAAAGGATTTACGCAAGTTTTAAAGACGATAATCTACATCATCTGTTTCCTCTTAGTTATTGCAATTCTCACACAGAAACAATTATCGAACATTTTGATTGGATTGGGAACTCTTTCAGCAGTTCTGATGTTGGTCTTCAAAGATCCAATTTTGGGTTTTGTAGGAGGACTTCAATTGACAGTCAACGACATGCTACGTATAGGAGACTGGATTGTGATGGAAAAAAGCAAGGCCGACGGAGAAGTTCTTGAGATTGGACTCACCTCTGTCAAGGTTCAGAATTGGGATATGACAATAACGACAATACCTACATATTCTTTAATTTCCGACTCTTTCACGAACTGGCGAGGAATGGAGAATTCAGGAGGAAGACGTATTGCTCGTTCTTTTGTCATTGATGCGGATACAGTTAAATTCTGCACGCAGGAAATGCTCGAACGTTACAAGAAATATCAGTTAGTGACAAAATATATCATAGAAAAAGAAAAAGAAATCGAAGAATATAATAAATTGCACAACATTGACGACTCTAATTTGGTAAACGGAAGAAGACAGACAAACATCGGTATTTTCAGAGCATATCTGACAGAATATTTATCGAACTGTCCATACATAAACAAAGATATGACATTTATGGTCAGGCAGTTGGCACCTACAGAATTCGGCATTCCGATGCAGATTTATGCATTCAGCTCAAACAAGGCATGGATAAAATACGAAAACATTCAAAGTGACATTTTTGATCATGTTTTTGCTGTCGTCCAAATGTTCGATTTGAAAATTTATCAAAAACCATCAAGTAACACATTAGAAAACATCAAGTTGTCAAATCTTTAAGACTAAAATAAGACCGCTAATTCACGCTAATCTTGCGCTAAATTATTTCGTGATTCTATTACAAACAAGCAAAACTGATTATTCGCGGACAATTCGCGCAGATTCGCGGACTCTTCAACTTATAATAGTCTTTCGATAAGCGCATCGCGGTAACTTGCTCCTACCGGGATTTTATTTCCTGAAACAGTGACATTAGTCTTGTCAATATCTTCAATATTTTTTATTGAAACGATAAATGACTTATGCGTACGTACGAACTTGTCTTTCGGCAAAGTATCTTCAAGATTTCTCAACGAATACAATGCTGTTATGCGCTTTGTCTTTGTATGGAATGTAACATATTCATGCTGACCTTCAATAAAAAGCAGGTCGTCGAAATTTACCTTATATAATTTATAGTCAGCCTTAACCATGATATAATCGTTAGAAGTTTCCGACTGAGTTTCCGACACTGTAGAGTTCACAGCCTTATTTATCGCCTGCATGAATCTGATATAATCGAAAGGTTTAAGAAGATAATCAACCACACCCAAAGCGAAAGCATCTACTGCAAATTCAGAATAAGCCGTAGTAAGAATTACAGCAGGCTTATTGTTCATCAATCGCAGCATTTCCATACCAGAAATATCAGGCATCTGAATATCAAGCAAAAGTATGTCAATTTGTTCTGTATTAAGAACTTCCATAGCTTTTGTTGCATCTGGACAAGTATCAACAAGATTCAAGAAATCTACTTTCGAGACATACTCTGTTAAAAGTTTTCTTGCAAGAAATTCATCATCTACGATAAGAACATTATACTTTCTCTTCATTATGTTTACCTCCTATTGTAATTTTTGCGATATAAGAATTATTTTCTTGTTTCACATCAAATGAATAATTATTTCCATAATACAAGTCTAATCTTTTTCTAACATTATCGAGACCTATACCCGACTGCAATTTCTTGTTTTGGTCAGAAATAGAAAGAGACATTGCCTTTATTGAATTACGAGCTATGAAAATCAAGTCGTTATTTTCCTGAATCAAATAAAAATGTACGTAGCCGTTCGGGTCACTCACAAGTCTGCTATGTTTAAAACTATTTTCCACAAGAGGCTGCAAAATCATCGGCGGAATCTTGAAACTATGATTTTGGATGTGTTTCTCAAAAATTACATTAGAGCTTTTTTCCATGCTCATCTGTTGAAAGTCTATAAAAGCATCAATATATTTCACTTCCTTATCAAGAGATATATGGTCAACCTGACAATCTACCATAACATAACGCAACATATCAGAAAGTTTCAGCACACTCTGTGGAGCGTTTTCATCTTTCGTATAGACAAGAGAATATATGTTATTCAATGCATTAAACAAAAAATGTGGCGTTATCTGCGACTTCAGGAAACGCAATTCCATATCGAGTTTCTCGCTCTTGAGTTCATTTTTAATCTTCTGATTATCTTCCTCGGTACGTTGTAAAACGGAAATTACAGCAATTGCGACGACAGCTGTATAAAGCACTACCCTTATTAATGTTGGTATGAAGAAAACTTTCATGCCGCCAAGAGCGGGCATTGATATAGTGAAATGCTTGCTCATAACAATCAGCATAAAGGATTCAATATAGGTTGTCAGAATCGACATTGTAATGATTAACAGAAAGTTAAATAAATAGAATAAAACGTGATTACCTTTCTGCAATAATCTAATCACATATTTTTTCTCTATGTCATTTGCGAACAGCAGGCATGAAGTGAGCAAAAGAGCGTGCAAGAACGAGATAATCCAGTTGTTTGACCAAAACGACAAGAAGAAAAACAGAAAAACAGCAATCCATGCTGTGATAACTTTAAAATTGCTTTTTAGTAAAGATATTATTTTCAAATCCTTTATCATCGTACAAAAGTATGACGCAAAAATAAGATAACTTAGCGTACCACGAAAATAAAATCAATCAATGACAAAAATAATTCAATTTAAATAACTGCAACACTGCCTGATTAATATTTGCTGCCACGGAACAGAGCTAAGAATGTCACTAATACAGTGTAAATTTCGAGACGACCGACCAACATCAGTATAGACATTGTCCATTTTCCCATATCAGAGAGTTCAGAGAATGAGAGCGACGGACCAGTGCTGCCTATTCCGGGTCCGCTGTTGCCGAGAGCAGAGATGCAATTGAACATACTTTCCTCGAGTGGACTTCCGCTGATAACAAAAAGCAGGACACCCAACACATAAAGTAAAAGAAATATAATCAAGAAGTTAACGACACGTCTTGTCTTGTCGTCATCAATAACTTCATTAGAGACTTTAACGCTGAACAAAGCATTTGGATGAAGCAATCTTCTGAAGATATTATTAATAGATTTTATGGTAATCACTTCTCTGATAATCTTGATTCCGCCGCTTGTAGAACCAGCACAAGCACCGCTTGCCATCATAATGAATGTCGGGATTAGGAAAAGTCCACCCCATAAGTCATAGTCATAATTGGTTGCCTGGAAGCAAGTTGAAGTTATAATAGAAGTCACATGGAATAATGAGGTTCTGAATCTGTTTTCAAAACCCTCGGGATAAGATTCTTCGTTTGTAAGGACAGTATCCAGTTTCGGAGCAAAATAAAATAAAGCTATGAAAATCACTGTCATAAGGAACACTGCACCGAGATACCATCTCAGTTCTTCGTTGTCCCTGAACAATTTTACCTCGCCTGTCACCAATAAATAATAGAGTGAGAAGTTTATGCCCGAGGCGAACATAAATATAGAAGCTATATATTCTATATATGGTGAGTTGTAATAACTTATGCTAGCCTGGTGTGTACTGAAGCCTCCGCTCGACAAAGTCGTCATGGCATGGCATATTGCATCGAAAGTGTTCATTGGTCCGAGCCAGTACATTAAAGCGCATAATATAGTAAGAATCAGATAAATGCCAAGAAGTTTACGTGCTGTCATCATCATTTTAGGATGAAGTTTCTTTATTCCGATTCCAGACATTTCAGCCGAGAACATCATAACTTTATTAGAACTTCGGTTCAAGGCTGGCATAACGGCAAGGAACAAGACAATAATTCCCAATCCTCCAAGCCATTGCATCATACTTCTCCAAAACAAAATGCCGTGAGGCTGTTCGTCGATGTTGTTTAAAAGCGTAGAGCCTGTCGTCGTAAATCCCGACATCGCTTCAAAAAAACCATCGGTGACGGTAGATACCGTTCCGTTAAGGATGAAAGGCAACATTCCGAACAAAGCGAATAAGAACCAAGTTATTGTAACGATAAAGAAAGAATCTTTAACCTCGAAACTCTCAATTTCTTGTCGGTTCGGTTTACCTGATTTTCTTCCTGCTGAGATTAATATGAAACCAGAAATTGCGGTTATTATCGTTGAAACAGTTAAAGCCAAGACATCACCATCGCCACATCTATAAAAATAGAACAAAGCGACCAACGAAGTCACCAGCATAAACAACGCTTCAAACAATAAAAACAGACCTATAATTCTTGCCTTCATATCAAAAAAATGAAATAAAATCTGGCGGTAAAAATACGATTTTTTTTTCAAACACAAATAGAGGTTTGTTGTTTAAAATAAAGCACGTTCAAATAAAAGGATAACACAGTTATAAACTATTATGATATATAGCAAAATACAATGTTCTCCGTCCAATTTTCGTATTCGTTGAAATAGTAATATTTTTTATTGAAATAGAATTTTTTTTTTACGATAATTCGATAATATTTTGTTCTTTTGCAATCTGAATATAACACATTATTTTATACGCTATAATAATCATTTAAATATTCATAAAATGTTAAAAAACAACTACTTATTATTATTAATCTTTCTCTTTATTGGAGGCACGACAATTCATGCCCAAGAGAAAATCACTTTAGATGATGCGATAAAAATCGCGCTGTCGGAGAGCAATACGATTAAAATTGCCGACATGACCATTGAGAAAACAGGCTATGCCAAGAAAGGAGCCTACTCGGCATTGTATCCAAACATCAGTGCAACTGGTAATTACCAACGTACTTTGAAAAAGCAAGTTATGGTAATGGATATGGGTATGGGCGATCCTTTGGAAATAGAAGTCGGCACTTCCAATAATGTTTCTGCAGGAGTCTCAGCAGCAATGCCGCTAGTCAACGCACAGTTATGGCAGAGTCTCAAGTTGTCGGCATTAGACGTGGAACTCGCCGTTGAACAGGCTCGTTCTTCTAAGATTTCATTAGTGTCGCAGGTGAAACAGTCGTTCTATGCAGTACTTCTTGCCAAAGAAGCCTACGATGTTTACAAGGAAGTTTATGACAACGCTCAAAAGAACTTCGAAGACGTAGAGAAAAAGTATAAAGTGGGAAAAGCATCAGAGTTCGACTACCTCAGAGCCAAGGTTAACGTCAACAATGCAGAACCAGAAGTGTACAGTGCAGAAAACGCCGTCGTTTTGGCAATATGGCAACTCAAAGCTATCATGGGCATCGACCTTAACACCGATCTCGATGTCGAAGGCGCATTATCCGATTACGTCAATGAAGTTGTAGCTGTGGTTCAAGAAACTGACTCCATCTCTTTCGAGAACAATACTAATTTATTACAATTGAGACTTCAAGATGAGATGTTGACCAATACCATCAAGATGACGAAATTCCAATACATCCCTACCCTTTCAGCATCGTTTGCATATAACTACAACGCTATGGGTAACACATTTGACATGAGTTGGAATCCATATTCAGTTGTCGCTTTGAGTTTAAACGTACCTATCTTTAGCGGTTTCTCAAAACGCAACAGTATCAGACAATATCAAAAGTCGCAGGACATCTTAAGACTCAGTATTGAAGACACCGAACGTAACTTGAATATTGCAATGGGTAATTACATCGACAAGATGAACACCAGCGTCAAGAGATATACAGCAGCCGAATCGACATTGGAGATGGCTCAAAAAAGTTATAATATCTCAGAGAAAATGTATGAAGTCGGCAAGGCAACCCTTGTGGAACTCAACGATGCTCAATTGGCTCTTACACAGGCACAACTTACAATGAGTCAGGCAATATACCAATATATGACAAACAAAGCTGCCATAGACGAACTTATGGGAGTTGACTACATTTCAGAAAAACAAACGAGTAATAATTAAAAAACATAATAAAAATGAGACATTTAAAATCTATTTTACTTCTTTCAACAGCAATGGTAATGGCTTCATGCGCACAAAAACCTGCTGAACAACAAGCAACAGTTGTCGTTGAAGAAGCTCCTAAAGTTACAGTAACAAAGGTCTATGCAGAGAATGTTCCACAATTAAGTACTTATCCAACAACGATAGAAGCTGACGTTGTTAACAACATCACTCCACAATCTGCTTCACGTATCAACGAGATTTTAGTTGAAGTCGGCGACCATGTTAAAGCAGGACAAAGACTCGCTACAATGGATGCCATCAACCTTGAAAAAATAAGATTGCAGGTCGCTAACGATTCTATCGAATATGGACGTACAAAAGAATTATACGAGATCGGCGCAGCATCACAATCTAACTTTGAAGCTATCACTCTCGCATACGAAGTTTCAAAGAAAAGCTACGCTAACTTGTTAGAAAACACAATCTTAACAAGTCCTATCAGCGGTATCATCACAGCTCGTAACTATGACGAAGGTGACATGTACGCAATGGCACAACCACTATTTGTAGTACAAAACATTACACCTGTTAAAATGTTAATAAACATTAGTGAAAGTAATTATTCGAAAGTTAAGAAAGGTATGGAAGTTGAACTTATTGCCGACGCATATCCAGGCGAAACTTTCAAAGGAAAAGTCAATTTAATTTATCCTACCATCGACCCACGTTCACACACCTTCCCAGTAGAAATTCTTGTAGATAACAAAGATGAGAAATTACGTCCTGGTATGTTTGCAAGAGTGACAATTAATTACGGTACAAATTACCGCGTTGTCGTTCCTGACAAAGCCGTTCTAAAACAAGTCGGTGCTGACGACAAATACGTTTATGTTTTGAACGAAGACAATACCGTTTCATACACTCCTGTGAAACTTGGTGTCAGAATGGGTGACAAATACGAAATTATCAGCGGTATTGATGATGGCGCAACCATAGTAGTCAGCGGACAAACAAGACTTAAAAACAACATTAAAGTTGACATCGTAAAATAATTAAGAAATGAGTTTATATAGAACATCAGTAAATAAACCTGTCACAATAGCACTTATTTTCATAACAGTTGCTATTTTAGGTGTTTTCTCTCTAAGCAGGTTGTCGACCAACCTCTTTCCGGACATGGGAGAAAACTCCATTTTGGTCGTGACATCATATTCTGGCGCAAGTGCAGCCGACATCGAGACTAACGTTTCCAAGCCATTGGAAAATGCTCTTAATAGTGTTAGTAATCTTAAACACCTTTCATCAACGTCTAAAGAAAATATCTCCGTCATTTCTTTGGAATTCGAATACGGCATCGACATCAATGAAGCAACTAACGACGTACGCGACAAATTAGATATGGTTGCACAGGCTCTTCCTGAAGCCGTCAGCACTCCTACTATCTTCAAGTTTAGTATGGAAGACATGCCAATTATGTTGTTATCTGCAACAGCTGAAGAAAGTCTCAGCAGTCTCGACAAGGTATTAGACGACAAAGTCGCTACACCATTGGCACGTGTCAACGGCGTAGGTACAATCTCAGTATCCGGTGCTCCAAAACGTGAGATTCAGGTTTTTGTTGACCCTGATAAATTAGCAGCTTACGGTATCACTGTAGAGTCAATTTCATCTACTTTAGCATACGAAAACCGTAACACTCCTGCTGGTACAATCGACATCGGTTCTAACACTTATTCAGTCCGCGTTGAGAAGGAATTCAAGTCGGCTGAAGAAATGCTCGATGTCATCGTTGGAACCTCAAATACAGGAGCACCTGTTTATTTGAGAGACGTAGCAAAAGTGAATGACGGTGAACAAGAACGTCTGCAAAAGGTATATAGCAACGGCAGACAAGGCGCTATGATCACCATTCAAAAGCAAACCGACGCTAATACCGTTCAAGTTATCAAAGGCATAAAGAAAGAACTCAAAAAGATTGAAAAGACACTCCCGTCCGACATCAAAATTAATGTCATCGTTGATGGTTCATTAAATATCATCGACACTATCAATTCATTAAAAGACACTATTTTAATAACATTCTTGTTAGTTATGTTGGTCGTGTTTATCTTCCTCGGAAGATGGAGAGCGACAATAATTATCGTCTTGTCAATCCCAATTTCATTAGTTGCATCTGTCATTTATCTTTTTGCAACAGGAAATACATTAAACATCATATCCATGAGTGCTTTGACAATCGCAATCGGTATGGTTGTTGACGACGCTATCGTTGTTTTGGAAAATATTTCTTCACATATCGACAGAGGCGCAAAACCTAAAGAAGCAGCAGTTCACGCAACACAAGAAGTGTCTATTTCTGTTATCGCTTCAACATTGACAATGCTCGCTGTGTTCTTGCCTCTTACAATGGTTGACGGTATCATCGGTATCTTCTTCAAACAATTAGGATGGATAGTAAGTATCATTATGATTGTTTCTACCTCAGCAGCTTTGACACTCGTCCCTATGATGTGTTCAAGAATGCTAAAACAAAATCCAAGAACACACAGATGGCATACAATTATCTTTACACCTATTAATAAAACTCTCGATGCATTAAGTAACGGTTACGGACGACTTATCAATTGGGCAGTAACACACCGTAAATCTGTAGTCTTCATTGCTTTGGTTATATTTGCCGCAACAATCGGTTTGACAATGCCGAACATGAAGACAGGCTTCCTCCCTGCTATGGACCAAGGTCGTCTTTCTATCAGCATCGAACTTCCTGTAGGTACCGGTGAAGAGATAACAGGACAACTCGCAAGAGATTTGCACGATAAATACAGAGCCGAGATACCTGAAATCAAAATGTTGAACTATAATTATGGTGTCGCTGACGAAGATAATGCTTTCGCCTCTATGCAGAATAACGGTACACACATCATCTCGATGAACATCGACTTGGGAAGAAAGACTGAACGTAGCAGAAGCACTCAGGAAATTGCTGAATATATACGTAAAGACCTTAGAAACAACAGTATCATCAAGAAGTATAATGTTGGAGAAGGTATGGGTATGGGTGGTGCTACAACCTTGAAGCTCGAGATTTACGGTTATGACTTCGCTAATTCAGACAAGATTGCCTTCAATCTTAGAGACAGTCTTCTTCAAACTCCACAGTTTTCACAAGTTCTCGTCAGCCGCGACGAATACACTCCTGAATATTATGTCGATTTTGACCGCGAGAAGTTAAGACTCAACGGCATCGACGTAACAACAGCATCAACAATGGTTCGAAACCGCATCAATGGTTCTATTATGACATTCTTCCGCGAAGACGGTGACGAATATAACATACGCGTGCGTTACGCCCCAGAATTCCGTCAAAGCATTGAAGATATTGAAAACATCATACTTTACGGTTCACAAGGTCAGTCTGTAAGAGTAAGAGACGTAGCTAAAGTCGTTGAAGGCATGACGCCTCCAAAAATCGAACGTAAAGACCGCGAACGTGTTGTCACTGTGACAGGTATTGTATCAAAAGGTTATGCTTTGAGTGAAGCCGTTACAGTTGCGCAGCAACAGATTGAAGCAGCAGAAATACCTTCAGAATTCATGGTTAAGATTGCTGGTGACTATGAAAACCAACAAGAATCATTCTCTGGTTTGTTCCTATTGTTGGGTCTGATTGTGATTTTGGTTTATGTCGTTATGGCATCACAATTCGAATCATTACTTGACCCATTTGTTATCATGTTCTCTGTCCCGTTTGCTATCGTCGGTGTTCTCATCGGTTTGGCAGTAAACAATATGGCATTAGATGTCATGGCATTGATTGGTATCTTGATTCTTGTCGGTATTGTTGTTAAGAACGGTATCGTTCTCATCGACTACGCCATCTTATGTCTCAACAGAGGTATGGATGTCAATACAGCCGTCGTAACCGCATCACGTCAACGTTTGCGTCCTATCTTGATGACAACCTTGACAACAGTTCTCGGCATGGTTCCTATGGCATTAGGTACTGGCGAAGGTGCCGAAATGTGGAACGGATTAGGTATCACAGTAGCATGGGGTCTTACAATATCTACTTTGATTACTCTTGTCCTCATCCCTACCCTTTACGCCGCTTTCGCCTCAAGAAGAGAAAGACGTAATGCCAAGAAAAACGTTCGTAAATCATTGACAGATTAAAAAGAAAGGATTTATCATGACAGGAATATTCATAGCTTATAATCAAGCATATTACGAAGAGATAATCGAATTACTGGAGAACAATCACAGCAAAGGATTCACTCGATGGAATGAAATCAGCGGTAGAGGAAGCCGCGGTGGCGAACCTCACATGGGAAGTCACACATGGCCAACTTTCAACGATGCGATGCTGGCTTTCGTGGAAGACGAATTCGTTGACGACATTCTTAATTCCCTTCACAAACTCGACCTCGTGGCAGAAGAACTTGGATTGAGAGCCTTCTGCTGGAAAATAGACAAAACTATTTAACATTTACCTCATCATAGACCAAACCTCAGAATCTCATTTTCTGAGGTTTTTTTTATTTGCATCACAATGTCTTGAACTACTATTTTTCATATCTTTGTAATTATGAAAAAGGAGCGTAAATACGAAAATAGAGTCAAAACAAATGCGATTATAATTTTTCTGCTGGCTTCGTTACTATGTACAGGCATGATTTATCATATCGTAAACGTTAAAAATTCTATACATTTACAAAGAGAAAATATTAATAAAAACGAAAATATACTTAATATCACAAACGACATAATAGAAAATGTCAATAAAGCTCAATCTTACGCAAACCTTATTTCTTTTTCTGGTAACGACAATAACATCAAGAATTTTAACACTTGCATTTCAAGGATAAACGAACTGAACAAATCATTCTCTTCATTGTCAGACGACAATTCTAACAAAGAAATCCTGAACAAAATCGTTACTTTATTAAAAAACAAAGAAAAAATCATAAACGAAATTGACGGACAATTCAATTCTTACAATCCTTATCAAGATATTTACAATGTAATTGAACAATACCAAGGTAAAAAAAATCCGACATCGTCAACAGTTAACACTGTTTATCAAGACACAATAGTTTATAAATCCGAGAAAAAAAGTTTCTTTAAACGATTAGGAGAGGTCTTCTCACCTAGCGATTACTCAGACAGTATTGTTCTCGTTTCAAAAACCACAATCGACACAATAAATTCTTTCACAGACAATAGTGAGTTGTTAACAGAAATTCAGTCATATACAACAAAAGATAAGAATGAATACCTCAAAAGAATTAAAAATTTCGAAATCAAATACAATAATCTTATTTTATCCGACCAAGAAATAAGTCAGGAAATTTCGGATCTTCTTCTGATGCTCCACAAACAAACTCTTGATTCTGTTGTTGAGGAAATTCAAAGAAGTGAAGATATTGTAAACAAAAACATCAACCTTTCAATCACAATTGCAAGCATTGCTCTCATAATTATTTTAACTTTTATAATATTAATCTTTAACAATATAAAGAAAGTAATAATCGCACGGAAAGCTACTGAAGAAGCAAAGAAGCGTACCGAAGAAATTATGGAAAGCAGGCATAAATTACTTCTTTCCGTTTCGCATGACATCAAGGCTCCTTTGTCGTCGATACTTGGTTATCTTGAACTTATGCAAATTGACAATACAAAAGATTATGACAATCGCAAGATTTCCTCAATGAAAAACTCCGCAGAACATATATTGTCATTACTTACCAACTTGCTGAATTTCTCACGGTTAGATCAGGGAAAAGAAAGTCTTATAATTTCAGAATTCAACATCAAACAACTCTGTGACGAATTAAGCGAAATGTTCTCACCTCTCGCCAAAAACAAACATCTGAAATTCATATATGAAAATAAAATAGACAAAAATATTTTCATTAAATCTGACGCATTAAAAATCAAGCAGATAACAAGCAATATTCTTTCAAATGCAATAAAATACACTTCTAAAGGAAACGTAACATTTAAAGTTAATATCAATGACAATCATTTTATTGCAGAAATAATTGACGAAGGAATAGGCATTTCAAAAGACAAACTCGACGATATTTACAAACCTTTCAAACGCATTGAAAATAACGATAGTACTATCGAAGGCAGCGGTTTTGGGTTATTCGTAACGAAAGGTCTTCTTGAATTGCTTAATGGTACAATAAGCGCAGATTCTGAATTGGGAAAAGGTTCACGTTTTACCATAAAAATACCTGTGGAAATAACAGAAGAAATTTGCGGCGAAAACGAAATAAATCAAGTTTTTAGAGCTTTCACATCAGAAAACAGGAAGAATATTTTAGTTATTGACGACGATATCACCCTGCTTAACGTAATCGAGAGCATGATAGTTAAAATTGGTGACAGTTGCGACATCTGCAAATCTTCATTTGAATTTGAGAATTTCATCAAGAAAATTAACGATTATGATTTGATATTGACTGACAGAGAAATGGGAGCTTTTAACGGTCTTGAAGTCTTGAAAAGAATCAAAGATGTCAATCCTGAGAAAAAGGTTATTCTGATGACAGCACGTTCCGAATATAGCAAAGAAAACATTTCTGATATTGGATTTGACAATTATATAACGAAACCATTCTCAATCAAGGATTTAGCACAAATACTCAAATCAGAAGAGAACAAAATTCTTGCTTCTGACGAACTTTCATACAATTCAAAATATTACAACGATTTCCCAGACTTATGTTCTATGTTTGACAATGATGATGAAGCAATTACAACTATATTGAAGACATTTGTCGAGACATGTGCTGACAATCTTGTGAACTTAAATGAAATGATTAGTGTAGATAATTTTAATGCCGCTGCGCAATTATGCCATAAGATGCGACCGATGTTTGCACTATTAAATCAGCAGAAATCTAATGAATTTATGATGAAGATGGACCAATCAAGAGACAGTGGCGAAAACTCATTTCCAAATTGGAAAGAGGAATCGCTGGTTTTTATGAATGACGTTGACACTCTTATCGAATATATAGAAGACAAATTCGATATTGAATAGGTCATAATTCAATATTATAATGATGAATCTTATTGTAGAGAGTTTTTCTATCAATTTGAAGAATCTTAGCTGCTACAGTTTTGTTTCCACGAGCTTCTTTTAAAGCTTCTAATATTTGTTCTTTCTCGTTATATTTTGACAGAGGACGTTCACTCCTGTCCATTTCAACAATTTCATTCTTTTGATTCTTAATATGTTTTGGGAATTCAGGAAGATTGTTAATTCTGATAACATTATCCTGTGCGAACAAAACAGAGCGACGAATCACATTTCTGAGTTCACGGAGATTACCGCCCCAATCTTGATTTTTCAAAATCTCAATTGCTTCATTGTCAATAGAATTAACATTCTTTCCCAATTCTTCATTTGCCTGATTAATGAAACAATAGCAGAACTCTTCAAGGTCTTCAAGACGTTCTCTTAAAGGAGGCACATTGACCGAAAACTCATTGATACGATGATATAAATCTTGTCGGAAGTTACCTTGTTCTATTGCTTTTTCAAGATCCTCATTTGTCGCTGCGACAATTCTAACGTCAACTTTTATATCAGATGCAGAACCTACAGGTCGCACCTTCTGTTCTTGTAAAGCTCTAAGCAGCTGTTTCTGAACCTCGTATGAAAGATTTCCGACTTCATCCAAAAAAACCGTTCCGCCATTTGCCTCGACAAAAACGCCAGTCTTGTCAGACACTGCCGAGGTAAAAGAACCTTTTTTATGACCGAATAACTCAGATGGTGCCAACTCCATCGACAAGCTGCCGCAATCAACAGCTATGAAGGCACTGTTTTTTCTGTTACTTTTTTCATGAATCATTCGAGCAATATATTCTTTTCCTGTTCCACTTTCGCCAAGTATCAGAACAGACATTTTTGTCGGAGCGACCAAATCTATATAAGAGTAAAGACGCTGCATGACAGGACTGCTGCCTTTTATCATTTTCTTATCTGAATTCACAGCAACATTTTCTTTCTTTTTATCTTTGGAAATCAGAGCGTTGATTGCAGTATTATGATTTGTGACAACAGGTTTTGGTTGTTTCATCGCCAAGTCAATCTTTTGCTGCAAAATTGTAGGATTAATAGGTTTTTGCAGGTAATCGAAAGCTCCGAGTTTCATTGCGAGAACCGCAGTTTGAACATCGGAATAACTTGTCATTATGATAAAAGGCGTTTCTATTTTATTTTCGCGAAGCCAGGTCAAAAGCATTATTCCATCGCCGTCTGGGAGTCTGAGGTCACTAATAATCAGGTCGAATAATTCTGTTTGCAGCTGTAATTTAGCTTGTTCCACTTTTGACATCCAGCACGCATCCCACGCGTTTTTTGAGAACCATGTTTTAAGCATTGTTCCAAAAGTCACATCATCCTCAACAATCAAAATACGTTTTTTCATATTCAAATAGACTACTCGTTGCCAGATGCAAATTTAGTGAATATTTCATAATAATCTATCTAAAAGAGAAAAAAAAGAAAGTCCGACATCAGGCGACATCGGACTCTCATAATATTGAAAACGAGCAGAAAAATTATTTGGTGATAACAACCAAATATTTTGTTACACTCCAGAATAAATCTGGGTTTGTTATTTGGATTACATTTCCATTATCAACTGTTGCGATTGTGTATGATTCAAGTGGATGAGCTGAGAGAACTTTAACTTTCTTAGCTTCGAATGTAATTTCTTTAACTTCGCGTTTGTCAACCATTGTGAAAGCGTCAGCTGGAACTTCTTGTCTCAAGATATATTTTGATGTCAAGATACCTTTTTCTTTCAATTCTTTCTTTGAAGCGCCGACGTAGTAAACCTTGTTCATTTCAACGATTTGGTCTGCAATCAAACGGCTTTGTTCTTCGTTTTTCATGTTAGCCACGTTAAGATTTTCATTCAAAACATCAACTTTTGTGTTCAAACCAGCGATTTCTTGGTCTTTTTGAGCGAGTTGTTCTTGCATTGCTGCAATTGTAGCTTCTTTTTCAGCCAATTGTGCTTGCAACTTCTTGATTGTGCTACGAAGTTGTGATCTGTCTTTATTTGATTTTTCGATAACATTTGACAAAGAATCCAATCTTGCGCGGTTGATTGCCATTGTTTCTTTAATTTGAATCAATTCTGAGTTGAGTTGATCTCTTTGTGTGTTGTTTTCGCTTTGCATCATCATAAGACCTTCAGCATCACGGATTGCGCGGAGGTTGTTTTCTACGTCACTGATAATGCCAAGAGCTGCATTGTATTCTTTTTCAATGTTTTTGTTTTCAAGAACTACAGCTTCTTTTTCAGCCATTAATTGTTGATACTTCTTTGATTTTTCTACACATGAGCTTAACATGAAAGCTACTAAAGCTACTGATAAAATTGTTAAAGTTTTTTTCATTATTTTAAGTTTTAATTAAGTTAATATTTCATTTTCAATACTATTTCTACAATCTAAATCTATACCAAAGATAGCGAGAACATTGAATTTTAAGTCAAATAACTGAAAACCAAGTTAGACTTTGCAAATTTAAGATTTTTTTCCGAATATGCAACACTTCGACTGTGGAATTTTTCTACAATTTTCCACACATGCTTACACATATATATCCACACTTACACACAACATTTTTTATTAAATTTGCAGAAAACATTTTATATGAATCGAGAAATTTTAAAATTAGCTATACCTAACATTATCAGCAATATAACTATTCCATTATTAGGACTTGTCGATATGATTCTGATGGGACACCTCGACTCTGCCATCTACATAGGAGCCATCGCACTTGGCGGAACAATCTTCAGCGTATTGTATTCTTTCTTCAGTTTTCTCAGAGCTGGAACTACAGGATTCACCGCACAGGCGTTAGGAAGCGAAAATAAAAACGAAATTATTTATTCACTTTACAGATCGTTGAGCATTGGAATTCCCATAACAATATTAATATTATCATTGCAAATTCCCATCGCAAAATTAAGTTATACCCTACTCGACGGAAGCAACGAAGTCAAATCTTTGGCACTTCAGTATTTTTATATAAGGATATGGGCTGCTCCCGCCAACATTCTGCTTTATTGCCTCAACGGATGGTTCGTCGGGATGCAAAACACAAAAATCCCAATGTATATCGCTATATTAATTAATGTGATGAATATCATCTTCAGTCTTATCTTCGTTATCGTTCTAAAACAGAACGTTACGGGAGTCGCCTTGGGAACAGTCATCGCACAATACAGCGGATTAACACTCGCAATCGTTATGTTAATAAAAAATTACAAATCTTATTTCGTTAAAATAGACAGGAAAATACTTATGGATTTTAACAAAATAAAACGATTTTTTAAAGTCAACACCGACTTAATGATTCGCAGTTTCCTTCTTATAATAAGTATTGCATTTTTCACAAACCAGTCCGCAAAATTAGGAGACAACATATTAGCAATCAACATGATTCTTCTTCAATCGTTTTATATTTTCTCCTATTTCACAGATGGTTTCGCATACGCCGGTGAAGCATTGGTAGGAAAATTCATTGGCTGCAATGACAAAAACAGCCTGACTAAAGTCATACGACTTCTTTTGTTATGGGGTTTTTCCATAAGCATCCCATTTACAATACTTTACGTTTTATTCCCATCTACATTTGTAAAAATTATTTCAGACAGTCCTAATATTCTTTCAGAAATAAAACCTTACTACATTTATATGGCTGTCATTCCAATAATAACATTTGCCGCTTTCATCTGGGACGGAATATACATCGGTGCAACAGCCTCAAAAGCAATAAGAAACACAATGATAATTTCATCAATATTCATATTTTTGCCAATCTGGTACATATTAACACCAAGACTTGGAAATCACGGTCTTTGGATTGCTTTTCTAAGTTTCATGATTGCAAGAGGCATTGTAATGACTGTATTGGCAAAGAACAACATTATTCAAAACGTTAAGAATCAATAATATGCATATCTTATCTAAATCTACATACATAAAAGGTGAGCAATGTCCGAAAGCTCTCTACATGTATAAGAAACATCCGTATTTGCGCGACAAATTGAGCATGGAAAAGAGAGCAAAATTCAAAAGAGGCACAGATGTCGGAGCATTGGCAAGGTCTTATTTTCCAAATGGAATCAACATGAGTCCAGCAAGTCCTTCCCTTTTCGGGAAAATGTTTGAAAAAACCATGCAAAACATTAACAACCCAAATATCAACGTGATGTACGAAGCAGTGTTTATTTACAACGACACTCTCATCATGCTTGATATTTTAGTGAGAGACGGCGAGCAGTGGCGAGCCATTGAGGTGAAAAGTTCATTGTCGCTGAGCGAAACTTATTATCAAGATGCAGCGCTTCAATATTATGTATTAAACGGATGCAAGGTTCCTATTAGCGATATGCAGCTCATGTATATCAATGGAGAATATGAGAAAAATGGAGAAATCAATGTAAAACAATTATTTACAACTAAATCCGTCAAGGAATACGCAGAACAGCAATTAGAATATATCGATAAGAAAGTTAATGAATTTAAAGAAGTGGTGAATTTAAAGAACGCTCCGAAAATTGACATCGGAACTCAATGTTTTTTACCATATACATGTGAATTCAAAGGACATTGTTGGAAGAAAATCGCCAAAGACAGCTACCTGCACACAAATTCATATCCAGATAACGAAATGTTTTCTTTGTATAACAGTGGCATTCAAGACAACAGAAGTTTCAAAAAACTCATAAATCCGTTATCATTGGAAATGAATCAAATAGATGCTTTAGAGCAAGATACATTTTACATTAATTACAAGACTTTTTACGAGACAATCGGGAAAAGAACTGAATCTATTGCATTTCTTAACATATTGTTTTACAGACCTGCGGTGCCTATTCTCGACGGACACAAACCGTATCAGGAAGTCGTGCTGGCATTTTCAATTTTATCTAACCAAGATTCCAGTGTAGTTGAATGGAATTGCCTTGACGACTTCACAAAAATGCAAGATGGATTAAACATTTTGACAGAAAAATTAGGGCATTATGAGAAAGTGATTTACTTCTCTACTCAAAATATCAATTCTCTGATGCAACGATACAAAATCATCGACTCAAAAGAAGTCTGTTTTAAAATCATAAATATGAAAGACGTTCTGAAAGAATCAGATTTCTTCAATGGAAAGACAAAATACGATTTCTCGTTAAAGACTATTTACGAAGAATTGTTCCCTCAAGAAACGATTTTCGAACACGGCAGAATCATTCTTAACGCTACGAGCGACAATGAATTAGAGCGAATTTTGGTGGCACAAGACCTCGAAGACGAGAACAAATTCCTTCAAAAAGTTTACAATCGACTTTTAAACTAAATTATTGAATTTCAATATTTTATAAAAGAAATAAAAGTTATCAACAATTATTCAACAAGTTATTTTTTGTTGTAATTTTGAAGCATGAATAACGATAGTACAAATTATAAGAAAGTTGGTTTTGGCAGGGCAAGAACTGCCAATACACAAAGTGATATTTTAGCAAATCAAGGACGCATTCCACCTCAAGCCACAGATTTGGAGGAAGTTGTTCTTGGAGCCATGATGCTTGAAAAAAATGCCGTGAATGCAGTCATCGACTTGCTGAATCCCGATGTTTTTTATAAAGAAGCGCATCAGACTATTTTCAGTGCCATCAAGGAGTTATTCGCCAAATCAGAACCAATCGACATTCTTACCGTTACCAATCAGCTTAAAAGTATGGGACAGTTGGAGATCGTTGGCGGAGCATATTACATATCGCAACTAACCAATCGGGTTGTAAGTTCAGCAAATATAGAGTACCACGCACGTATCATATTACAGAAATACATTCAACGTCAATTGATTGTAGTATCTACAGAGATTATAAAAGACGCATACGAAGATACGACCGATGTTTTCGATTTGCTTGACAAGGCAGAAAACAAACTCTTTCAGATTAGCGAAAACAACCTGAAGAGAAGCCATGACCAAATGCCAGACCTGGTCAGTTTAGCGATTGCCGACATTGAAAAAGCAAGAGACAATGGAGAGACTTTGCGCGGAGTTCCTTCTGGATATACAGAGTTAGACCGAATCACACAAGGCTGGCAGAAATCAGACCTTATTATATTAGCGGCACGTCCTAGTATGGGTAAAACAGCTTTCGCGCTCAACTTGGCACGTAACGCAGCCGTCGATTTCAACAAACCTATCGCGTTCTTCTCATTGGAAATGTCGTCAGTTCAATTAGTTACACGTCTTATCTCCACAGAAACATCTTTGACAGCCGACAAATTAAGAACAGGTAACCTCGCCGAATATGAATGGCAGCAACTTAACACCATGGTCTCCCCTCTTGTCAATGCCAAGATTTTCATCGACGACACTGCACAGCTTTCAATCTTCGACCTAAGAGCAAAATGCCGCCGATTGAAACAGCAGCATGACATACAAATGATATTTATTGATTATCTGCAACTTATGACAGCTAAAGGCGAAAAGAACGGAACACGTGAACAAGAAATCAGTAATATCAGCCGTTCTCTGAAGAGCCTCGCCAAAGAATTAAATGTACCTGTTTTGGCACTTTCTCAATTGAGTCGTAGCGTAGAAACACGTCCTGGTTCTAAAAAACCAATCCTTTCCGACTTGCGTGAGTCTGGAGCTATCGAACAAGATGCCGACATGGTTTTATTCATCTATCGTCCAGATTATTACGGCATTACTGAAGATGAAAATGGTGACTCTGCGAAGGGCAAGGCTGTTATCAGTATAGCAAAACACCGTAACGGAAAATTAGGCGATGTCACTCTTAAATTCGTCGGACAATATGCTCGCTTCGAGGACATCAGCAACACTTATGATGCGCCTAATCCAGAAAACAGCAACTTCTTACCGAACTCTAATTTCGACCAACAAATAACGACAAGAGTGATTCCATCAAAAATCAACGATGATTTTGCCGGAGCGTAATGTAAAAACCATAAAAAAAGCGAACTCCAAAGTTTTTAACTCAAGAGTTCGCTTTAATTTTATCTATTATACCAAATTATTCAGCGTAAATTCTTGTACCGCCATTTTCATCTGACAAAGTTGTAGCGTCAGTGATAACAGCTTCTTTACCTGTTGCTTCAACAAATTTGATTGCTGCGCGCATTTTTGGTGCCATACTACCTTCAGTAAACTGACCTTCTTCAAGATATTTCTTTGCTTGAGAGATAGAAATTCTACCCAAAGCTTCTTGGTTTTCCTTCTTGAAATTAATATATGCTTGAGGAACGTCTGTCAAGATGTAGAATTCGTCAGCACCAGCTTGAATTGCTGCCAATGATGAAGCCAAGTCCTTGTCGATAACAGCCTCAACACCAGCGAAGCAGCCTTCTTTTTCAATGACCGGAATACCACCACCACCAACAGTAACAACAATATGACCAGCGTCAGTCAAAGACTTAACGATTTCAATATTATTAATTTTTATTGGTTGTGGAGACGGAACTACCTTACGCCATCCGCGACCTCTAGGATCTTCATGGAAAATAGCGCCAGTTTGTGCCGAATATGAATCAGATTCTTCTTTTGTGTAATATGGACCGACAGGTTTTGTAGGATTCTTGAACATCGGATCATCCTTATCAACAACGACTTGTGTAACCAAAGTAACGACGTTTCTGTTGATATTTTCTTGAGTCAAGACTCTCTTGAATCCTAATTCAATAAGGTAACCTATTGAACCTTGTGTTTCTGATACGCAGAAATCCATTGGCATTGATGGCAAGTCGAAGTTTTTCAAACCAGCTTCGTGTTGCAACATAACGTTACCTACTTGAGGTCCATTGCCATGACCAATAATCAAACGATGACCTCTCTTGAGGAAATCTGTCAAAGCCTGGCAAGTTTCTGTTACGTTTGCTATTTGTTCTTGATAAGTGCCTTTTTGGTTGCTTCTCAACAATGCATTTCCGCCAAGGGCAACAACTACTAATTTACTCATTACAATATATTTTACGATTTTGTATTTCTCATTAAAAAAGAACGCAAATTTAATTATTTTTTTCGATAAAAATCATATTTTTGCAAAATAATAGTTAAGATATGAAGAAGACAGCATTAATGTTAAGTTTATGTTTGGGATTTTTACTTGTATCTTGCGAAAAAGACGCTAAAGTTAACAATAAAACTCCAGAGAAACAGACTAATAAAGAAGTAGTTAAAACAAAACCCGTTAAGAGAGAAGTCACGAAACATCCCGATACCATTATTGACGGTGTGAGAATTTATAATTTCAAAAGCGAGAGCGCAAAGGAAAGAGTCGTCAGCATTGACGAAGCAATAAATATGTTTGAAAGCGGCGTTGAAGGCGCAACAAACTGCGAAGATCTCATAAAAGCTTGTGTCGATTTCGATTCGAATATGAAAAAAATATGCGCTAAAGACAAAAATTTAAGCATTGGAGCAATTGAAAAACGCGAAGATGTCAGAGCGATAAGAAGAATCTCGGAAGAGAAAAGTTTGAAATTATGTCAGACTCAACAAGTAAGATAAAAAAAAGCCGGCTTTTCAGTCGGCTTTTTTAATAAACAATCTGCTCGTTATTATTACTTTTTCAAATATTTCACTGAATAACCAGCCTGCGACAATACCATTTCAGTATCCGTCAGACTCACAATTTTCAAAGTATCAGAGAATTCACGTTTGCGAGAGCCAGAGTCAACACCTTTCAAAATCAGCAAATCACCGTTTCTCTCCCAGTTTTTGAACTCAACATAACCCATATTTACGGAACTTGCCAAACCATCTTGATATAACGTAAAACTTATTTCCTCGGAACCGTTGGTAGGTTCAACCCACGTCCCGACAGGTGACGGCGAACATGACATGAAAGCAAATGCCATCAACACAAATGCGATACTTAACAACTTCTTCATAATGCTAAAAAATATTTTGCAAAAATACTAAAAAATACGTTACATATAACGCATGAAATAGTAACAAATTATAGGTATACATAATTTTATTCTGTCAAAAACAATCTTAAAAATCCAAATAATAATCTTTCAGAAATTCCTTATATTGGTTCGTATAGGAATAATCCTTATTTCTTATTGTAAACAATTCAGAATCAGGAGTGCCAATATCACCAAGAACAAATTGCATATTGACTCTATTCGGGTCTTTTCCTTCTATCGGAGCAATCATAAACTCTTTTTGAATATAGAATCCCAAGTTATGTGCTTCCTTGATAAACAATCTCGATTCATAATAAGGAAGCACCAATGCGAAGCGAGAATCCTCTTTCATCATTTTTCTTGCTGAGAGAAGCAAATCCGTGAAACTCAAGGTAGAAACGTGACGTGCCATCAGCTTTTTTTCTTTTATAGGTTTCACATCGCTAGAATAATAAGGCGGATTCGAAACAATCAAATCATATTTTTTTTCTGTCGCTTCCGAAAAATTTCTCACATCAGCGTTAAAAACTTTTAACTTTTCATTCCACGTAGAAATAGAGAAATTCAGCTTTGCTTCTTCAAAAGAATCAAAATCCAATTCCACGGCATCGACTGAGCCAACACCTTTTTGAGATAAAATCATTGGAATAATCCCACTGCCAGTACCGATATCCAAGGCGGCATCATCTGAACTCACATCAACCCATTGCGCAAAAAGAACAGCGTCAGTACCAATACGCATCGTAGAGCGGTGATGAAACATTCCAAATTTCTTGAAAAAGAAAGGTCGGCAGTCCATAATCAACTTTCCAAATACATATCAATCAAGCCATTAGGAGCTATTATATAAATTTTCTTTCCTTCGCGGTCAACATCCTTAATAATATCGTCGTGAATAGGAATCAGCACTTCCTTGCCATCGATAACAATTTGAATCAAAGACTGCGTTGGATATTCTATTATTTCCTGGACGGTTCCTAACTCTCCCCTCTCTTCGTCAAAAACAGTAAAACCCACCACCTCGTGAGAATAGAAATCATTGCCTTCTTTTTCAGGAAGCAAGTCAAGAGGAAGATAAACCGATGTTCCTACAAGTTGAGATGCAGCTTCCATTGTCTTCAGATCTTGAAACAAAACAAAGGCCTTATTTGAATGATAAACAATATCTTCTACAAAAAAAGGTATCAGTGTATCTTTCACATCGAGTAAGAAGTAGTTCAACTCCTCAATCTCATCAAATTGCTCGTTATCAATACGTAATGTAACTTCGCCTTTCAATCCGTGAGTCTTAACGATGCGACCAACATAAAAACATTTATCTTTTGTCATGTATTATTATTTTTTGCAAAGATAATCAATTCGATGGAGAATAATGTTTTTTTAAGGTCGTATTATGAAAAAAAGATTAGAATTTTGCGTATGTGAAAATAAATTCAGGCTTATGTTAAAAAATAAATCCTTTATCTTAACTCCTAAATCCTATTTTTTACTATCTTTGCGTTTGTTGAACTTTGGAGGAATTTTTCATGGAAAATAACGAGTTGGATTTTGTAAATATACCTTTATCAGAAGATTATAGCGAAGATAACATCAAGCATCTCGAGTGGAACGAGCACATCAGGACTCGTCCTGGAATGTACATCGGCAAGGCTGGTGACGGTTCTGCTCACGATGACGGTATATATATCCTTCTCAAAGAGATCATCGACAACTGCATCGACGAGTACGTCATGGGATTCGGCAAGTCAGTAGAAATCAGCATAATCGATGGCACAGTGAGAGTTCGCGACTACGGACGCGGCATCCCGCTCGGAAGTCTAAGAAGCTGCGTCGGTCAGATGAACACCGGCGGCAAATACGACTCCAAAGCTTTTAAAAAATCTGTAGGTCTCAACGGCGTCGGTACCAAAGCCGTCAATGCGACATCCTCTCATTTCAGAGCGCAGGCTTATCGCGACGGCAAGACAAAATTCGTCGAATTCTCCAAAGGCGTCATCATAACAGAATCTGAGATAATCGACACCGACCAGAAAAACGGTACAGAAATAACATTCACACCCGACAAAGAAGTATTTGGCAACTACCATTATATCATGGAGTATGTCGAAGAAATGATTTGGAACTACGCTTTCCTCAACAGCGGTCTCGCTCTTTATGTTAACGGACAGAAATATCAAGCCAAGAATGGTCTCTACGACTTGCTCATGCGTAAGATTGGCGGCAAGGAAGAGACATGCGCATACCCTATCATACATATAAAGGAAGGTGATTTCGAATGTGCTTTCACTCATTCTAACCTCACATCCAACGAAGAATATTTCTCATTCGCCAACGGTCAGAACAACCCTCTTGGAGGAACTCATCTTAACGTCTTCCGCGAAGCGATAGCAAAGACTATCAGAGAGTTCTATAACAAAGATTACGAGATTTCAGACATTCGTTCTTCATTAGTGGCTGCCATAAGCATCAAGGTAATGAATCCGGAATATGAAGGACAGACCAAGACCAAGTTCAGTTCGACATTAATGGAACCAGACGGAGTGACAATCCGCGCTTATATCACCGACATCATCAAACGTCATTTTGATAAGTTCTTGCATATCAATTCTGAAGTTGCTGAAGCCCTCATGCGTAAGATTCTCCAGAACGAAAAGGAACGTAAGGGCATGGCAAACATCAAGAAACTCGCCAAGGAAAGCGCCAAGAAAGTCAGTCTCAACAACAAGAAACTCCGCGAATGCCGTATTCATTATAATACAAATCATGAGAAACGTCTCGAGACGACATTGTTTATCACTGAGGGTGACTCAGCATCGGGAAGCATCACAAAGAGCCGTGACGCACAGACTCAAGCAGTGTTCAGCCTTAGAGGAAAACCTTTGAACTGCTTAAGTTTGACAAAGAAAGTCGTTTATGAGAATGAAGAGTTCAACTTGTTACAAGCAGCTCTTAACATCGACGAGTCAATAGAAAATTTAAGATATAACAACATCGTCATTGCGACTGATGCCGATGTCGATGGCATGCACATCAGACTTCTGATGCTCATTTTCTTCCTTAAGTTCTACCCTGACGTAGTTCGCGACGGACACCTTTATATATTGCAGACTCCGCTGTTCCGCGTAAGAAACAAAAAACAGACAATATATTGTTATTCTGACGAAGAAAGAATCAACGCAATCAAGAGTTTGGGCGCACATCCTGAAATCACGCGATTCAAAGGTCTTGGTGAAATATCTCCTGACGAGTTCAGTCATTTCATAGGACCAGGCATAAGATTGGAACCTATCATTTTGCGGCACGACTCCAGTATCCTGGAATTGTTAAAGTTCTATATGGGAGGAAAGAACCCACCTGAACGTCAGAACTTTATCATCGACAATCTGAGAATGGAAGATGACACTAATATCGACAAACTGGAATTGATAGGATAGTCGAACATATATTTTAATAACGAATTTTTTGTTAGCAGCCGACCGCGTTAGGGATTGGAGCGGCATCCTTTTGGAGTGCAGCGGAAAAAGATATAGCGGAAAGCCCGACGGCTTGCCGGAACGCCCAAGTAATTTACAGTTAACAATTTACAGTTAACAATTAACAATTAATAGTTGACAATTAACAATTTAAATTGAATGTTTAAAATTGAAAATTTGTAGGGGCGTATCAACAATACCTTAAAAATAAACAAATATTGATGTGTCTGAGTATGCCTATAATTCCTCAAGACATGAACAATCATTGATACGTCTTTGGTTTAGTTTTCAGACAATTCTTTAAGCAGTTTTCTGAATCGTAGCAGGAATAAGATTGCTGCGAGGATGAGACCTGCCATAAAACCGCCAACGATGCCGATGGATCCGAGACCGAGCGGAAAACCAAGGATATAACCGACAGGAATTTCCACCAAGATGTAACACACTAAGGCATAATACATTGGACGCTGCACATCGGTGAGACCGCGCAATGCTCCGAGAGCGGTGACTTGAGTTCCGTCGAATATTTCGAAAAGCGCGACGACCATAAAAAGTTTAGATGCAATAGCGATTACATCTTCGTCATTACTAAATATTCGAGCTAAGAATTCGCCGCCGAAAGCGTACAACAATGCGAAACAAACCATTATCGCGATGCCGAGATGTATGGCGGAATAAGCGTGGTTCTTGATTGAATTCAAGTCCTTACGGCCATAATCGTGCGAGACGAGAATAGTTGATGCCGAGGAAACGCCATTGGCAATCATAAATGAAAATCCTATCATAGTCTGCGCTATCTGATTAGCTGCCAAGGTCTTCTCCCCTAACCAACCCATCATTATCGTCATAAATGTCAACGAGAAAAGTTCTACAGTCATCTGCGCCGCGATTGGAAAACCGACTTTAAGCAGCTCCCACATTTTTTTTAAGGAAAATATTGCGAGTGAGAAATACGACAGATAACTTCTGTAATCTTTTTTTATCAATATAATGATAATGAATATGATAGGCATCATCAACCTTGAAATGAGAGTTGCGAGTCCTGCGCCGGTGACGCCAAGTTCTGGAAATCCCATATAACCATAAATGAAACCGAAGTTGAGGAAAACGTTCAAGACGTTACAACCCAAAGTTATCAGCATGGAATAGAACGTGTTGCCTAAACCTTCTAGGAACTGCTTGAACGACAGAAAGATGAGATACGGTATCAGCGACAATGTCACGCAATAATAATAACCGTCCAAGGTATCTAGAACAGATTGCGGCTGACCGAAGAATTGAAGTAAAGGATTGATAGCAAATAATATAAGACAAAGTAACACACTCATCAATATATTGAGCAGGATAGAATTCTGGAACAAAGTCGCAGACTGCTGTCGTTCGTTTCTCGCGAAGTGAATTCCAACTAAAGGAGTGAGGCTCATAGCGATACCAAGACCAATCATCGTGATGTTAGTTATTATCGCGCTTGATAGCGATACGGCAGAAAGTTCCACTGCACCCAACCTGCCAACCATGATGGTGTCCATTACCTGTACTAATTGCTGTCCAGCGAACGACAATATCACAGGAAAAGCAATACTAAGATTTTCAATATAATACCTTTTCGCAATCATAACTATAAGTCAACAGACAACGGACAACGGTCAATAGAGTTTGTCCATAGTCAATTTTAGCGTTAAACAAAAGTCTTTAACTCTTAGCCATTAGACTTTAGACAATAATAAAAAAACGCCTTGCTTGACCTTAACTCTTAACGAGGACGTCGGTCAGACAAGACGTGCGATGCAAAGATACGAAAAAGTTTAATACAACCTACTCTTCCTCGCTATAATATACCTTATAGAACTTCCCTTTATCGTCTTCGCCTTGTTCAATATGGTCGCGGTTGCCATCGATTATGATTTGTATTTTGTTATCGAGGCGAATAACTCTTTTATAGGAGCGTTGCTGTTTCTTAAAAGCGTTGTTTGAAATAGCAAAACTATCATCGATAAAAACTTCATTTTCAGTCTCATAATTCTTTTTAAAATTATGAAAACTTTCTATCACATCAGGTTGTTCAATAACCTCATTGGCAAATTCCTCAATATCAAACTTCTCCTTGTCTTTAAAAAACTGCAAAGATTTATTAAGAAGATCTATCTGGTCTGCTTTGCTGACTTCAAATTCCTTAGGCAATTCTTCCGTCACGAAACTTTTAGCCATTGCCATGACATTCTGGGTGTTAGCGTATTCATCCTTACGTTGTCGCACATGAAGGAAATCGTCGGTCCAGTAAAGAGCTTCCGTACCTTTATTAGTATTATCGACAATAGAAACCACAAAACCTTCCTCTTTATCTCTGTTGAAAATCAGGCAACCTTTATCTAACTTCTTGACATTGATGCCTTCCTCTTTTTCGAGACTGAATCTTCCGCCCGCGCCCCCAACTTTAAGAAAAACATCTTTGTTTTCAGTCTTGAAGATTCCAATTACATCCACAAGAGTTCCACTCATCATACATTCAGTAAAATAAGCCACGTAAAACTCGCCTGCTTTAATTTTAGGATGCGTGCTTTGGTCATAAAGATGGCGAGCCAGTTTCACCGACTCTTCGTAAAGGCAAGACGGGTCGTCGAAAATCTTTGATGCTGCGCCATACACGACATTATATTCCAGACCGCTGTCATGATAAAGATGAAAAAACTCACCGATATTAAAAGCGTTTAAAAAAAACTTAGACAATGTGTTACGTAAATCTTCATCGAGCGAAATGTTTGACCTAGCTATTTTAACGCCCTCTTCGTCAGACTTATTACCAACGAGATGCAATGCCAAATGAGTGAGTTTTGTTTCCATTTTAAAATGTTAATAATAATAAGATTTTATCGTGCAAAAGTATGAAAACTCGCAAGACGAAAGCCTTATGTTGAAAGATTTTTCTCGCATTAATGCATTATTTTTCAGCTTCTGATTATCTCAACGCGACTAGCAGATTTTCCTTCTCTAACGAGCTGAATTTTAGCAGGAATTCTTTCCTTCAGAGCTTCGACATGCGAAATTATACCAACTTTTCTTCCTAGATTATGAAGATTTTCCAATGTATTCATAACCATATCAAGTGATTCATTGTCAAGCGTTCCAAAGCCTTCATCTATAAAAAGCATATCGATGTTGAAATGCTTGTCATTCAAAGAAGTCAAGCCGAGAGCAAGAGCCAATGAAACCAAAAATGTCTCGCCTCCAGACAAAGAACTCGCGGCTCGAAGCTCGCTGCCCATCTCCAAATCGCGAACCATAATAGCTAGAGAATCCTCGAAACACGACAAAAGATAGCGGTTACTTAACTGCTTCAAATAGAAATTCGCTCTGTCAAGCAAAATCCCCATAGTATAGGTCTGCGCTACATCCCTGAAATTCTTGCCGTCACTCGTACCTATTGCCTTTGCCAACTGATCCCACAAACAATAGATTCGGTCTTTTTCGTCATAATCTTTCTTATAAACCATTAAGTCTGAAGCATTTTGAGAATCGAGAGATAATCTAGCGTTAACATTATTCAAATCTTCTTCTAACAATTTTTTATCTTGCTTTAAAGATTCCAATTTCAACTCCAATCCTTCAATAGTCACATCCTCATTCGGTCGCGATTCGCTATTTTGATGCGATTCTTTTTCTTCAGTCTTGATAATGAATGTTTGCTTTACTTTAATCAATTCATTGTCAAGATCTTTATTTTTTTGAATATAAATCTGCACATCAATATCAGAAAGAAATTTCAATCTTTCAGTTGTAAAATCAGGATTGTTATTAATAAAAACTTCAATAATCTGTGTGTTTTTCCTAATGTCTTCTTGTCTCCTGCTCTTTTCCGACAATCTGTCTCTTATCTTTTCATAAACAGCAGAAAATAAAGAAACTAAATCACCAGCATCTATCATTTTTTTCTCAAAATCAAATTTCTCATCTGGAATTAGCGAAGTTATATTCTCAACAAAAACATCAGACTGTTTTATTACAATATCAAGATTATCAATCTGATTTTCAGTTCTTTTTAACAAATCATTCTTCTCATTCCATTCCGTCGCTATTTTATTAATAAATTTAATGAAATCATTAGGAGATTTAATGAAAGTCTGCTTCCAGCCCCCAATATTAATATAATTGTTAAGGCAACATTCTTTTTCATCCAATTTTACTTTCTGTTCTTGAATCATTGTCTGAATTGTATTAAAAGACAATTCAAGTTTTTGATAATCATTTTGTTTTGATTTCAACTGTTTTTCGAGCAAATCATATTTTACATCCAAAGACTTTTTATTAGTTTGCGCAACTTCAATCTTTTTAGTAACAACAGCAATATTATTCAACTTGATGCTAATCTCATTCAGTTGATTATCAATCTCTGAAATCTTTTTCTTATGATTATTGATATGGGCATCTATCTTATCTATATCAAAATAAGGTTCACCTCCACACAAATTACTAAGTTTATTTAACAAATCTGCAATTCGTTTTTCATCCGAAATGATTGTATTGCAAAGAGCTTTTGTTTCTGCCTCAATTTTGTTAAGTTCTTCTTTAGCATTTTCGTATGAAATCTTTAAATTTTTCCATTCTTTTTCGATTTGAGAGAACAATGATTGAACAACTTCCTCGTCTTTATAACTATGATTCTTACTTCCGCAAACAGGACATGGCTCGCCGTCTTTCAACTTTAATCTATACTCTTTCGCCCAATTTTCGACCATGTTTTTTTGTACTTGAAACTCAGAATCCTTGACATCAAAAACAGATTTATGCTGTTGAACAGATTCATTTTTCTGATTCAACAATAACTTTAAATCATTATACTTATTTTTTTCATTTTCAATATTTTGATATAATTTAATATATTGTTCTAAAACTATTCTAACATTACTTAATTGAGTAATTCTATCTGAGCTCGATTTCCTTTCTTGAATCAATTGGTTTTGTTTTTCAACTAATGTTTTATGCTCGTCAGAATTAAAATCTTTTAACAAATCTTCAAGATATTTTTCTGCATCATGTCGAGTTATTCTTGCTTTTTCTAAATCATTCAAGAGCGCGTCCAACTGAGAAAGCAATCCTGTTTTTATTGCGGCATTATCACGTAATTCCTTCTCTCTTGAATACAACGATGCAGAAATTTGCGTCAATTCATTAAGACCACCTAAAATCAAATTAAGATTTTCAGAAATAATTCCGTTATCAGCATGATTTTCAATCCATAACTTCATATCATCCACTTGTTGAACAAGTCTTAATTTATTATCTTTCGCACTCTGTAAAGAATTTTTAAGATTCAAGAAAGATCTAACGTTATTTTTGTAATTATCATTAATAGAAATCAATTCATTTTCAAGAACTCGCAATTCCTTTAACGCTTCTCTTGACTCCTCTGTCCTAAAATAATCATTTACAACAGATTGATTTTCTTTATATACCTGAGAATTAACTTGTCCTTGAACTTTGTCGTACAACTGCTTTATTACCTCAAGTTCTTCATGGAGTTCTGCATTTTTTTTTATCCAAGAAATCGAGCATTCTATTCGATTGGATTCGCTATCCTTTTGAGCAATATTTTGTGATAATTGTTCTTTTTTTGTCTTTAATTCTGCAATTTCTTCTTGAGACAACACTTTGTCTTTCAAACTATTAAATATACTTTCAGATTTATCTCTTTCAGATGAAGCCAAACTTCTCTTACTTTTCACAGACTCCGCTATTTTCGAATAAACCTCTGTTCCTGTGAGCATTTCCAGGATTTCAGATTGTTCGCTTTTCTTCGATTTTAGAAAAGTACTGAATTCACCTTGAGCAAGCATCACTGAACGAACAAACTGCTCGTAAGATAGTCCGACAAGATCTTTAATTTTATCATTTACAGCCTCAACTTTATCGAAAAGCACCACTTTTCCTTCGCCAACAATAAGTTCTAATTTACGTCTGTTGTCGGCATCGTATTTCCCAGTTCTTTTTTTGCGAATATACCACGTTGCAATATACTTGTTTTCGTTAACCGAGAAATACAATTCCGACTTTGCCTCATCAGTTCCTTTCCTGAAAATATTGATAGCGTTCTTGGTAGTGATACCATTTTCCATCTTTTCCTTATTGTTAACTGATTCATAACGAGATGCTTTATCATATAAAGCCAAAGTGATGGCATCAAGAATCGTTGACTTGCCTGAACCAGTCTCACCACATATCAAAAACAAAGGTTCGGATGAAATAATTTCATTAGAAAAATCTATTTCTGCGTATTCAATGGAATTTAGGTTTTTTATTACAATCTTCTCAATTTTCATAATCAATCATTTGAATTTATTATTTCATCACAAACTTTTCTAAACATTTCCTTCATCTCATCCGGCATTTCCATATTATTGTTTTTCCTCTTATATACTTCACAACCAAGGTCAAACGGAGAAATCGTCTTAAATTCATCCAAAGTTCTAATCTGACGAACAGACTCATTATCAACGATTTCAGGCAAATATACCATATTTCCGCAATACCTCGCTTTCTTGTCTCTAAACATATTTAGCAAATCCGCGTTTTCTGTATCGCTAAGAGGCAGTTCTGATTTAATATGCAATCTCACATATATTTCATTATCAACAATTTTATTCAACTTTTCTTTTACTGTCTTTAATGGAAGAGCGTTTTCATACGACGATGGCTTGAATGGAAAGTCACAAATAGGTATCAAAGGTTTAATTTCAATGTTTTTCACATTCACAACATGATTATCGATTTCAACGACCGAAATATAATGCTCGTAATTTTCATTGAACGTAAGGGCAAACGGCGAACCAGAATATCTCATATTTCTGTTTTCGTCTATAAATTGCGGATGATGTATATGTCCGAAAGCCCAATAATCAATATCAGAAATGGAAGAGAATTTCTTAGAATCAACAGACTCAATTCCTCCTACAACTTTATCTTGACCTTTAAGGTCGGCACCGTTCACCATAAAATGACCTGTAGCAATAATAGAATGATTTTGTTTATATTGTAAGTTTTGTTTTAAGTTTTCCTTTAAGTTATTATAGAACGAAAAAACACGATTTGAAATTCTGTCTTCTTCCTTCAGCGAGGGATAATTTCCTGTTTTTATAAACGGAACAGCAAGCACCCAACCGACAATTTCGCCGTCTCTTGTCACAGGAATCTGAATCTTCGAAGCATCATACGGCAATCCGTTTTCATCTTGCTCAGCATAAAAATCCAAGTTGCCCACTACAGTCACATTAAACGCCACCCACAACTCTCGAGGAGCCTCAAGTCTTGACGGCGAATCATGGTTGCCAGCCACTACAATTATCTGTAAATCATTATCAAGTCTCGACAATTCAACCAAAGTATGATAATATAATTTCTGAGAAATCACATCTGGAATTGCCGTATGAAAAATATCGCCCGACACCACCAAAGCATCAGGATTCTCTTCTAAAATAATAGTTTTCAGTTGATTAAAGAAAAACTTATGTTCTTCTTCTCGCGAATATTGATACAAAGTCTGACCAATATGCCAATCACTCGTATGTATAATCTTCATTTAATTAACATTTTTTATCACAAAAACATCTTCAAAACCAGCACCATTCTTATAACAACCCGATACTCTAAGTTCATGATTCAATTCATCTTCAAACCAAGACGCTCTGATTTTTCCTTTAGACTCTTCTATAGGAAATCCTCCGACAACATCCCAGTCAACTTTAACCACATCTGTCGTATCAATTGTAAACAACTGAACATCAGACTCATCTTGACAAATTTTCACAGGATAAGGTATCAACTCGTCATAAAAGAAATCGGTAATTTCGTTTTGTATTGTATAGAAATTCTCATTCAAATTACGATTTTCATCAAGATGAAGCGCGTGACCTTGTCCATGGAAAGTGTGCATTTCGGAACGAATTCCCAATTCAAGGGCTTTTTCGTGAATATATGAAGATCCGTACATCTCATCGAAGAAAACCTTCTGAAACTCACCTATTGCCCTGAAAGGATAGCCGAATCCGTATGGCAAAACCACATCCTTATCACCATGGAACGAAATGATTGACGCATTTGAGTTTTTAAGCATATCCAAATCATAAACGGTTCCCCACATATTTGCCACAGCTCTGATTCTGAACTTATTATATATGTCGTTTCCAGATGATTCCAAATTACCAAGATCTTCGAGGAAGAGAGACGAATATGAGGACTGAGGTCTGTTCTCATTTCGCATATAAGTCAGATTCATAGCAGTAATACTTCCCGCACTCGCGCCTCCAACAAACAGATAATCAGGGTCAATGCGATAAATGTCCTTTTTGGAAACCAAGAAACGCATCGCCGCATGAGCATCCTGAGTAGCTTGATATGCAGTTCTCTCAATAGCTTTGGAATTCACCCTGAATCCCATCCTGTAATTAATTGATACACAGACATAACCTAATGAAGCAAAATGAGTACACCATTTCTGATACGGAATAGTCGCCTTGTCGCCAATGAAAAATGCGCCGCCATGAATAAGCATAATCAGCGGACGCTTAGAAATAGTATCATTTTTAGGAATATAAATATCCATATCAAGACCTAAATCCTTTCTTTTCAAGGAGTTAAACAAACCTATTTTAAGAACATTCACCACATCAATTGTATCATCAGGGATTGAAGTCCAAAACCCTTTTACATTCGCATAATTGATATTTGCAAGCCTTTCAACATCAAAAATACTTTTCTTAAATCTGCTCAAATCAAAAGAGGCATCATAATCATCTACGTATGTATATAAGACGAACTTCTTCTTTCCAGAAAAAGTTTTAGATGTCATAACGCCTTCAAATCTATTATTGTTCGACTTCTTAAACTTCAAAGTCCAAACGTCTGAATTTGAAAACTTTACCACACATTTATTCTTGTAAAAATCAAGAAAAAAAGTCTCCGGAAGCATTGTTAAATCCTTGTAAATAAAATACATCCTACCTTCGGCAAAGGAGCCATCAACAGAATCGAGTTTTATAAAATAAGACTTGTCGTCACTTACATTTTTCAAAATATAGTTTGAAAACTCATCATTTATCTCTCTGTCTGACTTACAAGAAGACAAATTGAAGAGCAAAAAAAGCAGCATTAATATCTGTAAATGATAAAGATTGACTTTTAGTTTCATAACATAATATTTGGCAGTAAATTTATAAAAAATACTTGAATAATTCGTTCAATTTTCTTAATTTCGCAAACTAAAAAATTGTTCAACTATTTTAAGAAAATGAAGGTTAAAAACATCATCGCAGCTGGTATTATCGCACTGACTTTAATATCATGTTCAAGCAATTTGCAACAAGCAGATTACAGGGTTATTCCACTTCCAAAAGACATCGTTGAAAGCGCAGAAAATCCATTTGTCCTTTCAAAAAACGTCACCATTACTTACCCAAATTCTCAAGCAGAATTAATCAAAGAAGCTAATTTTTTGTCAGAATATCTTAATGAAATTTTAGGATATTCGTTAAAGGTAGAGGAATCAAACGAAGCAAAAAAAGGTTCGATAAACTTATCAATCGACCCTGCAATATTTACAGAAAACGATTCATACAAAATTATTGTTAATGAAAACAATATAAACATTATCGGAAGTAATGCTTCAAGTGTATTTTATGCCATTCAGACATTAAGAAAGAGTCTTCCTTTCGATGCAAAAGGCGAATCTGTGAATATGCCTGCTGGAGAAATTTACGATTATCCACGATTCGGTCACAGAGGCATGATGCTGGACGTAAGCCGCCACATTTTTGACTTAGATTCCATCAAAGAATTTATCGACGTCATGGCATTACACAACATGAATAAGTTCCACCTCCACATAACCGACGACCAAGGCTGGCGCATTGAAATCAAGAAATATCCAGAGTTGACAAAAGTAGGAGCTTGGCGCTCAGGAACAAAAATCGGCAAGACTGAGACTTACGACACCATACGTCACGGTGGTTTCTACACACAAGACGAACTCCGCGACTTGGTAAAATACGCAGAAGAACGTCATATCACAATAATTCCAGAAATCGACTTACCAGGACATCAGTTGGCAGCTTTAGCCACATATCCGGAATTTGGCTGCACAGGCGGACCATACGAAGTATGGAAGCAATGGGGTGTTTCTGAAGATGTTATCTGCGCCGGCAACGAAGACGCGATGCGTTTCTTGGAAGATGTCTTAGCAGAGGTGATGGACATATTTCCAAGCGAATACATTCACATTGGCGGCGATGAATGCCCTAAGACACGTTGGGAACAATGTCCGAAATGCCAAGCTAAGATTAAAGAATTGGGATTAAAAGACGATGATCATTTCACAGCAGAAAATTATCTCCAAAGTTACGTTATGACAAGAATGGAGAAATTCGTTGAAGATCACGGACGTAAAGTCATTGGCTGGGATGAGGTGTTGGAAGGCGGACTCGGACCTAAGGTCACCGTCATGAGTTGGAGAAGCGTTGACGGCGGTCGCGAAGGTGCAAAACAACATCACGATGTGATAATGACACCATGTTCTCACCTCTATTTCGATTATTATCAGACAGATAACACAGATGACGAACCATTAGCAATCGGCGGCTATATTCCTGTAAGCAGAGTCTATGAATTTGAGCCAATCCCTTCAGAATTGACAAAAGAAGAAGCGAAACACATTTTAGGCGCGCAGGCAAACCTCTGGGTTGAATACATAAAAGACATGAACACAGCGTTTTACAGAGTTCTCCCAAGAATGGATGCTTTGACTGAAGTGCAATGGGTTTTGCCAGAGCAAAAGGATTACGAAGACTTCCGCAAACGCGCATACAAAATGGTTCAGTTATATGACCTTAAAGACTGGAATTACGCGAAACACATCTTCGACATTGACGTTGATATTGTTCCTAATGTTGAAGCAAAATGTATTGATGTCACGATGTCGAAGTTTGGTGAAGGCGACATTCTGTACACATTAGACGGAACAGATCCATTGACAAACGGAACAAAATACACTGAGCCACTTAAACTTACAGAAAGCGCGAAATTAAGAGCTATCGTAAAGAGAAAAACCAGCGTAGGCAAGGAATTTAAAACCGATATCGAACTCAGCAAATCGTCAATGAATCCTATAAGTTTAAAGAACGAGCCACATGAGAACTATCGTTTTGAAGGCGCTCAAACATTAATTGATGGTCTGTCAGGAGGTAAAAACTACAAAACTGGCAGATGGATTGCTTTCTTCGGAGAAAACATGGATGCAACAATCGATTTACTTGAGAACCAAGAAATAAGCAATTTGAGATTCAACTGCAACCTAACCAAAGGCGACTGGATTTTCAATGCCAAGTCACTTAAGATTTCTGTTTCAGATGACGGAGATGAATTTAAGGAGATACATTATCAAGAATTTCCAATTGAGACGGTAGCAGAAGACGGCGTCATGAATTTCAACGTTGACTTTGATAAGACAAATGCAAGATACGTCAATGTTGTTATTGAGCCATTTATGTGTCCAGAAGGACATTCAGGCTACGGCTACCCTGCTTGGATTTTCGTTGATGAGTTAAAGATTAATTAATTGAAAAATAATTTCATACAGGCTGTTTTTCGTAAGAATTATTTTATTATCTTTGCACTCGCAAACCTCGGGTAGGTTTAAT